>NZ_JH376617.1 GCF_000233955.1 Paraprevotella clara YIT 11840
ATTTTATTCATACGAAAGGGTATGTAGTTAAAAGCTTTGGTGAAAGAGGACGGGCGCGCGGAGAATTTATCTTGCCGCAAGGATTGTCCTTGTCTAAGGATAAGAAGACCTGTTGCGTGTACGATTACAATACGCAGTATAATGTTTGCTTTTCCGTGAAAGAGGCATTGGGTGGAGGCAATCCTGTTCAAGATGTGATAAGAATGGGAGACGTGGAAAGCGGGCGACCTGTGGAGCATCGCTTCTATCAGGTCTTGGCTTTATCAGACAACCGTTTCCTTGGATTTGGTAACCATCCTGAGAATAGGATTCAAATCTTTAATCAATCAAAGGTGCTTGCCACATATTCGGATTTCCCGGTTTTGTACGAAAAAGAAGAGAACAACAGGTCGGTTTGGGGTAATTTGGCGTCTTTTGGTGTTTCTCCTGACGAAAAACATATTGTCATAACCACCGGGATAGGGGCGGCCTTTGAGATATTGTCTTTGAGTGGGGAAGAAATAAGCCATAAGTTGGTGAAAGGCTTCTATGCTCCGAAATATTCCATTGCTCAGGGAGCCGTTCCGACTTGTGTCGTCGTATGTCCGGAAAACAGTAGTCGGATTTAATGCCCTGCATGTGGCAGATGATTGTTTTTATGCCGTGTTAGCCGGGCCGGAAGAGCGGTACAATGAAATCTTGAAGTTTGATTTTGACGGGGAATGTGTGCATAGATATTGCCTTCCGTCAGATATTGTCTATATAAATTGTATGACTGTCGATAAAGGACGGCTTTGGGCTTTTGTGGAAAATAAGGATGGGGAAATAAAACTTATAAAGGCTAGGGTATGATTGGCAAAGAAGTTATACTTTCTCTTGATTCTTTTTTTGTGTTACCAAGGTCTTAAAGAGAAAGAAACTGTCAATCGATATCTCTCGGAATATAAACTTGTTGTTTATATGGATTCAATTTCCTGTATGTCATGTGGATTGAAAACTATGCACGAATGGGATGTTTATGTGGAGTTATCTGATAGTCTGGAAGGAGTGTTTGATATATTGTTTATAGTGTCACCTAAACATAATGAGTTAGGATTGGTGAAAATCAAGGTTTTGTCTGAGAACTTTAAATATCCAGTCTTTATAGATGATAAGAATATTTTTTCTAAAATTAATCCATGCATACCAAGTGAAGAACAGTTCCACGTGTTTTTGTTGGATAAGGATAATCGTATTATTTTAGTTGGTAATCCCCTTAAAAGTAATAAGATTCACAATTTACTTATCAAAAGCATGAAATAAGAGTCCTTCTGTCATTTTGTTAATTTAAGCCTTGCGAGAATCTTTCGTACGGCCTCGGGGCGGAGGCTTTTGAAAATAGGCGATTCTCATGCGTCGGTGGAAAAGCTGCTTGTCAGCCACTGGGCATTTCCCGTTTCTTTTTGTCCGGTCGGGGGAGGACATCCGTAGAAAAGTAAAGGGCACACAAGTATGGGACGGCACTTGCGTGTCAGTTTGACATGTCGCTTTTGACCGTGGAAAAACATCAAATAGAGTGAAAAAAGGTTGTGGCGGCACGTGTGCATCCCGTTTTTAAGTATTTTTCCGTTTTCTGAGCAGGACTCTTCGCTTCGGCATGCTTTGAAAATGATACAAGAAACAAAATATATGTAACATGAGCGAAGTGAAAGTCTTGTTTTTATTCGTACTTTTGTGACGGGAATAATCAAAAACTATTAATCAATCATTTACCCAATGAAGAAATACTTCTTACTTGCGTGCGCACTGGGTGCGTTTGGGGTGGCAGATGCGGCCACCGTACAGTTTTCAAGTCCGGATAAGAAATTAGTGGTGACGGTAGCCGATGACGGCGGCCGGCCTACTTATCGTGTGTCCTACGGTGAAACTTTGTTCTTGGAATCCTCCCCCTTGGGGTTGTCTACGAATATCGGCGACTTTTCGCAAGGCATGGTTTTGCAGGAATCCTCTTTTGCCGTTTCGCCCGTGTCGGGGCATTATGAATTACCGACCATCAAACGTGGTAGGGTGGACGTGCGGGCGACGAAAGCGGTCTGCCCTTTTTACCGGGACGGCAAGCATATTTTCGATGTCGTATTCCATGTGTCCGATCATGACGTGGCCTTTAAATATAAGATGTATCCGCAGGGAGAAACTTTGTGTTGCGTGGTCAAGGAGGAGGCTACGGGCTTTGTGCTCCCCGACGGTACCACGACTTTCCTTTGCCCGCAAGTGGCACCGATGGGCGGTTTTGCCCGTACCTATCCGAGCTATGAGACAGGGTACACCGCCGACGATGAGATGGGAAAGAACGGATGGGGGCATGGTTACACGTTCCCCTGCCTGTTCCGTACGGGAGACAAGGGCTGGGTGCTGATTTCCGAGACGGGAGTGGACAGCCGTTATTGCGCGAGCCGCCTGATGGGAAAGGACGGCGGACTTTACACCATCGGCTTCCCGCAGGAGGGGGAATATAACGGTAACGGGACGGCCTGCCCCGGTATCGCCTTGCCGGGCGAAACGCCTTGGCGTACGATTACCATAGGGCAGACGTTGGCACCGATTGTGGAGACCACCATACCATACGACGTGGTGGAACCTCTCTATGAGCCTTCGCGCCGGTATGTTTACGGTCGTGGCACGTGGAGCTGGATTATCGGCGGCGACAACAGCATGAACTATGACGAACAGAAGCGTTACGTGGATTTCGCTGCGGACATGGGTTACGAGAGCGTGCTCGTGGATGCCTGGTGGGATTCGCGCGTGGGATACGAACGGATAGCGGAACTGGCCCGTTACGCCGCAGGTAAGGGCGTAGGCTTGTATTTGTGGTACAATTCCAACGGTTATTGGAACGATGCGCCTCAGGGACCGCGTGGCCGCATGGACAACATGATAGTCCGTCGCCGTGAAATGAAATGGATGAAGGAAGCCGGCATCCGGGGTATCAAGGTAGACTTTATCGGAAGCGACAAGCAGCAGACCATGCAGCTTTACGAAGACATCCTGGCGGATGCCAACGATTACGGTTTGATGGTGATTTACCACGGTTGTACCCTTCCGCGCGGTTGGGAGCGGATGTATCCCAATTTCGTGGCCAGTGAGGCGGTATTGGCCAGTGAGAATCTGAACTTCTCGCAGAAAAGTTGCGATGCCGAGGCTTTCAATGCCTGCCTGCATCCTTTCATCCGGAATACGGTGGGCAGTATGGACTTCGGTGGCAGTGCGCTGAACAAGTATTACAATGCGAAGAACGAACCGCGCGGCAGCCGCCGGGTGACGTCCGATGTCTATGCGTTGGCTACGGCCGTATTGTTCCAGTCGCCCGTGCAACATTTTGCCCTCGCCCCCAACAATCTGACGGACGCTCCGGCTTGGGCGATAGATTTCATGAAACAAGTGCCTACGACGTGGGATGATGTCCGTTTCATCGATGGTTACCCCGGGAAATACGTCATCTTGGCGCGTCGTCACGGTGACAAATGGTATGTGGCGGGAGTGAACGCGCAACAGGAAACGCTGAAGACGGAAATCACTTTGCCGATGTGGGCTTCCGGTACGGAATTGCAGGTATATGCCGATGATAAAGAATTGCAGGGAGAAGTGAAGTCTGTGAAGCTTGGGAAGAAGCAGACCGTGAAAGTAACGATTCCTTGTAACGGCGGTCTGCTTATCGTAGGTTGAGAATAGTTTTATTTCATAAAGTATGAGAGAGATATTTGCTATATTAGTCGGTTGGCTTTCCTTGCAATGCCTTGCAGGGGAAAAAGACGTCGGCGGTAAGGTGTCGGACATCCGGAAGGGGCTAACGGTCGAAGAGAAGATAGATTTGCTCTGTGCGGATGCTCCGGCAGTGGAGCGTTTAGGCATTATCCGTTACGATTGGTGGAGCGAGTGTCTCAACGGTGTGGCGAGGGCGGGTAAGGCTACGGCCTTCCCGAAACCGATAGGCTTGGGGGCTACGTGGGATGTGGATCTGATTAAACGGATAAGTACGGCCATATCCGACGAAGCCCGTGCCAAGCACCGTAAAGTGATGGAAGAGAAGGGGTATTCACCGAGGCAATTCGGCCTTACGTTTTTTTCTCCCACATTGAATATTGCACGCGATCCGAGGTGGGGGCGTACGTCGGAATGCTTCAGCGAGGACCCACTTCTGACTGGTGAAATGGGCGTTGCTTATGTACAAGGTTTGCAGGGGGATGATGCGCGTTGGTTGAAAGCGGTTGCCACCATAAAGCATTTTGTGGCTAACAACGAGGAAAACAGGCGTGCCGGAGGGTCGGCGGACGTGGATGAACTGTCCTTGCGGGAATATTATTTCCCGGCCTTTCGCGAAGCTGTGGTAAGAGGCGGGGCAGCTTCTGTCATGGGAGCCTATAATGCGTTGAACGGAGTGCCGTGTTGTGCGAACGCTTATCTTTTGAATGACGTGTTGCGCAAGGAGTGGGGATTCCGGGGTGTTGTCATCTCAGACGGGTCTGCCGTAGAAAAGATATATACCCACCATAAGTATGCAAGTACGCCGGCAGAGGCTGCCGCAATGGCATTGAAGTCCGGTTGCGATATGTCGCTGCGGGATGAATATCGGGACGGGCTGCGTAGGGCATATACAGAGAAGCTAATTGATGACGATGACCTTGACCGTGCTGTGGAGCGTGTACTGGAGTTGCGTGTGAGATTGGGGTTGGACGGTGATATCGGTGGAAATCCTTATGTCGACATCCCATATTCCGTAGTCGAATGTCCTGCACATAGGGAGTTGGCTCTTGAAGCTGCCGAAAAGTCCATGGTGCTGTTGAAGAATGATGGGCTCCTTCCGTTGGAGCTGGGCAGCGGTGATGTCCGTAAAATCGCTTTGATAGGCGATGCCTTTAACACGGTTTATTATGGAGATTATAGTGCAAGTCCGGAAATCAATGAAGTTCTGTGGGATTGTTTACGCGATGCCGTAGGAAGCCGTGCTGAGTTAAGTTGGGTGGGCGAGCGTACGAAAGAGGAGACTGTTCCTTCCCGATATTTGTCACGGGGAGTAGGAGAAGCTCACGATGGGATATTGGGTTTTACGGGCGAATATTATGCGGACAAAGAAGCCGTGGGGACACCGTTGTTGGTTCGTCAGGATTTAGTGCTGGATTTTGTACCGGCTATGGATGACAAGTTGAAAAGTGCCAAGGATTTGTCGGCACGTTGGACTTCTGTCTTGCAAGCCCCGCTTACGGGAAGGTACTCTTTCATGTTCGAAGGCTCCGGTCGGGTCTCTATCCGGATAGACGGGAAGGTTGTTTTTCGCAAAGGAAGCAATCAGAAAGTGCGTGGCAGCTTTGAATTGCCTTTGGTAAAGGGGCAGGAATATCAAGTTGAAGTGGAAGCTTGTGGAATGAAGGCGCAACAGGCCGTTCGCCTGTCGTGGAGGCTTCCTTTTGACGATAAGGGAGTCACCCCCGAAAAGTTGGCAAAAGAGTCGGATGTGGCTATTTTATTCTTGAGGGACGACAATTCTTCAGAAGGCAGGGACCGGAAAGACTTGCATTGGGGGGAGGCTCAAATAGAATTGATCCGTAAAGTTACGGAAGCCAACCCCAACACCATATTGATTTTGGGCAGCGGGAGTCCTTTGATGCTTGCTCCGTTTGTCCGTCTGCCGAAAGCCATCCTGAATGTGTGGATGGGGGGACAGGGGGAAGCGCGTGCCATTACCCATATCTTGCTGGGCAAAGTGAATCCTTCGGGCAAAACGCCGGTGACTTTTTTTGCGGACGAACGCCAACTCCCTCCAATGGACAGTTATGATGTGACAAAGGGTAGAAGCTACCAATATTTTAAGGGTGATGTGATGTTCCCTTTCGGTTATGGGTTGAGTTATACCCGCTTCGAATATTCGCGTCCGGTGGTAGATAAAAGCCGCATGTCGGGAAGCGATACTTTGTCCGTGGAAGTGACGGTGTCCAATAAAGGAGGGTATGACGGTGAGGAAATCGTTCAGTGTTATTTGTCTGCTCCCCAGTGGGCTGTTGGCGGGCTGAAGCAAAAGTTGATAGGGCATAAACGGGTTTTCATAGCCAAGGGAGAAAGCCGTAAAGTGTCCTTCACCGTTTGTCGGGAAGATTTGTTACGTTGGAACGTGAACGTTAAAGAGTGGACGGCTTTGGCCGGTAAATACGAGGTCTCTGTGGTGCCCCATTCCGGTGAGAAGAACGCAGTTTCATTTGTTTATGAGGGGAAATAAGATGAATGGTTGAATGTAATTTTGCCATCAGAAGGAAATACAAGAATCAAGACATGAAATACAAGCTTATTATATTCGTTTTATTCCTGCTTGGGGGTGGTTTTACCGGGAAAGCATACCTCAAGGGGACAGATACGGTGGTTGCCAATCCTTTGGAACTTCATTTCCATCGTTTGGCTGTCAGGAGATTTATTTTTTCGAATAACATTCCACTTTCAGAATTTGTCCCCTCGGAAATCGTTTCCTTTGAATCCATGCATCCGGCTTTTCTTCCTTCACGGGACGGAAGGCCAAAGTGCGATACTTCATTTCATGCCCATATATACAAGGGGTGTCTTGTTTTAGGGGAGGATGAGAAAAAAAGCTCCGTGAGTTTTTATGTGGGTGCGGTCAATCCTTATGCTACTTATGAAATAGATATTCATTCATGGGAATACGGAAACGATGGGGAATCTGAGGTCGGATTTGAATTGGCGCGGATGGGGTTGCAAGACCGCGTACAGCTTTTCGCTTGTCTGGACTCCCTGAAAGAAGGAATATATTTAAGGATATATAAGGATGGCCTTGTGGAACGTGAAGAACGTTTTTCTTCTTCATTGCCTGACGGTAGTTTTACATTACGGGCGCAACTTTACGGAAATTCTCTCGGAGCATTTATTGAGGAATATGGGCATACTTCTTTCTTAGGTTATGTGCCGATAAAGAAAAATTTTAGTGAAGTGATAGATTTCCGTTCCGTAGAAGAGGCTGCTGAGGCTACTTTCAATGTCATTTCCAATTCATGCGGACGTGTGGAGGTCGCCGGTGCCCGTTCTTATCTGTCTACGGGAATCGGTCAGGCAGATATTCGGTTGGTTTCATACGAAGACTTAAGTCCGTATATGGACCAAAGCCGTTTGTGGTTCACGTTCAGTTGCCGGGGGATAGACATCAACCAGTCCGTGCAAGGAGTGTTGAGCCTCGACCCTTCTGTCTTTGATATCCGCTTTGAAGGGGTAATCGTGTTTGACCATGGCGACGGTTTGCTGAGGAATGATTATGCTTCTCATCTTTTCTATGACCGTCGCGAGAAATTATGGAAAGCGTATGCTTGCGATTTCGGGGGGACTGCCTACACGGAACTCCGGTCCGGCACCGGATTGGTGACAGCCGTATCGTCTAAAGATCCCCGGCGAGGGTTTTCAGTAATGAAAGCTCGGCGGGTTGAAACAGATCATGTTTTGGGGCATAATGAAGACCCTTGTATATTTTATGATTCCCAAAATAAGAAGTGGAGGTTGCTTACCAGTGTGCTGACCAGTAAATCTATAACTTCCGGTATTTTTGAGTCTGAGGAATGGGATGGAAAGTTCACGCGGGTTGCTCCGCTCATATCATTGAATTCAACAGGAACATCCATACAAAAAATAGGGGGAAAATATTATGCTTTCATGGGAGGACATGGAAACCTGAGGGTGCATGCCTACCCCAGCCTTGAGTTATTGGGTGAGATGGATTTGGATTTACAACCCCATTGGCCTAAAGCGGCGGGACGTGTATGGGCGAGCCTTGTGCCCTTGCCGGAAGGCTATCCTTACAGGTATGTGTTGCTGACGATGGACAGGCCTAATTTTCCAGGCATTACCGGGGCAAACTGGAGTTACGGAGGACTTTATTTTTATGGAGCTGATTAAGTAGGAGTTACGAATTATAATTATTATACAAAATGGATTCAAATAAATGAAACGGAGAATAGGAAAGGGAATAGCCTTAGCTTTTGTGGCTATGGTAGTGTGTAGGGCGGAGGTTGTGGCACAAGGGAATCCGTGGAATAACCCGGTCGTGTCGCCCCGTGTGGATACCGGTGGGGAGGTGACTTTCTCTGTCAGTGCTCCCTCGGCTTCACGAGTGGAACTTTCGGGACAGTTTATGGAAGGCACATGTCCGATGCGGAAAGGAACTGATGGAGTGTGGAGCGTGACGGTAAAGATAGACCGTCCCGACATTTATCCTTATTCATTCCGTATCGATGGGGTAGAGACCTCCGATCCGAGTAATCCCCTGATTTTTCCCAACGAACGTTTCAAAGCCAGTTTGTTGGAGATGCCGGATACGGCAGCCCTCTATGCGCGCCATAAAGATGTTCCGAGGGGACAGGTACGCTATTGCAGTTATTATTCCGAGGTTTTGCACGCCGATCGTACGATGTTGGTTTATACGCCTCCGGGCTATGACCGGGAGACCGAACGGCGTTATCCCGTGCTTTATCTCGTGAGCGGCACGACTGATACGGAGGAAACCTGGTATAAGGTAGGGCGTGTGGATGCCATTTTGGACAATCTCATCGCCAGAGGCGAGGCCGAGCCGATGCTCGTAGTCATGCCGTACGGTTATATGCCGTCTCATGGTACGCCCATGCCCTCATCGCCTGAGGCTGCCGAGATGTATGCCACCTTCGCCCGCGAACTGACGGAAGCCGTGATTCCCTATGTGGAGTCAAGTTTCCGTACGGAGCTTTCGCGCGAGTCCCGTGCGGTGGGCGGGTTCTCGCGTGGCGGTGGGCAGGCTCTGTTTGCAGCATTTTCCCATCCTGAATTGTTCGCCCACGTGGCTTCTTATAGTGCCTATCTTACTCCGCAGGTGATGGAGCGTCATTTCGGGCAGCTTATGGGGAATCCTGCACGTATGGATTCTCTCTACCGGGTGAAGTGGTTCGGTGTAGGGCGCGGAGATTTCCTCTACGCCGATGTGATGAGACATCTTGATTATTTTCGGGAGAAAGGCATTTCCTGCCGGACGCGTATCACGGACGGGGAACATACATGGATGAACGCCCGTGCCTATCTGGCAGAAACGTTGAGGCTTTTTTTCCGGTCGTCCGAATCCTGAAGATGGAATTTTGGCTATAAAAGATAACCTTTAAATAATAGATTGGTAAAATGAAACATTCACTTATGACATCTGCCTTCGCCACATTGTTGGCATGTGCAGGGCAAACCGTGCTTTACGCACAAGAGCCCATTATCCAGACCAAGTACACGGCCGACCCCGCGCCGATGGTGTACAACGACACTGTGTTCCTTTATACGTCCCATGACGAGGACGATGCACAGGGATATGGGTTCAAAATGTTGGATTGGCAACTTTATACTTCCACCGACATGGTGAACTGGACCGACCACGGTCCCATTGCTTCGTTGAAGGACTTCACTTGGCGTAAGCGTGACAACGGAGCATGGGCTTTGCAGGTCGTCGAACGTAATGGCAAGTTCTATATGTACTGTCCGCTTCATGGCAATGGAATCGGCGTGTTGGTATCCGACTCGCCTTACGGTCCTTTTAAAGACCCTATCGGCAAGCCTTTGGTATGGCAAAAGGAGCATTGGGACGACATCGACCCCACGGTATATATCGACGACGACGGACAGGCTTATATGTATTGGGGCAACCCCAATCTTTATTATGTGAAGCTCAACGAAGACATGATTTCTACCTCGGGTGACATCGTAAAAATCGGCAAGCTGAAGACTTATCAGGAAGGGCCATGGTTTTACAAGCGCAACAACCATTATTACTTGGCCTTTGCTTCCACTTGCTGCCCCGAAGGCATCGGTTATGCCATGAGCGATTCTCCTACCGGTCCGTGGGACGTGAAGGGATACATCATGCGTCCGACCGACCGTACGCGTGGTAACCATCCCGGCATTATCGACTACAAGGGAAAGACGTACGTGTTCGGACAGAATTACGACTTGTTGCGTCTGGAAATGGAAGAACACCACGAACGCCGTTCCATCTCTGTGGCCGAGATGCACTATAATGCTGACGGGACGATACAAGAAGTGCCTTATTTCAAGGATGTGAAGGTGGAACAGATTGAGCATTTCGACCCGTACCGCAGAGTGGAGGCCGAGACGATGGCTTGGGGATATGGACTGAAGACGGAGAAGATGCCGGGCGGCGGCATCTATGTGACGGCTGTGGATGATGGCGACTCGTTGATTGTTCGTGGCGTGGACTTCGGGAAGCGGGGCGCCAAACGTTTCCGTGCCTGCATCGCTGCGGAGCAAGGCTGTACCGTCGAGATACATTTGGACTGTGTCGACGGACCGTTGGTGGGCACGCTGGAGGTGAAAGCCACCGGAGGCATGCAGGCGTATAAAGAAATGGAATGCCGCGTGAAAGGGGCTAAAGGCGTACATGACCTGGTGTTCCTTTTCAAGGGCGGCGCCGGCAAGAACCTGATGAACTGGGATTACTGGCGTTTTAGCTGAATTTGGTGGCGATAATAGACACGAGTGGGTGCGCAGGATACCGTAGAGGGAGGCTGTTCTCTACACCGATTCCTGCGCATTCTTTATATATGTAAGAAGTAAGATAGTCGGTTTGCATACTTTTATCAAGAAGAATGTAACATGCGGACATATGGGATGTAACATGTCCTTTGGTGTTTCAACCTCATTACGATTGTTTTCAACATAGTTATTATGGGAGATGGACTATGGGACTATAATTTTGCGTTGTTGAACAATAATAGAAATAGAATGAGAAAGATGATGTTGTTTTTGGGTGGGGTGGCCTGTGTGGCCGCAGCCTGGGCTCAGGATTACCAAAAGACTGCTTACGGCGTGAAAGCTACCGTGAACGCCGTGGATGTGGAGGTACAGTTTTTCACTCCCTCTGTGGTGAGGATACTCAAGTCCCCCCATGGTGAGAGTTTTGAGAAAAAAAGTTTGTCGGTTGTGGCTTCTCCGGGTGAAGTCGGCTTCAAAATCTCTGTCAAGAAGGGGGACATTGTGCTTGGCACCAAGGAACTACAGGTAAGTCTCGACACGTCGACTGGTGTCCTTTCTTACGAAACGGCTGACGGTACTCCTTTGCTCCGTGAAAAAAGTGTGGAAAAACAGTTTACCGCCTTTAACGATGCAGGTGATGCAACTTATAGTGTTTACCAGGCTTTCCAACTGGATTCCGATGAGGCTCTTTACGGGTTGGGACAGTTACAAAACGGGAAGATGTCCCAACGTGGGCAAGTGAAGAATCTTGTACAAGGTAACGTGGAAGACGTAAGTCCATTCATCCAATCTACCAAAGGATATGGCCTCTTCTGGGACAATTATTCCCCCACAGTCTTTACCGACAATGAGAAAGAGACTTCTTTCCGTTCGGAGGTGGGCGATTGTATGGATTATTATTTCATGTATGGTGCGGATGCCGACGGCGTAGTGGCACAGATACGTTATCTTACGGGAGAGGTACCGATGTTTCCTCTTTGGACTTATGGTTATTGGCAAAGTAAGGAACGTTATAAGAGCCAAGAAGAGACGGTAGGTGTTGTACGTAAGTATCGTGAATTAGGTGTACCTCTTGACGGTATTATTCAAGATTGGCAATATTGGGGACACAACTATTTGTGGAATGCTATGGACTTTCAGAATCCTCTATTCAATAATCCCAAAAAAATGATAGATGACGTACATGCGATGAACGCGCACATGGCTATTTCCATCTGGTCGTCGTTCGGTCCGGCTACAAAGCCTTATCGGGAATTGGCCGATAAAGGATTATTGTACGATTTCCGGACGTGGCCTGCCTCTGGGACGGAAGGTTGGCCGCCCGATATGGAATATCCTTCTGGCGTGCGAGTGTATGACGCTTATTCTCCTGAAGCTCGTGACATCTACTGGAAATACCTGAACGAGGGAATCTTTAAGCTTGGTATGGATGCATGGTGGATGGATTCTACTGAACCGGATCATTTGGATTTTAAGCCCGAAGATATGGACACGAAGACCTACATGGGGTCTTTCCGCAAAGTACGTAATGCCTATCCGCTCATGTCCGTTGGCGGAGTGTACGACCATCAGCGTGCCGTGTCGTCAGATAAACGTGTGTTTATCCTGACCCGTTCGGGCTTTTTGGGACAGCAGCGTTATGGGGCTAATGTGTGGAGTGGTGACGTGGGTTCATCATGGGAGACCTTGCGCAATCAGGTACCGGCCGGCTTGAACTTCTCACTTTGTGGCATGCCCCACTGGAACAACGACATTGGCGGTTTCTTTGCCGGGCAATATAATAAGAGTTGGAATGACGGAACGGCTCCTAAGAATCCGCTTTATCAGGAGCTTTATGTACGTTGGTTGCAGTTCGGAACTTTTACACCGATGATGCGCTCCCACGGTGCTGACACCCCACGCGAGATTTATCAATTCGGCCAAAAAGGCGAACCGGTGTATGATGCCATTGAGAAGATGATACGCCTGCGTTATTCCCTTTTGCCCTACATTTATTCTACGTCGTGGGATGTGAGTCATCGCCAGTCTACGTTCATGCGTGCGCTCGTCATGGATTTCCCAAAGGACAAGAAGGTGTGGGACATGAATGACGAATATATGTTTGGAAAGGCTTTCCTTGTAGCGCCTGTGTTGCATGCACAATATACGCAGGAGAAAGTGGTGAAGGTGAATGAAGAAAGCGGATGGAACCGCGATAATGCAGGGAAAGCCGAAGGAAAGGTGCAGGCCGATTTCCAACAGCCGAAATCTACAGAGGTTTATCTTCCATGCGGTACGGTTTGGTACGACTTCTGGACGAACGAGAAGATAGAG
>NZ_JH376618.1 GCF_000233955.1 Paraprevotella clara YIT 11840
ACAAAGAAAAGGAATTATCGCAAGAAATCAAAGTAAAAGAGTATAAAATATTTTTTGATACTTTGGGAATGTTCCGTTGGCTCTTGAAGAGAGCGGGCAAGAGAGAAGTGGCCCTTTAGTTCTCCTTTTTCGTCTCTTATTTTTGCCGTAAATCGGAAAATCGTTGTGGTGCGATTGATTTTCCGGTTTGCGGTAATTGTTTTCGGTTTCTTTGTTTGTCTTTCTATGCCTCTTCCCTCCATACAAGGATATATGTGAAAAAATCCATTCGCATCCTTCAGACTTGTTGTTTTACAGATTATTAAGGTGAACTTTCTTCATCTATAGGGTTCACCGGGTATTCACCGGAGAGGGTTATGAAGATGTCGGTCGGGGATGATTGCCGCTGAAAGAAGGCTGAAGGATGGATTAGTACATCCTTCACCGGAATCTATTGTGTTCCAAGAGATTGTAAACTATCCTGAAAGATGAAACATGTTTTTTGAAAACTTGCTGTGGAGAACAATCTTTGTGAATTTATAACGCTCTGAATGATGACTTTGTAATGTATGTAAAAGAAACTATGTGAAATTTAGCACCATTATAGTTTCTGTCTTTTATTTTTTGAAAAAAGCCGTATTTACTGATAAGTTCCTTATTCTGTGGCAGGAAGGCCTGCCAATATTCGCTCGGCAATATTTTTCAGATGCTTGGTGACCTAATCATAATCCGTTATATTCGTTTTAGAACAAGCTGAAAGTCATTATTTATTCTTTTGATATCGAAAGGAGTATTGCATAAAGCCTTTTTCATATTATGTTTGAGGGTATTTACGCGTTTTCGTGAGGAATCTGAACCATCGTAGTAGTTTTCTCCCAAGATGGAGTTTAGTTCCTCCACGTGTAAAGTGTGTGTATCCTTTTCTATCAGCTTCTCCAGTACAAGGATTACTTGCGTTCGGCTTTTTATCAATATGGTATCATTGTATGTGATAGTATGGTCGTTGATTTGTATTTTCAGTAATTCCTTTTCCAAATTATCCTCTTCCATTTGTATTGGGATTGATGATACTTGTCCTTTTGCTGTTCTTATTGTTCTATGCCACTTCTTTAGTAGAAAGATGGTAGTGATGCAACAAATTAAGATGATGAGTATTCCTTCAATATATGCGAACGGCAATACTTCTTGCAAAATGCTGTTAGGGATGGTTTTATTCATATAACTAAGTTCCAGGCCTGTATGCCATGATGGGATTTTGTTTATGTTCCATATAATAATTATAATAGCGATAATGGCTGATATAATGGCAGAAGTCAATATTTTGTTTTCTTTCTTCATATTTCGTATGAACAATGTCCTTTTTGCAAAATTAAATAAATTCTTTTGTTTCTACAACTAATACAAAGGGATAAAATATACTTAAATTTGGTGGTATTTGTCTTTTTCTATGTCCTTTGAAGGTTAAACACAATTGTACGTAGGTTGCACGGAATGTAACGTACGTTTCACCATAATAAAACTTAATGTGGGATGGAATGTTCGTTATCAAACTTTTTTTGATGATTATTCTACTGAAAATCAAATCTGTTTATAGTGTGTTTATTTTCCGTTTATAAATGTTTATTGCAAAAATTTGTTTTTTATTTAGCTATATTGTTACTTTGTATTGTTTCCCAATCAAGTAAGTGGAAAAATAATATGAAAGGCAGCATAAGGTTTCTTGTTCTATTTAGAGAAGATAAATTAGTAGAGAGATAATGTAAAATACCAAGAATATAAATATAAAATATTTTAATGAACTGTATGAAGGAGTATTTATTAAGTGTCGTAGGAGTATTAAGCATTTTAAGTGTGGGGTGTGTTCCAGACGAGGAAATGAAGGTACGTAATTTGGTATTGAGGGAAAATCCGGGATTACGGCATGTATTGCAGCTTTATGAAGGAGATTCTTTAAAATACAAGGCTGCTCTGTTTTTGATAGACAATTTACCTTATCACCAAGGTGTGGACAGCGGTGACTTGAGACCGATGTATAAATCCTACGAATTGTTCAGTACCGGTAAATTTTCTTATCAGGAGGCTTTGGATTCTGCAGCACGACAATATGGCTTTTCCGGTGTGGGAAAGATTGCCATGAAAAAAGATGTATATATCGACCCCGCCTATCTTGTGGGAAACATAGAGTGGGCGTTTAAAGTGTGGCGTGAACAGCCGTGGGGAAAAAATGTTTCATTTGAGCAGTTTTGTGAATACGTTTTGCCTTATCGTGTGGGTAATGAGAAACTTGAGCCTTGGCGCGAAAGATTGTATTACCAATTTATGCCTATCATAGAAAAACATAAGAACGATCCGGAAATAGAGAACCCCGTGCATGCCGCATTTGTCGTGCGCGACAGTTTGCTCAGGACACCACATTACTTTACCGGTGAAATGGGGACAAGCGTGCGTGTCGGGCCTCGGATTGCGGATTGGCGGAGTGGAAGTTGTCTGGATTTATGCGATGCATTGGTTTACATTTACAGGGCATTGGGTATTCCGTGCGGCATTGAAGAGCTTCCTTTGAGGGGAAACAACAACGTTCCTCATTATTGGATTTTTGTGGATGACCCTGAAGGGCAGACTTGGTTTTCTTCGATGTTTTACCGTCGTCCCCGTTTCCTGAAAGCGGAAGATTATGTGGATGTATATGGAAAGGTTTTCCGTCAGAAGTTCGGGCTTAATCGTCGGATAATAGAGGAAATGGATGTTAGGCCTAAAGATGTCCACCCGGTCTTCCGCTATCCTTGTTTCGAGGACGTGACCCGCATATATGGCAGAGAGCAAGCATATAAACTGTCTGTTGGGAAAGACCGTTTTATTCAGGAACCGAAGGAAGGCGAACCAGTTTATCTCTGCATGTCCGAAAGGTATTCATGGAAACCGGTCGGGTGGGATATTTATGACGGTATGGCGGCTGTTTTTGAAGATTGCCATGGCGGTACGGTATATTGCTTAGCCCTTTATGACCAAGAGAGTGGGGAACTGGAAATGATTTCCAATCCTTTTAGTGTAGATGTTGAAACTGGAAAAATGGCTTATTATGAGCCTGGACCGGAGACTGAGGATGTCGTATTGTTGAGTAAATTCGGAATGTTTGCGGAATTCTTTTTGGGACGTATGGTGGACGGTGTATTCGAGGGTAGCAATATACCTGGATTTGAGCATCCGGACACATTATTCCATATTCACGACGTACCGGATCGCTTATGTACTGTGGTTCGCGCCGATTCGTCAAAGGCTTACCGCTATGTGCGTTATCTTGGGCCACGGGGTGGATTCTGCAATGTGTCCGAGGTGGGTTTCTATTCCTCATGGACAGACGACATGCCCTTGAAAGGAGAAATTTTGGGGCCTGAGGATGGAGCACGTGGCAGCCATTCCTATTTCAATGTGTTCGATGGGCATACGGACACCTCATACGACTATCCCTTAGATTATGGCGGTTGGGCAGGGTTGGACTTGGGAGAGCAAAAGCATGTGGGCAAGATTGTCTACACACCCCGCAATCGGGACAACTTTGTTCGGGAAGGTGACGTTTATGAACTGTTCGTGTGCCGTGGGGGGAAATGGGAGTCAGCAGGTCGGCAAGTTGCCCATTCGGATTCCCTGCTTTTTCAGAATGTGCCGAAACATGCCCTGTTGTTATTACGCGACCATAGTCGGGGGGTAGCGGAGCGTCTGTTTGAATACAAAGAAGGAAAGCAGCGTTTTTGGTAATATTAAAATACTCATGTTATGGTAAGAATAAATAAGCAGGTTTTAAAGTCGGTGTCCGTTCCGGTGCTATGGGGCGGATTATGGTTGTGTGAGGCCTTGGGATTTGTTTTCATGCTGAAGGAATGGCGTGATTATCCGTTGTGGTGCGATTTAATGCTTACGGAAACCTTCCGGATGGATGCCTTTCACGTCAAGCTCCTGTATGCTTTTTGTATCTCCATGTCTTGCCTTTTGGTGTTGACCGCTCTGGTTTTCTACGTTTCCCTGTCCCGCTGTTTGAAATTTCTCAAGTCGGAAGAAAAAGTTTGTTCCGAAGAGAGTATGAGCGAGGTGTTGCCCTCTGTTCATTATGCGTTACATGTTGATACGTTCGGTGGGATTGTGTCGTACGAAGGGAATACGGTTAGGGTGGCACCTCGTGTGGCTCTGTTTTTGAATGTCTTGGTAAAGAAGGAAAACCATACCTTGACGTTGGAAGAATTCAATGAAATATTCAATTCTATTCCTTATGAAAAACTGGGATGTAGCAAATCTAAAATAAGGAATATGAAGTATTATGCCCGTCAGGCATTAAAATCGATGCCTTTTGATGTGGTAAGTGATTCTTCCGGTAGTTTTTGTCTCGTGTATATTGACAATAAAGAAAGTCGTTTTATCAACCTTTAAGGTATTCCTTTGATTTTGAATGGGATTTTATAACTGGGTTGCCGGTCGGTGCACCCTAAGGCTATAATGTGTACATGGGAGTGGATGAAAGTGATTTGTTGTTGGCTAATGCGGAGGTTTTGGCACGCAATGAAATTGGTAAGCGTTATCGTGGCCATGGTGAATTTATGGCTTCCATTTATATGAAGCAACATCGAACAGATGAAAAGGGGGCATATGTTTATATCCCGGAACGCGTTGCCAGAGCTATTTGGCATTCTTTTGGGGTATGTTGAGATAAACAAGCCTGTTTATTCTTGTAAACGCCTTGTAAACGTATCTTGTAATATATTGGAAATGAGCGTAAATGGCCGTTTACAATTTTGTAAACGAAAAAGGACGCTTGTAAACGCTTGTTTTTGAAAATTTTGTGATTACTTTACCTGCGAATCCCACGCAGGTGATCGGCAAGAAGAGCGTGAAGCCGCGAAACCTGCAAAGGGTATAATTATTAAAAATTAAATGTTATGAAGAAGAAGTTCTTCGCGCCCTTAATAGGCGCAGTGGTGTTGGGCTTGTCGGCCTACGCCGGGTATCGCACTTATGATGCGTACAATGGAGTGAGTGAAAGTGACTTGTTGTTGGCAAATGCGGAAGCGTTGGCAAACCAAGATGAAGGCGGTTATGAATATCCTAATGGATACCAAGTTATTTTTGACTGTGGAGTATCTCTTGGAGGTTTGAAAAAATGTCGAGCCAAAATTGTAACTTGTCCAGGTGGAGGTAGTGGGTGTGATACTAGAAAATGTCCTGTACATGGGTAAGAGCTGATCTATTATGAGGAGAATAATTTTTTTTATATGTGTGGTGCTTTTTGCTGCCTGTTCTCAAAAGTCTGAAAAGGATGGAATTTTAAAAATTACTGAAGTTTTAGATTTTGAGAAACAGGAAATGGGAAGTATTTCAGATTGTGTGGATTCTGTTACTTATCTTCCTTTAAAACTTACGCAAGAGGCCTTGTTTCGCAATATTGATAAAATGTTGTGTGAAAACGGAATGATGTATATAGGCGATTTTCGAACTCGTAAAATTACCGTATGCAACATGAATGGAAATGTGAACTTTGTCCTTAACAAATTTGGAAATGGAGAGGGGGAATATCAAGAAATAAGGAATTTTACTGTAGATAAAAACAATATATACATATTGGATAATTATCGGCGTAAAGTTTATCTTTATGATGCTTATACAGGGGAATATAAAGGTAAAAAAGATTTATCCATTGTGGCATGGGATATAGCAACTCTTTCAGATGGAAAATTTTTGTTAACTTTTGTTCCTAATAGTGGAGGCAATTTGAAAGAAAAACAGAGTAAGTACCTTATTTATATAACAGATAACGAGTTCAATGTCATTACAGGTCTACTTCCGTATGATGAAAATTATTCAGAGCCGATAGGTTATATTCGCTATTTTACCAATTATGGTGATAATGTTTACTTCAGTTCATGGAGATTTGACGGAGTTACAATATTTCCAAAGGAGAATCCAGAGAACTATACTTGTGTAAGTATTGACTTTGAGAATAAAATCCCTGAAGAGCATAGATTTGATACAGAGAAAGTAGAGCAAGGAAGCTATAATTATTTGGCTGGAGTTCCTTTCTTTTGTAGCAATTATATTGCAATGGAGGTTGTAGAAGGTGAATTTTCAGAGAATTATCTTTATTGTAGAAAAGATTCAATGTTTTACCGTAATCCTTCAGATGACACAAAAAATTGGAGTAATGTTATGTTGTCACCAATTTCATACTATCAAAATAAATTTGTAAGTGTGATACCTGGATATGATATATATGATGAATTGGTTCGAAAAGGATTTAGACGTGCTGATCATCAAGTTGAAAATAGTATTAAAGAAGGGGATTGGGTTTTATTGTTTTATACGATGAAATAAAATTCTTTTTGTGAAAATAGGTAGAGGGTATTTTAAATACCCCTACCTTCTTTAGTCTTTAATAATGAGTTTCATGGTCTTGAAATACATATTAACGAGTTTGTTTTCTAGTATTCTCTTTTTCTCTTGTAGCAAGAAAGGACAAGTAAAAGGGGAATTAGAGGCATTTCAGTCTCAGATTATTACTTTATGTTTGGATAGTATGGAGTACGTAGAGAGAGGACAAGAGATTGATTCTGAAATAAACGCTCCATCTTTTCAATGGGTTGTATATGCAGATTCTTTGGTTTGTTCATCTTGTAAATTGAGCGAAATGTATAAATGGGACGAGCTGTTACGGAAAGTTGGGATGTATGGAGAGGATTTGAAGTTTTATTTTATTTTTTCTCCTTCCACTGAAGATCGGTTTGGCTTTGATTGGACGGTAAGGACGTATGCGCCTGAATATCCCATTTATATAGATACGCTTGGTATATTTGAACGTTCAAATCCCCATTTGCCGCATAATCCAATGTTTCACACTTTCCTTTTGGATGAAAACAACAACGTGCTGTTGGTCGGCAATCCTTTGGAGAATGAGAAGATAGAGGAAATGTTTTGGCAAATAGTGGAAGAAAAGTTAGGCAAACGAGAATAAAATGAAACGCATAATCCGTCATATCCCTTCCTTGCTGTTAGGCGCATGCTTCGTGGCCTCCGGTTGGTTGAAAGGCGTGGACCCTTACGGCACGTCGCTGAAACTGTCGGAGTATTTCCGCGTGTGGGGTTGGAGCGGCTTCGTGGCCGATCATCCCTTGGCATGGTCGGTGTGTATCTGTGCCGGGGAGTTGTGCATGGGGCTGCTCCTGCTCTCGGGCGTGTTCCGCAAGGCGGTGGCCTGGGGTACGGTGGCGATAATGTCTGCCTTTACCGCGCTGACGGCTTGGCTGGCTTTCTCGCCCATGGGGTTGTCGGTGCAGGATTGCGGCTGCTTCGGCGAGGCTTTCACGTTGGGGCACGGGGCTACGTTGTTGAAAAACGTGTTGCTGTGGGCTTTGGCAGTCTGGCATCTGTGGGTAGTGCGGACGGAGTCTTGGCACGGCCTGAAAGGGTGGCGCACGACTGCTTGCTGTGCGGTCTTCTCCTTGGCAGTTCCCCTTTACTCGGCGGTA
The DNA here is from genome assembly GCF_000233955.1 of Paraprevotella clara YIT 11840. Taxonomy (GTDB): domain Bacteria; phylum Bacteroidota; class Bacteroidia; order Bacteroidales; family Bacteroidaceae; genus Paraprevotella; species Paraprevotella clara. The sequence continues at coordinate 7,488 of NZ_JH376618.1, forward strand.
TGGCTTCCCCCGGTGGATTTCCTGCCTTTCGGCCGTGGGGCGGCCCTGTCCGCCGTGCCGGGCTTCGGAGTGTACGACGGACGTTATGAAGAGGTGACGGATTCGTTGATGGAGGTGTCCGGGTCAAAGCCTTTGGTGGTGGTGGTGTCGCGGCGCGAGCTTACGGTGGACGACCTTCGCAGGCTGTCCGGCCTTCGTGCCGAAGCCGGGGCGGGGCGCATCTCCCTCTGCCTGTGGACGCTTCCCGGCCTGAACGGCGGGGCGGGTATGGATGTTTTCTATACGGACGAGGTGACGCTGAAATCGCTGCTGCGTGCCGAGGTTGGTTTCGTGGTGGTGGACGGGGGTATCGTGCGTGCCAAGCGAAACTTGTCGGTGTTCCGTCCGGCACGGTTCGGTCGGAACGTCACGGTGGGGGAGATGATGGAAGAGGACGCAGGCCTGCCGTGGCGTTACGGCGTTTGCGTATTGGCGGGCTTGGCGGTGATGGTCTGGGTGCGCCGTAAAGAAACGGAGGGCGGACGATGAAGGCGGTATGGGGCGTGGCGTATAAGGTGGCGTGCGGCGTGTGCCTCGTCTGGTTGGCCGTCGTGTTGGGCGTGGCCGTTCACTACGGTTGGCGCGCTTTGGTGGCCGACACGTTCGTCATCCCGTCGGACTCGATGTCGCCCACGTTGCTTCCGGGCGACAAGGTCCGGGTGGACAAGACGGTTTTCGGTGCGCGGCTCTACACGTCGCTGGATTTTACGGACGGTCGGATGGAGAGCATCCGCACACGGGGGCATCGCGGCCTGCGTTACAACGACATCGTGGTGTTCAACTATCCCGTGAATGACAAGGGGCGTATCGGCTTCAAGATGAATTACGTGTATGTGAAGCGCGTGGTGGCCTTGCCGGGCGATACGATATCTTTCGTGCACAGCCGCCCGGTGAACAGCCATTATGAGGGCGTGTTGGGGCTTCCGGAGGCGCAACGGCGATTGGAGGAAACGCCGGACAGCCTGATACCTTGGTACGCGATGCGCAACATCTTGGTGGAGACGGCTGTATTGGGCTATACCATCAAGGACATCCCACCGGTGTACGTGCCCCGTCGGGGCGACATTCTGCGGATGGACGACTGGCGCAAGGTGGAAATCTACCGCCGGGTGATAGAATGGGAGACGGGTCGTGCGTTGGCATGGGACGGGGCATGCGGGCAGTGCCTGTCGGACGGTCGGCCTTTGCCTTACTACCGTTTCCGCAAGAATTATTATTTCGTATGCGGCGACATGGCCTACGGTTCTAAGGATTCGCGTTACTGGGGCTTCGTTCCGGAGGAATACATCGTGGGCGTGGTGGATCGTGTGGTGGAGTCGCACCATCCCTTGACGGGGCGCGAACGGAGGGAACGCCGCGGACTAAACCTGACGGACAATGAATAAGGGACAATATACATATATAATAAGGTATGGCGTGGCGGCGGCAGCGGTGGCGGCGTTGTGCGACCCTGTCGTGTGGCGGACGGAGGCGATGCCTTCCGTGTCGGACGTTTGGGGCTATCGGGCGGTGGCGGCTTTGGTCGTCTTGGCTTTGACGGCCGTATGCTTGGGACGGCGGTTGCCGCGCCTGCATTGGGCGGACGGCGTAGCCTTGTTTTGGTGGGTCTATGTTTCGCTGAATTATGTGTTTGTGTCGCCCTATCCGGCGGCGGAGGCCTATGGCAAGGCCATGGCCTTGGGAGTGGCTTACGTAGCCTTGCGGTTGGTTATTCCTTTTTGCGGCAGGGCTTTTACCCGGCTTTGGTGGGTCGGACTGTGTGCGGCGGGCGGCTATGAGCTTTGGACGGGTTTCATGCAGTTGGCGGGTCGGGAGGCATCCCGGCATCATTTGTTCGACGTGACGGGTACGTTTTTCAATCCCGGCCCGTATGCCATATTCGTGGCCGTGGTGCTGGCCGTCTCCGTAGCTTGGTGGTACAGGTATGGAGAGGCTTTTGCCGGGCGGGGGCGGTGGAGCCGGGTGGGGGCTTGGAGCGTGGCGGCAGTGGCGGTTTTTTGCTTTCCCGTACTGGTCGCCACGTGGAGCCGCGCGGCCTGGGTGGCTGTGGCGGTGGCTGCGGCCTGCCTGCTGTGGAAGGCGCATCGGCGGATGGTGCTTTGGGGGATGGGCGTGGCGGTGTGTGCAGGCGTGTCGGCTTACTTCCTGAAACAAGGGTCGGCAGACGGGCGTCTGCTGATGACGATGGTGGCCGGACGGGCTTGGGCCGGGGAATGGCTTTGCGGGCATGGGCTTGGCGGCTATGCGCAGGCCTACGGTGCAGCGCAGGAGGCTTTCTTTGCCGCGCGTCCCGGTTCGCCGCTGTCGGTGGTGGCCGGTAGTCCGGAGTATGCCTTCAACGGTGTGTTGGGCGTAGGCGTGGAACAGGGCGTGTTGGGGGCCGTTCCGGCCTTGGTGTTGGGCTTGTGGAGCTTGGCGGTGTTGTGCAGGCGTGGTGAGGTCTCGGCCTACGGTTGGTTGGTCTTGTTGGTCTCTTCCCTGTTTTCCTATCCTTTCGCTTTGTGGCCGTTCTTGTCGTTGGCTGTGGCTTGGGTGGCCTTGGCGGTATCGCTCGAGGCCGGAACGGCGGAAGTGCGGTGGTGGAAAAGGACGGCCGTGTGGCCTGTGGTGGCCGCAGGCGGTTTGTGCGTATGGCACCTGTCGGCCTGTACGGCCCGGCGCGTGGAGGCATACGAGGAGTTCCGCCGCGTGCGTGGCGTTCAGGATGTGGCATTTTTGGAGGATTACCGCAAAAAGTATGAGGATTTGAAAGCTTATCCGGATTTTTTGTTTACCTTTGGTACTGCGTTGCGGGAGGCCGGGCGTTACAACGAAAGCAATGCGATGCTGCGTCAGGGCACAAGGGTAAGTTGTGACCCCGTGTTTTACACACTGATGGGGAACAACTACCGGGATTTGGGGGCTGTGGCGGAGGCTGAATCGGCTTACCGGAAGGCTTTCGGGATGTTGCCGGGGCGCATGTATCCGCTCTATCGGTTGATGAAACTTTATGAAGCGGAAGGACAAATGCGCAAGGCGGAGGAGATGGCCCGGCAAATCATTGCTTTCAGGCCGAAGGTGGATTCTCCGGCGGTGCGGGAGATGAAAAACGAAGCGAAGAAGTTAACAAAAAGATAATAGGTATACCATGAAAAGCGAAATAGGAAAATATTTGCGTGGTGCTTGGTGGTGCTTGTGGGTGGCTGTCGTGCCGGTAGGGGCGCAACAGGTGCGTAAACTGTCGTTGACGGAAGCCATAGAAATAGCCAAACGGGATTCGTATGCGGCGCAGGTGGCTCGCTACAGTTTCTTGGGACAGTACTGGAACTACCGTTCTTACCGGGCGGAACTGCTGCCCTCGTTGAACCTTTCGGGCGGGGTGATGAACTTCGACCGCTCTATCGTGGAGGCTCGCGACCCGGACACGGGGCGTATCTCTTACGTGGACAACAACTCGCTCTCGAACGACCTGACTTTGTCCGTGGACCAGAACATCCCGTTTCTGGGCGGTACGCTGTCGTTGCAGTCGTCACTCTCGCGGCTGGACCAGTTCAACTACGATTTGCAGACGTATAACACGGTGCCTCTCATCCTGAATTATACGCAGCCCATCAGGGCTTACAATGCCCTGAAGTGGCGGAAGAAGACGGCGCCGCTGCAGTACGAGAATGCGCAGAGGGCTTATTTGGAAACGATGCAGGACATCACCATCAACGTGACGAACCTGTTCTTTACGGTGCTTTCGGCGCAGGAAAATTACCGCCAAAGCGTGGCGGACTACGAGGACCGGAAACATCTTTTCGAGATTGCCAAGAAGAGGCTGGACTTGGGGACGACCACAAAGAGCGAGGTGTTGCAGATGGAACTTTCGTTGCTGAACGCCAAGATGAGTGTGAATAGCACGAGCCTTACGCTGAGGACCCAGTTGTTCAGCCTGTTTTCTTATTTGCGCATTGTGGACTATGGGGACATAGAACTGTTGCCGCCTTATTACATGCCGGAAATCGAGATGAACGCCGAACAGGTGCTCGACAAGGCATGGACGGGGTCGTCGCATTCAATCGAACAACAGTTGAACCTGTTGGAGTCGCAGCGGGCGTTGGCCGAGGCGAAGGCCAACAGGGGCTTGCAGGTGGAGTTTCGCGGAAGGCTCGGACTGAGCCAGTCGGCGAATGAGTTGCCTGCCGCCTACCGCCGCCTGAAAGACTATGAGACGGTGGGGCTTACGATGACCATTCCGATTTACGACTGGGGCATGGGCCGGGGGAAGGTGCGCATGGCCAAGACGGACGTGGAAATCACCAAGACCCAGATAGAGCAGGCCAACATCGAATTTGCGCACGACGTGCGGACGAAGGTGTTGCAGTTCAACAACCAGGCCGAACAGTGCAAGACTTCACTCCGGGCGCAGGATATAGCCGCCGAACGTTACGACATCATGAAGAAGCGGTTCGAGAACGGGTCGGTGACGGTGACGGAACTCAACACGGCACAAGAGGAGTTTGAAAGCGCGCAGCACCAGTACATCAGCCAACTGCAACAGTTCTGGACGGACTATTACGGCATACAGAAACTGACGCTGTACGACTTTATCCGCAAGGAGAACATCGGGGTGAACTTTAATGATTTGGTAAATTAACGACAGACAGATATGAAACGGATTACGGGAATAAGCCTCGTGGTGTGGGCCGTCTGGGGAGCCGTGTGCGGCTGCAAGGACACGGACGGACAAGACGAAGAAAAGGAACAGGCCATGGAGGGCGCGGTGCAGAAACTGAACGAGAATTATGTGGATACGATGATGTTGCACAAGGTGGTGTTCAACAAGCAAATCAAGTGTAACGGCAAGTTGAGGGCGGCGGCCAAAAGCGAACTGGCCATGCCGGCTACCGGACTGTTGCATGCCATTCATGTGAAGAACGGCTCTTTGGTGAAGAAGGGGGCGTTGCTGGCTTCGGTGGACGACCGTGAAGCCCGACGGGAACTGGCCAAGGCCGAACAGGAGATGGAGAAGGCGGAAGTGGAACTGGTGGACAAACTTATCGGACAGGGATATGACGAGACGATGGCCGACGTGCCGGAAGCGATTCTCAAGAGGGCCAAAGTGACTTCGGGCTATACGTCGGCGGAGTATGCCTTGCAGACGGCTCGGCTCAATCTGGAGCGGTGCAACCTCTATGCTCCTTTCGCAGGGCGTGTGGCCGATATGGACTGCAAACTTTACCAACAGCCGAAGGAGAAGTTCTGCACGTTGATAGACGACACTTGGTTCGACGTGGAGTTCAGCATCTTAGAGGCCGAATTGCAGTCGGTGAGCATCGGGCAGAAGGTCGTCGTGTCTCCTTTCGTGGACGAAAACGAGGAGTTCACGGGGAAGGTGACGGAGGTGAATCCGTCCATCGACGAGAAGGGGCAGGTGAAAATCCGGGCAAGAATCAGGAACCGGGGCAATGTATTGATGGAGGGGATGAACGTGAAGGTCGTCATCGAGAAGGAGGTGCCGGACATGTTTGTCGTACCCAAGGACGCGGTGGTGATGCGTGACGGTTTCCATGTGCTCTTCCGGTTGGAGGAGGGGCGCGCCGTGTGGACTTACGTGGATGTGGTGTATTCCAATATCAGCCAGTATGCCGTGACAGGCAATGCGCGGAAGGAGACGAAGATAGAGGACGGCGACGTGGTGATCACATCGGGTAACCTGAATCTGGCCGACGGGACGGAGGTCATCCCTCGCACGAGGAGAGAAAAGAAGATGGACTAAGGAAAGGAGATCGCCATGATTGTACGCAATTTGATTCACCGGCCCATTGCCGTGACGATGTGCCTGATCGCATTGATCGCCATCGGCTGTATCTCTTTCAAGTATATACCGGTGTCGCTGATGCCGGACATCGACATCCCGCAGATTACGGTGCAGGTGTCTTATCCCGGAGCGTCGGTGCACGAGGTGGATGCCGAAGTGGTGGCTCCGTTGCGCAGCCAGTTGATGCAGGTGGCCGGGCTGAAGGACATCCACAGCGAATCGAGGATGGACGCGGGTTCCATCTTCATGGAGTTCGAGCCGGGAAGCAATATCGACCTGATATTCATCGAGGTGAACGAGAAGATAGACCGGGCGATGAACCGTATGCCGAAGGAGTTGGAACGTCCCAAGGTGGTCAAGGCCAGTGCCATGGACATCCCGGCCTTTTATCTGGACTTGTCGTTGAAAAACGAGGGGGGCGGGAAAGACGGCAGCTTGCCGAAGGCCGGTATGAAGTTCACCCAACTGGGCGAATTTGCACGGAACATCGTGAGCAAGCGCATCGAACAGTTGCCGCAGACGGCCATGGTGGATATATCCGGTACGACGGGAGCGGAAATCATTTGCATCCCGGACGAGGCGAAACTTTTGTCGATGGGGCTGGATATGGAAACCTTGTCCAAGGCCATCCAGTCGAACAATATCACGCTCGGGGCGCTTTCCGTCGTAGACGGGTTGTACCGTTACAACATCCATTTCGATTCGCAGTTGCTGAATCGGGAGGACATTGAGAATGTGTATATCAACCACGAAGGCCGTCTGGTGCAGTTGAAAGACTTGTGCCGTGTGGAAGAAAAACTGGCATCGCGGGCAGGACTGGTGCGCCACGACGGGAAGAATGCCGTGACGATGGCCGTCATCAAACAGAACGACGCGCAGATGGAAGATTTGCAGGAGAGCATCGAGGGGCTGGTGGAAGACCTGAGGAAGGAATATCCGGATATCAGTTTCGACCTGACGCGCGACCAGACCCGACTGCTGACGTACTCCATAGACAATCTGGAACAGAACCTGTACGTGGGGGCGGTGTTGGCCTGTCTGGTGCTTTTCCTTTTCATGAAAGACTGGCGGTTGCCGCTGTTGATTATCATCACCATCCCCTTGACGCTGATTGTGACGCTGCTCAGCTTTCATTTGTTAGACATCTCTCTGAACATCATCTCCCTGTCGGGACTGATTCTCGGTGTGGGAATGATTGTGGACAACTCCATCATCGTCATCGACAACGTGATGCAGCGGTGGCGGCAGGGGATGCCGCTTGCGGATGCCCTCGTGAAAGGAACGAACGAGGTGTTCACCCCGATGTTGAGTTCGGTGCTGACCACCTGTTCGGTGTTTGTCCCGTTGATTTTCCTGAGCGGCATCGCCGGTGCCTTGTTTTACGACCAGGCGATGGGCGTCACGATAGCCTTGTTCGCCTCGCTTTTCGTGGCGGTGTTGGTCATTCCGGTGTATTTCATGGTGTTGTACCGGAAAAGAAAAACATGTCCGGAAGGAGAGGTGCTCGACCGTAAGTTCCATTTTAATTTTTATGCTCCCTACGAACGCGGTATCAAATGGGTTTTACGGAATCCGGTGAAGAGCGTGACGGCTTTTTGTCTGGCTATCCCGGCCATCTTCCTTATCTATAAAGGGCTGGAGAAAGAACGTCTTCCTTATATGGAGCATAACGATGCGCTGATGAAAATAGACTGGAACGCGGGTATCTCGGTGGAGGAGAACGATGTCCGTGTGGGGGATGTGTTGAAGCAGGTGGACGGACTGGTGCAGACTTCTACGGCGATGGTCGGCGTGCAGGATTTCGTGCTGTCCCATACCGAAGACCTTACCACGTCCGAAGCTGTGGTCTACTTTCAGGCGGAGGACGGGGAAACCTTGCGGCAGGCGCAGGAGAAGATAAGAAACTACATGGCGGAACACTATCCGCACGGCACGGTGGAGTTCGGCGTGTCCGGCAATATTTTCGATTTGATATTCTCCAATGACGATGCGGACTTGGAGATACGTTTGCAGCGTCAGGGCGGAGGGCGTCCCGATGTGCAGGAAGCCCGGGCTTTTCTGGACACTTTGTCGCGCCGTTTCCCCGAGGTGGCGGTGCAGCCGGTCGTTTCCGAACGCAACATACAATACGTGGCCGACACGGAGCAGATGGCGGTGTACCATGTGTCGTATGCCGCTTTACAGGCTCGGTTGAGGATGTTGGTGAGCCAGAATGAGGTGTATGCCATCAATGAGGGTGCCCGTTCGCTGCCGGTCATTATCGGCGAACACAGTATGGACAGCCGTAAATTGTTGCAGTACACCGTACGTAACGACGAAGGAGTGGACATACCTTTGAGCTACCTGATACGGGAAACGCAGGGCGAGGACTTCAAACGGCTGTATTCCGGAAACGGCGGGGATTACTATCCCGTGAAGATTACGGCGGACGACCGTACGGTGGAGAGCATCGTGGATTTCACGGAACGGTTCGTGAAGGCCGACCCGCGCTATTCGGCATCGTTTACGGGCAATTATTATTCCAGCCGGGAGATGATAGGCGAACTGGTGCTGGTGTTGAGCGTGGCTGTGGCATTGCTGTATTTCATCTTGGCCGCGCAGTTCGAAAGCATCGTGCAACCGTTGGTCATCCTGTCGGAAATCGTAATCGATGTGTTCTGGGTGTTCCTTGTCCTGTGGCTGTTGGGCGAGTCGCTGAATATCATGTCTATGATAGGTATCGTGGTGATGAGCGGTATCATTATCAACGACTCTATCCTGAAAGTGGATACGATGAACCGGTTGAGGCGGGAGGGGATGCCCCTCGTTACGGCTATCTGGCGCGGCGGGCACAGTCGTTTGCGCCCCATTGTCATGACTTCGCTCACGACTATTCTGGCCATTCTTCCTTTCCTGAGCCGGGGCGATATGGGATCTGCCTTGCAATACCCATTGTCGTTGACCCTGATTGTCGGCATGGTGGCCGGCACGTTGGTCAGCCTGTTCTTCATACCGTTGGTGTATTACCTTATATATAGGAGAAGGGGATAAGGCTTATGCAAGAGAAAACTCACATACTGGATCGCGTATCGTCGTTCAGCCTGTTGCTCACGATGATTATCCTGATGATTATCGGGGCTGCCCTGATTCCGTTGGTAGACGTGGGTTCGTCCCCCAAGCCGCGCCAGGGCAAGACGCTGACGATAAGCTATGGATGGAGGAACGCCTCGCCCAAGGTGGTGGAGCAGGAGGTGACGTCGAAGATAGAAGGGTTGGTCTCGGCTGTGAAAGGCGTGGCCGAAGTCTCGTCGGAGTCTTATTTCGGTTCGGGACGGGTTACGGTCGTGCTGAAGAAAGAAGCCGATGTGTCCGCTGTGAAGTTCGAGATTTCGTCGCTCTTGAAGCAGGTGCGGAAGAAATTGCCCGAAGAGGTTTCTTATCCAGAACTGACGGGTGGGGAAGTGGTGAATGACGGTGCCCCGCAGAAAGAAAGTCCTGTGAGGCATCTGTTGACCTATCAGGTGAATTCCAACCTGAAAGGCGAACAGATAAAAGAGTATGTGGAGAAAAACGTCGAACCGGTGGTACGGGCATGGGAAGAGGTGAAGAGCGTGGACGTGACCGGCGGGACTTCCAAATATATGGAGATTACGTACGACCCCCTCATCGTGGCGAACTACGGCCTGACGGTGGCTGACGTGGAGGACGGCATCAAAAGTTTTATCGGAAAGTCGGATATCGTGGGCGATGTGATGTACAGGGATGAAGACGGGGAGCAAAGCCGTGTCACCCTTTACCTGAAGACCTCGAGGTTTGCCCGCCAGATAGGTGAGATGCCCCTGAAGACCGTGGACGGGAAAATTATCTATCTGAACGACTTGGCCACCTTCGAATACCGGGACCGGCTGCCGGGCAGTTACTACCGCGTAAACGGGCTGAACACCATCTACATGAACATCGTCGTGGATGCGGATGCCAACGAGATAGAGTTGTCACGCCAGTTGCGTACGAAAATAGAGGAATTGAAACCCCGTTTGCGCGACGGCATGTATCTGACCTTGACGTACGACGCAGCCAAGGAGAAACAGTCGGAATTGGAAAAGCTGATTACGCGCACGTTGATGTCGTTGGCCATCCTGTTGGTGTTCGTCTGGTTGGTTCGTCGTAACTGGAAGTATCTGTCGATTATCGCCATCACGTTGGCCGCCAACGTCCTGATAGCCGTCATGGCTTACTATGTGTTCGACATGCGCCTGCATACCTTTTCGTTGGCCGGCATCACGGTGTCGTTGGGACTGATTATCGACGCGGCCATCGTGATGGTGGACCATTACAGTTACTACCACAACCGGAAAGCGTTCCTGGCCATATTGGCCGCCTTGCTCACCACAATAGGGTCGTTGGTGGTGGTGTTCTTCATGCCGGAGTATATCCAGCGCGACCTGTACGACTTCTCTTGGATTATCATCATCAACTTGACGGTGGCGCTTGTCGTGGCCCTGTTCTTCGTGCCTGCTTTGGTCAAGCAGTTCCATTACAGCAGCCGCATGCCGATAAAACGTTTGGGGCGTTCCAAGCGGGTGATGGCCTGGACGCGCTTTTACCGCAAGTACATCGCTTTCACGCAGAAACGCAAGTGGATATACTACGTCCTGTTGGTGTTGGCTTTCGGGATACCGTTCCATGCCCTTCCGGACCGGTGGGACAAGGAGAAAGTGTATTACCAGAGCGAGGCGGAAGAAGAGGATCCGTGGTATGAAAGGGCGTACAATGCCACGTTTGGCACCCGTTTTTTCCAGACCGAGCTGAAAGAACCGTTGAGCAAGGTGTTCGGAGGAACCATGCGTCTCTTTGCGCAGTCGTTGGACGAGAATACGTATGCCAAGGAGGAAGAGGAGATGAAACTCCACATCCGTGCCCAAATGCCTTTGGGCGGAAGCGTGCACGAATTGAACGAGAAGGTGCAGATTCTGGAGAACTTCTTGGTCGGGTTCAAGGAAATCAAACGGTTCGAGAGCCGCGTGGAATGGTGGGGGGCCAACCTGACCGTGGAATTCAAGGATGAATACCGCGACACGTCTTTCCCTTATGTCTTGGAGAGCAAGGTCATCGGCAAGGTCATTTCCATCGGAGGGGCGGACTGGAGCACTTACGGTGTGAGCGAGCGGGGTTTCAGCAATTCGCTGAACCTGCAATACCGGTCGAACCGGATCGAGATTGCCGGATACAATTATAATGCCTTGTACCGGTACGCGGAGGACATTTGTGCCCGCTTGAAGCAGAACCACCGCGTGATGGACATCATCATCGAAACGCCGGGGCATGAGCGGCAGGAAGATGAATTGTACATGGTCTATACGCCGCAGAACTTTGCTTTGTACGGACAGTCGGCGGCGGCCATGCACGGCACGTTGCGCGAGTTGCTTTCGGGAGTGGACGTGGGGCGTTACGAGGACGAGTTTATCCGGACCGACATCTACCTGCGTTCGTTGCAATCCGACCGTTTCAATGTGTGGGATTTGGAGCATACCCATGTCAAGACGTCCGAAGGAGACGTGTGGCTTCCGCCTTTCATGGACATGAACCTGCGAGAGGCCAAGAACTGCATTCCCAAAAAGAATCAGGAATATGTGTTGCGTGTGGCTTTCAACGTGTTGGGTTCGTACAACTACACGGCCAAATACATAGAGGAAGTGACGGATGAGTTCAACGACCGCTTCCCGGTGGGGTACCGTTGCCTGAACAACACGCCGAACTGGTATCAGGACGAAGGCACGCAGTATTGGCTGATATTGGTCATCGTGCTGATTATCTACTTCATGTGTTCCATACTTTTCGAGTCGTTCCGGTTGCCTTTCGTCATCATCACTTTGATTCCGGTGTCCTTCATCGGCACGTTCCTGACGTTCTATTTTTCCGGAGTGAAGTTCGGGACGGGCGGTTTCGCCTCGTTGGTCCTGCTGAGCGGACTGGTGGTGAATGCCGGTATTTACATCATCAACGAGTACAACAACCAAACGGCGGCCTGCAAGGCGCAGGCGTTGCCCCGTGTGAATTTGTACGTCAAGGCTTACAACCACAAGATTATTCCGGTGTTCCTGACCACGCTTTCCACCGTCCTGGGTTTGGTGCCGTTCCTCATAGACGGGCAGGAGGAAGCTTTCTGGTTCTCTTTCGCCATCGGAACGTCGGGCGGCTTGCTGTTTTCCATCCTGGCCCTGATATTCGTCATGCCCATTTTCATGCCTTTGAAGAAGAAGGACAAAAAAACGGACTTGGGTGTTTGATATGAAATATAACAGATTGTGTAATATGATGTTATGTCGTGTATTATGAAAGAGGCTTCTTTCTGTTTATTTGCATGGTGAATGTGCCGAATTTTTCTGCGCCAAACGAAAAATCGTTCGGCTGAGAACGATTTTTCAATCTCAGTCGAACGATTTTCCGTTCTCAGCCGGTCGGTCGGACGCGTGGCTGAAAGCTGTCTGAAACTCGCTTCTTTTTATGATTCCGTCAGGAGGCGTATGCCTTTTTCAGGCCTGCTTCCGGTTTCGCGCGGCATACGCGGACGGTGTCATGCCGAACATCTCTTTGAAGTAGGAAGAGAAGTAGCGCGGGGTGTTGAAACCTACCATCCATGAAATTTCCTGTACGGAATATTGGCCGCTTTCCAACAATCGGGCAGCGCGTTTCAACCGTATGGAACGCATGAACTCCGTGGGTGTCTGCCCCGCTATGGCTTGCATCTTCCTGTAGAGCGAGGAGCGTTCTAATCCCATGTCGGCACTGAGGGCCTCCACGTTGTATTCGGTGTTGTCCATGTTCTTTTCGATGCATTCCAATGCCTTTTGTATCAGTTTCTCGTCCAGACTGGTAATCGTGATTTCCTTGGGGTTGATGTGCGTGCCTTTCCGGAACGAAGCCAACCGTCGCTCGCGTTGTTCCAGAAGCTAACGGATGCGGCTGTGCAACACGTCGATGTCGAACGGTTTGGCGATAAACGAGTCGGCACCGGCTTCGTATGCCCCGCTCCGGCTTTCGGAAGAGTTTTTGGCCGTGAGCAGGATGAACGGGATGTGGCAGCACTGCACGTCGTCCTTGACTGCGCGGCAGAAGGCGTAGCCGTCCATGTGCGGCATCATCACGTCGCTGATGATGAGGTCGGGACCGTATTCCCGTGCCATGGCCAGTCCCTCCTGCCCGTCGGCGGCGGTGAGCACGGTGAAGTCCTGTCCGAGAAGATCTTTCATGAACGTGCGGAATTGCTCGTTGTCTTCGGCCACTAAGACGGTGACTTTGTTTCCTTCGGGCACGGGGGATTCGGGTGCTTTCTCCGTGTCGGGAAGCGTGCTTCCGATGGCGGCTTGGGAATCGGAGGCGGCGGTTTGCGGCGGTTGGGCAGGCAGCAGCAGCGTGAAGCGAGTGCCTTTTCCCGGTGTGCTTTCCACCGTGATTTCCCCATTGTGCAAGTCCATATAACCTTTGACCAGGTGCAGTCCGATACCGCTGCCGGTATTCACGGGATGGCTTTGTGTGCCTTCGCTTTGGTAGAAACGCACGAAAATGTTTTTCAGGTCTTCCGCCGGAATGCCTATACCAGTGTCGCTGACGGTGATGCGGATGCCGTTAGGACCTTCGCCTGCCGGGGAGCTTTCCTGCCATCCCGCCTGTACGGTGATGAAACCGCCTTCGGGGGTGAACTTCATGGCGTTGGAAAGCAGGTTGTTCAACACGCGTGTCATCTTTTCTGCATCCAGACGGAACAGGTCTTCCTGCCCGAACGCGCACTCGCAGGACAATCCGATGTGCCGTTCGTGGGCGAGTGGGCCGAAATGGTTCACGTTGTCTTCGATGAACGGTTTGATTTGCACGATCGACAGTTTCAGTTGTTCGCCTTTCTGTTCCAGACGGCGGAAGTCGAGCAACTGGTTGACGAGCCGGAGCAAGTCGCGGGCGTTACCGAGTATCTTTTCCAGTTCGCTTTTGAGGGCGGAGTCTCCGGCTTTGCGGATGAGCAGTTCGAGCGGGGTGATGATGAGCGCGAGCGGCGTGCGCAACTCGTGGCTGATGTTGGTGAAGAAGCGGAATTTGAGTTCGTCGAGATGCTGCTCCTTCTGCCGTTTCAGGTTTTCCTGTTCAGCCATCATGCGCGAACGCTTGTCGGCGATGTATAGTTCGATGATGTAGTAGAGGAGTGCCAGCGCGGCGATGAGGTAAATGGCGTAAGCCCACCAAGTCTTCCATAAAGGAGGCTCTACCGTGATTTGCCATTCGGCGGCGGCTCCCCACGGTGTGCTTCCCATGGCGGCTTGTACCTGAAGCGTGTACGTTCCGGGCGTGAGGGAGGTGTAGCTGGCCGTGCAGATACCTGTTGGTTCCGAAGTGAGGTTCCATGTTTTGTCCACCCCTTCCAGCCGGTAACGGTAGTGCGTGTGTTGGGGCGTGTCGTAATCCAAGGCGGAAAATTTCATTTCGATGAAATTCTCGTTGTGTTTCAGGTACAGGTGGCGGGTGTAGGACAGCCCTTCCGGAAGCAGTTGGCGGTCGCGGAACGTGCCTTCGTTGTTGATGGGATGGTTCATGACGCGCAGGCCGACGAGTGTCGGCCTCAGGTTTTCGTGCCCGTAGTCCGTGGCTTGGGGGGCAATGTCGGTGATACCGTTCAGTCCGCCCACATATACATGCCCGTCCGGCATGGCGGTGATGGACTGTTCCATCATTTCCCCGTATTGCACGCCGTCTTTTCCGTCTAACCGTGCGATGGAAAAGGTGCCGTCTGCGTTCCGGTTTATTCTCCCGATGCCGTTGGAAGTCGATACCCACAGCTTCCCCTCGGCATCGGCGGCAATGCCTTGTATGCAGTTGTTCGGCAGGCCGTTTTCCGTGCTGAGCCGCAGGGTTTCCTTCGTGCGGAAGTCATGGCATATCAATCCGTTCTGCGTACCTATCCAGACGGATGTTCCTTCGGCGTATGCACAGTTGTATTTCGTGCTGTATCTTTCCCAAGGGACTATCCAAGCCAGACGTTGCAGTTTCTTCCGGGTAATCTCATATCCGAAGAGTCCGTTTTGTCCGCCGATGATGAGTTGGCCGGGTTTTATTTCTATGGCAAAGCTCATGGCACGGCTGCGGTTCAGTTCCGGAAAATCTTCATTGAGTCGTAGGGCTGTCCTTTTTTCCGGCCGACAAAGATACAGGTCTTTCAAATCCATACAAACCAAGATGCTGCCATCGGAAAGGGGAAGGCTGAAACGGACCGTTTCGGACGGGAGGCCCGGCAGCAGCGTCGGGTCTGCCCGCTCGACCCTGTTGCCCTGTATTTTGTATAGTCCTTGCCGGGTGCTGCACCAGAATGCACCGTGCGGGTCTCTTTTGATGTCTGTACAATAGAGGTGACTGAATCCGGAGTGGAATGTCCGGTAGTTCTTGCGGGCCGTGTCGAACAGGTAGATGCCTTCCATCGTGCCGACCAGCAAGTGTCGGCCGTCGTACGGACAGAGGCTGCGAATCATCCGTCCTTCCTCGTGCGCCACCTCCTCGTTGATATAGTATTCCATGTATTTTCCGGGAGGGACGGCCCGCAAGATTCCGGAACTGCTCAACCCTAACCATAACCCTTGCCGGTCATCGACGAGGACCGACATGATGAAGTCCGTTACGGATTCGTTTCCGGTCAGTTCCAGACGATGGGTTTCTTGTAGCAGTTCAAAACGTGGGGAAAGTTTGATGAGCGTTTGGTTGCCACCTAACCAAAAACAGCCGTCTTTGCATTTTTTAATATCATTAATGGCTTTTCCCTTAAGTATTTCTTTCCATTCGCGCGTATATATATTATAGAGGTACAAGTATCCTTCCGTATGGCTGACGGAGATAAGCAGGTGCTCCTTGTCGGCTTGCAACCAAGCCGTACGGAAATATTCGGAGGGGGCGGGAGTGGCCACGGTGGAATCTTCGCCCACGATGTGTCCGCTTTTCTCTTCCCAAACCAGCATCCTGCCGGTATTCAGGAATATCAGATGAAAGGGACCGGCCTGCATGACTTCTTTGACACGGATACCCCGGGATTTTTCTTCGGGTCGTGGCTCGTAGACCTGTTTGGCTGGTTTTTTCCAGTCATACCGGTAAAGTTTTCCGCTTTCGGTAATAATCCAGGCGTTTCGGTCGTGGTCGAGGATAAAGTCATTGAAAGCTTCGGTCAGACGGGCAGCCTCAAAGCGTTCTTTGATATCGTGACAGAAACGTCCGGTACGGGTATTGATGAGATAGAGACGGTAAAAGTCCTTGGCCCACAGCAGCCCGTTGCCGCCGTCATAGCTTGTGCATAAATTGTGCATACCCAAGGGGACGGTGTAGGTCAAGTCGCAGGCGAGCGGCTCGAAGCTGTTGCCGTTGTACACATTGAACATGCCTTCGGTGCAGACCAGTATCTTGCCGTCTTCCATTTGTGTGAGGAAGCGTACTTGATTATTGAAAAGTCCGTTTCCGGTATCCAGCAGCCGGAATCTTTCCGTCGAGGAGGATGACCGGTAAGGCAAGGACAACAGCGTAGCGGTTATGATAAGAATCCAGAAGTTTTTCATCTCTTGACATTAGGTTTATTACAGCAAAGATAGTGAAAGGTGAGCGCAGAGACAAGCGAAAACGCAGTTTTCTGGCTTGGCTATGCCGAGCCGCATCCTATCTTCGTGTAACAAAGTTACAAAAACGTATGTAAAGAATGGTGGCTTTGGCCGGATTTGTATTCCGGGAAACGCAGGTTGGTGTATAAAATGTTGTTTTTATATGTATGGTATGTTGCAACCGGTGTTTTGCAACGCTTTGTACAGCGTTTTGCGACGCTTCGTGCAGTGGCGTTTTGCACGTCCCCGTTACTTTTGCAAAGTCTTAATGAAAAACCGTGAGAACATGGAAGAAAGATTCGACTTTGCAGATTTTTATGAGAGCCACTACCGGTCGGCCCTGCGATATGCTTCGATGTATGTCTTTAATGACGAAGACGCACGTGACATCGTGAGCGACGTTTTACTGCGTTTCTTGGAACAGGGGGAAAAGTTGAACCGCGAGAGAAATGTAGTCGGGCTGTTTTTCTCTATGATTTATAATAAGTGTATGGATTATCTTCGCCGCAGGTCGCGCTTCAAGCAGATAAAATACAAATTGAAGCAGACGGCAGATCGTTTTTCGGATGATGAGTTCGAGGCTCTGTGCCATAAGGAACTGTTTCGTATCATCGGTGAGACATTGTCCGGGATGCCGGATTTGCAGCAGGAGGTGTTTCTGGATATCCACATGGAAGGGCAGACTTATCTCGAAGTGGCAAAAGCCAGGAATATCACTAAACGCGTGGTGGAATATCAGTTGCGTAAGGCCGAAAGGACTATCGGTTGCAGTTTACAACGGATGTACGGTTAGAATGGTTTTTTTAATAGGTTTTTTCATATATTAGTTAAGTTAGAAACTGGAGAAGGCTGGGCAGCGATGCCCGGCCTTCACTGTTTTTATATCGGTCTTTTTTCTTTTATTTGATGCCCCTTCGGTTGAGGGCTTTCGAGTATTTGGCGGCGTTGGCCAGATGTTCGCGGTAGGTGCGTGCAAAGTTGTGCGTACCGGAAAAGTCTTCTTTGGCGCACATATACAGGTAGTCGTGCTTGACATGGTTCAACACGGCGTCGATACCGGCGATGGAAGGAATACGAATGGGGCCGGGAGGCAGGCCGGTGTTCCGGTAAGTATTGTAGGGGCTTTCCACGTTCAGATGATTGTGGTAAATTCTCCGGAGGGAGAAATCGTGCAGGGCGAACTTCACCGTCGGGTCGGCTTGCAGAGGCATGCCGGTACGCAGACGGTTGATGTACATGCCGGCCACCATAGGCTTTTCGGCGTTGTTGGCTGTTTCTTCGTCCACGATGGAAGCCAGGGTGACGACCTCGTTCGGTGTCAATCCGGCAGCTTCTGCCAAGCGGAGCCTTTCTTTGTTCCAGAATATGGTGTTTTCTTTCTGCATGCGTTTCATGAAATCCTCCAGACTTGTATTCCAATATACTTCATACGTGTTGGGGATGAACAGACAAGCCATCGTCGCGGTGTCATAGCCGTACTGACGGCAGAAGGCGGAGTCTGCAAAGTGTTGCGCCACGACGGCAGAGTCCATCATGAGTTTTTTCCCTAATGTGCCGGCCAGACGGTCCATCGTTCGTACGTTGGGAATAGTCAACCGGACGGGTGTCTGGCGTCCCTGTTTCAGTCGGCGGAATACGCTGAACATGTTATCTTCCGGTTCCACGGCGTAGCATCCGCTTTTCACGGTGTAGCCGCTGAGCGCGGATAGCAAGGGGAAACCGGCAGAGATGCCCGGACGGGCTGTGTTTTTGATTTTGACCCGTACGGAATCCGGTGTATCGTCTGCATCTATATAAAGGTATACAGTGTTTCCGATGCCGAATGTGGCATGGAAGAATGCCAGGTAAGCCCATAGTCCCAGCAAGACCACGATGACGCCGGCAGCCGGAAGTCCCCATTTAGATAAACCGCTCACGCCCGGCAGTCCCTGAGCAAGCTCGGACTGCTCTCGCTCACTCGCGATCTTCTTGAATGCTTCTTTCTTTTCCATGATGATGAAATTCTGTTTCTTAATCGTGCAAAGTTAACCAAAAAAGGAAGGGTTTTCAAAAAAGATATGTATATTTGCAACGATTTAATCTCATTTTAATATCATGAAAGTAAGAAAGCTAATGATGAGTGCGGCCCTGATGGCCGTTTTGCCGCTTGCGGCGCAGAAAGAGTCACAAGTTCGATTGTTTCCCGACCAGGCCAAGCAATCCATTCCCAAAGAAATCTACGGCCAGTTTGCCGAACACCTCGGAACGTGTATTTACGGCGGGCTGTGGGTGGGCGAGAATTCTACCATTCCCAATACAGACGGTTACCGGAACGATGTGCTTCAGGCTTTGAAGGACCTGAAGATACCCGTGTTGCGTTGGCCGGGAGGTTGTTTTGCCGATGAATATCATTGGATGGACGGTATCGGTCCAAAAGAGAACCGTCCGCGCATGGTGAACAACAACTGGGGCGGAACCGTGGAGGACAACAGTTTCGGTACACACGAGTTTCTGAACCTTTGCGAGTTGTTGGAGTGCGAGCCGTATGTGTCCATGAATGTGGGGAGCGGCACGGTGCAGGAGACGGCGCAGTGGGTGGAATACATGACGGCCGAGGACGGCCCGATGGCCAAGTTACGTAAGCAGAACGGTCGCGAGAAGCCGTGGCGTGTGAAATACATCGGTGTGGGCAATGAAAGTTGGGGATGCGGCGGTAACATGCGTCCGGAATATTATGCCGACCTGTATCGCCGCTATCAGACTTACTGCCGCAATTACGACGGTAACCGTTTGTTCAAGATAGCCAGCGGGTCGGGGGAATACGATTTGCATTGGACGGAAACGATGATGAAGCAGGCGCGTAACCAGATGGACGGCCTTTCGCTCCATTATTATACCGTGGCCGGATGGTCGGGTAGCAAAGGTTCGGCTACGGACTTCACTCCGGAAGATTATTATTGGACGATGGGCAAGTGCCTTGATATCGAGAACTGCATCAAGGAACATTCGGCCGTCATGGACAAGTATGACCCTAAAAAGCGCGTGGCTCTGATGGTGGACGAGTGGGGGACATGGTGGGATGAAGAACCCGGTACCATCCGTGGGCACTTGTATCAGCAGAACACCATGCGCGATGCTTTCGTGGCAGCCCTTTCGCTGAACGTGTTCCACAAGTACACAGACCGTATCAAGATGGCCAATATCGCGCAGATAGCCAATGTGTTGCAAAGCATGATTCTGACAAAGGACGATAAGATGGTGCTGACGCCTTCCTATTATGTATTCCAGATGTACAACGTGCATCAGGACGCTACTTACTTGCCGATAGAGGTGCAGTGCGAGAACAAACAAGTGCGTGCACGCATGGGACAGGACGGCGAGCAGCGCACGCTGCCTATGCTCGGTGCCACGGCTTCCAAGGCGCAGGACGGTGCGGTGCATATTTCGCTGTCCAACGTGGATTTGGAGAACTCCAACGAAGTCACTGTCGATTTGTCCGGCTTGGGCATGAAATCCATTGCGGGACGCATATTGACCTGTAAGGCCATCACAGACAAGAACACCTTTGAGCAGCCCGACGTGGTGAAGCCTGCGGACTTCAAGGGGGCAAAACTGAAAAACGGCAAGTTGACCGTGAAGATGCCGCCGATGAGTATTGTGGCGTTGGAGTTGCGGTAATTTATTTTGGATTTATTTCTATTCTCCCCGTATTCATCTGTCATGGTGGATGCGGGGAGATTTCTTTTTGTCTTCACGAGTGTCCTGTTTCGTGTTTTTTCAGGGAGAAGTGCAAAAAAATAAAAGAAAAAGGTCCTATGGTCAGATTATTTTTATTAGTTTTACGGTGGAATATGCTGTTAAGTGTAGCCGCATGTCCGTTTTTGTGGGTTAGATTATGAAGCATTTGCTGCATTGTTCTTGTCAAGATTGAAACCTGAGAAATTTCAAAAAATAGCAACAAGAGGATAGTGCGAGTAGATGCCTACGTATAGCGTAGGCTACTGTTCGTCTCTTCTGTTGCTAAGGTTTTCTCAGGACCTCAATTTTGGAAGACGCAGAATAGGAGCTTGCGCTTCTTTTTTGCGGAATCTCACATTTCATTTCACAATACGCCATGCTTCTTCAAGTGGAGAGGAGGAAATAGTGTTTTTTACATAATTGTTTAACATTAAAAATGAAGTGAAATGAAAAAAAGAAAACTTCTGACGGGCATGCTGGCCTTATGGTTCGGTTTGCCTTCGTTTGCCGAAGTGTACGAAGGGACTTGCGGCGAGAATGTACGGTATTCGTTGGATACGGAGACTGGTGTGCTTGCTTTGACGGGGGAAGGAATTATTTCTTCTTCCACCTACACCGTTCCCTTGCCTTGGGATGCCCACAAGAAATCCATCAAGAAAATAGAGGCCGACGAGGGCATCGAGTTCCCTCAGTTTGATTGGTTGGTGGGGTGCGAATCCATTGTAGAACCACAGTACAACAAGACAACCTTTATTTATCTTCCACGGAATTACAGGAGCAGCAGTTACAATTACGGTGCTCCTGCCGGAATCAAGGTGATAGCCCCTTATGCTTTTTCAAAGTGCCAAAAGGTGTGGAACATCTACATCAACGCCGGTTGCGAAGTAATAGGGAAGAATGCCTTTTCGGCTTGTCCGGATTTGGAAGATGTGCATCTGCCCTCTACCGTAAAGGAAATAGGGGAGAATGCGTTTTATAATTGTAAGATGCTTCGCAAACTTAACATGCCCGAAGGTGTGGAAAGCGTAGGGGCAAATTGTTTCCGTTATTGCAATGCCCTTACGGAAGGCGTGTATAACGAAGACTGTTTCTTCTATTTGTCGGAAGAGGTGACCGGTGATTTCACTATTCCCGGCAGTCCGAAGAAGATTGCTCCGAATGCTTTCGCTTATGGGAAAATCACCACACTCAAAATCCCGGAGAGTGTGAAAGAAATAGGAAAGATGGCATTCTATTATAACACAGGCCTGCAACGCGTGGAGATGCCGTCGCGTTTGGATGTGTTGGGAGATAATGCCTTTTCCGGTTGTCAGGCTTTGGAAGAAGCAGCGATTCCTGAAAGCGTGCACAAAATCGGTGACAACATGTTCGGTGGTTGTTCAGTACTCAAAAAGGTAACTTTGCCCGAGATGTTGGACAGTATCGGACAATATGCCTTCCAGTATTGCACCGGTTTGGAGGAAATCCAACTTCCGTCCCGGTTGACATATATCGGTTCGAGTGCGTTCTTGGGCTGTTCCGGTTTGAAGACGGTAAATATCCCGGAGAGCCTTGTCCGGATGGATATTCCGGTCTTTATAGAGTGCGGTAACCTTACTTCTCCTCTTTACAATAGT
The DNA here is from genome assembly GCF_000233955.1 of Paraprevotella clara YIT 11840. Classification (GTDB taxonomy): domain Bacteria; phylum Bacteroidota; class Bacteroidia; order Bacteroidales; family Bacteroidaceae; genus Paraprevotella; species Paraprevotella clara. The sequence goes on from NZ_JH376618.1 coordinate 29,240, forward strand.
ACTCTTTTTGTTTGCTTGCCTACCTCCTATCAGGGCGAGTATACGGTGCCCGATGGGATAAAGGCGGTGGCAGGCGGTGCGTTTTCCTCATGTAACCAGCTTACAGCGGTCAATTTGCCCGCCTCTGTGGAAAAGTTAGGGTATGCCGTGTTCGAGCAGTGTACGAGTTTGGAACGTGTGAACCTTCCGGAGGGGATTACCAGTATTCTTAATTATACGTTCCAGGATTGCAGTAAGTTGCAAGGCGTTTCGCTACCTTCGCACCTTACGCACATCGGCGACGGGGCTTTTTCTCGTTGTGCTTCGATACAGGAGGTCGAAATCCCTTCTACGGTGAATTATATCGGTGGATATGCCTTTAGCGGATGTGCAGCCTTGTACAAGGTTGTCCTGCCGGAGGAAGTGGATACCTTGGGTAACGCCATATTTGCGAATTGCGATAATCTGGACATGCCGTTGGCCATTGGAAATACTTTCCTTAAATGCCCGCGGTCCGCAGGGCGTTTTGAGGTACCCGAGGGAACGGAATATATCAGTGATTACGCTTTCCATAATTGCGAGGTTCTGGAATACGTGCAATTACCCCAAAGCGTAAAGGCCATCGGGGCGTATGCCTTTGCCAACTGTGCCTCCCTGACGGAAATCACCTTGCCAGAGGCCGTGGACACTATCGGGCAACATGCTTTCGAGATGTGTTGGTCGTTGGGCGGCGTGTCGGTGCCCGAGGGCGTGCGCTACATCGAGGCATACACTTTTGCCAACTGTGCGAAGCTGCATAGCGTGGAGCTTCCCGCTTCATTGGTCAAGATAGGAGACTATGCTTTCAACCAGTGTACGAGCTTGGAAAATATCGTGCTTCCGGAATCCCTCACGGAATTGAAATATTGTGCTTTCCAAGGATGCTTGAGCCTGCCTTCCATAACGATACCTGAAGGGATAAAGGCCCTCGAATCCAGTATGTTCAAGAACTGTACGAGACTGGAATCCGTCACTTTGCCGGAAGGGCTTACCCAAATCGGCAGCAATGCTTTCGAGGGCTGTACGGCCTTGGCCCATGTCGATATTCCGGACATGGTGGCGTCTATCGGGAGCAGTGCTTTCCAAGGATGCACGATGTTGAGCGAAATGGCCCTTCCCCATAACCTGACAACTTTGGAATCAAATTTGTTCCGGGGATGTACGAACCTGAAGAGGGTAACGATTCCGGCTGCGACAGGAAGCGTGAGGAACGAAGCTTTCTATGATTGCACGGCTTTGGCCTACATCGATGTGGAGAGCGGGAACCAGGCCTATGCTTCGTGCAGCGGCATGCTGTGCGACAAGGATTTGACCGAGACGGTCGTCATTCCGCCCTGCCTTACCGACTTGGTCATCCCGGCTACCTTGGCCGGTTATTGGCAATACAACCTGCCGGACTGCAAGTATTTGCGTTCTGCCACTTTGTATTACGTGGGTGGAAGCCGCGCAACGATAAGTAAGGAAGATGACATCTTGGGTGCGATGTTTGCCGAGTATGGGGATGGCTTGCCTACAGAGACGGAGACCGGAAGTGACGGCAAGAAATGGACGATTTACAAACGCGAATACAAATTGCCCGAGACGTTGGAGAAGTTGGTGTTTTACTGCGATTCACTGTCCATGGACCAATTCGTTTATACGGAAGTCAATGAGAGCAAGAGAACCAAGTCCGTGTATCTCACAGGAAACCTGGACCTGATAGACACGTTGTTGGTATATGTCGATACGATTACCGATACGAAACTGTTCAACCAATTTACGAACTTGAAGGTCTTGGAGGCAAAACGTGTCGAGAACTTGGCCAACGGGAGCTTCACCGGCATGGAAAGTCTGGAGAAACTGACGCTTCCGCAGGTCAAGACGATGGAGGAAGGGTGCTTGGCCGACCTGAAGGGGTTGAAGGAGCTTACGTTGCCTTTTGCCGGGGCGGGTTCGGCTTCCACGGCCACCAACTTCGGAACCTTGTTCAACGGCATGGCCGACGACAGCAAAAAGAAGGTCGTCCAATTTATGGAGGACGGAAGCAGCGAGACTTATTATTTACCGGCAGGTCTGGAGAAACTCACGTTGTCCGAAGGTTGCGAGACGTTGGCTTTCGGTACGTTCTACAACTGTAACATGCTCCACGAACTGACGTTGCCTTCCACGCTTTACATGGTGGGAGAGAAAGCTCTGTACGGATGTGCCGGACTGACGGACATCTATTGCAAGGGGGCCGACCCATCGTCGGCTTATTCCAATACCTTCGAGGGCGTGCGGGTCAACTCATGCAAACTTCACGTTCCCCATGGTGCAGGCGAGATGTATAAGCGCAGCACGGGTTGGAAAGACTTCTATTATATAGAGGAGGAAGCACCCATCACGGTGGCTGTGGCCAAGAATATAGAAAACGCCGGGGTAATCTATGGCATGAACGAATACCAACTTGGCGAAACGGCTGAGTTGAAAGCCGTGGCACATTCCGGCTACGTATTCTCGGCCTGGACGGAAGACGGCCAAGTGGTAAGCGAGGAAGAGACTTACTCCTTCGTCGTGGAAGGCAGCCGCAGTTTGATAGCCGTATTCGTCCCTGTCAGTGGCAGCAACAGTGTGGAGACGGAGGCCGGAAGCACTTCGGTGGCTTTCACTTGGGAGGCAGAAGAGGGAGCTTCTTGCTACCAGTTGAACGTTTATCGTGATGAGGCCATGACGCAGTTGGCCGGCAGCCTGTGGTTCGACGCGGAGGGTAATCCGGTGAAGAAACGCAGCACGATGCTGAGTGCCACTATCGACGGGTTGGAAGCGTCTACGGGGTATTACTATCGTATGACGGCTTACAACGAAGCCGACCAGGCCATTTCGCAATATACCGGTACGTTTGAGACGAAGGATGCCAATGCTATATCCGAAACGTTGCAGGATGATGTCGTTTCCGTCCGTGCTCGGTCGGGAAGCATCGTCGTAGAAGGTGCCGTCGGAAAAGTCGTTACGGTATTTACGCTTTCCGGTAAAATGGCCGTTCAGAAGAAAGCGGAAAACCAGACGGAAGAGATTACACTCGAACGAGGTTTCTATATCGTCAAGGTCGGCAACGGCTCTTACAAGACAGTAGTGAAATAAGTATTCCTTCCCTTTGGGGAAGTTGACGAAAGGAAAGTCCCTTGTGACGTCGTGTGCGTCATGAGGGACTTTTTGGTTAACAAAACGTCAAAAAACGAAGCGGATGGCGGCTGTGAAAAGAAGGAGTTTAGACGTGCGGATATGCAAAACGGTGTATATTTATACGGCTTCCGGTATTCCTAATGTATAAAAACCGCATAAACCGGAATCGCTTTCAGCCAAGCAATTTTTCGTTTGGAGCAGTATACAAAATTTTCTTCCGCATGAAAATCCTGAGTTCTCCTCATGCGGCCGGATTTTACGGAGCCGGGCGAAGAAGGAACGTGCTTTAAGTATCCCTTTTTCGTCTGTTTGGTGGTTTTTTGCCTGAGAAATTTTTGTGCAGAAAGAAACCTGATGCTTGTTTTTGTTGACAGGAAGGAGCGAAAGAACCTTGTACTGTGGTCTTCCGTGTGACGTGGTGGAATAGAAAAAGCCTGCCGGACTGTCATTATGCTAAAACACCGGCAGGCGAGAATCGTTTTTTTTCGTCGAAGTCCCGTTCCGTGTCCGAATAAGGCATTCTCGGAAGGGTAGGGCTGTCGATTTGACACTTATCCTATTTCAGTTTCTTACCGTCGGAGAAGGCTTTTCCTACGGCTTGGCCGAGACCGGCGTAGTTGTGGTGGACGGGGTCGAAGACAATCAGCCCCATCTTCTCCATGTCCGGTTTGCCGTCGTCTGCGAGGTATCTTTCATCGGCGAGGATGTTCACGACCTCCGCGACGATGTAATATCCGGTGTCCGATTCATGTATTTTTTCTTTAATCCGGCATTCAAACGTCATCGGGAAGTCGGTGAAGACCGGGGCGTCGACGTTTTCCGACCGTACGGCCGTCCATCCCGTTTTTTCTATCTTTTGCGGGTTGTTCTTTGCGCTGACGATGCCCACGTAGTCGGCCGCCGTCATAGTGGCTTGGGTGGCAAAGGCCACTGTGAAGTCCCCTTGGCGGTTCAGGTTTTCGGTGGTGGCATGCTTGCCCATTGAAATCATGATTTCTTTCATGTCCCATTGTCCGCCCCAGGCCGCGTTCATGGCGTTGGGTCGTCCTTGTTCGTCGTAAGTGCCGATAATCAGCACGGGTTGTGGCAACAGCCACGGTTGAGGTTTAAAACTTTTCATCATAGTATATTATTTGGTATGTGTGTGATGCCATTTTTTTCTTATTGCCGTTTTTGTAATTCCTGTAAGAATTCCTCTGCGATATAAAGGTCACCGAAAAGATAGAGGCCTGTTGTCTTGTCGTGGAGGTGCTTGCAGGTCTCGCTTTCATAGAACAATTCCAATGCCCTTACACTGTCTATGTCTAATTTCCCGGCAATGGCATTGGCTATGATACCTATGCGTCCTCCCAAAAGAATGCGGTCTATATCGGGAGGCAAATGTTGCATGTCAGGCTTTCTCTGTACGCTCATAATATAAGTATTTATCTAATAAAAACTGGTTGCGCAAGCAAATCTGGTTGTTGGGCTGATGGGCACAAAGGGCGTTCTACAATTTCTGTACCTCCGTGGTAGACTTCAATCTTGCTCATTGCCTATCCTCCTCTTTTTTTTAGAAGTCCGATCAATTCTGCCGTCACGTTTTCGAGGCTGTCGCTGTGAAGGGCATCATAGCAATGGTAGATATAATCACGGATCATTCCCGTCTTTTTCATGCGGAGGAATACTTCGTGGTACGGTCGTTTCAGGGCTGCAGCCACAGATTCTATACATGTGGAAACAAATCCCAAGCGTATTTCTTCATTTGAAAGTTCTATATATTTTTCCATTCCAAAGGGTATGGGGGGATTAGTCGGTATAAGTTTGATTTTGCATGAGTTTGCGATAGATTTCCGCGTCCTCTTCCCGGAAGCAACAGAGGACGACATCACCTTCATATTTCCCGTCCCGTATGTGGCTTTTGACGGTATCCCAGGCTATTTTTGCGGCAGCCGCGTGCGGATAACCGTACACGCCGGTGCTGATGCAAGGGAAGGCGATGCTTTTCAGGTGGTGAGTCTCGGCCATTTGCAAGGCGGTGGCGTAGCAGGATGCCAGTAACTCGGGCTCGTGGTGCCCTCCGCCGTGCCATACGGGTCCGACGGTATGGATGATTTTCTTGCAGGGCAGTCTGTACGCTCCGGTCATCTTGCTCTCGCCGGTCCGGCATCCGCCCAACGTGCGGCATTCCTCCAACAATTCTTTACCCGCAGCGCGGTGTATGGCTCCGTCCACACCCCCGCCTCCCAACAGGGAACAGTTCGCGGCGTTTACTATGGCATCCACTTGCAGTTGCGTGATGTCTCCCACGATTATTTTTATCCGGTCTTTCATGTCTCGTTACGCATGGTTTGTTGCAATGCTCCAAAAATAGTCAAAATATCCGGGAAAGGAAGTATGTTTTTGGGAAAGATTGCAAAATATTTGCGATGGGATATTTTTTCGCATGAAGCATGGCTTGGGTGGTAGTAGAGGCCGTTTTATCGATATTCTCCTATTTTTTGACGGGTTTGTTCTACTGTGTGAAGTATGGAATCGTTAATTTTGTACTTCATTACATTAAATATAAGAATAAAAGAAAAGAAACACGAAAATGAGAGTGGGAAAATGCTTTTTAGGCCTGGCTGCTTGTTTGTATGCAGTGGCGGCGGATGCGGAACGCGTACCGATGAAACTGTGGTATGACGAGCCGGCTAAAGTGTGGATGACATCGGCCTTGCCGGTCGGTAACGGGGGAATCGGGGCTATGTTCTTCGGGGGTGTGGCCAAGGAACAGTTGCAGTTCAACGACAAGACGTTGTGGGCCGGCAGTACGACCCGGCGTGGGGCATACCAGAACATGGGCGACTTGTTTTTCGAGTTCGATACGCCGGAAACTTGCACCAACTACCGTCGGGAACTTTCTTTGGACGATGCCATAGGGCGTGTGTCTTATACGATTGACGGAGTGGACTACCTGCGCGAATATTTTGCCAGCAACCCGGACAGCGTGATTGTGGTGCGCCTGACGACGCCCGGACATAAAGGCAAACTGAACTTCTCCCTGCGGATGCAGGACGGACGGCAAGGGATGACCCGGGTGGACGGCCATACGATGACCATCAAAGGCACGTTGGATTTGTTGTCCTACGAGGCACAGGCTCTCTTACAGGCCGACGGCGGCATGGTGGAGACGAAATCCGACCGGTTGGAGGTGAAAGGGGCGGATGCGGTGACGGTCGTGCTGACCGGTGCGACCAATTTCGACCTGGCTTCGCCGACGTACACGCGTGGAGATGCATACGAGATACACCGACGGGTATCGGCTCGGATGGACAAGGCTACGCGGAAGTCTTACAAGAAGTTGAAAGCAGCGCATCTGGCGGATTACCAACCTCTCTTCGCCCGTGTGGAGTTGGACCTGGATGCGGAGCAGCCGGACTACACGACGGACGTGCTTGTGCGTGAGCATAAAGACAATGCTTACCTCGACATGCTCTATTTCCAATATGGGCGTTACCTCATGCTCGGCTCTTCGCGCGGAGGCCAGTTGCCCAGTAACTTGCAGGGGTTGTGGAACAACGTGAACAATCCTGCATGGGAGTGCGACTACCATAGCAATATCAACGTGCAGATGAATTATTGGCCTGCCGAAGTGACCAATCTTTCGGAATGCTATGCCCCGTTCATTACCTACGTGTCTACTGAAGCTTTGAAGGACGGAGGCGCGTGGCAACAAGTGGCACGGAAAGAGAATTGCCGCGGATGGGCCGTACACACGCAGAACAATATCTTCGGTTATACGGACTGGTTGATCAACCGTCCGGCCAATGCCTGGTATTGCACTCACCTGTGGCAACATTATGCTTATACTTTAGATAAGGAATACTTGCGCGACACGGCCTGGCCCGTCATGAAGGTGACTTGCCAGTATTGGTTCGACCGCCTGAAGGAAAATGCAGAAGGGCGGTTGGTGGCTCCCAACGAATGGTCGCCCGAACACGGGCCTTGGGAAGACGGCGTGGCCTACGCCCAACAGTTGGTGTACGCCTTGTTTGAGGAAACATTGGCGGCAGCCGATGTGTTGGCCGTCGACGATGCTTTCGTATCGGAGCTGAAAGAGAAATTCTCCCGTTTGGACAACGGCTTGCATATCGGTTCATGGGGGCAAATCAAGGAATGGACCATACAGGAGGATAAACAAGGAGACCATCAGCGGCACTTGTCTCATTTGATGGCCTTGTACCCCTGCGACCAGATTTCTTACTTGAAAGACAAACGTTATGCCGAGGCGGCCAAAGTGGCTTTGGATTCACGGGGCGACGGTGCCACGGGATGGAGCCGGGCTTGGAAAGTGGCTTGCTGGGCACGTTTGTGGGATGGAGAACGGGCTTACCGTTTGCTGAAACAAGCGCAAAATATTACAGACGTGACGGTGGTGAGCATGGACGACAATGCCGGCGGCGTGTATGAAAACCTGTTCTGTGCCCATCCTTCGTTCCAGATAGACGGAAATTTCGGAGCCACGGCCGGTATCGCCGAGATGATGTTGCAGAACACCGTGAAGGGCGTGCATCTGTTGCCGGCTTTGCCTTCGGCGTGGGATGACGGGCATTTCAAAGGATTGAAGGCGAAAGGCGGCTTTACTTTCGACGTGACGTGGAAAGACGGGAAGATGGTGGAAGGCCGGGTGTATTCGGCTGCCGGACAGGAATGCCGGATGTACCTGCCGGATGCCAAGCTTGTCGAGGTGAAGAAGTCGAAAGGCGGCAAGGTGGCCTTTACGCAGGAGGCCGATGGCGCAGTGGTATTTCCTACATCGGCTGGGAAGAGTTACCGTCTTCGTTTTGAATAAAGATATAGCCCTAAAGAACGTGCTACTCCGCCGCCTTTTTCCATGAAAAGGCGGCGGAGCTGCGTTTGTTCATTACTTTTTTTGAATACTTTATCGGAAAAAGATGCTTCTTTCTTTTATTTTCGTTACCTTTGTGCCTATCTAATATCAAAATTGTATGAAAATAACACTTTTGCAACAAGATATTTCATGGGGGAATCCGGAAACTAATGTGAGGAATGCCGAGCAGGCGATGGAGGCTTGTCCCGGGTCGGATTTATATGTGTTACCCGAAATGTTCTCCACCGGGTTCTGTACGCAACCCGAAGGACTGGCCGAACCGGCGGACAGTGATACGCTGCGCTGGATGCGCCGCTATGCCGCAGGGCACGACTGTGCCGTGGCCGGTAGCGTGGCCGTACAGGAAGACGGCAAGTATTATAATCGTTTCTATTTCGTAAGTCCGGACGGGGAGGTCCGTTCGTATGACAAAAAGCATTTGTTCACGTACGGCGGAGAGCACCATCATTTTACAGCCGGTCGGGAACGTGTGGTCGTGGAGTTCCGGGGCGTACGAATCCTGCTCCAGATTTGCTACGATTTACGTTTTCCCGTATGGGCGCGCAACCGGAAGGACTACGACGTGGCGCTTTATGTGGCCAGTTGGCCTACACCGCGTGTGGAAGCCTGGTTGGCCTTGCTACGGGCAAGAGCCATCGAAAACCAGTGCTATGTGGCGGGGGTGAACCGTGTGGGAGCGGACCCGTCTTGCGAGTATTGCGGAGGCACGTTGATGATAGACCCTTACGGACGTACGGTAGCGGCCTGTGAGCAAGGCCGGGTAGATGCCGTGACGGTGGAGGTGGATATGGACGGCCTGGCTGATTTCCGCCGCAAATTTCCGGTATTGGATGATGCCGATGATTTTACATTGAATATTTAAACTCAGAAGATATACAGATATGGAAAAGAAACTCTTATTAGGTGATGAAGCCATAGCCCTCGGGGCTATCCATGCAGGCATTCGCGGAGTGTATGCTTATCCGGGGACGCCGAGCACGGAAATCACCGAATACATCCAACGGCATCCGTTGGCGCGTGCGCGAGGTCTGCACAGCACGTGGTGTACGAACGAAAAGACTGCCGTCGAGGCGGCTCTGGGGGCATCCTACGCCGGTGCGCGTGTGATAGCTTGCATGAAGCACGTAGGGCTGAACGTGGCGGCAGATGCTTTTGTCAACGCTGCTATTACGGGCGTGAACGGTGGTATGATCGTGGTTGTGGCGGACGACCCTTCCATGCACTCTTCGCAGAATGAACAAGACTCCCGTTTCTACGGTAAGTTTTCCATGATAACGACCTTGGAACCGTCTACTCAACAAGAGGCGTACGACATGATGCAATATGGCTTCGAACTTTCCGAACGGGAGAAGTTGCCGGTGCTGATGCGTATCGTGATGCGTTTGGCACATTCCCGGGCCGCCGTGACGGTGAAGGAAGAAGCCGAAGAGGTGAGGGCGTTGCCCTGTGCGAAGGATCCGGCCAGTTGGGTGCTCCTTCCTGCCAATTCGCGCCGGAAATATGCCGCATTGGTGGAACAGCAACCGCGTCTGGAACAGGCTGCGGCCGAAGCTCCTTACACGCGTTACGAACAGGCTTCGGGAGAGAAACCGGTGGGCATATTGGCCTGCGGTATAGGATATAACTATGTGACGGAGGTACGCGAGGCTGCGGAAAAGTTCAACATTCTTAAAATCACCCAATATCCGTTACCCGCAGACTTGGTGCGCCGCCTGGCTGCCGACAGTCGTGAGATTCTGGTGGTGGAAGACGGCCAGCCTTTTGCCGAAGAACTCGTGAGGGGGATGCTTTCCGCAGACTATCCCGTACGAGGTCGTCTGACGGGCGACTTGCCGCGTACGGGGGAACTGACGCCGGACAGCGTGGCAGCGGCTATGGGACACCGGCCGGAGCGTTACTTCGAAGCGCCGAAAAATGTGGTGGGACGCCCGCCTGCCTTGTGCCAGGGATGCGGCCACCGCGATGTGTACACGGCTTTGAACGAAGTGGTAAAGGAATATCCCGATGCACGCGTGTTTGCCGATATCGGCTGTTATACATTAGGGGCTTTGCCGCCTTTCCGTGCCATAGACACTTGCCTCGACATGGGGGCTTCCATTACGATGGCCAAAGGGGCGGCCGACGCCGGTGTGTTTCCGGCCATCGCTGTCATCGGCGATTCCACGTTCACCCATTCGGGCATGACGGGGTTGTTGGATGCCGTAAACGACAAGGCGCAGATTACCGTCATCATATCGGACAATCTGACTACGGCGATGACCGGCGGGCAGGACTCTGCCGGTACGAACAAGTTTGAGGCGATTTGTCTGGGGCTTGGGGTGGAGCCGGAACATGTGCGCGTAGTGGTGCCGTTGCCTAAGAACATGGAAGAGATTACGCGTATTCTTCGTGAAGAAATAGAGTACAAAGGGGTGTCGGTCATCATCCCGCGCCGGGAGTGCATACAGACCTTGAACAGAAAGTTGAAACAGAAAAGAGCAGAAAAGAAAGCATGAAACAAGATATAATTCTTTCGGGCGTGGGAGGACAAGGCATCCTTTCCATTGCCACCATCATCGGTGAGGCTGCCACGCAGGCAGGGTTGACCTTGAAACAGGCTGAGGTGCACGGCATGAGCCAGCGTGGAGGTGACGTGCAGTCCAATTTGCGTTTGTCTGACGGGGAGATTGCTTCCGATTTGATTGCGGTAGGAACTGCCGACATGATTCTCTCGTTGGAGCCGATGGAGGCTTTGCGGTATATACCTTATTTAAATAAGGACGGTTGGGTGATTACCTCTTCTTCCCCGTTCAAAAACATTCCCAATTATCCCGAGGACGAGGCTTTGATGGCCGAATTGAGGGCATTGCCCCATGTCGTCATGGTGGATGTGGACGCATTGGCCAAGGAACATTCCATGCCGAAGTGCGCCAATGTGATGCTGTTGGGGGCTGCGGCCCGTTACCTGAACATCCTGTCGGTGGAGGAGTTGCGTGAAAGTATCGCCCGTGTGTTCGGGACAAAAGGGGAGGCCGTAGTGGAAATGAACCGCCGGGCTTTCGATTTGGGGCATGCGGCTTCGGACTTAAAGTAAGCGGATATGGGACATCAGGTGTTTAGTGAAGAGTTGGTGGCATCTGTGGTAAAGGAGTTGCAGATTGCCGACCTCGCTCATGCCACCATCGGCGAGGTGCTGTTGGTGGCTTCCCGGCTGGAACAACAGACGGGGATTCCATTCATCCGAATGGATCAAGGTTCGCCGGGGCTGCCTGCCAATCGTGTTGGCATAGAAGCGGAGAAGGCCGCTTTAGACCGTGGAGTGGGGGCGCAGTATCCTGCAGCCGACGGGATTCCCGAACTGAAGCGCGAGGCTTCGCGCTTCGTGAAGGCTTTTGTCGATATAGACATCTCGCCACGGGCTTGCATACCTACGACCGGTTCGGTGGCTGCCTCGTTCGGGGCGTTCGTCATTACCACACAATGCGTGCCGGGAAAAGACAAGGTCTTGTTTATCGATCCGGGATTTCCCATCCAGAAATCCCAGTTGCGCATCATCGGGGCGAAGTGGGAACAGTTCGACATCTACCATTATCGGGGAGAGGCGTTGAGGGAGAAGCTGGAGAGTTATCTGAAACAGGGCGACATCGCGGCTATCGTTTACTCCAATCCGAACAATCCGGCGTGGATTTGTCTGGAGGACAGCGAACTGGCGATTATCGGTGAATTGTCCACCCGTTACGGGGTTATCGTATTGGAAGACATGGCTTATTTCTGTATGGACTTCCGTCAGGACTTGGGCCAACCTTGGAAGGCGCCTTATCCGCCTACGGTGGCCCGCTATACGGACAATTACATCCTTATGCTGTCTTCCTCCAAAATCTTCAGCTATGCCGGGCAGCGGATGGCCGTGGCTTGTGTGTCCGACAAATTGTTCGACACGCATTATCCAGCGTTGGCCGAACGTTACGGCGACTCCGGCGTGTTCGGGCAGACTTTCGTGGCTTCGGTGCTGTATATGATAACTTCCGGTTGTACGGCCTCCACGCAGTATGGCTATGCCGAAATGCTGCGGGCGGCTACGGACGGCGAATTGGATTTTGCAGCCGACGTGCGTGAATATGCCCGACGGGCTGAACGGATGAAGAAGATATTCACCGACAACGGATTCCACATCGTGTATGACTACGATGTGACGCGGCCGGTGGGAGACGGTTTTTTCTTTACCGTGGGCTATGGCCGGATGAGCGGGGGCGAATTGTTGCGCGAGTTGTTATATTATGGAGTGAGCAGTATCTCGTTGGAGACAACCGGCAGTGGGCAGCCCGGTGTGAGGGCATGTACTTCCCGTATGCGTGAGGAACTTTATCCGCTCATGGAGGAGCGGATGAAGGCTTTCCGGTTGGATCATCCTTTAAGTTGAGCGAATAAATCTGAATGGATATAAGGCCGCACGGACGGTTACAGACAAAATGGAAAACATGATTTGGAACAAGAATAAAGAGTGTATGAGTCGTGAGGAATTGCGCGACTTACAGGGGAAACGGCTGCACAAGCTGGTGGATTTGGTATATCATAACACGCCTTTCTACCGGGCTAAGATGCAGGAAATGGATTTGCTTCCGGATGATATCCGTACGATAGACGACATTGTGAAATTGCCTTTTACGACCAAGGCGGATTTGCGTGATAATTATCCGGTGGGCCTGTTGGCTACGCCCATGTCCGAGATAGTCCGTATTCATGCCTCTTCCGGCACGACGGGCAATCCCACCATCGTAGGCTATACTTATCGTGACCTGGAGATTTGGAAAGAAGTGATAGCACGTGCGTTGACGGCCTATGGCGTGACGCGTGGAGACATCGTTTCCGTGGGATATGGCTACGGGTTGTTTACGGGCGGACTGGGTGCCCATTACGGTGTGGAGCATCTGGGGGCTACCGTATTGCCTACTTCTACCGGGAATACGGAGAAACATATCCGTCTGTTGAGAGACCTTGGAGTGAAGGGTATTGCCTGTACGCCTTCCTATGCCCTGTATCTGGCTGAGGCGTTGCATAAGCAAGGGCTTTCGGCCGACGATTTGAAGTTGCGCATCGGGGCGTTCGGGGCGGAGCCGTGGACGGAGAACATGCGCCGCGAGATAGAAGAACGTCTGGGCATTCAGGCCTACAACATCTACGGATTGAGTGAAATCATGGGGCCGGGCGTAGCTTACGAGTGCGGCTGCAAGAACGGTTCGCATATCGCAGAAGACCATTTCTATCCGGAAATCATCCATCCGGAAACCGGCGAGGTACTGCCGCTCGGGCAAGAAGGGGAGTTGGTGCTGACTACGCTGACGAAGACCGGAATGCCGCTGTTGCGCTACCGTACGAAAGACCTGACGACATTGATGCTCGGCACGTGCGAATGCGGACGTACCAGTGTGCGCTTTACGCGTATCCTCGGACGGAGCGACGATATGCTGATCATACGCGGCATCAACGTGTTCCCCTCACAGGTGGAAAACGTGATTCTGGAGATGCCGGAATTTGCGCCCCGTTACATGTTGGTGGTAGACCGCAAAAACAACATGGATATGTTGGAGGTACAGGTAGAGTTGCGTCCGGATAATTTCTCAGACGATTTAGGCGGTATGCTGGCTTTAAAGAAACGTTTGGCCGAACGTCTGAAAAGCGTGCTTTCCATCAGTGCGGAAGTGAAATTGGTGGAACCCAACAGTCTGCCGAGGAGCGAAGGGAAAAGTACGCGAGTGATAGATAAACGTGTGTTGGCTTAATTCAAAAACGAAAGAGTATGACTATCAAACAATTATCCGTTTTCTTGGAAAACAAAAGCGGGAGAATCAACGAAGTGACCAAAGCTTTGGGCGAACAAGGTATCAACATGCACGCTTTCAGTATGGCGGAGACTACGGATTTCGGTATCCTTCGTTTGATTGTGTCCGACGTAGACAAGGCGGTAGAAGTATTGCGTGCGAAAGATTTCGCAGTGATTCTAACCGATGTGGTTTGCATCAGTTGCCCGAACGTGGCCGGTGCGCTGTCTAAGATTTTGGAGAAGTTGGCCGAGCATCAGATTTTTATCGAATATATGTATGCCTTTGCCCAGGGAGACCGGGCGAATATCGTTATCCGGCCGAGCAATCTGTCCGAGTGCCTGAAACAGCTTTCTGAGGAAGACTGCCATATTTTAGGAGACCAACAGCTTTAAGGGTAGAGCTAAGGAATAGAAAGATTAAAGAAATACAGTCGGATTGTCGAGTGGAAAGGCAGCCATCTTTCATATAATTGAGACGATGGTTGCTTTTTGTTTTATAGTAACAGAGCTGGAATCTGATAACAAAAAAGGAAGAAAATATAAGTTATTTTCTTCCTTTTTCCTTTGAGCCGACACGGGGACTCGAACCCCGGACCCTTTCATTACGAATGAAATGCTCTACCAACTGAGCCATGTCGGCTTTTGATTTCGCGTGCAAAGGTAGGACATATTTTTTAAATACAAAAATAAAACCGGATTTTTTTCAGGGTAAGATGAAAAAAAACTATCTTTGCTTTTATTAATACCTATATTAAATGAAGAAAGCGCTGTGGTTAATCCTTTCTATAGCTTGTGTTACCGGGCTTATGGCCGGCCGGCGGCCGGATAGAAAGCTTATGATAGAACAGATGGTTTTGGTGAACGAACGTTTCATGGCTCAGCACCCTGTGGCGGGGGATTCCATACGGATAAACGGTGTTCGTCCCTCTAATATTTGGACGCGTAGTGTGTATATGGAGGGGCTGTTGGCTTTGAACGAAGTTGCTCCACAGCCTCGGTATGTGGAATATGCCATGGATTGGGCTGTGGCGAATTTGTGGGGATTCCGCGGAGGTTCGCATACACGTAATGCCGACAACCAATGTTGCGCGCAGGTGTATATTGATTTGTATCGCCTGCATGAAGATGCCCAGGTTTTGGGGAATACGGAACGTATGCTCAATAACGTGGTGAACAGTACGGAACGAGGGGATTGGTCGTGGATAGATGCCTTGCAAATGGCCATGCCCGTCTATGCAAAAATGGGCGTAGTCAAGCAGGACATTCGCTATTTCCGTACGATGAGGGAACTGTATGGCTATACGCGCGACTGTGCCGGACAGGTCGGACTGTTTAATACGATAGACGGTTTGTGGTGGCGTGACGCCGATTTTATTCCGCCTTATAAGGAGCCGAACGGGAAGAATTGCTACTGGAGCCGCGGGAATGGCTGGGTTATGGCGGCGTTGGCACGTACGATAGACGAGATGGAACGGGCGGAGGATTTGTTTGTCGGAGGCGAGAAGCAGGAGATTGCGGACATCAAGAAATTGCTGACGGATGATTTCCTTGCCATGGCTTTCTCAGTGAAGAAATGCCAACGGAGCGATGGTTTCTGGAATTGCAGCCTGACCGATGAATTTCATTACGGAGGTCCGGAAACAACCGGTACCGCGCTGTTCCTATATGGTATGGCATGGGGAATGCGCAATGGGGTCTTGTCGGACGATGTTTTTGGAGAACCTGCATTAAAGGCATGGAATGCGTTGATGCACGACGCGGTTCATCCGGACGGATTTCTGGGATACGTGCAAGGGACCGGTAAAGAACCGAAAGACGGTCAGCCGGTAGGATATGACAGCAAGCCGGATTTCGAGGATTTTGCCATCGGTTGTTATTTGTTGGCCGGTGCCGAGATGATAAAGTTTTTAACTCAATAATATAATCGTTTTATTAACCTAATTTTCATGAACAAACATCGCATTTGGGCATCGGCTTTTGCCATGCTCGCCTTGACTTACGGTGGGAAGCTGTCCGCACAGGGTCGTTTGAACTTGGCGGGACAGTGGGAGTTTCAAATTGACAGGGCTGATAAGGGAACAGCCGATAAGTGGTACGACCGGCCTTTGGAAGACCGTATCTTGTTACCCGGCAGTATGCCGCAACGTTTGAAGGGTGACAGGCCGTCGGTGGAAACGCAGTGGACAGGGTCGCTCTACGATAGTTCCTATTTTTATAACCCTTACATGGAGAAATACCGTCGGGAAGAGAACTTCAAGTTGCCGTTTTTCCTGACGCCCGACCGCCACTATGTGGGGACGGCCTGGTACCGGAGGACGGTGGAAGTGCCGGCTGATTGGAAGAACCGTCGCGTCGTATTGTATCTTGAGCGTCCGCATATCGAGACGGAATTGTGGGTCAACGGAAAGAAAGTCGGGGGCGACAACAGCTTGTGCGTGCCTCATTGTTATGACGTGACGGACTATGTCAAAAGCGGGGAAAACGCTTTGGCGTTGCGCGTCAGCAACCGTATCGACGGCGTTTGTGTGGGAGCGGACTCGCACAGCGTGACCGACCAGACACAAGGAAACTGGAACGGTGTGGTGGGACGTATGGAATTGCGGAGCACGCCTCTTCTGTATGCCGAAGACATACAGGTCTATCCGAACATACACGACCGTACGGCCACCGTGCGGATACGTTTGAAGCAACATCGCGGCAAAGGACGTCCCGATGCCGAGGTCAAGTTGTCGGCCAAGAGTTTCAATGCCGATGTGGAGCACGAGATTCCGGTTGTGTCCCGCCGGGTGAAGCTGAAAAAAGGACAGGCGGAAGTAGAGGTCGTGTTGGACATGGGCGAGAAAATGCAGTTGTGGGATGAATTCAATCCGGCATTGTATGAATTGACGGCGGAAGTCTCTTCCGAACACGGGACAGACAAACAGACCCGTACTTTCGGGATGCGTGAGTTCAAGATAGACGGAAAGATGTTTTATGTGAACGGCCGGCTCACCCAGTTGCGCGGCACGGTGGAGAACTGCGATTTCCCATTGACAGGATATGCCCCGATGGACGAGGAGTCGTGGGAGCGGGTGTTCCGCATTTGCCGGAGTTATGGGCTGAACCACATGCGTTTCCATTCTTTCTGCCCGCCCGAAGCCGCCTTTGCGGCGGCCGACCGTGTGGGATTCTATTTGCAGCCCGAAGGACCGAGCTGGCCGAACCACGGGGTGAAGCTGGGGAACGGAATGTACATCGACCGTTATTTGATGGAAGAAACACAGCGCATGAACAAGGCGTATGGCAATTATGCTTCGTTTTGCATGATGGCCTGCGGCAACGAACCGGCGGGCAACTGGGTGGCTTGGGTGAGCGATTTCGTGGACTATTGGAAGAAGACGGACAGCCGTCATGTATACACCGGCGCGTCGGTCGGAGGCGGTTGGGCTTGGCAGCCTAAGAGCATGTACCATGTGAAAGCCGGTGTGCGCGGGTTGGACGAATGGCGCCGCCGTGCACCCGAAAGCATGTCCGACTTCCGAGCGAAAATCGATACGGTGAGTGTGCCTTTCGTCTCCCACGAGACCGGACAATGGTGCGTATTCCCTAATTTCGATGAAATCAGTAAGTACACGGGGGTGAACAAAGCCAAAAACTTCGAGATATTCCGCGACATACTGAACGACAATCACATGGGCGGAATGGCGCACAAGTTCATGATGGCCTCCGGCAAGCTGCAAACCCTGTGCTACAAACATGAGATTGAACGGACATTACGTACACCGGATTATGCGGGATTCCAGTTGTTGGCCCTGAACGACTACTCCGGGCAGGGCACGGCTTTGGTGGGGTTGACGGATGTCTTTTTTGACGAAAAGGAATACTGTTCACCGGAAGACTTCCGGGAGTTCTGTTCGCCGACGGTGCTGTTGGCGCGCATTCCCAAGTTTACCTATTGGAACCGGGACGCTTTTACGGCGGCGGTCGAGGTGGCCCATTATGGCAAAGCGGCGATTCGTGACGCAGAAGTGTCCTACCGTATCTGCGACAAGTACGGGAAAACGTATACGGAAGGGACTTTGTACAACGGTGATGTGGCTTTGGGCAACAACATCGGTTTGGGCAACGTGACGGTTGCTTTGGACAAGATAGGTGCGCCTCGGCAAATGGTGTTCGAGGTGATGCTGAAGGGAACGTATGACCTCGATGGCCGCAAGGAAGAAGTGCGAAGCAGGAACCATTGGGACTTTTGGGTGTATCCTCAGACGACGTTGGATGATTTGGCCCGTATGGACACCGGCGACGTGTACATCACGGATGTCTTGGACGAGAAAGCCGAACAAGTGTTGAAGGCAGGAGGCAAGGTGTTGGTGACGGCAGCCGGAAAGATTACTTATGGAAAGGACATCGTGCAACAGTTCACGCCCGTGTTCTGGAACACGAGTTGGTTCAAGATGCGTCCGCCCCACACCACCGGGCTTTACATCGAAAGCAACCATCCGCTCTTCCGGAACTTCCCCACGGATTACCATAGCGACATGCAGTGGTGGGACTTGGTGAACCGTAAACAGGTCATGCAGTTTACGGAATTTCCGGCTGATTTCCAACCGATCGTACAGAGCATCGACACGTGGTTCCTGAGCCGCAAGATCGGTATGCTGTTCGAAGCCAACGTGGCGGGCGGACGGCTGATGATGACCACCATGCCGTTGGATGCGGACAGCGGGGTGCCCGTTATCGCCCAAATGCGCAAGGCCGTCATCGCTTACATGCAGTCGGATGATTTCCGCCCGCAATACACGGTGGATTTGCAGTGCGTCAAAGACCTTTTCACCAAAGAAGCTCCCAAGGTGAACATGTACACCAATGATTCGCCCGATGAGTTGAAACCGAAACTTAATGCCAAGAAATGATGCGACGCCACCTTATTATATTAGGACTATGGGCATGCGGCACGGGATTTTCCGTGTTGCATGCCTCCGATGGTGGTTACTTGTTGCAACTGACTTCGGACAAGCGCGTACCGGTGCAACGTCTGTTGGAGGAGGGCGATACATTGTCTGCCGCACCGTTGGCCGGACACCGGCTGTCTCCCGAAGACCGTTATACACCGGAGAAAGGGTACGGCTATGACCTGCTCGCCTCGCCGGACGAAAGCGGCGACCGCCCTTATTATGTCTCCGTACAGGTACCCGACGGGAACTACCGCGTCACGGTACTCCTGGGTAACCGCAAGGAAGCAGGCGTTACCACGGTGCGGGCGGAGTCGCGCCGCTTGTTTTTGGAAAGCGTGCCGACGAAGAAAGGGGAGTTCCGCACGTTTACTTTCACAGTCAACAAACGTACACCGAAAATCTCCGACACCGAAGCGGTGCGCATCAAACCGCGCGAACGCTCCAAACTGAACTGGGATGACAAGCTGACGATTGAAATCAATGGTGACCGTCCGCAGTGTGCGGCCATCCGGATTGAACCGGACCGCCGTGTCCCGACCCTGTTCCTGGCCGGAAACTCTACCGTGGTGGATCAGGACGAAGAGCCGTGGGCCAGTTGGGGACAGATGATTTCCCGTTTCTTCGATGCGGAGGTCTGCTTTGCCAATTATGCGGAGAGCGGCGAATGTGCCGACACTTTCATCCGTGCCGGACGGTTGAAGAAAGCTTTGTCGCAAATGAAACCGGGCGACTACATGTTCATGGAGTTCGGGCACAACGACCAGAAACAAAAAGGACCGGGCAGGGGAGCTTATTATTCCTTCGCCACAAGCCTGAAAACGTTCATTGACGAAGTCCGGCAGCATGGCGGACATCCTGTGTTGGTGACCCCGACCTGCCGCCGGGCTTTCAAGGACGGGAAGATACAGCCCACACACGCCGACTATCCCGGTGCCGTGCATTGGGTGGCCGAACGGGAGCAGGTGCCTTTGATAGATTTGCAGGAAATGACGCGCGTTCTGTTTGAGGCTTTGGGAGAGGAAGGAAGTAAAAGAGCTTTCGTGCATTATCCGGCCGGTACTTATCCGGGGCAGGACAAGGCTTTGGCCGACAACACCCATTTCAATCCTTACGGGGCATACCAGATAGCGCGGTGTGTCATCGAAGGAATGAAACAAGCTCGTCTGCCTTTTGTAGACCACCTTCGCGAAGACGTGCAGCCTTTCCGGCCTTCCGTGCCGGATAGTCCGGATGCGTTCCACTGGGACGAAAGCCCCTTTGTGGAGATGCAGAAACCCGATGGCAACTGATTTGCTATCGGGTTGCGCTTTAATGTAAGCCTATGCAAGAACCGCATTCTGTTTTTCTTGTTACCCTGTTCTATTTGATTCGTTTTTCTTGCGTATTACCAGTCAAAGTGTTATTTTTGCAGATGTCGGTAGCAGTTGTTTTCCGAATGGTTTAGAGTTTAATGGCTGCTGCATAAAAGTGGGAATTTTATACTTGAATGTTTTTTAAAGGTATATGGAAAATGAACTAATGATGGTGGAATACCTGATAATTTGGATGGTATTTTCATGCGGCATGACAGTGGTGAGTTATTTTATGTGGAAAAACAAACGTAAGGAAGTCCGGAATTTGTTGGAGGGTTCCGGAGAAAAGGTGTGCATGACATTGAACGGGGGAGGGAGTACATTGGACTTGCCGGTTTGTGTGTTGGCGAGTTTGGTGATGCTTGGGGCGTATTGTTTTGCTTGGGCTTTTGTCGGAGGCATGGAAGGAACATTGGAAGATGAAGAACTTTCGATGTTCTCTTATGCGTTGATCTTTATAGCTTTTCTCATGTTGGCCGTTATGGTACTTCTTTTTAAGAGGTTTTATAAAAATGTTTCTTATGCTTTTATTTTGGAACATGACATCGTGTCCTACAACGGATTTGGGTACGCCGCTCCGAAGAGATACCCGTTACGGGAACTAAAGTTCAAGGTTGAGAAACAAAGGTATAATGTCGAAATTTATTCTTTTACGGATAAGGACGGTCGGGAAATGATAAGAATTAGAAAGGAGGATTTGCCGAAATATCCGGATTTGGCCGAACTGTGTGCCCGTCCGCGAGAGTAGTTTGAATGTGTCTCATAGTATTTGTTTACCCTGTTTCCGGCGCATGGTGGTGGTCAACTTACAGAATAGATATAGCATGGACTGGGAAGCCGGATGTTGTGGCTGTTAATTCCTTTTACCTTCTTCTTATGATTGGTTTTCAGAGAGTTAAGCTCTTGAAATTGATGACAGGAGAATGAAAAACGAATCTGCGCCAAACGAAAAATCAATCAAAGGAGAACAATTTTTCGTTTGGCGCAGATTCGTTTTTGTATATGCTTTTCTCGCAGAAACACCTGAAAACAGCCTGTTTCCTGTTTTCAAACATCTTGAAACCTATAAGGCAGAAGAACACACGAACAAAAAAGCAAGATAACTTTCACGAGAAAGATATGTCCTTTTGTTCTTATGTCTTATCATCTTCAACATGCAAACGGATTTTCTGCGATGGGCAATCATGCCGGAAGGGGATTAACACCCGCCTCCGCAACAGCCTCCCCTGCGGTGGTGATGCCTTCTGTCCTTGCGGTGATGGTCGTAGTCACAGCAATGTCCTTCGTGCCTGCAATCCCGGCACTCGCTGCATTCTTCGTTTCTGCGGCATCCGGCACATTCCGAGCAGTCCGTCTTGCACGTACAATCCTTGCATGTGCAATCTTTGCAACAGCATTCCGTTTTATCCCTTTTGTCTTTTTTGTCCTCGCTGTTTTCCTGTGCGGCATAAACGGTAAAGGACACTGCGCTTAGAAGCACCGCGCAACTCAATAAGAACTTTTTCATCCGTTTTCCTTTTTAGTTAAACACCTTATTTGTCCGGCTTTTCCGCCCTAAGTCGGGGCCTTGCCTTCATGTCCGCAAATATAGGGAATAAAACGAAAGGGCTATAGCTTTTTAGAAGTTATTATGTTTTATGGACGATAAAATTTTTGAAACGTTCCAAGCCTTCTGCCAGTATGGCACGAGGGCAGGCGATGTTCCAACGCATGAAGCCTTCGCCTTCCTTGCCGTACATGGCTCCGGCATTGAGCCAAAGCCGGGCTTCCCGAGTCAGGCGGTGTTCCAGTTCGGCGGAAGGCGTAGCCAGTGTACGGCAGTCCATCCACACCAAATAAGTACCCTCCAGTTTGCAAATCGGAAAGTCCGGAAGGTGTTCCGTGCAGAACTCTTTCATGTACCTGTAATTCCCTTGCAGGTATGCCAACAGTTGGTCGAGCCAGTCCTCCCCCTTGCGGTATGCGGCTATGGTGGCGATTACTCCGAAAGGATTGACGTCGCACACCTCGTTGATGTTGATGGCTTTGTTGATTCGGCGGCGTATTTCTTCGTCCGGAGCCACGATGTTGGCGATTTGCAGTCCTGCGATGTTGAATGATTTGCTGGGGGATATGCAGGTGACGGCATGTCCCGTGACTGTTTCCGGCAAGGAGGCAAAAGGAGTATAGGCATGTCCCGGGTAGGTCAGTTCGCAATGTATTTCGTCGGACACCACCGTCACGTTGTGGCGGAGGCAGATTTTGCCGATTTGCATCAGTTCCTCCCTTGTCCACACCCGTCCGGCGGGATTGTGGGGATTGCAGAGCAGCATCACTTTTACCCGTTCGTCGGAGGCTTTCCGTTCCAAGTCTTCGAAATCGATGCGGTAGGTATGGTTTTCGTAAACGAGCGGGTTGCTTGCCGTTTCGCAGCCGTTGTTGCGGATGGAGGAGAAAAAGCAGTTGTAGACGGGCGTCTGCACCAGTACTTTGTCGCCCGGCACGGTCAGGGCCTTGATGATGGCGGACACGGCAGGCACTACGCCGGAGGTATAAATCATCCACTCCTTTTCAATGGCCCATCCGTGCCTGCGTTTGAACCACGCGCAGACGGCTTCGTAATACTCATCGGGCACCCGTGTGTAACCGAAGATGCCGTGTCCCACACGGTCGGCCAAGGCTTCCGTGATGGCGGGAGCCGTGCGGAAATCCATGTCCGCCACCCATAAAGGAAGTACGTCGCTGTCCGCCGCGCTGTCCCATTTGTAGGAATTCGTATGGCGGCGGGGAATTATCTCGTCAAAATCGTATTTCATACGCAGTCGCTGAAACAAGTTTGTTCGTCCCAAAGTTTAAGTTCACAGTCGGCAGGTGCCTTGATGTTTTCGTCGAGGATGATGTCGCCGTAGCTTTCGGCGACGATACATCCGGAAGAGGGATTTTTCACGCCGCTTATCGGTCCGTTGATGGTGGCCCGTACGCTGCTGTACTCGAAAGCGCGGTCGCATTCCGGGCCGAAAGTGCAATTCTCAAGCACCAGATCGCGGGCATAGCAGAGCGGTTGTTCTCCCGTGATGTGGCAGTTCACCAGACGCAGGTTGCGCGAGTGCCATCCCAAGTATTCGCCGTTCAGTTCAGAGTCGTACACGGTGACGTTTTCCACTTCCCAGAACGCATCCTTTGTGGTAATCCTGGCATGGTGGATTTCAACGTCTTTCACGTACTGGAAGACGTATTTGCTATCACTTTCCAACCCGTCTATGCGGATGTTGCGGCTGAACATGAACGGGTATCGCCCGTCGTGCAGCTTCAGGTTCTTTATGTCCAACCGGTTGCATCTCCAGAAAACTTCGTCGGCATCGTTGATTTCCACATTCTCGATTTCTATGTCCGTCATTTCGCGGAACATTTTGGGAGCATCGATGCGTGTGTCGGTCATCTTCAAATGGTCGGAATACCACAGGGCGGAGCGTCCTCCCACGTCGAAGAAACAGCGGTCGATGACGAAACCGTGCACGTGCCAAAAGGGGTAATTGCCTTCGAAACGGCAGTTGGTGGCGATGATGTTGCTGCATTCTTTGATGGCCGATTCCCCAGCACGGACGGTCACGTGGTCCAGATGCAAGTCGCGCGAGCCGAACAAGGGGCGTTCACCGCCAAATTCCATGTCTTTTATCAGTTGCATTGTATGATTGTTTTTAAAGTTTGTTACTTTAGAAGTCGTATATGGCTTTCTTATGTTTCTATACCTATTATATATGTGCAAAGTTACGCCAATATCATGGATTGAAGGGTAGACGGATTACGGATGTTACAACCCAAATTACGGAAACCGTGAGATTTTTGTCGTGCAAGGCTTCCGGTCAGATTTTCATCCACTGTTTTCCTCTCAGCCGGATCAGGAATATGATTCCACGGAAGCACAATTCCGCACACATGGCCACCCATACACCTTTCAGGCCCATGGTGGGAGCGAGCCACGCCGCCAACGAGATTCGCACGGCCCAGATGCTGAAAAAGTTCATCAATGACGGGACGAGGGTATTGGCTGCCCCGACGAATACGCCGTATGATATGATGGCTGCCGCAAACATCGGCTCGGCAAAAGCTTCAATGCGGAGTGCCATTATGCCCAGTCTGCGGATTTCTTCCACGGGAGTCATCGTACCGATAATCTGCGGGGCAAAGATGTACATCACGACGCCCATTATTCCCATGACCGCCATGCCCATGAATACGGTGATGTAAGCAAAGCGGCGAGTGAGCCGGCGCCGTCCGGCACCGAGGCTTTGTCCTACCAACGTGGTTGCGGCATCGGCTATCCCGTATCCGGGCATGTAACAAAGGCTTTCGGCGGTGATGGCAAATGAGTTGGCCGCTATGGCCGGAATGCCGAGAGGAGCCACGATGACGGTGGTCATGATTTGTGCTCCGCAAATGACGACGTGCTCCAGGCCCATCGGCAGGCTGATACGGATGGAGTTCCGGACTATCGGTGGCGTGGGAAGAGACGGGCTTTTGCGCCATGCTTTTATCTTTAAGCCGGACGAACGGGTGAAGAGATACCATAAGGTTATGGCGGCAGCTACGCTTTCGGCAAGTCCCGTACCCAAGGCGGCACCCTGTACGCCTAATCCCGCACCGGGTATGGACAAGGTCAGCCCGCCTACGGATAACTCACGCGATGGGAAGATGAGAAAGAAATTGAAAACGACATCGAGAATGCACATCAGTACACCGGCGATACTGGGAATGCGCATGTTGCCGCTGCAACGTAACATGCCGGCGGCCAGAAAGTTCATTTGCAGGATAGGGAGGAAGAGCGAGAAAATCAGGAAATAAAGCGAGGCGTCGCTACGAATGGCGCTGTCGCCTCCCAACCATTGGGGCAAGGCTCCGCTGACGGACACTCCGATTGCGGCCAACAGTGCGCTGAATGCAAATGTCGAAGGTACGGAACGGCGCAATATGGAACGTGCGCAGTCCCAGTCACCGGCTCCGATTCGATGGGCTACTTGTACGGAGAAGCCTGTGGATGCCGCAGCACAAAGTCCCCAGAAAAGCCATGTGGTGGTGGATACCAATCCGATAGAGGCCGAGGCATTCGCACCGAGGCTTCCCACCATCGCGGCATCGATGTATTGCATGACGATGGCCGAGAGCTGGGTTACGATGGCGGGTATGCTCAATGCCACCGTAAGGCGGAGCTGTTCGCCGGATGTCATCGGTCGGCCTTCGCGGATTAGGGCGAGCAGGTGGTCTGTTTTCTTCTTCTTTTCCTTCATGTATGTTTTGGGTCTGTTTGACGGATGGTTTTAGCTTGCACTCTTCTATGGCCATGCAAAGTTCGGGAGAAAGTCAGGGTTGGGGAGTAGACAAATTACGGTTGTTATAACCCGAATTACGGATATTCTTACCAATATTACGATTTCAGGCTGAAGATTAGGGCAAAATCACTATATTTGTTTCCAAGAACATAAACAATGTGCTTCAATATGGAAGAAATTATCAAGCTCGACACGGTAGGTTTGTACAATAAGCTCTATGGTGTGGAAACGTTGCATCCGTTGGTTTCGGTCGTCGATGCTTCGGAAATCAAACAGGATCTTCCGGCAAACGTCACGCTCAACTACGGACTTTATGCCCTTTATCTAAAGCAAACCAAGTGCGGAGACCTGCGCTACGGTCGGCAGTTATATGATTACCAGGAAGGTACGGTGACGAGTTTTGCACCGGGGCAAGTGGTGGAAGTCCGTCGTGACACGAATGTCCGTCCACAATGGCAGGGGTTGGTGTTTCATCCCGATCTGATACGCGGTACTTCGTTGGGACAAGACATCAAACAGTATTCCTTCTTTTCGTATGCTTCGAATGAGGCTCTTCATCTGTCCGACGAAGAGAAAAGCATTTACCGAGACTGTCTGGAGAAAATCAAGATGGAGCTGGCCCGTCCGGTGGACAAACATAGCCGCCGCCTCATTGTCCGCAACATCGAACTTCTGTTGGATTATTGCATGCGTTTTTATGAACGGCAATTTGTTACGCGGAGCAAGGTGAACAAAGACATTCTGGTAAGATTTGAAGAACAGTTGGATGCTTATTTCCAAGGGGGGCGTCCGCAGTCGGAGGGGCTGCCTACCGTGAAATATTTTGCGGATCGGATGAACCTGTCGCCCAATTATTTCGGAGATCTCGTCAAGAAAGAAACAGGGCGTACGGCGCAAGAGTACATCCAAGGCAAACTGATAGAGGTGGCCAAGCAGGAGATTCTCGGTTCGAGCCGTAGCGTAAGCGAGATAGCTTACCGTCTCGGTTTCCAATATCCGCAGCATTTCACACGGATTTTCAAGAAGAGTGTCGGATGTACGCCGACCGGATATCGGGATTTGCAGGTTTGATAAGAATAGGAGGGAATGAATATATCGTCCATTCCGTTGGGTGATTGCACCTGCGGAATGGACGATATGCTTTTTATTTCAGGTATTCCTTGTAGAACTGTTCGAGCTTGTCGAATGGAATGGCTTCCGGATTGTCGTAAAGATCTACGTGGGTGGCTCCGGGGATGATCAATAACTCCTTGTTTGGGCCTTGCAATGTCTTGAACGCGTCCTCGCTGAAATAGCGCGAATGGGCTTTTTCCCCGTGGATGAGCAGTACGGCACTCCGTATTTCGTTGCTGTATGCGAGTATCGGCATGTTGATGAACGGGAGGGACGAGGTTTTGTTCCAACCTCCGTTCGAGTTGAGCGAACGTTTGTGGTAGCCGCGCGGTGTCTTGTAATAGGCATGGTAGTCCTTCACAAACTGTGGTGCGTCCTCGGGCAACGGGTCGGCGACTCCGCCTGCGAGGGCATACGTTCCGTTTTTGTAATCTTCCGTGCGTTGTGCGTTGAGTTGCCGGCGGAGTTCGTAGCGCGCGTCGGCGTCCGTCCCGTCGAAATAGCCGTTGGCCGTCACCCGGCTCATGTCGTACATGGTAGAGGCCACGGTGGCTTTGATTCTGGTGTCGATGGCTGCCGCATTAAGGGCAAAACCGCCGAACCCGCAGATTCCGAGGATGCCGATGCGGTTTTCGTCAACTTCGTCACGTGTGGCGAGATAGTCAACCGCTGCGCAAAAGTCTTCCGTGTTGATGTCGGGTGAAGCCACGTAACGGGGTTCACCGCCGCTTTCTCCGGTGTAAGAGGGGTCGAAGGCAAGGACCAGGAACCCTCGTTCGGCCAATGTCTGGGCATACAATCCGGAGGCCTGTTCTTTCACGGCTCCGAACGGGCCGCTCACGGCAATGGCGGGAAACTTGCCTTCCACGTCCCGGGGTACATACAGGTCGGCGGCGAGCGTTATACCGTAGCGGTTGTGGAAAGTAACTTTCGCGTGGTCTACTTTTTCACTTTTAGGGAACGTCTTGTCCCATTCTTCCGTCAGATTGAGTCTTTTTTCCATAAAGCTATCCTTTTCCAATGGTTTTACTTGTGCCATAAGGCTTCCCGACACGCAAAGGCATATAGCCATTGTTGCAGGTATGTTTTTCCAAATTTGTTTCATTTCGTTTAGGGTTTGGTTTGATGAAGGCAAAGATAGGGACTTATGTGCTTGCTGCGGGTAGACGGATTACGGATTCTGCAACCCTAATTACAGATTTGGGGATGGCTCGCTCCGGCAAAAAAAGAAATCCGTAATTAGGGTTGTTGTATCCGTAATTGGGGTTATATAAGCGAAAGGATAATCTGCTACCTTTGTAATAACCTATGAGATAAACATGAGTATGAAAAAGGTTATACACGGAGCCGGAGGCTTCGTATGGATAGGGTAAAATGGCAAAGACAGGAGTGAAAAAGGATAATAAGACATTGGACATAAAGACCGTGTGCGAATGTTGTCATTGTTTGGGCAGCAAGACGCTGCATCCGCAGGTGAGCCTTATCAATCTGGAAAAGCCGGAACTGGAAGAGGATGCCGTGAAGTTCGAATTCTATGCCATCTTGTTGATAGAGGATTGTCCGGACGGTTGTTGCTGTTGCGGCCGGAAGTATTATGATTATTCCGTGGCCACGATGGTATTCCTTACGCCGGGTGAAATCTTCCGTATGAGCAAGGAAGACACGTTGCCCCCCAAGGGCTGGCTCCTGGCATTCCATCCCGACTTGCTGTTCCGCACCTCGCTCAAGAACCACATCAAGAATTATACTTTCTTTTCTTATCACAAGGAAGAGGCGTTACACCTCTCCCGGCGAGAGACTTCCACAGTGACTTGCCTGTTGGAGCATATAGAAGAAGAACTGCACCATCCGATTGATGCACATACCGGTACCATCCTTTCGCGCCACATCGAACTTTTGTTGGATTATTGTACGCGGTTCTACGAACGCCAATTCATTACCCGTGAAAACAAAAACAAGCTTTTGCTGGCCCGTCTGGACCGCATGTTCGATGAATATCTTGATTCCGGACGGTTGTCGGCAGGAGGTTTGCCCGTCCTGGCGCAGTGTGCCGCTGCGCTGAATCTGTCTGCGGCTTATTTTTCCGACTTGTTGAAGTTCGAGACCGGTAAGAGTTTGGAGGAATATTTTGAGTTCAGGAGACTGGATACGGCCCGGCGTTTATTGTCGGAAGGCATGCACACACCGGCCGAAGTGGCCCGTTTGCTGGGGTATCCGAACGTACAATGTTTCAGTCTGATATTTAAAAGGGTGGTAGGGGTGCCGCCGGGTGAGTTCCGTTATTCACGGAATTAAAAACCTCTGCACCCGTGAAGCGGATGCAGAGGTTTTGAGGTTATAACGGCATATTGCCGTGCTTCTTGGGCGGATTGCTTTGATTTTTGTTTCGGGCCATCTCCAAGGCGCGGATGAGTTTCCGGCGTGTGTCGCGCGGCATGATGATTTCGTCCACCAGTCCGCGCTCGGCTGCGCGGTAGGGATTGGAGAACTCTTCTTCGTATGCTTCCACAGCCGTCTTTTTCTCCTCCTCCGATGCTTTACGGTAGAGGATGTTGATGGCACCGGATGCCCCCATGACTGCAATTTCGGCTTGCGGCCAGGCAAAGTTCACATCAGCACCGATCATCTTGCTGGCCATGACGATATAGGCTCCGCCATAGGCTTTACGCGTAATCAGCGTGATTTTGGGAACGGTGGCCTCGGCGTAGGCATACACGATTTTGGCACCGTGACGGATGATACCGTCATGTTCTTGTGCCGTACCCGGCAAGAAGCCCGGTACGTCTTCGAACGTCACCAAAGGGATGTTGAAACAGTCGCAGAAACGGATGAAGCGGGCGGCTTTGTCCGAAGCGTCGATGTCGAGCACGCCGGCCAGGAATGCCGGTTGGTTGGCGATGATGCCGACGGTTTGTCCTCCGAGGCGGGCGAAACCGATGACGATGTTCTTGGCAAAATGCGGCATCACTTCAAAGAAATATTGGTTGTCCACGACCGGTTCGATAACGTCTTTGATGTCGTATGGTTGGTTCGGATCTTCCGGAATCACCGTCTGCAAACTTTCCACACGGCGGTTCGCGTCGTCGCTGCAAGGCACGATCGGCGCGTCCTCCATGTTGTTGGACGGCAGGAAACTGAGCAGTTCGCGGAGTTGCATCAGTGTTTCTTCTTCCGTCGGATAGACAAAATGAGCCACGCCGCTCTTGCTGCTGTGCGTGTAAGCTCCTCCCAACTCTTCCTTGTCCACCACTTCATTGGTCACGGCCTTTACCACATCCGGTCCGGTGATGAACATGTGGCTGTTTTCGTTGACCATGAAAATAAAGTCGGTGAGGGCGGGAGAGTAGCAGGCACCTCCGGCACACGGGCCGAGGATGGCCGTGAGCTGGGGAATCACGCCGGAGGCCATCGTATTCTGGTAGAATATGGAAGCGTATCCCGCCAGGCTGGTGATGCCTTCCTGTATGCGGGCGCCTCCCGAATCGTTCAGCCCGATGATGGGTGCGCCGCTCTTCAAGGCCAAAGTCTGCACTTTTACGATTTTGGCTGCGTTGGTCTCGCTCAACGAACCGCCGTGTACGGTGAAGTCGTAAGCGTAAACGAACACCTGCCGTCCGTCTATCTTGCCGTGACCGCACACCACGCCGTCTCCCGGAATCTGTTTCTTGTCCATTCCGAAGCGGGTACAACGGTGGTTCACGAATTTGTCTATTTCGCAGAACGTGTCTTTGTCGAGCAACATGTCGATGCGTTCGCGTGCCGTCATGCGGCCCGAGGCGTGTTGCTTTTCTATCTTGTCCGGTCCGCCACCCTGCGAAGCCCGTTTGTCCAATTCCTCAAACCGGGCATATAGTTCTTCTCTTTTCATGCTTCTTGTATGAGTTCTAATTCTATCAACGTTTGATTGTCTTGTACGGCCTCTCCCTCTGTCACGAGAATGTTTTTCACCCTACAGTCCGAACTGACCTTATAATTGCTTTGCATCTTCATGGCTTCGAGTACGATGGCGATGTCACCTGCCTTCAACTCGTCGCCCGGCTGTACGGGGATGCTGACCACCTTGCCTGGCATGGGAGCCACGATTTTATCCGACTGGCGTTCGTCCGCATGCTTTTTCATGCGGAGGTATTTGGCCTGTGTGTCCACCACGTCCACGTGGTAGGAGCGGTAGAACATGTTCACGTCGTAGCTCTTTCCGCCTTCGCCGCGAATCAGTTCCGCATTATAGGAATTACCGTCGTGCAGGATGGAGCAACTGCCGTTTTCGGCCATGACGATGTCCACCACGCACGGTTTGCCGTCGATGGTGAGTTCCACGCGGTTTCCCTCTTTGTTTACCAATGTCACGTCCGCGACACGGTCTCCTATGTGTATTTCCATAAAATATCCCTTTCCTTATTATATACGTAATACTCCCTTTTGCAGGCCGAACTCGCGCCAACGGCTGATGGGGCGGGAGTCTGTCGTGCGCACGGGGCTGTTCTCTTCCAGATTGAACAGGTAGTCCACGTAGGCGGCTATCATGGCCATGTTTTCTATCTCTTCGTTCTCTCCGTTGCTGCGTTGCAGCGAACGGGAATATTTTGACAGGAATGAAGTGTCGTATTCGCCTTTCACAAAAGCCGGAGCGTACATGATGCGGCGCAGGTAGCTGATGTTGGTTTTCAGTCCCGTGATTTTGAATTCATAC
The DNA here is from genome assembly GCF_000233955.1 of Paraprevotella clara YIT 11840. GTDB lineage: Bacteria > Bacteroidota > Bacteroidia > Bacteroidales > Bacteroidaceae > Paraprevotella > Paraprevotella clara. Next base: position 60,467 of record NZ_JH376618.1, read on the forward strand.
AACACACGCCGCATACGTTCGATGGCAAACTGGCGGTTTGTGGCCCATACGATGAGCTTGCCGATCATCGGGTCGTAGTAGAGGGGGATTTCGTAACCTTCGTACACGTAGCTGTCGATACGCACACCGATGCCGTTCGGCTCCGTGAGTTGGCGGATGATGCCGGGGCAGGGGATAAACCCGTTTTCCGTGTCTTCGGCGCAGATACGGCACTCGATGGCGTGTCCGCGTTGGAAGAGATCCTCTTGTTTGAAGCGCAGTGCTTCACCACCTGCCACATGGAGTTGTTCTTTGACGAGGTCTACGCCCACCACTTCTTCCGTGATGGGGTGTTCCACTTGCAGACGGGTGTTCATCTCCAGGAAATAAAAGTGGCGGTATTTGTCCACCAGAAATTCTATGGTACCGGCACCACGGTAGTTCACCGCCCGGGCGGCGGCTACGGCTTTCTCGCCCATCTCCCGGCGGAGTTCCGGCGTGAGGAAAGGCGAAGGGCTTTCTTCCACGATTTTCTGGTTGCGGCGTTGCACGGAGCACTCCCGGTCGAAGAGATGCACCACGTTGCCATAGGCATCCCCAAGTATTTGGAACTCGATATGGTGCGGCTCTTCCACGAATTTCTCCAGATACACCGTGTCGTCCCCGAAAGAAGACATGGATTCCGAGCGGGCCGAGTCGTAAGCCTCTTTCACTTCGTCTTCGCTATGGATGAGGCGCATGCCTTTTCCGCCGCCACCCATGGAGGCTTTCAGCATGACGGGAAAACCTATTTCCTTGCAGATGCGTAAGGCTTCATCAGCGTCTTTCAGCGGTTCGGCAGTGCCCGGAACCACCGGTACTCCGGCCGCCATCATGCGTTGTCGGGCTGCAATCTTGTCTCCCATGGCTTCCATCGTATCGGCTGTCGGGCCGATGAAGATGATGCCTACGGCATCGCAACGGCGGACAAACTCCGCATTCTCGGACAGAAAGCCGTAGCCGGGATGGACGGCATCGGCTTTGCATTTTACGGCCACGTCGATGATACGGTCGATGTTCAGATAACTTTCGTGCGACTCGGCCGCGCCGATGCAGTAAGCTTCGTCGGCATACATCACGTGCCTTGACGTACGGTCGGCCTCAGAAAATACGGCCACGGTACGCAGACCCATTTCGCGGCACGAGCGCATGACCCGTACAGCGATTTCGCCACGATTGGCGATCAAAACTTTTTTAATCATCTTTATTTCATTTATCCTACATGTTCTCCTAACCCACGAGCAAGAACAGTTCTTTAGTGAATGGCAGGTCTTCTGACTCGCCCCCTTTCTGAAACCTTCCCGGCCATGACAAACAAGTGGCCAGTGGTGATGGTGCTTTTTCAGAAAGTTCACGGAGCATCACAGCAGCGGGACTGTCCGGGATTTGCACCCGATTCCCTTTTAATCCGTACGCAAGGACTTGCGCACAGAACCGATTCTTGTGCAAAGGTACGTCTTTTTTCCATTACAGCCTAATGGTTTCAAAAGAAATTAATTCTCCGTAGGACGGAAGATGTCGGGCGGATTTGTGGAGAATGTCTTTTTGTTACTGTATGGGAGGATTTCGGTTCAAAAAGACAGCGTTTTCGTTTTATCTGACAGGCCAAAAACGGGTGAACCGTAGCATACAGTGCATCTTCTTGTATATTTATACGGTATATGCGTTGCTGTTTTGCATATTTTCTGCATATATGCAATTCAATCTCAAGAGAATGACAAATCATTCGGCTGAAAGCGGAAAATCATTCTCTGCATGTCGGTTCGTGTTTCTCTTTCAAATGCCGGAAAAATATCTTTTTTCCGGCAAATTTCCGGCTTGCAAACCACGTGCCGGATTTATTTGGCTGCTTTTTCCGTTCCAAAATCCGGTAACATCGTGCAAGCCGGATGTGTCTTTAAGCTTACGTACCGAGCCACTTCATGCGGCAGGAAAGGCATGAACGGGTGACAGAGGATAAATATTCTTGCGCATGAGTTGTCATTTTGTTATTCCTGACGGGGTGTATGGTTGCGTTATTCTTGCCCGAAGCGTTATCTATGTGCAAATACGCGATTCTCAGGGATGCGAAAATGACATCGTGTCAAAGTGTCAATAGCATGCCGGATTGGGCTTTAATATTTTTTAAGTATAATATAACGTCTTCCGGCAAGTATTTTATAAGGTTCGTTCGTATATATATTATATTCACGTTAAGTTGATAGTATGAATAAAATATTGTATGGCGCGCTGGGAGCCTTCTTCATTTCTTTTCCCATGCAAGCGAAAATACTCGTGTATCCGAGGATAGAAGACAAGGCCGTTGTGGACGACGGCCGTTACAAGGTGTACGTCAGGGAAGCCGGGACGGAAAATGCGTGGCGGGAGTTACAGGTCTTTTCGGTGGAAGTGGACATGGACACCCGGAGCCGGGCGGCCATGGCGCAGTTCGACGCAGACGAGCCGGTGGAGGTGAAGGTCGTCACGCCGGAACAGATGGACGACAACGTAAAAATACGGCCACTCTCGCAAGGTATATCATATAATAAGGTGGGCGGGCACGCCTTGACGTTCCGCTTGGAGCGTCCGGCCAAGTTGAGTGTGGAGTTCGGGGGCGACCGCATGGGCAATCTTCATTTGTTTGCCAATGCGGTGGAGACGGAGACGTATGACGGAACGGAGGGCGAAGGCGTCGTGGTTTGGGACGGCGGTTCGAAAGATATTTTCCGGAAAGATTGCCGTCTGATTTATTTCGGTCCCGGCGTACATAAGCCCAAGGATCTGCCCAACGGCGAGATAGACGTACCGAGCAACTGCACGGTCTATCTGGCACCGGGAGCTTTGGTGAAAGCCAAACTCCGGGTGGACAGGGCGAAGAATGTGCGGATTGTGGGACGCGGGATGCTGTTTCAGCCCTTGCGCGGCGTGGAAATCACCCGTTCGCGCAACGTACACGTGGAAGGCATTACGGTGGTCAACCCCCAGCATTACACCATATTGGGCGGCGAGAGCCGTAAGGTGACGGTCAGGAATGTGAAGAGTTTCTCGTCCCGGGGGTGGAGCGACGGAATAGATTTGATGTGTTGCCACGACTGGTTGGTGGACGATGTGTTTCTTCGTACGAGCGACGACTGTCTGGCATTTTACAACCACCGTTGGTGGTTTTGGGGAGGGACGAGCAACCTGACGGTGCAAAACTCCATTTTGTGGGCCGATGTGGCGCATGCCATTAACGTGGGAGGTCATGGCGACGACCGTTCCCCGAAAGGAGAGACGCTTCGCGGCGTGAGGTTCCGCAACATAGACGTGCTGAACGTGGATGAGGATGACGACAATTACCGTGGAGTGATGGCCGTGTGTGCGGGCGACAAGAACCGGGTGGAGGATGTGTCGTTCGAGGATATCCGGGTGGAAGACTGCGAAGAGGCCCGGCTGATAGACATCCGTGTTATTTTCAATGAGAAATACAACCGTGAGCCTGGCGGTCCGATTCGTAACCTTGTCTTCCGTAATATCCGCTACCAAGGGGAAGGGGGAAAAATGTATCCTATGCGGATAAAAGGATATGACGCAGACAACGACGTGCGCGGCGTACTGTTGGAGAGTGTCACGGTAGACGGAAAGAAACTGACGGGCACGGAAGGGATGGAGATGAACGGGTTCGTTTCCGATGTGGAAGTAAAGTAGGGCGCTTGTCTTTCGTTTTGTTCATGAAAGCGCGGATAGGTTGCTTTTTTGTCATGAGAAGTGTCTTTTTCGGCGTAAATAGCGAAATAAATTGCAAGTATTCGCATTTATTTGTACCTTTGCCCCCTAATAAGGTTTGTAGAGAACGATTGTCATGGAACAGTTGAAACATGAATGCGGTATCGCTATGATACGCTTGCTGAAGCCCTTGGAGTATTATCAGGAAAAGTATGGTACTTGGATGTTCGGCTTGAACAAGCTTTACCTGTTGATGGAGAAACAGCATAACCGCGGACAAGAAGGCGCCGGACTGGCTTGCGTGAAGATGGAGGCGAATCCCGGAGAAGAGTATATGTTCCGTGAACGGGCGTTGGGTACGGGTGCCATTACCGAGATTTTTTCTTCCGTGCAGTTCCGGTTCAGGGATTTGAGCGCGGAACAGCTTGCAGACGCCACGTATGCCAAACGGCAGCTTCCTTTTGCCGGTGAAATTTATATGGGCCACCTTCGGTATTCAACGACCGGAAAGAGTGGCCTTTCTTTTGTCCATCCGTTTCTGAGGCGCAACAACTGGCGGGCGAAAAACCTTGCGTTGTGCGGCAATTTCAATCTGACGAATGTGGATGAGGTATTTGCCGACATTACGGCCAAAGGGCAGCATCCCCGGATTTATTCCGACACTTATATCATGCTGGAGCAAGTGGGGCACAGGCTCGACCGCGAAAGCGAACGCCTTTACGCCGAAGCCGTAGGGCTGGGGCTGTCCGGTATGGACATTACACACTATATCGAGGAGCGTATCGACGTGAACAACGTGTTGCGCACGGCGGCCCCCTTGTGGGACGGCGGTTATGTGGTGTGCGGGGCGACGGGCAGCGGCGAGATGTTTGTCCTGCGCGACCCGTGGGGTATCCGGCCGGCCTTTTGGTATAAAGACGATGAGGTTTTGGTCGTGGCTTCCGAGCGTCCTGTCATCCAGACGGTTTTCGCGTTGGAGACGGAGCAGATACACGAACTCATGCCGGGGCAGGCGGTCAGCGTGCATAAGGACGGAGAGATGCGTCTGGAACAAATCCTGCAACCCAAGGAGGTGAAAGCCTGCTCGTTCGAACGAATCTATTTCAGCCGTGGAAGCGACCGCGATATTTACCTGGAGCGTAAGGCTTTGGGCATGCAGTTGCGCGATGCCATCCTGAAAGCCATTGGCGGGGATTTGGAACATACGGTGTTCTCTTTTATTCCGAACACGGCGGAAGTCGCCTTTTATGGCATGTTGGACGCTTTCAAGGCATATTTGAACCAGACCAAGATTGCCCAGATAGAAGCGTTGGGACATAAGCCCACGCATGAGGAGCTCGAACGTATCCTGAGCCAGTATATCCGTAGTGAGAAAGTGGCTATCAAGGACATCAAACTGCGTACGTTCATTACGGAAGGCAACAGCCGGAACGATTTGGCTGCGCATGTGTATGACATCACTTACGGGAGCGTGAATGCCTACGAGGACAATCTGGTGGTCATCGACGACAGTATCGTGCGCGGGACTACGCTGAAAGAGAGCATCATCCGCATCCTCGACCGCCTGCATCCGAAGAAAATTGTGCTGGTGTCTTCTTCTCCGCAGGTGCGCTATCCCGATTATTACGGTATCGACATGTCCAATATGGACGAATTCATCGCTTTCCGCGCAGCCGTGGAGCTGTTGAAAGAACGGGGCATGGCGCACGTGGTAGGCGAGGTTTATGAACAATGTAAAATGCAGATGGGGTTGCCTAAAGAAGAGATGGCGAACAGTGTGAAAGCCATCTATGCCCCTTTTACGGACGAAGACATTTCACGCAAGATGGTGGAGATGTTGCGTCCGGCAGGAGTCACCACACCCATTGAAATCGTATACCAGACGCTGGAGGGCCTTCATGAGGCCTGCCCGGAGCATTCGGGCGACTGGTATTTCAGTGGCGACTATCCGACACCGGGCGGTGTGAAGCTGGTGAACCGGGCGTTCATCAGTTATTATGAGAATGTGTTTAAGGCAAATAAATAAGATAATAAAGATTGTATTTCTGCAATGAGAAACGTGACACTTATCCTCGACGACGGGAGCCGTTTTCACGGTAAGTCGTTCGGTTATGAAAAACCGGTGGCCGGCGAAGTGGTTTTCAATACGGCCATGATGGGGTATCCGGAGAGTTTGACCGACCCGTCTTATGCCGGGCAGTTGATGACGCTGACCTATCCTTTGGTCGGGAACTACGGCGTGCCGGCTTTTACCATGGAAGAGAATGGCCTGGCCACTTTTATGGAGAGCGACCGGATTTATGCCTCGGCCATTATCGTAAGCGATTATAGTCTGGCCTACAACCATTGGAATGCAAAAGAAAGTCTGGCGGACTGGCTGAAACGGGAACAGGTGCCGGGCATCACGGGAGTGGATACGCGTGAGTTGACGAAAGTGTTGCGCGAGCACGGGGTGATGATGGGTAAAATCGTGTTTGACGACGAACCGGATAACATACCCGAGGCCGATTATAACGGTGTGAACTTCGTGGATAAAGTGTCGTGTAAGGAAATCATCCGCTACAATGAAGGAGACGGGCGGAAGAAAGTTGTGCTGGTGGATTGTGGCGTGAAACACAATATCATACGTTGCCTGCTTCGTCGCGGCGTGGAAGTGATACGCGTGCCTTGGGACTATGATTTCAATACGTTGGAGTTTGACGGCCTTTTCTTGGCCAACGGTCCCGGCGATCCGGACACGTGCGAGGCTGCGGTGGCGAACATCCGCAAGTTCCTTGCTTCTCCTTCGGTGCGCCCCTGCATGGGCATCTGTATGGGCAACCAGCTTTTGAGCAAAGCGGCCGGCGCCCGGATTTATAAATTGAAGTACGGACACCGCAGCCACAATCAGCCGGTGAGGATGGTGGGCACGACCCGTTGTTTCATCACGAGCCAGAATCACGGTTATGCTGTGGATGCGGAAACGCTCGGGGCAGACTGGGAACCCTTGTTCGTCAACATGAACGACGGTTCCAATGAAGGCATACGCCATAAAGTGAATCCTTGGTTTAGCGCGCAGTTCCATCCGGAAGCTTGCAGCGGTCCGGTGGATACGGAGTTCATGTTCGATGATTTTGTTAATTTGCTCAAATAAGAAACAGGTGGTCTATGGAAGATAAAGGAATAAAGAAAGTCTTGTTGTTAGGTTCCGGTGCGCTGAAGATCGGCGAGGCCGGTGAGTTTGATTACTCCGGTTCGCAAGCATTGAAAGCGTTGAAAGAGGAAGGGATAGAGACGGTACTCATCAATCCGAACATCGCCACCGTGCAGACGAGCGAAGGTGTGGCCGACCAGATTTATTTTTTGCCGGTGACTCCGTTCTTTGTGGAGAAAGTCATCCGGAAGGAACGGCCGCAAGGCATCTTGTTGGCGTTTGGAGGACAGACGGCTTTGAATTGCGGTGTAGCCTTATATAAGGAAGGCATTTTGGAGAAATACGGCGTGCAGGTGCTCGGAACTCCGGTACAGGCTATCATCGACACGGAAGACCGTGAATTGTTCGTGAAGAAGCTCGATGAAATCGACGTGAAGACCATCAAGAGCCATGCTTGCGAGAATATGGAAGAAGCCCGCAAGGCGGCTGCCCATCTGGGCTATCCCGTGATTATCCGTGCGGCCTATGCGCTGGGTGGATTGGGCTCCGGATTCTGCGACAATGAGGAAGAACTTAACAAGTTGGCAGAGAAGGCTTTCTCGTTTTCACCTCAAGTGTTGGTGGAGAAGAGCTTGAAAGGATGGAAAGAGATTGAATACGAAGTGGTGCGCGACCGGTATGACAACTGTATCACGGTGTGCAACATGGAAAACTTTGACCCGCTCGGCATTCATACCGGTGAAAGTATCGTGATTGCTCCCTCGCAGACGTTGACCAATTCGGAATACCACAAATTGCGGGCGTTGAGCATCCGCATCATCCGTCACATCGGAATCGTGGGAGAATGTAATGTGCAATATGCTTTCGACCCTGAGTCGGAGGATTACCGTGTCATAGAGGTGAATGCCCGTCTGAGCCGTTCTTCTGCTTTGGCCTCCAAGGCCACGGGGTATCCGTTGGCTTTTGTGGCGGCCAAGTTGGGGTTGGGTTACGGGCTGTTTGAACTGAAAAACTCCGTGACGAAAACAACGTCGGCCTTCTTCGAGCCGGCGTTGGATTATGTGGTGTGCAAGATACCGCGCTGGGATTTGGGTAAGTTCCGGGGTGTGGACCGCGAGTTGGGTTCCTCCATGAAGTCTGTAGGCGAGGTGATGGCCATAGGCCGTACTTTCGAAGAGGCCATCCAGAAAGGCTTGCGCATGATAGGTCAGGGGATGCATGGTTTTGTGGAGAACAAGGAACTGCAAATCGACGACATCGATGCCGCCCTGCACGAACCGACCGACAAGCGTATCTTTATCATCTCCAAGGCCATGCAGCAAGGTTATACGATAGACCGGATTCATGAATTGACGAAGATAGACAAGTGGTTCCTGCAAAAATTGCAGAACATCAAGGATACGTCCAAGGCTTTGCATGCCTGTAAAAGCATCAATGTGATGGACAATGACTTGCTGCGCCGGGCGAAGGTGCAAGGCTTTACGGATTTCCAGATAGCCCGTGCCTTGGGTATGGAAGAGGAAATGGACATCGAAGAGGCTTCGCTGATAGTGCGCCGTCGTCGTTTGTCCGCAGGTATCGTACCGGTTGTGAAGCAAATAGACACGTTGGCTGCCGAGTATCCGGCGCAGACGAACTATTTGTACATGACTTATAGCGGTATAGCCCATGACATTCATTACGAACACGACAAGCGCAGTATTGTGGTTTTGGGTTCGGGTGCCTATCGTATCGGGTCGTCCGTCGAGTTCGACTGGTGCGGTGTGCAGGCGTTGAACACCATCCGTAAAGAAGGTTTCCGTTCGGTGATGATTAACTACAATCCCGAAACGGTATCTACCGACTACGACATGTGCGACCGCCTTTATTTCGACGAACTGACTTTCGAGCGCGTGTTGGATATTCTGGACTTGGAATGTCCGAAAGGGGTTATCGTTTCTACGGGCGGACAAATCCCGAACAACCTGGCCATCCGTTTGGACCAGCAGCGTATTCCTATTCTCGGCACGACGGCCAAGAGCATCGACAATGCGGAAGACCGTGAGAAGTTCTCGGCCATGTTGAACCGTATCGGCGTGGATCAGCCGGAGTGGAGTGCGCTGACCAGCATGGACGATGTAAACGCATTTATAGATAAGGTGGGCTTTCCGGTTCTGGTGCGTCCTTCGTACGTGCTTTCCGGTGCGGCGATGAACGTATGTTCCAACCAGGATGAGTTAGAGCGATTCTTGAAGTTAGCCGCCAATGTGTCTCATAAACACCCTGTTGTCATCAGTAAGTTCTTACAGCATGCCAAAGAGGTGGAGATGGACGCCGTGGCACGTGAGGGAGAAATCGTGGCATACGCCATCAGCGAGCACATCGAGTTTGCCGGCGTGCATTCGGGAGATGCCACTATCCAGTTCCCTGCACAGAAACTGTATGTGGAGACGGTGCGCCGCATCAAGAAGATTTCCGGGCAAATAGCCCGCGAGTTGAAAATCAGCGGCCCGTTCAATATCCAGTTCTTGGCCAAGGACAACGACATCAAGGTCATTGAATGCAACCTGCGCGCTTCGCGGAGTTTCCCGTTCGTGAGCAAGGTGCTTAAGATCAATATGATTGAACTGGCCACGAAAGTCATGCTGGGATTGCCCGTGGAGAAACCGAACAAGAGTCTGTTCGATTTCGATTATGTGGGTATCAAGGCCAGTCAGTTCTCGTTCAACCGCTTGCAGAAGGCCGACCCCGTACTGGGAGTCGATATGGCATCGACCGGAGAAGTCGGTTGTTTGGGCGACGATTCGGGAACCGCTTTGCTTACGGCCATGCTTTCGGTAGGGCATCGTATTCCGAAGAAGAACATTCTTTTGTCTACCGGTGGTGCTAAACAGAAAGCCGACATGCTGGAAGCAGCCCGTACTTTAAAGGAGCATGGTTATGAACTTTATGCTACGGGAGGGACCAGTCGCTATCTGACGGAGAACGGTGTGGCGAATCATCTGGTGTATTGGCCGAGCGAAGAGGGGACGCCTCAAGCGCTTACCATGCTGCATAATCGGGAGATAGACATGGTAGTCAATATCCCGAAAGATTTGACGGTAAGCGAATTGAGTAACGGTTACAAGATTCGCCGTGCTGCGGTGGATTTGAACATTCCTTTGATTACGAACTCCCGTTTGGCAAGTGCCTTTATCCAGGCTTTCTGCCATATTGATATGGATGATCTGCCCATAAAGAGCTGGTCTGAATATAAGTAAACACTACACAATCATACCATACCATGAATTTTGAAATTGTTTATGTCTTAATCTGTCTGGCCGCTATGGTCGTAGCACTTATCTACGACCGTATGCGTCCGGGCATGATACTTTTTTCTGTCGTCATCCTGTTTTTCTGCGCGGGAATACTTACGCCCAAGGAAGTGTTGGAAGGTTTCTCGAACAAAGGCATGATTACGGTAGCTCTTTTGTTTCTGGTCAGTGAGGGAATACGTAAGAGCGGAGTGTTGGAACGTTTGATTTTTGCCATGTTGCCGCAAAAGAAGTCTACGGTGGCAGGGGCTAATGTACGCGTTCTGCCGGTCATTGCTTTCATTTCGGCTTTTCTGAACAACACGCCGGTGGTGGTTATTTTTGCGCCTATCATCAAGAACTGGGCGAGACGGATGAAACTGCCACCTGCAAAGTTTTTGATTCCTCTTTCGTATGCCACTATCCTTGGCGGTATTTGTACGTTGATAGGAACTTCTACGAATCTGGTGGTGGACGGAATGATACAAGATGCAGGTTTTAAAGGCTTTTCCATCTTCGAGTTGGGGCAGGTCGGGGTGATTATAGCCATTGCGGGCATCATCTATTTGGTTTGTTTTGCCAAACGTTTATTGCCCGACCGAACCCTGAAAGATGACGACATAGAAGAAAGTAGCGACTCGGGCGATGTTGTGCGCGTGGAGGCCGTGTTGGGAGCACGTTTCCCCGGAAACGGAAAAACGTTGCGCGAATTTGATTTTCACCGTCACTATGGAGCCACGGTAAAGAGTCTGCATCGTAATGGTGAACGTCTCCAAGGGGATTGGATGAATGTACGTCTGTCGGAGAATGATACGTTGATTCTGGATGCAGACGGCACCTTTATTCCAACATGGGGAGACAGCCGTGTGTTTTTGATGTTGTCGGTGTTGGATGCGGAACCCGAAATGGGAAAGAAAAAGAAATATCTGGCCATGATTCTGTTGTTGGTGATGATTATCGGGGCAACGGTAGGCGAGCTTCCGGTCGTGGAGCAGGCCCTTCCCGGACTGAAGTTGGATATGTTTTTCTTTGTTTGCGTCACGACGGTGATTATGGCTTGGACGGGAATGTTTAATCCTAAGAAATATACGAAGTTCATTTCATGGGACGTGTTGATTACTATCGCCTGTGCTTTTGCTATCAGTAAGGCGATGAGTAATTCCGGTTTTGCAGCTTTCATTGCCGAATATATAATAGGTATGACCGATGCTCTCGGACCGTATGCTTTGCTGGCCGTGATTTTTATTATCACGAACTTGTTTACGGAGTTGATAACGAATAATGCGGCGGCGGCCCTGTCCTTTCCTATAGCTTTGGAGGTGGCCAATCACTTGGGTGTGAGTCCGACTCCGTTTTTTGTAGTGATTTGTATGGCTGCATCGGCTTCGTTCTCTACACCTATCGGTTATCAGACCAATCTGATTGTACAAGGTATCGGAGGCTATAAATTTACCGATTTCGTTAAAATAGGCTTGCCTTTGAACATAATTGTGTTTGTGTTATCTGTATTTTTAATACCTTTGTTCTGGAATTTTTAAAAGAGAAGTAAGCAGTTTATGGGAGAGGCGACAAATATCTATCCGATATACGAAAAAATGATGACCCGTTCGGACAAGGAACAACTTCTTGGACAACGTGGGGTGATGGTCTGGTTCACCGGCTTATCCGGTTCCGGGAAAAGTACGGTGGCACTCGGTGTAGAACGGGAGTTGCATAAGCGTGGTATCTTGTGCCGCATTTTGGACGGTGATAATATTCGTAGCGGTATCAATAAGAATTTAGGTTTCTCGGCCGACGACCGGAAAGAGAATATCCGTCGTATTGCTGAAATCGGAAAATTATTCGTAGATACGGGAGTGGTGACGCTTTCTGCCTTTATCAGTCCCACGAACGAATCCCGTCGCATGGCTTCCGGGATTATCGGGGCGGACGATTTTAAGGAAGTCTATGTGTCCACACCGTTGGAAGTTTGCGAGCAACGCGACGTAAAGGGTTTGTATGCTCGTGCACGTCGGGGAGAAATTAAGGATTTTACAGGGGTCAGTGCCCCCTTCGAGGTGCCGGAACATCCGGCTCTGACGCTGGATACTTCCGTTCTGACGTTGGAAGAATCGGTTAATAAAGTGTTGGAACTTATATTGAACAATAAATAAATCACAATATTATGTCTGAATATAAATTGAGTCATTTGCAGGAGTTGGAGGCAGAGTCCATTCACATTATCCGTGAGGTGGCGGCCGAGTTTGAGAATCCTGTAATGCTTTACTCCATAGGAAAGGATTCGTCCGTGATGGTTCGTTTGGCTGAGAAGGCTTTTGCCCCGGGAAAGGTTCCTTTCCCTTTGATGCACATCGACTCCAAGTGGAAGTTTAAGGAGATGATACAATTTCGCGATGAGTACGCCAAGAAATACGGTTGGAACCTGATAGTGGAATCCAATATGGAAGCGTTTCGGGCAGGGGTAGGCCCCTTTACACACGGCAGTAAGGTGCATACGGATTTGATGAAGACCAAGGCTTTGCTGGATGCTCTGGCCAAGTATAAGTTTGACGCGGCTTTTGGTGGAGCGCGTCGCGATGAAGAGAAAAGCCGTGCAAAGGAACGTATCTTTTCGTTTCGTGACCAGTTCCAGCAGTGGGATCCTAAGAACCAGCGCCCGGAGTTATGGGACATTTATAACGCCCGTATCCACAAAGGAGAGAGTATTCGGGTGTTTCCATTGAGTAATTGGACCGAATTGGACATCTGGCAGTACATCCGTTTGGAAAGCATTCCTATCGTCCCGCTGTATTATGCCAAGGAACGTCCGGTAGTGAACATCGATGGGCAACTGATTATGCCGGACGACGACCGTTTGCCGGAAAAATACCGCGACAGGATTGAGATGAAAAAGATTCGTTTCCGTACGTTGGGCTGTTGGCCGCTGACCGGTGCCATCGAAAGCGAAGCCGACACGATAGAGAAGATTGTGGAGGAAATGATGACTACCACCAAGAGCGAGCGTACGACCCGTGTGATAGACTTCGACCAGGAGGCGTCCATGGAACAGAAAAAGCGTGAAGGGTATTTTTAATTCAGGAGGGTATTATATGGCTACATTAAATATAAAGGAGTTTTTAGACCAAGACGAGAAAAAAGATTTGTTGCGCCTGTTGACGGCCGGTTCGGTGGATGACGGAAAATCCACATTGATAGGCCGGCTTTTGTTCGACAGCAAGAAACTGTATGAAGATCAGTTGCAGGCTTTGGAGCGTGACAGCAAACGTGTGGGGAATGCCGGCGACCATATAGATTATGCTTTGTTGCTCGACGGTTTGAAAGCGGAGCGCGAAGAAGGCATCACCATAGACGTGGCTTATCGTTATTTCTCGACGAACCAACGCAAATTTATCATTGCCGACACTCCGGGACATGAACAATACACCCGCAACATGATTACCGGCGGTTCCACGGCTAATTTAGCCATTATATTGGTGGATGCCCGTACGGGAGTCATCACGCAGACCCGTCGTCATACATTTCTTGTTTCTTTGTTGGGAATCAAACATATCGCGTTGGCCGTCAACAAGATGGACTTGGTGGATTTCGACGAAAACGTGTTCGATGCCATTGTAGCGGAATACAAGGCTTTGACGGATAAATTAGGTATAGAGGATGTGACCTGTTTTCCCCTTTCCGCTTTGGATGGTGACAATGTGGTGGAAAAGTCTGAGCGTACGCCTTGGTATGAAGGCACCAGTCTGTTGGACTTTTTGGAGACCGTACCTATTCATACCGACCGAAACATGACGGATTTCCGTTATCCTGTGCAGTACGTGTTGCGCCCTAACCTCGACTTCCGTGGGTTCTGTGGGAAGATAGCTTCCGGTGTGGTACGGGAAGGAGATGAAATTATGGCTCTTCCGTCGCGTAAGAAGTCGCATGTGAAACGTATTGTGACGTATGACGGAGATTTGAAAGAGGCTTTTTGCCCGCAATGTGTGACGTTGACGTTGGAGGATGAGATAGACATTTCACGCGGTGAAATGTTAGTACATCCCGACAATGTGCCGGAAGTAGGGCGCTATTTCGAGACGATGCTCGTATGGATGGATGAAGAACCGATGGATCGTAACAAGCATTTTTATCTGAAGCATAATACGAATACGACCCGTGCCACGGTAGGTGAGATTTGTTATCAGGTAGATGTGAATACGATGGAGCAGCGTCCGGCGGACGGTTTTCGTTTGAATGAAATTGGGAAAGTGCATATCACGACGGCAAAACCCATATTTTTCGATGCCTATCAGAAGAACCGTGCGACCGGTTCCTTCATATTGATAGATCCGATTACGAACAACACGAGTGCAGTGGGCATGATTATCGGTCCGGTGGATGCCAAGGAGAATGACGTTGAGCGCCTTCCGGAGTTGAACCTGCCCAAATTGGGTATCGGAAAAGAGCATTACGAAGCCATAGAGAAAGCCGTCAAAGATTTGGGACGCCAAGGTCTCGCGATAGAAATCATTAAAGAATAACCTTAATTAAAAATCAAAGTTTCATGGGATTATTAGAGTTCAGCAAACTTCCGGTCAATACGTTGGTAGGTGCCGATTGGAAAACGTTTAAAGAAATGACGCGTGGTCAGGAGATAGCTCCGGACAAGCGTACCAAGTATTATCTGACGAAGAGCGTATGCAGGCTGTTGAGTTTGTTGGCACCTATCCAAGACCGCAGGTTTGAGGAGAAGTTGGGGGCGTACGAATTCGACCACGATCCTGTTTTCATTCTCGGACATTGGAGAAGCGGGACGACCTTTGTGCACAACATCTTTGCACAGGACGATAATTTCTGTTATACGACCACGTACCAGACCGTATTCCCCCATCTGATGATGTTCGGCCAACCTTTCTTCAAGAAGACGATGGGTTGGCTTATGCCGAACAAACGTCCGACGGACAATATGGAGTTGGCTCCCGACCTGCCGCAGGAGGAAGAATTCGCATTGTCGAACATGATGCCTTATTCCTTCTATGACTTTTGGTTCTTTCCTCAGAAGTGGCAGGAATATTGCGACAAGTATCTGACGTTCGAGAACATTACGAAAGAGGAACTTCAGGTATTCAAGGAAACATTTGTGAAGTTGATGAAGATTTCCAGATACTGTACGACGGGAGGAGATGTGTATTTATCCAAGAACCCGCCCCATACGGGACGCGTAAAAGCCTTGGTCGAGATGTTTCCCAATGCCAAGTTCATTTACCTGATGCGTAACCCTTATACGGTGTTCGAGAGCACACGCAGTTTCTTCACCAACACGATCAAGCCGTTGGAATTGCAGCATATCAGCGACGAGGAGATGGAGAAGAACATCCTTCTTACCTATACAAAGCTTTATCGCGCCTATGAGGAGCAGAAGAAGTATGTGCCGGAAGGAAATCTTTTTGAAGTGAAATTCGAGGATTTTGAGGCTGATGCATTCGGAACCACGAAGCTTGCGTATGAAAAATTAGGTATTCGTGAGTTTGATTGTGCCGAGGCTGCCATACGCCAGTATACAGACCGGAAGAAAGGCTACAAAAAGAACAAATATGAGTATAAGCCCCGTACCATTCAGTTGGTGAATGAAAATTGGGGATATGCCCTTAAGGATTGGGATTATGAGATACATCCGTAAGATGGGAATCCGTATCCCCCTTTAAAACGAAGCATCCTCTCATTTTCGAGTGAGAGGATGCTTCGTTTATGGATAGGGATGGAATAAAGTTCATTCCACACTCGTGGTCGAAAGACTGAAGTTTTCCATCAGAATCTCTCCTTGAGTGGTGTATTCTTTTACGAGCCGATTGGTTTCTTCTCCATTTACGTAAGCGATAATAGTTACTTTTAACTGTTTTCCCGATTCCTCGGAAGTACTTGTTGCCGAGCCTGAACAAGTCATGAAAAAACCGTCTTGTCCCGTTTGGCAACTCACTCTGTTACTTTTCATTTTGCCTACCGAATACGAATCGCCCAAGTATTCCCCGTTTTCGTCATATAGTCTTGCCGGTCCGTTTACGTTTGTAGCTCCGAATACGAGGTTCACCTCAAAATCTTCTGTGTTCCCAGACTGTTCTACTACGATTTTATGAATACCCGTCCTCATTCCGTGATGATCATTTTTATGGTCGTCGTCTCCACAAGATACCAGGGCTAAACTTAAACACAAGACCATAATACTCCATACTGATAATTTTATTCTTTTCATATTTTCGCTTTTTGGTGGTTGTGATTTTACTTGACTATGGTTTTCCGGATAATTTCATTCGTTAGTGTCGGCAAGATATGAAAAATATATTAAGTAACAAAGAAGCTTTGGAAAAATAATGGTAAAAGGTTCTCCAAAAATAAAGGAGGTCCTTGAACCTCCCTTATTTAAATAGATATTTATTCCTTGCTTTTACCGCTGATTTTTTCGGCCATTTCCGGATTCTGTTTATACCGTTTGTTCAGGCCGTTTACTACGTCTTTTGTAATGTCGTACTTAGCATTGGCTGCCAAAATATTGTCTCCGGCCTTGCTGATGATATAATCGAATTTCTTAGATTTATTGTATTCTTTCAGGAATGCCTGAATGGAATCCCGCATTTCGGTGTTGTATTTTGCTTGTTCTGCGGCGAAATCATTCATCAATCGGTCGTTTAATGCTTGCAAGTCCTGCTGTTGTTTGGCCAATGTCATTTGAGCCTGTTCCACTTGCTCTTTAGTGGTGAACTGGTTGGTTTCATATTTCTTTTGCAGCTCTGCGGCTTTAGCCTGAAGAGCGCGTTCTTTGCCGGCCAATGTAGCCCGGATGTTTTCTCCCTTTTTGTTCATCAGGAGCGTATAGTCTTTACAGAAATTGTATTGCGACATCAATGTGTCGATTTCCACATATGCGATTTTCAATCCGCCTGAGGGGATTTCCGTAGCTTGAGTGTTTGTTTTTTCTTCCGGTGCCGACTTGTTGCATCCCGTCAGGGCGAATGTGGCTGCCAAGGTGATAAGTCCTGCGCCAATGATACTGTTTTTCTTCATTATTTTTTCCTTATTTATGATTTTCTTGTACTGCGTTCATTGATTCTATGTGGATTTTCCACCCGTTCCAAGGCATCCATGGTTTGTACGCACGTGATGCCCCGTTTGCGCATAGCCGCACTATGGCCTATGTGGGTGTTTGGGAAGCGGCCGTTTTTCTTAAAAAGGATTTTTATGGCAAAGAATGCCATACTTATGGCCACAATTATCAGAGTAAACAATAGTGTCTTCAACATTTTTGCGTATATTTGTGCTACAAAGATAAACTTTAAAAGCGTGGAATTGTGTCGTATCTTCGCTTTTAACCAAATTTAGTAGAATGAATATATAAAATTATGGATATGGAAATGAATTCATTGAAACCTGCCGAGGTTTTTAAGTTTTTTGCAGAAATCAACCGGATACCCCGTCCTTCCAAAAAAGAAGAGCGGATGATAGCTTATTTGGAACAGTTTGCCCGTGAAAGAGGTTTGGAATGTG
Organism: Paraprevotella clara YIT 11840; assembly: GCF_000233955.1. GTDB lineage: Bacteria > Bacteroidota > Bacteroidia > Bacteroidales > Bacteroidaceae > Paraprevotella > Paraprevotella clara. Next base: position 78,089 of record NZ_JH376618.1, read on the forward strand.
AAGTGGACGAGACGGGAAACGTATTGATTCGTAAGGGGGCGACTCCGGGGATGGAAAACCGTAAGACGGTGATTTTACAGAGCCACATGGATATGGTTTGCGAGAAGAACCGTGAGGTGGAGTTCGATTTTGAAAAAGACGCGATTCGTACGTTGATTGATGGAGATTGGTTGCGTGCGGACGGGACGACGTTGGGTGCCGACGACGGGATAGGCGTGGCGATGGAGTTGGCCTTGTTGGACGCTTCGGATATTGCCCACGGCCCGATAGAATGTGTGTTTACCCGTGACGAAGAAACAGGTTTGAGCGGTGCTTTCGGCATGAAGCCCGGTTTCATGTCCGGTGATATTTTGTTGAACTTGGACTCGGAAGACGAAGGGCAGTTGTTCGTAAGTTGTGCCGGGGGAGCGGCAACTACGGCTGAATTCGACTTTACGCCGGTGGATGTTCCGCAGGATTATTTCTTCTTCGAAGTGAAGGTAAAAGGATTGACGGGCGGACATTCGGGTGACGACATTAACAAGAAGCGGGCGAATGCCAACAAGATTCTGGCGCGTTTCCTATATAATGCCTGGACTAAATACGATTTATATTTATGCGACATTCAGGCCGGAGGTCTGCACAACGCCATACCCCGTGAAGCGATGGCGGTTTGTGCCATTCCGATGAAGGACAAGGAGAGCATCCGTGTGGATTGGAACCTGTTCAGTGCCGATGTGGAAGAAGAATACAGTGTGACCGAAAAGACCATGGTCTTCGAGTTGCAGAGCGAAAGCGCGAGGCCGAAAGCTGTGGAGCGCGAAGTGGCCCGCAAGCTCATTTGGGCTTTGCAGGCCGTGCACAACGGCATTCTTTCCATGTCGCAGGACATCGATTTGGTGGAGACCAGTTCCAATCTGGCCAGTATCCGTCTGACGGACGGCAATAAGATTCAGGTGAAAACCAGTCAGCGCAGCAGCATACTGAGTGCGCGCCACCACATGAGCAATATGGTGAAAGCCGCTTTTGAATTGGCCGGTGCCCGTGTGGAAGTGGGCGAAGGCTATCCGGGTTGGAAAATGAATCCGGAATCGGACATTCTGAAAATTGCAGTGGAAACTTACAAAGCCTTGTTTGGCAAAGAACCGAAAGTGTTGGGGATACACGCCGGATTGGAATGCGGATTGTTCAGCGAGAAGTATCCAGGTTTGGACATGGTGTCGTTCGGCCCGACGTTGCGTGGAGTACATTCGCCCGACGAACGTTTGTTGATACCGACGGTTGCCATGGTTTGGGACCATATCAAAGCCATTTTGAAGAATATTCCGGCGAAAGCCTAAAATAAGCGGGGCATATCTGCGTTATAACAAGGCAGATATGCCTTTTTTGAATTTATGAATATGCGAAAAATATCCGTCTTTTGTGGCTCGGTCCTTGCGTGGGGCGTCGTGGCCGTATCCGGTTTTACGTCTTGTGACGACTCCATGTCGTTCACGACCGACCGCGGTGCGCTGTTATCCTTTTCCACCGATACGGTGAGGTTCGACACTGTGATTTCCACCGTAGGGTCGAGCACGCGCCAACTGATGGTTTACAACCGTAACGCAGATGGCCTGCGTATTGCGTCCGTACGTCTGAAACAAGCGTATGCCACTCCCTTTCGGGTGAATGTGGACGGTTCCTATCTGGAGCCGGAAAGCGGGGCGCGGGCATACGATTTCGAGGTACGCACGGGAGACAGTATCCGGGTTTTTGCAGAGGTGACGATGCCCGAAAACGGGCAGGATGCCCCCGTAGCCCTGAACGACACCCTGATTTTTGCATTGGAGAGCGGGGTGGAGCAGCATGTCATTCTTACAGCCGTGGGGCAGGATGCCTATATGTGGCGTGGCAAGGTGATAGAAGCCGATACTTTGTTGGAGGCCGGACGTCCGATTGTGGTGTACGACAGTCTTTCCGTGAGAGAGGGAGTGACATTGTCCATGGCCGCAGGCGTACAGTTGTATTTCCACGACGGAGCCAACCTTTGGGTGCACGGTCGTATCGTGGCCGAAGGGACGGTCGATCGTCCGGTGGTGTTCCGTGGCGACCGTACAGACCGGATGTTCGATTATCTGCCATACGACAATACGCCTTCCCGTTGGGGGGGCATACGGTTGAAGGCCACGAGTACGGACAATCGGCTGAACCATGTGGACATCCATAGTGCTTCCTACGGTATTGCGTGCGACAGCTCTTCCACGGACGTGATGAAACTGACGTTGGAGAACAGCGTGATTCATAACGTAGGTGGCGAAGGATTGGGGCTGTACCATTGCCGTGCGTCGGTGGGCAACACCCAAATCAGCAATACGTTGGGGCATTGTGTGGCCGTGGTGGGCGGTTGGGCCGAGTTCGTGCATTGCACGTTGGCACAATTCTATCCTTGGGATGCTACGCGGGGCGATGCCTTGTATTTGGCCAACAAATGGTTGGCTTTGGATTATCCCCTTCAGCATGCCCATTTCCTGAACTGTCTGGTGACGGGGTATGCCGATGATGTAGTGACAGGGAATCTGGAAGACGAGAACAAGGATGTGGATTACTATTTCGGGAATTGCGTGCTTCGTACGGTCGAGGCGGAAGACGATGCCGCGCGTTTCGTCGGCGTGGTGTATGAAAAAAAAGGCGAGGAGGGTACCGGCCAAGAACAGTTCCGGTTGTTTGATACGGATAACTATCTGTACGATTTCCGCTTGAAAGACATTTCCGTGGCGCGTGGCAAAGGCTCGACGGAGTGGGCCGCCCGTTATCCGACGGACCGTTACGGGATAGACCGTTTGACGGAACCTACACCGGATGCCGGGTGCTATGAATTCGTGCCCGAAGAATGAAACCGGTTGTTTGGCTTTCGGCATTGCTTTGTGGATGGAGCGCGTGGCTTCCGGTCAAGGGGCAGCAACCTTTCCGGGTCATGTTCTACAACGTGGAGAACTTGTTCGACTGCCGTCATGACAGCCTGAAGGAAGACCGTGAGTTTCTACCCGACGGAGAGAAGAAATGGACACCGTCTCGTTACTGGCGCAAGTTGGACGCCTTGTCCAAGGTCGTTGCGGCTGTGGGAGAAGAACGTTTGCCGGATTTGGTCGGGTTGTGCGAGGTGGAAAACGACAGTGTGCTTTTCGATTTGACCCGGCGTTCGTCCCTGCGTGCGCTCGGTTACCGTTACGTGGCGACCCACTCCCCCGATGTGCGGGGCATCGACGTGGCCCTGCTCTACCAGCCGGGTAGTTTCCGTTTATTGGAGTCCCATGAAATTCCTGTCCCTTCCGCAGAAGCCGGATTCCGGCCCACGCGCAACGTCTTGTACGTAAAAGGAGAAGTACTCTCGGGAGATACGTTGCACGTGCTCGTATGCCATCTGCCCAGTCGTTTGGGAGCGACCCGTGTTTCGCGCCGCCATCGGATGCTGGCCGCACGGACGGTGCGAGCTGTAGCCGATTCGGTGCGTACGGCTACGTCCGATGCCCGTATCTTGTGGATGGGCGATTTCAATGCCGATGTGGAGGATAGAGTGTTCCGCGAGGTGGTTTTCCCGTATTTCCGTGAGCCGGGGCTTTCCCCCTTCTGCGCAGACGGAGTGAGAGGCTCCTACCGCTACCGGGGGATATGGGAAACTATTGACCATATCTTGGTCAGTCCGGTGTTGATGGACAACAGCCGTCCGTTTCATACGTCCGATGGATGTCGCGCCATAGTGGCCTTTCCTTTTATGTGCGAACGGGAAAAGACGTATGGCGGCGTTCGTCCGTTTCGCACCTATCAAGGCCCGTTGTATAAGGGGGGATACAGCGACCATTTTCCGGTGACGCTGGATTTCGAGTGGTGTTTTCCTGAATGAATGTCTGCCCGGAAGGGTTATTCATGATGATAAGGTTCGCCGTTGATGATGGTCATGGCCCGATAGATTTGTTCGGTGAAAATCAGACGGATCATTTGATGCGAGAATGTCATGCGCGAAAGCGAGACTTTCTCGTTTGCCTTTTCGTAGATGCGCGGTGAGAAACCGTAGGGACCGCCCACGACGAACACCATCCGTTTCAGTCCGGCTGCCATCCGCTTTTCCATCCATGCGGCTAACTCCACCGAACGATGTTCCCGTCCGTGTTCGTCCAGCAAGACGATATGGTCGCCCGGTTGGAACGCTTTCAACAGCAAATCCGCTTCTTTCTCCTTTTGTTGTTCTTCCGAAAGGCTTTTGGTGTTCCGCAATTCCGGTATGACTTCGATGTCGAAAGGTAGGTAGTGCCGGATACGTTTGGCATATTCTTCTATGCCTGCAATGAAATGCGGGTCGTTCGTCTTGCCGACGACGAGTAGGGTAATTTTCATGGCCGCGACGGATTATTATTTTTTGTTTAGGATGACCAAAGCCGCAATGACTCCCGGAATCCAACCGGCCAGGGTGAGGATGAACACGATGACTACCGAGCCGCAACCCTGGTCCAGTACGGCCAAAGGCGGAAAAATGATGGAAAGGAGAACTCTGAATAATGACATTTTATTTTCTTATGCGTTTGATTGACGGGTCAAAGTTAGGAAAAAGTTTCAAGAACCGACACGGAAACCCTCCGTTTCTGTACGGTTTTGTGCCTACGGTAGGGCAAGGCGCGTTCCGGCCTTCTTCAAAAGTCGATGGCGGCCACGTCCTTCTGCGCTTTCCGGAAGTCTTCCACGAGTTGCCGCACGATGTCCCCGGCGGGACGTATGGCATCTACGGACGATGCGATTTGTCCGATTTCGAGTTCGCCTTGTTCTGTGTCCCCCTCGAAAATACCGCGCTTGGAGGCCGCTTTGCCTAAAATGTCGCGCAGTTCTTCCGCATGGGCCCCACGGGCCTCCGCTTCGGCCACTTTGTCGAACAGCCCATTCCGCACCAGACGTGTGGGCGACAGTTTTTTAAGGCAGAGCATCGTGCCGCCTTCGTCCAAAGCGAGGCAACGCTGTTTGAAGGCTTCCGAAGCCGAACTTTCTGCCGACAGGGCAAAAAGGGTACCGATTTGTACCCCTTCGGCTCCTAATGCCATGGCTGCCAACATCGCTTCTCCGCTGCCGATTCCTCCGGCTGCCACGACCGGAAGGCCGGTGGCGCGGCGCACTTGCGGTATCAGGGTGAGGGTCGTCGTTTCTTCCCGTCCGTTATGTCCTCCGGCTTCGAATCCTTCGGCTACGATGGCGTCTACTCCGGCCTCCTCGCATTTCCGTGCGAATTTACTGCTCGACACCACATGGGCCACCGTCACGCCCGCCTCGTGAAGCATCGGGGTGAATTTCTTGGGGCTTCCGGCCGAGGTGAACACTATTTTCACTTCTTCCCGTATGAGGATGTCCATCAGCCGGTCTATTTCCGGATACATCAGCGGGACGTTCACGCCCCACGGCCGATCTGTAGCTGCCTTCATCTTGCGGATGTGTTCCACGAGAGTTTCCGGGTGCATCGAACCGGCTCCGAGCAGTCCCAATCCGCCGGCTTGGCTGACGGCGGTAGCCAACCGCCATCCGCTGCACCACACCATACCGCCTTGTATGATGGGGTAACGGATGCCGAAAAGTTTGCATATTCTGTTCATGTCGCTTTGCTTTTGGGGTTGTTGTTTCCCAAAGGTAAGCAAAAAGACGGCAGGTCGCGGCTTCGGTCCTACGGAATTAGCATTCTTTATAGGATGGTGACGGTAGGGCCAGTTCTTTGGATTGGCCCAATTTGTGCAGGGGGAGTGCCCGGAAAGTCTGCCCGTTACCCTATTTTCAGGAATATACGTGATGTCTTGATTTTTTATATTATGCAGTAGGTTGTATATCAAACGGTTGTGCTGCTAAAATCAATCTGCGCCAAACGAAAAATCATTCGGCTGAGAATGAAAAATCGTTTGGCTGAGAATGAAAAATCGTTTGGCTGAGATTGATTTCACGTTCTCAGCCGAATGATTTTTGTTATTCAAAAATCAAAAAATGCCGTCCATCGTTCTTTATCTTCCGAAAGGCATTGAAAAAAGCACCTCCTTTCGTTTTTATGTTGTATCTTTGTCTGCAAATCATTGCGAATACATTAAAAGAATAGGAAATATGTTGTCAGTTGAAGAATTGAATGACCGTTTGATTGATTTGGCTTTTGCCGAAGACATAGGCGATGGAGACCACACTACGCTCTGCTGTATTCCGGCGGATGCCATGGGAAAATCCAAGTTGCTCATCAAGGAAGAGGGCGTGTTGGCCGGAATGGAAATCGCGATGGAGGTGTTCCGTCGCTTCGATCCGGACATGAAAGTGGAGGTGTTCATACAGGACGGGACGCACGTGAAGCCGGGCGACGTGGCCATGGTCGTCACAGGGCGGGTGAGGAGCCTGTTGCAGACGGAGCGTCTGATGTTGAACATCATGCAACGTATGAGTGGCATTGCTACCATGACGAACAAGTATGTGGAGCGGCTGAAGGGGACGAATACCCGTGTGCTGGACACGCGTAAGACGACCCCGGGCATGCGTATGTTGGAAAAGGCGGCCGTGAAAATCGGAGGCGGCGTGAACCACCGTATCGGATTGTTCGACATGATTCTCCTGAAGGACAACCACGTAGACTTCGCCGGAGGCATCGCCAACGCCATCAACCGTTGCCATGAGTATCTCAAGGAAAAGGGAAAGGACCTGAAGATAGAAATCGAAGTGCGTAACTTCGATGAACTGCAACAGGTGTTGGATATGGGCGGTGTTGACCGTATCATGCTCGACAACTTCTCCGTGGAGGATACGCGTAAGGCCGTGGAGATGGTGGCCGGACGTTTTGAAACGGAGTCGAGCGGCGGTATCACTTTCGACACTTTGCGCGATTATGCCGAGTGTGGGGTAGACTTCATTTCCGTCGGGGCACTGACCCATTCCGTCAAAGGGTTGGATATGAGTTTTAAGGCTTGTTGACAGGCCATGAGTCTGTCGGATTGACAAACGGTTGCCGGGACTGTCTCGTCGTGAAAACGGAAGGGAGACAGCCTTGGTAATCGTTTTTTGCATATATAATAAGGTATATAAGATATGAAGAAGCACTTTTGGTGGATGAGTGTGGCTTTGTGGCTCCCTTTGCAGGCAGCGGCACAGGACGAGCGTTTCCATTCCCCGGTGGACATTCCGTTCCTGATGTCGGGCAGTTTCGGCGAGCCGCGTCCGAACCATTTCCATTGCGGCATCGACGTGAAAACGCAAGGCGTGGTGGGTAAACGGGTACTGTCTGTGTGCGACGGTTATGTGTCGCGGCTTACGGTGGGTTACGACGGTTTTGGCAATGCCGTTTATGTGACGCACCCCAACGGCCTGGTATCCGTTTATTGCCATTTGAACGAGTTCGTTCCGGCCTTGCAGGAGGTTGTCCGAAGGTGTCAGTACAAAGAAGAGACGGAGCGGGTAGACGTGAAGCTTCCACCCGCCGTGTTTCCCGTAAAGGCGGGGGATTTGATTGCTTACAGCGGTAATACGGGGGCTTCTCTTGCCCCTCATCTTCATTTGGAATTGCATCGTGTGTCGGACGGGGCGTTGGTGGATCCGTTACCTTATTTCCAACATTTGCTGACGGACGACATGTCACCGGTCGTCCACGGGGTGAAGCTGTATGCTTGTCCGGGGCGGGGTTGGATAGACACCGGAGGGTCGTCCAAGACTTTCACGGTCACGGCCGATGCTTCTGCCCGTGTGGTCCGGGCTTGGGGGCATGTAGGTGCTGCCGTTTGGGCGGACGACCTGATGAACAACACACAGAACAAGTTCGGCATCCGTCGCATCACGCTGAAAGTGGACGGCAGGCAGGTTTTCCAAAGCCTGATGGACGAATTCATGCCGGACGAAAATCCGTTGGTGAATTCGTGGGGAGACTATCCCCACTACCGGAAAACGAAGCATTGGTATTTGAAGTCTTTTGTGGATCTGGGTAACACATTGTGTTTCCTTTCGGCCGACGAGAACCGAGGTTGGGTGGACGTGGACGAGGAACGCGACTACCTCTTTGAATATGCCTTGGAGGATTTGAAGGGAAACGTCCGGGTGTGCCGTTTTACGGTGCGGGGCGAACGTGACGACGCGCGTTTGGCCGAAGCGGAAGAGCGCGAACAGCTCCGGAGGGCTTCGGGCGCATGGTTGGAGTACGGTCGTCCGCAAGTGGTACAACGTCCGGGGATGGAGTTGCGTATTCCGGCAGGAGCATTGACAAAAGATGAAGTGCTTCGCGTGGGAGTGGAAGCAAAGGAAGACGGGATTTCCAACCTTTATGTGCTTCACGATGAGTTTGTGCCACTGGTGAAATGGGCCACGTTGATGTTGGCTCCCCGTACGCCAGTGTCCCGTCCGGAGAAATGTTATATCGAGTCTTCCCGTGGATATGTAGGGGGAGACTATGCAGACGGTTGGTTTTCTGCCCGGATTCGGGATTTGGGAGAGTCGTATGCGTTGGCTATGGACACCGTGGCGCCTGTGGTTCGTTGGAAGACGGCTTTCAATGGAAAGAAAGTCAGTGTGTTGCGTTGCGAACTGACGGACAGCGGTTCGGGGGTGAAGTCTTTTAAGGCATACGTGGACGGCCGGTTTGTGCTCTTTACTTCTTATCGGGGAGTGTGGACTTGCCGGTTGAAAGAAACGCCGTTGCGTCCGGAGGGCAAACGCCGCCGGTTGACCGTGAAGGTGACGGACCGTTGCGGGAATGAAACGGTGGATGAGAAAGAGTTTATTTATTAACGATAGGTTTATTTACAGAAAGATGAAAATCAAATGGATAATGACGGTCGTGCTGGCGGTGTGCACGGGCTACGGGCAGGCTTGCACGAATCTGATTGTAGGAAAGAAGGCATCGGTCGACGGGTCGGTCATCGTGTCTTACAGTGCGGATGACTTCGGCAGTTTCGGTTATTTGCGCCATTGGGCGGCCGGAAAGCATGCGAAGGGTGCTACGCGTTCGGTATATAATTGGGAAAACAACAATTATGCGGGAGAGATAGAAGAAGCCCCCGAAACGTACAACGTGATAGGAAATATGAACGAATACCAGTTGACGATTACGGAAACGACTTTCGGTGGCCGTGCCGAACTGGTAGATTCAACCGGATTGTTGGATTACGGTAGCTTGATATACATTACTTTGCAGCGTGCCAAGACTGCGAAAGAAGCTATCGGAGTGATGACGAATCTGATTGATAAATACGGGTATAACAGTGAAGGCGAGAGCTTTACGATAGCAGACAAGAACGAGGCGTGGGTCATGGATCTGATTGGAAAAGGGACGGGACGCAAAGGTGCGGTGTGGGTGGCCGTGCGTGTGCCGGACGATTGTATCTGTGCCCATGCCAACCAGAGCCGCATCCGCCGCTTTCCGTTGCGTGACAAGGAGAATTGTCTTTATTCCAAAGACGTGATTAGCTTTGCTCGCGAGAAGGGATATTTCAAGGGAAAGAAAGACAGCGATTTTTCATTTGCCGATGCTTATGCTCCCGCTGATTTCAGTGCTTTGCGTTTTTGCGAGGCACGGGTGTGGAGCTTCTTTAACCGCTATGTGGACGGAATGGAGAAATATTTGCCATACGCTTCGGGAGAAAATCCGCAGGCCGAACCGATGCCGCTGTTTGTCAAGCCGAACCGCCTGCTTTCCGTGCAGGACGTGAAGGATATGATGCGCGACCATTACGAAGGTACTCCGTTGGCTTTGGACAACGATCCCGGTATGGGACCTTTTGAAGCTCCTTACCGCCCCACGCCGTTGACATGGGAGGTAGACGGGAAGATGTATTTCAACGAACGTCCTATCTCTACCCAACAGTCGGCGTTTGTCATGGTGGCACAGATGCGCAGCCAGTTGCCTGATTATGTGGGTGGCGTACTGTGGTTCGGCTGCGACGATGCGAACATGATGGCTTTCACGCCGGTGTATTGCTGTACGGACTTGGTGCCGGAGTGTTATAGCGACAAGGTGGCGGACGATTTGCACTTTTCTTTTAAAAGTGCTTTCTGGGTATGTAATTGGGTAAGCAGCATCGTGTATCCCCGTTACAGCCAGTTGTTCGGTGAACTCAAGACTGTGCGCGACCGATTGGAAACCGATTACAATACGTTACAGGAGAAAACGGAAAAAGAAGCCATGGCATTGGCCGGGACGGAGGGCGAAGGGATGTCGGCAGCCCGTAAATACCTGACGGCTTATACGAACCGGACGGCTGCCGGAATGCTCTATGAATGGATGGAGCTGGGCAAGCGTCTGATGGTGAAATATATTGACGGGACCGTACGTCCTGAAAGAGACGGGCAGTATGTGCGTACGCCCGGAGGGTTGGGCGTTCCGGTAGAACGTCCGGGATATCCGGAACGTTATCGCCGTGAAATCGTGAAAGCTACGGGAGATCGCTTTGAGGTGAAATAAATCGTGCAATTAGGGTATTTTCAGATTTCATCGTAGGCGATATGCTGTGAATTGAGTATATTTGCCTGTAATTTGGAACAAAGGATAAAAAATAACTCATAATAATAAGATACGAAATGGATAATGAACTGATTAAATCATGTGAGGCCAAAGCTGCAGCCTGGCTTTCTTCTTCAGTATATGATGCGGCTACGCAGGCGGAAGTACGCAAGATGCTCGACAATCCCGACAAGACGGATTTGGTGGAATCTTTTTATCAGAATCTGGAATTCGGAACGGGCGGTCTGCGCGGCATCATGGGAGTGGGCACGAACCGTATGAACATTTACACGGTGGGGGCAGCTACGCAAGGCTTGTCCAATTATCTGAATAAGAACTTCAAGGATCTGAAGCAGATTGCCGTAGTGGTAGGTCACGACTGTCGTAACAACAGCCGTTTGTTTGCCGAGGTTTCGGCCAATATTTTTGCGGCAAACGGCATAAAGGTATATTTGTTCGACGACATGCGTCCTACTCCGGAAATGTCGTTTGCGATTCGTCAGTTGGGTTGCCAAAGTGGAATCATCCTTACGGCTTCCCACAATCCGAAAGAATACAACGGTTACAAGGCTTACTGGGACGACGGTGCTCAGGTATTGGCTCCCCACGACAAGGGTATCATCGACGAGGTGAACAAAGTCGGTGCCGAGGATATTAAAGGTTTGCATACGGTATTGGACACGGCCAATCCTTTGATTGAGATTATCGGTGAAGAGATAGACAAACTTTATTTGGATAAAATAAAAACTATTTCCATCGACCCGGAGGCGATACGCCGTCAGAAGGACATGAAGATTGTCTATACTCCCATTCACGGTACAGGCATGATGCTGATTCCCCGGTCGTTGCAGTTGTGGGGATTTGAGAACGTCAATACCGTACCCGAACAAATGGTGAAAGACGGTAACTTCCCCACGGTAGTGTCACCGAATCCCGAGAATGCCGAAGCACTTTCCATGGCCATTGCTTTGGCCAAGAAGATAGACGCAGACATCGTGATGGCTTCCGATCCGGATGCCGACCGTGTCGGTATGGCCTGCAAGGACAGCAACGGGGAATGGGTGTTGGTGAATGGTAACCAGACTTGTATGATTTTCCTCTATTACATCATCAAGAACCGTATCGCAATGGGAAAGATGAAGGGGAACGAGTTCGTAGTAAAGACCATTGTGACCACGGAATTGATTAAGGCTATTGCTGACAAGAACAACGTAGAGATGTACGATTGTTACACCGGTTTCAAGTGGATTGCCAGTGTTATTCGCGAAAACGAAGGCAAGAAGCAGTATATCGGCGGAGGAGAGGAGTCATACGGATTCTTGGCCGAAGACTTCGTGCGCGACAAGGATGCTGTGTCCGCTTGTTCGCTCTTGGCAGAAATCTGCGCTTGGGCCAAAGACCAGGGGAAGACGCTGTTCGATGTCTTGATGGATATTTACGTGGAGTACGGTTTCTCTCTCAACCATACGGTTAATGTCGTGAAGCCTGGCAAGACGGGAGCTGACGAAATCAAACAAATGATGGTGAACTTCCGTACGAATCCGCCGAAGGAACTGGCCGGTTCGGAAGTCGTACTGACGAAGGATTATCAGAGCCTGAAGGCTACGGATAATAAGGGTAACGTGACGGACATTGCGCAACCCGCTACCTCCAATGTGCTGCAATGGTATACCGCAGATGGAACAAAGGTGAGTGTCCGTCCATCCGGAACAGAACCTAAAATCAAGTTCTACATTGAAGTGACAGGTGAGATGAAATGTCCGAAATGCTACGCAGAAGCAGAAAAGAAGGCTATGCAAACCGTCGAAGCCGTGAAGGTTTCTTTGGGATTGTAATAGGACTTCTGATGAAATAACTGTTCGGGAAGCCTCGCCTTTAAGGTTGGGGCTTCCGTTTTGTATGATAAGACTTATGGTACAGGTTGTATATGACAAGCCGGCGTATTGGTTTGTTTTTTGTAAGGACGAATTGTTGTTGCAGCGAGAGACGGAAGGCCGTTGTACGGTGCCTTACGGGGCGGAACCTCCGGTGAAGTTGGCAGAATGGAATACCGTGCATCGGCTGACCCCGTTGGAAGGGCGGGAATGCCGGGCGGTAAGCATTGATATGCCGGTGGTGGGAGACGAACGCTATGTCATGACCGGGCTTCGGGCCTCATACGACGTTCTGCCCCGCGAACTTTATTTGAAGGCCGGAAAGGGAGCCGAGATTCTTTATTGGGATAAGAATACGAAGTTTTGCGGAGTATGCGGGGCGCCGATGAAGTTGCACACGGACATCAGCAAACGTTGCACGAACTGCGGGAAAGAAGTCTGGCCCCAGTTGGCCACGGCCATCATCGTATTGGTACGCCGGGGAGATAGCATTTTATTGGTGCATGCCCATAATCTTCGTGGGAAGTATTACGGACTGGTGGCCGGTTTTGTGGAGACCGGAGAGACGCTCGAAGAATGTGTGCGCCGCGAGTTGATGGAAGAGACCGGTGTCACCGTGAAGAATATCCGGTACTTCGGAAGTCAGCCTTGGCCTTATCCTTGCGGATTGATGATTGGTTTTTATGCCGACTATGTGGAGGGAGACTTACATTTGCAACGTAGCGAAATCGCATACGGCGGTTGGTTTAATCGTGACAAATTGCCGGACATACCCGGAAAGGTCTCCATGGCACGCATGTTGATTGACGCGTGGTTGGAAGGGAGGCTTGCGGAAGGATGTGGCGGGTGACAAACAAAAAGCGGGAAGTGCTTTTCATTGCATTCCCGCTTTTCTGATTTCTTTGCTAAGTGCCGGCTTTCTTTTATTCTGTGGCAAGGAGTTCTTCGGCCAATTCTTCCATTTGCAAGAGGTCGGCTTTCTTCATGCTGCTTTTAATCGTGACCATGTGTTCCATGATTTCCATGTTCTTCATTTCCGACAACATGCACGACATCATGCGTCCGGCGGTAGGTGCCCAAGAGCCGTTTTCGATGATGCCCACCCGGCGTTTCTGGAAATTCTTGATTTGCAGATGGTGCAGGAAGTCGAACATCGGGGGGAATACCCCTGCATCGTATGAGGATGCGGCCACAATCATCTTGCTGTAACGGAACGCACTTTCCACGGCCAGAGCCATGTCGTCCCTACAGAGGTCAATAAGCATGACTTCGGTGGCTCCTTTTTCGCTTAGGATTTCAGCCATCCGGCGTGCGGCGGCAGCCGTATTTCCATGTATGGAGGCATAAGCCACGACAACCCCTTCCGTTTCCGGTTCGTATTTGCTCCAAGTATCGTAAAGCCCGATGTAATACCCTAAGTTTTCTTTCAAGACAGGCCCGTGGAGCGGACAAATCATGGCGATGTCCAGACCGGCGGCTTTCTTCAGCAAAGCCTGTACTTGCGCCCCGTATTTTCCGACGATGTTAAAGTAGTAACGGCGGGCTTCGTCTATCCATTCCCCCTCATGGCAGAGTGCGCCGAACTTACCAAAAGCATCGGCAGAGAACAGGATTTTCTCGCTTTCTTCATACGTCAGCATCACTTCCGGCCAGTGTACCATCGGCGCCATGATAAATTTCAGGGTATGTTGTCCCAGACAGAGCGTGTCGCCCTCCTTGACGGTTTGCGTACGTCCTGCGAAGTTGACTTCTTCAAAAAACTGAGGCATCATTTGGATGGCCTTGGCACTGGCTACGATTGTGGCCTCGGGATATTTTTCGGCAAACCATCCGATGTTGGCCGCATGGTCAGGTTCCATATGCTGCACGATGAGATAATCCGGCGTCCTTCCCTCCAAGGCTTCTTCCAGACGAGCTGTCCATTCGTCCGTTTTACGCTGGTCTATCGTGTCCATCACGGCTATCTTTTCGTCCGTGATAACGTATGAGTTGTACGAAATGCCTTGTGGTACGACGTATTGGCTCTCGAATAAGTCCAAATCCATGTCATCGGCGCCAATGTATCTGACGTAGGGTGTGATATTGTCGTTCATATTGCTTGATATTGAAGTTTAAAATCCGGTGCAAATATCGCACTTTTCTCCGGATTTCACAACATATTTCCTTATCTTCATCCCATTCTCATTTGTTGCAACAGCTCTTTTTGCCTTTCGCTCAGGCTGGCAGGGAGTTGCACGTTGTATGTCAGAATCAGGTTGCCGCGCGTACCATCGGAATGCATGTCGCCTTTGCCTTTCAGGCGGACTTTGGCGCCGGGCTGTGTGCCGGGCTTTATTTTCAGTTTCAATTTGTCGCCTTCCGGGGTTTGTACGATGATGGAGCCGCCCAGCAACGCCGTGTACATGTCGATGTTTACCGTGCACTCACGGTCGGCATAACTTACAGTCCCGCTTTCGTTTCCAAACGGGTCAAATCCCCGTTTGAAGCCGCTGCGGTAGCTGCGTGCGCGTCCGCCGCCTCCGCCGAACATTTGCGTGAAGAAGTCCGAGAAGCCTCCTCCTGTAAACTGACTGAAGTCAAATCCTTCAAAGCCGCCTGCGTCTGCACCGCCTGTGGCACCGCCGCCCATGCCTGCCATCTTCCAGTGTTCGCCGTATTGGTCGTATTTTGCCCGTTTTTCCGGATCGTTCAACACATCGTACGCTTCATTCAGTGCCTGGAATTTGGCTTTGGCTTTAGGGTCGTCGGGATGCAGGTCCGGGTGGAACTGTTTGGCCCTTTTCTTGTAAGCGGCCTTGATGTCCTTTTGCGGAGTATCCTTGCTGATACCCATTATTTTATAATAATCGATAAATGCCATAGTTAAAAATCTCCTTTCTGCATAATTTGCAACAAATAAGATGCCAATCTGTTTGTAGAAGACGGCATTATTGTTATTTTTGCATGGAAGATTCAATTTCAGAGGGAAGATTATGGCAAATAGTACGGCAGAGAGACAGATAGTGAGTTTAAAAATTGTGCATACCAGTGACGTGCATGGCACTTTTTTCATGCGGGATTATGTGAACAATCATGCCGTAAGGGGAAGCCTTTCCCGAGTGTATGCTTACGTGCAGTCGCTGCGGAAGGCTTATGGGGACAGATTGTTGCTGATGGACGGCGGGGACATATTGCAGGGGAGTCCCGTGGTGTATTACAGTAATTTCGTGGCTTCTTCCGGAAAGAATCTGGCAGCGGAAATCATGAACTATATGGCATACGATGTGGGTGCGATGGGGAATCATGACATCGAGACGGGGCATGCGGTGTACGACCGTTGGACGGCCGCCTGCCGTTTTCCGGTGCTGGGGGCCAATGTGATAGACCGGGCGAGGGGCGGATGCTACTTGCCTCCCTATTGCATATTGGAGCGTTGCGGTGTGAAAGTAGCTGTAATGGGGATGACTACCCCGGCTGTGCCGAACTGGCTTCCGCCGGCTTTGTGGGACGGCCTGGAGTTTGAGGACATGGTGTCTTGTGCAAAGCGGTGGGTTCCCCTGATTCGGGAGAAAGAGCAGCCGGATGTACTCGTCGGACTGTTCCATTCCGGCAAGGAGGGCGGCATCGTTACGCCGGACTATGCGGAGAACGCGGCTTTGGACGTAGCTCGCGAGGTGGCGGGATTTGATGTCGTGTGCTATGGGCATGACCACATGAAGAACTGTGAAACGGTGAAAGGTCCCGACGGCAAAGAGGTGCTTTGTCTGGCTCCCTCGAGCATGGCCGTAGTGGTGGGCGAGGTCGATATAGACGTAGAGACGGGACGGGAGGGCAACCGTGTGGTGTCCGTGAAGGGGAAAATAACAGATTTGTCGTACTATAAAGGCGAAGAATCCAAATACATGCAGCGTTATTTCAGCCGTTATATCCGCAATACGGAGTATTACGTAGGGCAGAAAATCGGAAGGTTCGTGCATACGATAGAGAGCCAGGATGCTTATTTCGGCCCCTCGGCTTTTGTAGACATTGTCCACCGGGCGCAGTTGGAAACCACGGGTGCCCAGGTGTCGTTTGCCGCTCCGGTCTCTTTTGCGGCCAGTATCAAGGAGGGAGACGTGTGCGTGCGCGACGTGTTCAATCTTTACCGTTACGACGACGTGCTGTACACCATGCGGCTTACCGGACAGGAAATCAAGGATATGCTGGAGATGAGTTACGGACTCTGGACGGCGCAGATGAAAGCGCCGGACGACCACGTGATGCTTTTGGACTATGTATTGGACGAAGGCCGGCGTTTGGGTTTCAAGCATCTGGCCTACAACTTCGATTCGGCTGCCGGTATTTGTTACACGGTGGACGTGACGAAACCCTACGGCGAGAAAATCCGCGTGACGGGGATGGCGGACGGAAGTACGTTCGGACTTGAAACGTGGTACACGGTGGTTGTCAATTCCTACCGCGGAAACGGAGGAGGGGAACTGTTTACCAAAGGTGCCGGCATTCCTCACGAGAAGTTGAACGAACGCTTGCTGTCCAGTACGGATAAGGATTTGCGTGCATGTATCATAGAATATATCAAGAAGAAAGGCGAGATTGACGCCTGTCCTTTGTACCAATGGCGTTTGGTGCCGGAAGCATGGGCCGTTCCGGCTTGCGAGCGCGACCGTCAACTGCTGTTCGGGAAGCGTGAAAAGGAAGAATGATATACAAAAAACGTTCTGCGCCAAACGAAATTTTGTTCTGCTGAGAATGATTTATCAATCTGCTGAGAACGATTTTCCGTTTGGCGCAGAACTTTTTTACAACTGTAATCGGTTGTAAATCAATGATGTTCTTCTGGTAAATAATATGTACGGAAGGTCGGATGTTCGGTGCGTCCGGACGACGACGCTTCGTGGGGCAGGCGAAGGGAACGCGTGCGTTGTGCGTCAATAGCGGAACTTGTTTTTGGTACTTTCCTTGATGAAACCGTGCCGGTAGGCATAAAGCAATTCTTTCAGCTCTTCTATCTGGCTTTCCAGTTCGGCACCCTTGTCGGTGTCCCTCACCATCATACGTTGAGTGCTCATTTCCACGATTTGCGTGGTGCTCACGATGTCCGTCCCGTTTTTGATGGCCTCTTCGGCCGATGTGAACGGTTCGTGCTGTACCAACTGGAAGCCTCGGCTGTGGAACACCAAGGTGTAGCCCGCTATTCCGGTCGTATTATGATAGGCCTTGGCGAAGCCGCCGTCGATGACCATCAGTTTGCCGTTGGCTTTGATGGGTGTCTCTCCGCGCCCTACGCGTACCGGGACGTGGCCGTTGATGATGTGGCGGTGCTGTCCCGTGACTCCGAACGAATCGAGAATCATGTCGCAGACTTTCTCGTCGTCCCTCAATCTGTAGTAGTACCCTTTCTCTTCGGTATGGGTGGTTTTGTCCTCCAGGAAATAACGTTCGAAAGTAGTCATTTTGGATTTGTCGAATAGGGGAGAGTCCACGCCGCACCACAGATACCAAAAATAGTCGACGGCAAACTTTCTTTCTTTAGGCTCGGTGTCGCTGTTGAAAGCGGAGCGCAAGACCAGGCCTATCTTGTCCAGCAAGGCCCGTCCTTTGACTTTTTCTCCGTTGATGTCCACTTCCTTCAGGCTTCCGTCGGCATTTAGCGGTACGGAAGCGTGGAACAGCAAATTGGAGTTGAATATCCCGTACATGCAACCGTGGGAGAACAGGCATTGTATGTGTTTGTTCAGCTTGTCGCTCACGCTGAAAGAGTGGTGCAGTTTGTTGACCAGTTCTTGCTCTTCGGGCGTGAGTTTGTAGGGCGATTTCGGGTCGATGGTGGGGAAATAACAGTCGCGCATGGCGTATTCCTTCCCGTCGCGCACGAAAACTTTTCTTTCAAAATCAATGTGCTCCAGTTGTTTCCTCTCTTTCATGTGCCATTCGGGGCGGCTGTCTATCATGGCAGCTTCGAGCTTGAACTGGATAATGCTGATGGCCTTGTGCATCTGTGCGATGAGGCGTCGGGCTTTCTGGTTATGCCTCGTGTCGTCTTTGTCCAGTTGCGGCCCGAAATAATGACAGGGGTCGTCGGCGTATGTTTCCATGGCGAACGTGGCAAGCGGCACCAGGTTGATGCCGTAGCCGTCTTCCAGTGTGGCGAGGTTACCGTAACGGAGCGTCAGGCGCAGCACGTTGGCAATGCAACAGTCGTTGCCGGCTGCCGCCCCCATCCAAAGCGCGTCGTGGTTGCCCCACTGTATGTCGAAGTTGTGGTAATTGCACAGTGTGTCCATGATGATGTGCGCTCCGGGGCCGCGGTCGAAGATGTCGCCGAGGATGTGCAACTGGTCGATGCTCAGGCGTTGTATCAGGTTGCAGATAGCGCAGATGAATTCATCAGCCCGTCCGGTGGACACGATGGTCTCGATGATGCGGTTGAAGTAGGCTTGTTTGTTATAGTCTTGCGGAGACTCGTGCAACAACTCCTCTATGATATAGGCAAATTCCTTAGGGAGCGCCTTACGCACCTTGGAACGCGTGTATTTGGACGAGACCGACTGACATACGCTTACGAGTTGATGAAGGGTGATGTTGTAGAAATCGTTCAGGTTCGTTTCGGAGTTCTTGATGTATTGCAGCTTTTGTTCGGGGTAATAAATCAGGGAACAGAGTTGCCGGATTTCCGACTCCCGCATTGTGGTTCCGAATATTTCGTTCACCTTACGTTTGATATTGCCCGACGCGTTTTTCAAGATATGCTGGAAGGCCTCGTATTCCCCGTGTATGTCGGCCAGGAAATGTTCCGTGCCTTTGGGCAGGTTCAGAATGGCCTCCAGGTTGATGATTTCCGTGCATGCGGCACCGATGTTGGGGACGCTTTGGGAGAGCAGTTCCAGAAGTCTCATGTCGTTCCGAATCTTTTCGTAGGAGTATATCTGAGTCATGGTATTTATATTTCGTTTGTTCATTAAGACAAAATTACGCAAATCTTTTGTTCCTTACAATGTTTGCTGGCGGTTTTTCGTGGCAAACAGGCTGATAGAATGTAGAAATCATAGTGTTAATTCTTTTAAGAAAGCATCAATATACTGAAAACAGTAGCTCTTAATGGCAAAAAAACTGTAATTTTGCAACTTCATGGAATAAGAAATGCGGAATAGATTCTTTTGTACTGTGCTTTTGTACGGGCTGTCTTGCATGTTTGTTCGGGCTGTCGGAGAAGGTGGGCATGCCTTCGCTGAGGTGAAAGACAGTATAAAACCTGGCGCGGATTCTGTATCTTCAGTTGTGGAGCCGGTTCGCAAGACGCGCAATCCGCTCAAGTGGATAGGGCGTTATCTGAGTAACACCAATAAACACGAAGACCGGCCTTTCGATTTCAGTATGTTGATAGGGCCGAGTTATTCGGCTGCTACATCTGTCGGATTGGGAGCTACGGCCTCCGGTCTGTATTCATGGGATCGTTCCGATCCTTTGTTGCCCAAGTCCAATGTTTCGGTGTACGCCAATGCTTCCCTGTCGGGGATGTTGGCTGTAGGGTTGCGGGGAAATAATTTTCTACCTCATCAGAGATACCGTTTCGATTATCAGTTGTCGTTTTATACTTTTCCGGGAAAATTTTGGGGAATAGGTTATGAAAACGGTGCCAGTGATGCGAATAAGAGCGACTATGAGCGTGTGAAGCTTCAGTTCAAGCCCAGTTTTTTGTTTCGCCTGAACGAATCGGTCTTTTTGGGGCCGGTCGTGGACGTAGAATGGGTGAACAGTTTCGGTTTTGAAAACGAGACGTTGCTGGAGGGACAAGACAAATCGGTGGCGAATTACGGAGCGGGATTTAATTTCACGTACGATACGCGAGACTTTGTACTGAATGCCTACCGCGGCAATTTCTTTCGTTGGGAACAGATGTTCTACCCGTCCGGTTTCGGAAACGACTACGCTTTCAGTTATACCGACTTGACTTATAGCACCTACCATCAGGTGTGGAAAGGCGGCGTGCTGGCCATGGAATTGCATACCTTGTTCAATTATGGAGATGTGCCTTGGACCATGATGGCCCAGGTCGGGGTGTTGGGGCGCATGCGTGGGTATTATGAAGGGCGATATCGCGACCGTAATATCATGGAAGGGCAGTTGGAACTGCGCCAACATATCAAGGGGCGCAACGGAATAGCCGTATGGGTGGGTTTGGCCAACGTGTTTCCTAATTTCGGTCATATATATTATGATGAGATGCTTCCCAACTATGGTATCGGCTATCGTTGGGAATTCAAGAAAAGGGTGAATATACGTTTTGATTTGGGCTTTACCAAAGACAGCCCGAATTTCACCTTTAATATCAATGAGGCTTTTTGAAAAAAACTAAAAACAGAGATATAAAATGAATTTTAAGAGTGTGTATGTCTCAGGGCTGTTGGCTGTATGGCCCGTGATGCAGGGCATGGCCCAGTCGGAATTGATTAAGTTTGGTGATTTCGATCAATGGATTGTCCGCAACATTAAGGAGAGCGGCATTATCGGTGGAGATACCAAACAGTTGTACGAAATCGGTCCGGACGCGGTGTGGAACGAGAACAAGGCTTATACGAATCAGGGAGGTTCGCCGTGGGCAACGTCGAATGTGATGGCCAAGGTTTGCGGAATCACCAAGACGAATACTTCGGTTTACCGGGAGAAACGGGGAGACGGTTATTGTGCCCGCCTGGAGACTCATGTAGAGAAAGTGAAAGTCATGGGAATTGTGAATATAGAAGTGTTGGCAGCCGGTTCTGTTTTTCTGGGCAGCGTGCCCGAACCGATTACCAATACGTCCAATCCGATGAGCAAATTGGCTGTGGGCATACCTTTTACCAAACGTCCGCAGGCTATCAGTTTCGACTATAAGGTGAAACTTTCCGACGAACCGGACCGTATCCGTCAGACAGGGTTTAGCCGCGTGACCAAAGTCCAGGGAAAAGATATGCCCGATGTGGTATGTTTGCTCCAGAAACGTTGGGAAGACAAAAAAGGAAATGTGTACGCCCAACGCATAGGAACGATGATTCATCGTTTCAACCACAATACGGATTGGGTAAACGGTGCAAAATTTCCTATTAAATACGGTGATATTACCAAGCAGCCGGGGTTCCAAAGTTATATGGGATTGATATCCGGTGACAAGACACAATACACCCGTAACAGCAAGGGGAAGATGGTGCCTATCAAGGAAGTGGGTTGGGCCGATGCCGGTGAAACGCCCACGCATATCGTGTTGCAGTTCGATTCCAGTTACGGAGGTGCGTACGTGGGTTCTGTAGGAACCACATTGTGGTTGGATAATGTGCATGTCATATATTAAGTAGGTAAGTGGGCAGCATGAAGACAGACCGTTTTACATACGAAGGTGTGCCGACACCGTGCTATATCATAGAGGAAGATTTGTTGCGGCGTAACCTGGAGCTGATTCGGGATGTATCCCGAAGGGCGGGAGTGGAAATCATTTTAGCCTTCAAGGCTTTCGCTTTATGGAAATCGTTCCCTGTTTTCAGGGAATACATCAGCCATACCACGGCCAGTTCCCTCTACGAGGCCCGTTTGGCGGCGGAAGAGTTCGGTAGCAAGGCACATACTTATTCTCCGGCGTATACGGAACGTGATTTCGACCGGATACTCTCGTGCAGCAGTCATGTCACGTTCAATTCCATGAGCCAGTACGTCCGTTTCTATCCGCGTGTGGAGGAATACAACCGTCTGTATCCGGAGGAGCGCGTCTCTTGCGGGCTGCGCATCAATCCGGAGTATTCGGAGATAGAAGTGGACTTGTACAATCCTTGTGCGCCCGGTTCCCGTTTCGGTATGATGGCCTCGCAACTTCCGGACTGTCTGCCAGCCGGGATTGAAGGATTCCATTGTCATTGTCACTGCGAGAGTTCTTCCGAAGCACTCGAACACACATTGCAGCATATAGAGGAGAAGTTCGGGAGATGGCTGTCCCGATTGAAATGGCTCAATCTGGGAGGCGGCCATTTGATGACGCGGAAGGATTATGATGTGGAGCGTTTGGTGGCCATCCTGAAAGGCTTGAAGGAACGCTATCCCGACCTTACGGTCATTTTGGAACCTGGCTCGGCTTTTGCCTGGCAAACCGGTCCGTTGGTTGCTTCGGTAGTCGATGTTGTGGAAAATAAAGGGATACGCACGGCCATTCTCGACGTGAGTTTCACTTGCCACATGCCGGATTGTTTGGAAATGCCGTATCAACCGGCGGTACGTAACGCCGAGACGGTGGAACCCGATGCGGTGAAACGTGCGACTCCGGAAGAAAATGTCTATCGTTTGGGCGGGAACAGTTGTTTGAGCGGTGACTACATGGGCGCATGGCGCTTTGGCCATCCGCTCGCGCCGGGCGACCGGATTATCTTTGAAGATATGATACATTATACTACGGTAAAAACCAATATGTTCAACGGCATCCGCCATCCGGACATCGCGATGCTGCATAGCGACGGGACTTTGGAATATTACCGGCGTTTCAGTTACACCGACTATCGGGACAGGATGTGTTGAAAACAGAAAAAATGAAATAACGATTGATTTTTTTCCATACAGATGCTTGCGCTTTAAAAAAATAATTGTACCTTTGCAACCGCATTCAGGGGAATGCAAAAGCTAATGAACTTAATGGAACAAGCATCTTTTGCGGAAATAGCTCAGTTGGTAGAGCACGACCTTGCCAAGGTCGGGGTCGCGAGTTCGAGTCTCGTTTTCCGCTCAAGATATTCAGAAACATTTTTTGCCCAGGTGGCGGAATGGTAGACGCGCTCGTTTCAGGTGCGAGTGTTGAGAGACGTGCAGGTTCGAGTCCTGTTCTGGGCACAGAGAATGTTTTCTGTATCATCCGGAGAGATGGCGGAATTGGTAGACGCGCTACTTTGAGGGGGTAGTGACAATTGTGTCGTGGGAGTTCGAGTCTCCTTCTCTTCACTTTCATAAGCGATTAGTTTGCGGAAATAGCTCAGTTGGTAGAGCACGACCTTGCCAAGGTCGGGGTCGCGAGTTCGAGTCTCGTTTTCCGCTCAGGCAAAGCTGCCCGTGAGGGTGGCTTTTCTTGTTTTTATACTTTCCGGTTTCATTTGTTTTCTTCGTTTCGTTTACGGTAGAGCTGGTAAGAGTTGTAGATATTGTGCCAGATGCTGTAGAAGCCTCCGGCTACCGATGTGACCGGAGTCATGAACGTGTACCCCATCCAAATGGCAAATACCGTGTTCTTTTGTCCCAAGGCCTGACCGGCACTGATGGAATCATTGTAACAGGTTCCGATGCGTTTCCCCGCCCAGAATTGTACGACGCAGCAAACAAGCGATATGCCGGCTATGCCCAATTGGTAAAGCACCGATACTTCGCTGTGGACAATACTCTTCACGGTAACCCCGATGGCAATGGCCAGTGCCACGGCCCACAAATAGAATGCCAGGTCTTTGCAGCGGACGACCAGTTTGTGTACGCCCGGAAGGCAGTAGCGAACGAATAAAGCGGCCAGGAACGGGCAGAACAGGAGAGGGAAGACTTTGCTTAATATCAAGGAAAAGGAGACACCGAATGTCAAATCGGGGTGGGGGTGAATCAAGGGGACGAATATGGGGACTATCAGTGCCGTGACCAGATTGATTAAAATGGTATAGGTGGTCAGGTTGGCCGCACTGCCTCCCAATTTCCCGGTGACCACTGCTGCCGCCGTAGCTGTCGGGCAAATCATGCACAGTATGGCGGCTTCTGCCAAAACCTGGCCCGGCAGATGGGGAAAACATTTCAAAAGTCCGGCAAGGAGGGCAAAACAGCCGGCCTGAATCAAGAGCAGCCATCCGTGCCAACGGCAAGGACGGAGTTCTCTGGGATTCACTTTACAGAACGTGATGAAAAGCATGGCAAAAATCAATGCCGGTTGCAGGATGTCGATAAACCGGGCTACGTAAGGCTTCGTAGGTTCCAGGGCAGGAATCCCGGTGTAAATGAAGTAAGACAATGCTCCCGCGAGCATGGCGATGGGAAGAGTCCAGTTTTTAATGAATCTGATGATAGGCATGTTCAAATTATCATGAATGGTTGTGCAAAGTTACTTATTTTGTTATCGCCGGGGCGGATTAAACCAGACAAAATTTGTCCGGACGGGAGATTTTATATAATTTTGCACCGGTCTCCGACTAATTATATCCTTGGTGTATAATTGTTCGGATTTTATGGTTTTATTTATTTAATGAATTGATGAATTTATACATTCGCTATTTTGACGAGGAGTGCGTGGTGAGTTCGGCGGAAGAGGCTTTCGATTTCCTGTCTTCTCTGCCGGGTATTACGTTGGATGAGGCTTTCGTGAAAGATTTGCGCCAATACATGGATAGTCCGATGCCTTATCCCAAGCGTTATAAGGTACGTCCCCGTGTGTATTTTATTGTGATTAAGACGACGGCTACGACTTTGGCCGAATTTAAAGTGAACGGAGGCAGGACGCAGTCTTTGGCCGAAAGTTCGGAGAAGGAACCCGCGGCCCGTTTTTCCATCAACGACCGTCCGGGATGGTATGAAGGGGAAATCCTTTTCAAACGTGTGGTTCCCATTCCCGGCACCACGAAGTTCCAGTATAAGGATACGCGGTTCAAGGCTCGTTGCAAGGCTCGTAACGCGCAGGAATGTTACAATCGCATAGTGGAGCATTTGCGTTCACGGCAAGATGTGGATGCGCGCAGCCAGTTTCCTTCCGTAAAAGGAAAGAACTTCTCTTGTTCTTATTTGGGCATGACGTTGGAAGAGGAATAGAACCCAGAGGGGGAGATGTGCCCCGCGTTTGTATAGGAACGTTTTCCTTACGTACGGGGATTTTGTTTTAAAGATAAAGGGATGCCCTTCGGGCATCCCTTTTTTGTGATTCATTTTTTCATTGAACTTCATTTTGAGTCTGCCAAAATGTCAGTTATAATGAGCTTAGGTTTGGTTTTTCGGGAACGGGTGCAGGCGTGTGCGAAAATAATGGATTCTCGTGCCTTTTGCCTGGGACAATATGTAACGGATAAGAAGCCGGATCATGCTTGAATGTAATTTCCGTTTGTCTTTTACTTACCTTCCATATCCGGGCATCCGGCATAGGCGAGGGGGAAGCCATACAAAATGACAGTAGCTTTTTGTTGGGGAATAACGTCGGAATAGAGAAAAAATCCCTTTTCCCCGTAGGATGTTTTGCCCTTTTCTTCTTGTTTTTGGGGTGGGATGAGGACGACGACGGAAAGTTATGCGGAGAAAAATTAATCGCTTTCAGCCGAATGAGAAATCAATCTCTTGCAATTGATTGTGAATATTCCATAATTCTTATTGGGATATGCCGCACAAATATGTATGTTTCTTAAAAAGAATTTTCCAGATGAGGCTGTTTCCGTCTTTTTTCTCTCTGAGAGTGGGGCGAAAAACTGCCATTTTGTCAGTCTACGCCTGCGGAGTGTGAAGGGGAGAAGGGGCGGGCGGTGCAGCGGAGTAGCGGGATGGAGGGCCGCTGTCTTTGTTTCCACGAAGATAGGATGCGGCTCGGCAGTTCCTCGCTCAAAAGCAAGCTTTAGGCTTGGAACTGCACTCGCCTTTCGTTTTCTTTGTTTCACGAAGATAGGATGTGGCTCGGCAGTTCCTCGCTCAAAAGCAAGCTTTAGGCTTGGAACTGCACTCGCCTTTCGCTATCTTTGTGTACGGAAAGAACCGTTCAAAAGAAAGGAGACGATTATGCTTGCATACACGTTCGTAGAACAAGGGAGATTCGAATTAAGGGAAAAGCCGCGTCCGGAGTTGCAGGACGGGCGGGATGCCATCGTACGGGTGACGTTGGGAAGCATCTGTACCAGTGATTTACACATCAAACACGGGAGTGTGCCGCGTGCCGTACCGGGAATCACGGTAGGGCATGAAATGGTCGGGGTGGTGGAAGAAGTAGGCCATGAAGTCACTTCGGTCAAGCCGGGCGACAGGGTGACCGTAAACGTGGAGACATTTTGCGGGGAATGCTTCTTTTGCCGACACGGATACGTGAACAACTGCACCGACCCTCATGGCGGATGGGCTTTGGGTTGCCGCATCGACGGAGGACAAGCCGAATTTGTCAGGGTTCCGTATGCGGACCAGGGCTTGAATGTGATTCCCCCGTCGGTGACCGACGAGCAGGCTTTGTTCGTGGGCGACATCTTGGCCACAGGCTTTTGGGCGGCGCGTATCTCGGAAATCAAGGAAGAGGACACGGTGTTGATTATCGGTGCAGGCCCCACGGGGATATGCACTTTACAGTGTGTCATGCTGAAGAATCCGCATCGCGTCATCGTTTGCGAACGGTCGGAGGAGCGGTTGCGTTTCGTGCGCGAACACTATCCCGGGGTAGAGGTGACGACTCCCGAAGGTTGTAAAGAATTTGTGATACGCCATAGTGCCCGTGGAGGGGCGGACGTGGTGTTGGAGGTGGCCGGTAGTCAGGACAGTTTCCGACTGGCCTGGGAGTGTGCCCGTCCCAATGCCATCGTGACGATTGTGGCACTTTATGACAAGCCCCAGTTGTTGCCGTTGCCGGACATGTACGGGAAGAACCTGACGTTCAAGACCGGAGGGGTGGACGGTTGCGATTGTGCCGAAATCCTTTCCCTGATAGAGGCGGGCCGGATTGACACCACGCCGCTCGTCACCCACCGTTTCCCGTTGGAACGTATTGAAGAAGCCTACCGGATTTTTGAGAACAGGTTGGATGGCGTCATAAAGGTGGCCGTCACCGGTGCTGCGTCCACTTCTTTTTCAGCAAGATGAGTAAACACGCTGTGCCTACGGCTGCTTGGCCATATAATAAGGCGTAGAAAGCCGTATGCAAAGGGAGGTGTAGTCGGGCTGATACGATAGCGGTGGGTGGAATAATTACCAAGCTGGCAGAGAAAATCCGGATGAAAATCCTGATGTAAAGGGCAGACCGTTTTGGGGAGTTTGGAAGTTCGGGGATGTATGTGCAAAGATAATTGATGCCCCAGAAGTCATTCCATTCTACCTTATGGGGCAGTCTGCACAAAGCGTAGGCGTGCATGACGAGGAAGACTTCGGCGACCCAAAAGGCGAACTCCACCTCGGGATAATATTCCCCCATGTAGGCCGTGACGAATACTCCATGGATTATGTATAATATAAGAAGTGGAATACACCCTGTATTCCACTTCTGTTTTCTTGCTTTTTCAGTCATCTAATTTGATAATTGCTTTTATACTGTCCATTTTTTTTAATGAATGATAAGTAAATGAACTTAAAACGAAGTTACAAATAAATATAATATAATTATAAGGTTTGGTGTGTTTTTTGGGTATTCCCATCAATATTTTCTATGAATTCTCCTTTTTAAGACGTAAAATACGATAATTTATCGCCGATTTTGCTCTTGTGTACCGTTTGATTATGGGTGATAAAAATATGAAATAAAAACCCCACTTCCATACCTTGTAGGTGGAAGTGGGGTAATGTAGGCGATGTAGTCGATTGTCCGTATTACCGGACGATGACTTTTTGCCGGTCTACGATATATAGCCCCTTAGAGAGGCCGCGCACTTGTTCGCGCCCGTCGACGGTCACTTGCCGTACCATGCGTCCGTCCGTTCCGTAAATGGAAACGGTCAGTACTTGTCCTTCCGGACCTTGCAAACTGATGCAACCCTCTCCGCCATATGCTTTGACGGTAGCTGTGCCCTTACGTACGGGAGTGACGGAGGTGGTGCCGTCGCCCAGATAATACACTCTGAAGTTGTCGGCCTTATACCATCCGTCGTTACCTTTGATGCCGAGGGTGAGCATGCCGTCCGTCACGTGGATGCTGTCTATGACGGTTTCCCGCAGGTAACGTCCGCCGAAACCGTCGTCGGTCATCGTGGCCATGGCCTCGTTGGCAAAGAGCGTGACGCTCTGTCCTTCGTCAGTGGCTATCCATGCCTTCACGCGGTAGAATCCGTTTTTCAGGCCCGTAGCTTTCTGGCTCAGCGTGACGCTGCCTGCCCCGCTACTGGAATAAGAATAGAACACGTAACTGCCATCGGCATCCACCATGTAGTTGTCTAAAGAGGAAACGTCCGCCACCTTTGAACTCTGCCCTGTCTCGCGCGTGATGTCCCAACCCGTGGTGCGTCGGCTTTCAAACGAAGCATTGGTCAGGTAGACATCCGTGAGGTCGATGGGCGCATCTGTGGGGATGAGGTTCTGTCGGCAGGCTTTGATATTCTCCTCCAGAAGGGCGGCGGCTGCGGCTATCTCCTCCGCTTCCGGATGGCGGGTATAGCATGCGGCTGCGGTGTGGATTTGGTCGAGGAACGTGTTGAGGTCTTCCGCAGACAACTGCCCGTCGGAATTTTCAGCCAAAATGTAGGCTTGGTTCAGCAGTTCGCCGAGCTCCTCGCTTTCCTTGTCTTTCTTTTCGTATGCGTAGATGTTGATGCTTACGTCCTTGTCGTACGTAAGGTAACCGCTGAAAGCGGGGATGGTGGCGCCCTCGTCCTCTACGAAGGTCTGTATGTCGGCCTTGTTCAGCATGCGGAGTCCTTTCCGGGCCACTCCATTGCTGAAACTGTAGGACAGGGTGTCGGACGTAGCCGTTCCGTGACCGTCATCGACGGTCACGTCGGTGGCCGTAATCCGGTCTTCGCCCGGCCGGGTAGTCCGGTAGAGGTAAGGCGTGCAAGCCTTTAACGTTGTGTTTACTTCGTCCGATTCCGAGATAAGGATGTTGCTCAGTTTCTTGATTCGCCGTGCGCGGCTGCCTTCGGGTACTTCGCAGTCGAAAGGCAGGGCGATATATTGCCATTTCGTCGTCGAGGACTGCGGGTCGAAGACGGCGCGGCGGGCGGTGAAAGGTTCCTTCGCGTAGTAGTCGTAACCCAGGGTTAGGTAGAGCTCCTCGCATATCCCGTCTTTGATGATGTTGCGTCCGGTGACGTCCGAGGCGGCATCAAGATAGAACACTATGTTCGGGTTCGCTACCTGCGGCAGGCTGTCTATGCCAGTCACGCGTGTCAGGTCGTAGTGCAAGGCCGGGGTCGTGGCCGCCAGTTCCAAAAACTTGTCCCTGTTCCAGTGGCCGAAGAAGACGGTTCCCCGGTTGTCCGTTTCGGCCATGGTGAGGTCGCAACCGGCTATCTTGAAATAGACCATGGTGTCTTCCGGTGCTGCCTCCATCGTCCGCTCTTCTCCTCCGGCCTTGTAGTCGCGGTGCAGTGCGACGGCGTATAACACGTCTTTTTCCATGTCGTCGAAGTTGAACGTCACGTCTTGTGTCGCGCCTTCAGCAAAGACGGTCTCCCTGTCCGACAAATCCTCGCGTATGACAAAGGCTGATTGTCCGGCATCGTATTGGTACAGGTCGCATTGCAAGGTCGGCGTAGTGGCGGTAGCTTCTTGGGCGTTCGTTATGGAAGCCAGGACGCAGGCTGCGTCGCTGTACACCTTATTATATAATATGGTGCTCTCTTGTCCGCCGATCACGATGGATGTTTTCTCGCTTTCCTGAGCGGCATCGAGCCGGAGGCCGTTCAGTGACAAGACGGGTTCCTGTACGGAGGCTTCGGTCGTCAGGCGTGCCAGGATACGGGCATTACTGTCCATGAGGTACATGTAATACGGCCCGGCGATACTGGGCCGGTAAGTCAATTCCACGGTTGCCGTTTCTCCGCTCGGGACGACCGTGTTCACGTCTCTCAGAAGTGCGTCGCTTACGTCTGTCGGTTCCTCTTCTTTTCGCTCGATGGCAAGGTATATTCCCTTGTAGTCCGTGGTTCCATGGTTGGTGATTTCCACCTTGATGGCGTTTTTCATGCGGGTGTACATCTTGTCTGTCCGGATTTCACCTTCCAAAGAATGGGCACGCGGATGTATGGCATGGGTCATGCCTTGCCAAGAATTGAACCCGTTCATGCCCGTCTGGTCGTCCACGGTGAAGTAGCCGTCACCGCCACCGCCCCAACCGAAATTGAAATGGAAAAGGTTGTCTGAGGCGCGGTATCCGTCTACCACTACGGCATGCCCGCCTGATGTGGGATGCACGCCGCTGTACACGATGGGCCAACCTTTGGACAAATCGTCATAAATCATGTTTTCCCATTCCGACTGGCTGATGCCGGATTTGTATGTACATCGGCTGTCCATGAGGAATTGTCCGGAGAAGGTATTGACCAAATCACTGATTTGCCCCGAGGTGGATGAGCCGTAAGTGAGCCATGTGGATGTTCCCGTGATGGCCATCAGCGTGGCCACGGCCGTGTTCATGTCCTCGGGCGTGGAGCCTCCGTAGTTGTCCTGCATCAGTTCCCATTGCAAGGGAGTTCCTTTCGGGAATGATTCGGTGACGGGAGCGTCGCCGTAACCGTAAGTCGGTGTATCATACTGCGAACGGTCGGGCAGCTCTTTTCTCCAATAGTAGATGACTTGTGCGGCAGCCGTGGCCACACATCCGGTCAGCGCGCGGCCCGACCCGTTTGACATATACGGGCATAAGTTATTGTAAGGAGCCCCTTGCGACCAGTGTGCACTGACCAATGGGGCGATGTTTTCCTTGTCGTTGGCCCGTGTTTGTACTCTCGGCCCTAAACCCTGGGCTTGTGCTGCTTCTATCATTCGGCTGTATCCTTCCAACCAGTCGAGCATGGCAGGCGGGAGAGTTTGCGGGTCGAAGTCCCCCTTTTCGGTATATCCCAGTACGTAGGGCATGCAGTCGTCTCCGGATATGATGACGAAGCCTTGGTCGTTTCCACGATTGAAAATGTAAAGAGGGGCATGTCCGTCAGTTCCCTTGCGTTTGGCAATAGAAGTTTCTATAAGTTCAGGGGGTTGATTTCCACGCATATAGGCCGTAGCTATTTCTTTGGCCTTTGCCCTGTCTACCGGATCTGCCCAGATACATAACGAGGAGGTAAGAAGTGTCAAAACTGTCAATAATGGTTTCTTCATAGGTCTGTATTTTTATTGATATTAGATTAATACGGTCAAAGGTAACTTTTTTTATGGACATTCCGCTCGTTTTCTCAAAAATACTTGTGGTAGAACGTATTTATTTTATTACTTTTGCCAAAAAATTAAAGAGGAAAGAATATGCAGAAGAAGAATTACTATTTGGAATCGGTTCTCGATTTGAACGCCAGTAATGTATGGGGAACGGAAGCCCAAGAGCTTTTGGAATTGTGGCAAAAGGATATTAAGGAAGAAGGTTTTTCTTCATCTGAGGAAAAAGTGCTGAACGTCATCCGGCTGGCCTTTGACGTATATCATTTCGACCCGAAAGACGACCGGGAAGTCATGAGGTATAGCGACGGCAATTATGTCATCCTTCCTTGTGTAGACAAACGAAAAGGTGCCGTGGCCATACGTAAGAAAGAGATTCGCCGGATTACGGACCTCTCGTATGAGAACATTAAACATATTACGGCGTCCGACCTGCTGAAATTGATAGAAGGTAATTTCGGCGGTGGTTGGGATTCCATATCTTTGACGATAAAAGACATTATAGAGTCGGCTTTCGACATTAGTACGACAACTCTGCCTGCTTCACGCATCCATGCTGCAGGCGGTACGTTGGAACGTAAAGTCGCCGATGGCTATGAAGCCTTGGAGATTGCGAAAGGAACTTGGGTAGAGGCTATTTTTGCCAAGAAACGCGAACCGGTAGAGAAATTGCGTTTTGTGCCCGAACCGGAATATGACGAAGACGGCAATCGTCGTATTGTAGACGAAGACACTGAAACAGATTCGGAGTCGGAAGAAGAGGGCGATACGGCCGGAGATGATACTTTTTACGGAAGCTATACCCCCGAGGCGGACATTAAGGATGTGGAGGAAGAACTGGCGGATGAATGACCTTTGGGCCGGAAAAGAATAAAACATGAAAATTGAAAAAACGGAGCGGGAACGCATCATCCGGTTGGTGAAGCAACAGGTGGTGCCGGCAATGGGATGCACAGAACCTATATGCGTGTCTCTTTGTGTGGCCCGCGCGGCAGAGGTGCTTGGAGAAAGACCGGTCGCAGTCAGTGTCTTTCTCAGTGCGAATATATTGAAAAATGCCATGGGCGTGGGAATTCCCGGTACGGGTATGGTGGGACTTCCCATAGCTATAGCTTTGGGCGTAGTGGCAGGTAAGTCTGCATACGGGCTGGAGGTGCTGAAAGACGTGACGCCGACAGACGTAGAGCAGGGCAAACAATACATAGCGGAGCGGCGTGTCAAAATATCATTGAAAGAAGGCATTTCGGAAAAGCTGTATGTCGAAGCCATAGTGGAGAGTGAGTCCGGCCATAGGGCTACGGCTGTCATTGCCGGTCAGCACACGCATTTCGTCTATGTGGAGAAAGACGGGAAAGTGCTGTTGGACAACCGTATGCCACAAGGAGAGGAAGCCGGAGAGGACGAATGTGAACTCAACTTGCGCAAGGTGTACGATTTTTCCGTAGAAGCGCCGTTGGAAGAAATCGAATTTATCCGGGAAGCACGCCGCTTGAACGAATCGGCCTCCCGGCAAGCTTTGAAAGGGTGCTACGGACATGAGTTGGGCAAGACGCTGAGCCGTCCTTTGGGGCGCGGTATTATGGGGGATACGATATTCTCTCATATTCTGTCGAGCACCTCATGTGCGTGCGACGCCCGTATGGCCGGGGCTATGATTCCGGTGATGAGCAATTCCGGAAGCGGCAACCAGGGGATTTGTGCTACGATGCCGGTCGTGGTTTTTGCCGAAGAGAATCACAATACGGACGAAGAACTTGTTCGTGCGCTTATGCTGAGCCATCTGACTGCCATCTATATCAAGCAAAGTCTGGGTGTCCTGTCGGCCTTGTGCGGATGTGTGGTGGCTTCTACGGGATCGAGCTGTGGTATCACCTACCTGATGGGAGGAAAGTACGAGCAAGTCTCATACGCCGTGAAGAATATGATAGCGAACCTCACGGGGATGATTTGTGACGGAGCCAAACCGAGTTGCGCATTGAAATTGACGAGCGGGGTTTCCACAGCCGTATTGTCAGCCATGCTGGCCATGCAGCAGAAATGTGTGAGCAGCGTGGAGGGCATCATCGACGATGATGTGGATAAGAGCATACATAACCTGACAAGTATCGGAGCCGAAGCCATGAACGAGACCGACCGTAAGGTTTTGGAGATTATGACGCATAAAAGTTGAAGTATGGATTAATTTTTTTTAAGAAGAAAGCGGGTGTGAGCCCGCTTTTTCTGATTTATATCAGATATCTGTTTCGGAAAAAGTGTTAGATTTGCACTTGATATTCATTAACCAATTTTTGAAGTATTATGAAACAAAGAATCAAATTGCTTTTCGCATGCAGTTGTGTGGCGGCTTGGTCTGCCGGGAGTTTGGCACAATCATTCACGTGGTATGCCAGTACGGAAGGAAATACGTGGAAAACGTCTACGGTGAAGATGTCCAAGAAAGCTGCGGATGCCCATGTGACGGTAGAAGAGAATGTGGCACCGATTGTGGAATTCAAGGCGTGGGGTGCCACGTTTAATGAATTGGATTGGGACGCATTGGGCATGTTGACCCGTGACGAACAGGACGAGATACTGAAAAACGTATTTTCTCCGGAGGGGGATTTGCGTATTTCCCGTGGGCGTATTTCCATGAACGCCAACGACTATGCCCGTTCTTGGTATAGTTGCGACGAGGTGGCCGGGGATCTGGAACTGCGTTATTTCAATATAAACCGCGACAAACAGTCCATCATCCCCTTCATACGTGCGGCACAGAAGTATAATCCCGAACTGACGTTCTGGACATCTCCGTGGTGTCCACCCAGTTGGATGAAAATCACGGGAGATTATCCTGTGTTGAGCAGCAAGTTCAACCACATGCCCGAAAAGATGAATTACATCCTTTACGGTAATGTGAACGATAAGGTGGATCCTGATGAAATGAAACTGGTCGGTAGGAGAGGGGATAAATTCCCGCGCCAGTTGGCTACCACGGACTACTTTATACAGGACCCGCGTTACTTGCAGGCGTATGCCAATTATTTCTGTAAGTTTATCGACGCTTACAAGGAACAGGGGGTGAATATAGATATGGTGATATATCAGAATGAGGCATACAGCTACACGCCTTACCCCGGTTGTGCATGGACGGCCGAGGGAACGGTGCGGTTCAATCGCGACTATCTGGGTCCCACGCTCAGACAAAAACATCCGGAGGTGAAGCTTTATCTCGGGACGTTCAACACCAACCGTGTGGACTACGTGCAGAAGATTGCTTCCGACACGAAGTTGCAGGAATACGTAAGCGGCATGGCATTCCAATGGGAAGGCCGCGAGTCGCTCCCCGTACTGCGCAAGGAACATCCCGAGTGGAACTATATGTGTTCGGAAAGCGAATGCGGACGGGGTAGCTTCGACTGGGGAGCAGGCGAACATACCTTTGAACTGATGAACCATTATTTGGGTAACGGATGCAACGAGTACACTTTCTGGAATTTCATCTTGGCCGACAATGGCGAGAGTCCGTGGGGATGGAAACAGAATGCCCTTATCCGGGTGGATTCCAAGGCACGTACGTTTACCTATACTCCGGAGTATTTTGCCGTGAAGCATTACAGCCATTTCATCACGAAAGGCAGTCAGGTGGTGGCTTACAAAGCCCAAGGAGACGACAGGATGCCGGTATTGGTCAGCCGCACACCTGAAGGAAAGTATGTGGTCGTGGCCGGAAATTTCAAAGACGAGGTTTCTCCGTTGGTGGTCAAGATAGGAGAGAAGAGCCTGTCCGCCGAACTGGCAGCACATTCTTATAATACGTTTGTGATGAAATAATACGGTTTGCACGCCGGAAAGATACGGTGGCAGGGGCCGGCTTCGTAAGGAAACGGAGCCGGCCCTTTGAGTATGTGACGGTCCGGTACGGCTTGTTAAAGCTTGTTATATTCGGCAGAGTAGAGATTTTGCGAGTAAACCTTATACTTGGAAATGGGTCATACTTCTGTGAAACAAAAAAGAATGGTTTAATTAAAAAGGAAACAACTATGAGAAAATTGATGATGGCCGTATGTTTTGCTTTGCTGGCCGGAAGCACATTGTCAGCCCAAGAGGGCGGAAACACGCCGCGCATGCGGACAAATCCCGAACAGATGGCCAAGCGGATGGCCGGGAAACTGATGTTGGACGACGAAACATCGGCAAAATTTATTCCCCTTTACGAGGACTATATGCAAAAGTTGGCGGAATGCCGCGTGCCCAAAAAGGAAAAAGGAAGTCAGGCGGCACAGTCGGATAAAGATATAGACGAGAACATAAAGGCTCGTTTTTCGGCTCAGGAGAAACGGTTGGACGTGCAGAAGAGCTACTATGACAAGTTTAAGAAAGTGTTGACGATGAGACAGGTGCAACAGCTTTATGAACGTCCGGACATGGGAAGTCGTCCGCGTTTTCAGGGACAAAAAACGCATTCTGCGCCGCGCCGCTGAAAAGCAGGCAGGAGGCTGGAAAACTGTTTGCCGCAGAACGGAAAATCAATCTCAGGAGATTGAAAAATCATTCGGCTGAGAATGAAAAATCGTTTGGCGCAGATTTTATGACATTCATTATCAGACTGTTGCAAAGAACCTTCCGAACGTGTTTTTTAGGTCTGGAACACAAGGGTAGGAAACACAGGTGAGGGCGGTAACGGAATCTGGAAAAAAAGACCGGGCATACAGAGGAGAATCTCTTGGTATGCCCGGTCTTTTTTCAGAAGTCGCGGAGCGCGGCGCATCAAGCCATGGTGCCGCCCATGATGTCCAACAGTTCGTTGGTAATGGCCTGCTGACGTCCTTTGTTGTACACGACGGTGAGGTCCTGTATCAAGTTGTTGGCATTGTCCGTGGCTATCTGCATGGCCATGCTTCGTGTGGCATGTTCGGATGCGTTGGAGTCTAAAAGAGTGGTATAGACTTTCAGCTTCAACACCTCCGGAATCAGTTTGGCCAATAGAATTTCTTCCGAAGGTTCTATCAGATAGTCCGGCTGCCGGTTGTCGGTCGGAACCTCGGTCATGGCAGACAAATCTATCGGTAAATATACCGTGTTGACGAGTTCCTGTGAACCGGCGGATTTAAAGTGATGATAAATAAGCTCTACCCGGTCTATGTCGCCCGACAAAAAACGTTCGCATAGTTCTGCTGCCAACCTCTCACATTCCGTGTAGTTGGGCTTATCGGCCATGTGCGTATAATCTCCGGCCGGGGTAAAGCCCGATTTTTTCACAGCGTCTGCAATCTTTCTTCCTACGGGATAGATGATAAGATTTTCCTTTGCCATTTGTGCGTGTTCGTCCAGCCACTGATGGTAGGAG
The DNA here is from genome assembly GCF_000233955.1 of Paraprevotella clara YIT 11840. Lineage (GTDB taxonomy): Bacteria > Bacteroidota > Bacteroidia > Bacteroidales > Bacteroidaceae > Paraprevotella > Paraprevotella clara. The sequence goes on from NZ_JH376618.1 coordinate 114,714, forward strand.
CGTATGACGTTGGAGTTGAATCCGCCGCACAAACTGCTGTTGGACGAGAATATGACCAGTGCAATGCGCTTTGCCTTCCGTTGCGTGGCAAAGGGCGATTCCGTCTTACCGCCGGTTTGCAAGAAGTGGGTCATGATGGCCGACATCTGCCGTTCGTAGGGCAACATGCCTTCGATGACTTCTTGCGCCTTGTGCAGCTTGGCGGAAGCCACCATTTTCATGGCCGACGTAATCTTCAGCGTATTATTGGCCGAGAGTATTCTGCCCTTTACTTCTTTTAATGATGCCATGGTCTAATCAGTGTTTAAATAACAGAAGAGTGGACTGAGCCACATCTTCGATGACTTTGGTCACTTGTTCGTTGATGGCTCCGCCTTCTAAAACCTCCAACACATCCTGACGGTGCGATGCGCGCAGGCTTTCCAGAAATTCGTGCTGGAAGGCAATGACCTGGTCGATACGTATGTCGCGCATCAGTCCGTGCGTACCGCAATAGAGGATAGCGACTTGTTCGCCTACCGGCATAGGGGAGTATTGGGGTTGTATCAACAGTTGGTTGTTCTTTCGTCCGCGGTCGATAGTCATGACGGTCACGGAATCCATGTCGCTGCTGAACTTGGAGAAAGCTTCCAGTTCACGGTATTGCGCCTGGTCGATTTTCAGTGTACCGGCCACTTTCTTCATGCTCTTGATTTGCGCGCTGCCGCCCACACGGGATACGGAGATACCTACATTGATGGCCGGACGGAAGCCTTGGTTGAACAAGTCAGTTTCGAGGAATATCTGTCCGTCGGTGATGGAAATCACATTCGTAGGGATGTAGGCGGACACGTCGCCTGCCTGTGTCTCGATGATAGGGAGTGCCGTGAGCGAACCTCCGCATTTCACTTTTCCTTTCAGGCTTTCCGGCAGGTCGTTCATCTGCTCGGCCACTTCCTGCTGGTTGATGATTTTGGCAGCACGTTCCAACAGGCGGGAGTGCAGGTAGAAGATGTCGCCGGGGTAAGCTTCGCGACCCGACGGACGGCGCAGGATGAGCGAAACCTCGCGGTAGGCTACGGCCTGTTTGGAAAGGTCGTCGAATACGACTAAGGCATGGCGGCCGGTGTCGCGGAAATATTCTCCGATGGCTGCCCCGGCAAACGGTGCGAAGTATTGCAATGCGGCCGGGTCGGCAGCCGTAGCGGCTACGACCACCGTGTAGTCCATGGCACCTTTTTCACGCAGCGTGTTGACGATGTTGGCCACGGTGGAGCCTTTCTGCCCGATGGCCACATAGATGCAGTACACCGGTTTGCCCGCCTCGTATGCGGAACGTTGGTTGATGATGGTGTCGATGGCTATCGCGGTCTTCCCCGTTTGGCGGTCGCCGATGATCAATTCACGTTGTCCCCGTCCGATAGGAATCATGGCATCGATGGCCTTGATGCCTGTCTGCAGAGGTTCAGATACCGGTTGGCGGTAAATGACTCCGGGAGCTTTGCGTTCCAGCGGCATTTCGAAAAGTTCCCCTCCTACGGTGCCTCTTCCGTCCAAAGGAACGCCCAACGGGTCGATGACGCGCCCCAGCATGTTCTCGCTGACCCGTATGGAGGCGATGCGTCCCGTACGTTTCACAATCATGCCCTCTTTGATGAGACCGGTGGCTCCTAAGAGGACAGCGCCCACGTTGTCTTCTTCCAGGTTCATCACCACTCCCATCACTCCGTTTTCAAATTCCAATAATTCATTGGCCTCGGCATGGAGCAATCCATAAATACGTGCCACGCCGTCGCTGACCTGCAACACCGCGCCCACCTCGTCGAACTGGATGGACGTGTTGATTCCTTTGAGCTGTTGGAGCAATACCTCCGAAACCTCGCTGGGTCTTATCTTATCTGGCATATTCTTGTTTCCTTTTCATTATACGATTCTTCTGTTTTTCTCGATGAACTGTTTCTTCACGCGTTTCAACTGTCCGGCTATGCTGGCGTCGATTCGCCAATAGCCGATTTCCAGAATGCCGCCACCGATGATGTCGGGGTCTACTTTGGTGTTGAATTCCACCGTGCGTCCCCGATAGCGTTTCAGGATGAGCGCTTTCAGCTCGTTGAGGGTTTCCTCCGGTAGCGGCATTGCCGTGACAAGTTTCCCCTGACGTATTTTTTTCTTTTTCCGATATAAGAATAAGAAAGAATGCAGGATGAAAGCCAATAGCTTTTCGCGCCTTTTTTCAAGTAGCAGATAGAAGAATTTGGTCAGCTCTTCGCATGTGTCCGCTCCGGCGGTAGCATTGTGCAAGAGCTTTATTTTCTCTGTACGGCTCACCATCGGATTCTCTATCGTATGGCGGAACTCCGGAAGCTGGTTGTATTGGAACAGGAGTTGTTGGGCCTGTTCGTACACCAAGGTTTCGTGTCCGTTCTCGCATGCGAAGAGCAACAATGCGCGGGCATAACGTCTTGCAATAATTCCTATATCCATTATTCAATGTTGTTGTTTGATTTAACTTCGTCCAACAGTCTGTTCACTAATTCAAGCTGTTCCTTATCATCAGACAGTTTTTTACGCAATACCTTTTCAGCCACATCTACAGACAGTATCGCTACTTGCCGACGTATGTCGTTGATGGCGCTTTCTTTTTCCGCAGCTATCTGGTGGCGGGTTTCATCCAAAGCTTTCCGCGCTTCGGTGCGAGCCCGTTCGCGTGCTTCGGCGATGATGCGGTCGCGCGTGGCGGAAGCTTCTTTCAGTATGGCGGTCTGCTCTTCGTGTGCCCGTGCCAGCAGTGCTTCGCTTTCGGCTTTTACCTGCTGCAACTGCTCGTTGGCCTGGCGGGCAGCCTCCAGCGAACTGTCTATGTATTGTTTCCGTTTGTCCACCATTCCGGTGATGACAGGAAATGCGTATTTAGCCAAGATGAAGAATACGATTCCGAATATAATCACCATCCAGAACAGTGTGCCCGGATCCGGGGTTAGCAGTCCCATAAGCAACAACGGTTTAGAGGAACAATGTCAAAAGACAAACGACAATGGCGATGAGGGCTACACCTTCTATCAAAGCTGCCGCGATGATCATATTCATACGCACGTTGTTGGATTCCGACGGTTGTCGTGCAATGGCGTCCATGGCCGACCCGCCGATGCGTCCGATACCTATACCTGCACCCAAAACGGCAATACCAGCGCCAATCGCTGCACCCAACTTGGTAAGACCTATACCTCCGATAGCTTGTAATAAAATGGATAATAACATAATGTTTCTGTTTTTAAGGGTTATACTTAATTTTCTAATAGTTTTCCTTTAATTCTCTTCTTTTACGCGTGACAGTCCGATGAACACGGCCGACAACATGGTGAATACATACGCCTGGATGAAGGCTACAAGAAGTTCCAGCATGTCCATGAAGATACCGAAAAGTACGGATATGACCGTCATGGAACCGTTGATGACCGGACCTGCCTTCACCGTAATGAAGATAATGGCTACCAAACTTAGGATGGCTGCGTGCCCGGCCATGATGTTGGCAAACAGACGGATCATCAAAGCAAATGGTTTGGTGAAAATCCCGAATAGCTCAATCATAGGCATGAGAGGCACGGGAACTTTCAACCACATGGGAACTTTCGGCCAAAAGATATCCTTCCAATAGGCTTTTGTTCCGCAGATGTTGGTGAAGAGAAAGGTGCACAATGCCAATACCAATGTAATGGCAATGTTTCCCGTGACGTTAGCTCCTCCCGGAAAAATAGGAAGAATACCCATCAGGTTGTTAACCAGAACGAAAAAGAACGCGGTCAGCAAGTAGGGAGCGTATCTCCGGTAGTCTTCCCCGATACATCCTTTGATGACTTCATCGTTTATCATGACCACCAGAGCCTCTATCATGCCCACACCGCCTTTAGGTGCCCCTTCGCTCACTTCGTGACGCTTGTACCAACGCGCACATCCCAGCATGATGGCCACCAATATGGCGCTGTTGACGAACAGTGCCAGCACGTTTTTGGTGATGGAGATGTCGAACGGACGGATTTCTTCTCCCGTGGCGTCTTTTTCTACGATTTTATTTTTGTATTCGCCATCCGGTGCGATGTATAATCCTTCGTATCGGGCTTGATTTCTCAAACGGGCAGAAGAAAATATATGCCAACCGGAAGAGCTTTTCACAATCACGGGCAAGGGGATGCGTATGGAGGCATCTCCGATGTCTGTGATATGCCATTCGTATGCGTCTTCGATGTGGCCGAAAACGATTTCGTACACATCTATTTCTTTGGTTTCTTCAGCCTGTGCCTGCCGTGGCATGAACATCAACAGGCATAAGCCTATACAGCATAAATATTTTAGTAGCTTCATTCCTTAAACTTATCTTTTTATGCAGCCGGACCTGAAAGGGGTCAGGCCGTCGCTTCCGTTACGCAGACGGAGACTGTGTTGTCATTCACTTCTACAAAACCACCTGAAATGTTCAAGCAGATCTTGTCTTTTCCACTCCGGTAAACGACTTCTCCTGCGTCGAGGGACGAAATCAGGGGCGCGTGGTTGTGGAATACGGCGAACTGTCCGGCACTGCCGGGAAGTCTTACGTACTTCACCAGGCCTTCGAACAAAGTCTTTTCCGGCGACACGATGAGCAAATGAATTTTATCCTCTTCCATACGATTTAGTTTTGGGCTGCGCTCAACAATTCTTTTCCTTTGGCAATGGCGTCTTCAATGGTGCCCACGTTGAGGAAAGCCTGTTCGGGAAGGTCGTCCACCTCTCCGTCCAATATCATTTTGAATCCTTTGATGGTGTCTTCGATGGATACCATGACGCCCGGCACGCCCGTAAACTGTTCGGCCACGGCAAAGGGTTGCGACAGGAAACGTTGTACCCGTCGTGCGCGGTTCACCGTCAGACGGTCTTCGTCCGAAAGCTCGTCCATGCCGAGGATGGAAATGATGTCTTGCAGTTCCTTGTTCCGTTGCAGGATTTGTTTGACGCGCTGTGCCGTTTCGTAATGTTCCTGTCCCACGATGAGCGGATCAAGAATACGCGATGTGGATTCCAAGGGATCCACCGCAGGATAAATGCCCAACTCCGTGATTTTACGGCTCAGTACGGTCGTGGCATCCAGATGCGTGAATGTCGTGGCCGGGGCAGGGTCGGTCAAGTCGTCGGCAGGCACGTACACAGCTTGTACAGATGTAATAGAGCCGTTCTTCGTGGACGTGATTCGTTCTTGCATCTGTCCCATTTCGGAAGCCAGTGTCGGCTGATAACCCACGGCCGAGGGCATACGTCCCAACAGGGCGGACACTTCGGAACCAGCCTGGGTGAAACGGAAGATGTTGTCGATGAAGAACAGGATGTCACGCGGTCCGTCTCCCTTGTTGTTGTCACGGAAAGACTCGGCTAAGGTCAGACCGGAAAGCGCTACGGAAGAACGTGCGCCCGGCGGTTCGTTCATCTGTCCGAATACCATGGCCACTTGGGATTTTTCCACCTCGTCCATGTCTACTTTCGACAGGTCCCAATGCCCGGTTTCCATGCTTTTCAGGAATTCGTCGCCGTATTTGATGACACCGGACTCAATCATTTCGCGCAGCAGGTCGTTACCCTCACGCGTACGTTCTCCCACACCGGCGAACACGGAAAAGCCGTTATGCTTTTTGGCAATGTTGTTGATGAGCTCCTTGATTAATACCGTTTTTCCTACGCCCGCCCCGCCGAACAATCCGATTTTTCCTCCTTTCAGATAGGGTTCCAACAGGTCTATCACTTTGATGCCCGTGAAAAGCACTTCCTGAGTGGTGGAAAGGTCTTCAAACTTAGGAGGATCCCGGTGGATGGGAAATGCCCCGGTTTCGTTTAATGCCTGCATGCCGTCGATGGCTTCGCCTACGACGTTCATGACCCGTCCGCGAATCTGTGCGCCCACCGGCATGGTGATGGGTTTTCCGGTAGAGACCACTTTCATGCCGCGTTGCAGACCGTCCGTACTGTCCATGGCGATGGTGCGCACCGTATCTTCTCCGATGTGTTGCTGCACTTCCACGATCAATGTCTTGCCGCCCGGACGTTGGATTTTCAGAGCGTCGTGTATGCTCGGAAGGTTTGCGTTCTGTTCTTTCTCGCTGTGCTCGAAATGAACGTCTACCACCGGGCCGATAATTTGCGATATGTGTCCTAATACCTCTGCCATAAATGATGTTTATACCTTAATTATATATAATCGTTTTATTTGTTCCGTGTCCTTTTTACCTGTCGAACCGATTGTTTTGTCGCTGGCTGTCGTTGAACGTGGCGAACCGCTTGGGTTTCTCAACATTCTTATACATTATTTAATGTCCATCGTCTCTTTCTTTCGCTTCGTTTATAATAGTTTAACCCAGAGACGTTTTCATTTTTCTTGTCTCAAAGTTAGGAGTAATTTCTCTTTTTCGTAAATTTGTAGAATTAATAATATTCATGATTTCTATTGATTTTTCTTATGGAACTGACTCCGCTGAAATATTTCGTCAAGTTGGCAGACGTGCTTTCGTTTACTGAAGCCTCCAAAGAGCTTTTTATCACGCAGAGCACCTTGTCGTTAAGCATCAAGCAACTGGAAGAGGAACTCGGCGTGACGCTGTTCGACCGCATCGGGAAGAAAATCTACCTGACGGATGCCGGACGGGATTTTTTAGACTGTTCCCGTAAAGCGATAGAGGAGGTGGCGTATGGCGTACAGCATTTGAAGGAAATGCAGCATGTCTATACGGGAAAGATAAAAATAGGAGTAATATACAGCCTCTTCCCTTTGCTGAATATCTGCGTGTTGAAGTTTACGAAGGCTTTCCCTAAAGCGGAATTGTCGATTGTGTATTCCCATTCCGTATTGGAACTGGTGGAGCTGATTAATTCCAACAAACTTGATTTTGCGTTGAGTTACAATCCGCAAGATGTCTCTGCGCTTACGGAGTCCACGGAATACGCTTGCATGCCTTTATGCGTCATAGCCCACGAGACCCACCCGGTGGCCATCCGGAAACATTTCTCTTTATCGGACTTGAACGAGTTCCCCGTCATCTTCTTGGACAAAGAGCTGTACACCCGGAAAGTCATAGACCGCATGCTGGCCCAATATAGGATAAAGGTAAAGCCGCAGATAGAAGTCAATAGTACGCCTTTATTGCTTGACATGCTGCGCACGGGGCATTGGATTTCCATTTTGCCGCAAGACATGACGGTGAGCAGTCCGGATTTGAAGGCTGTGCCGATTAAGGAGAAAACGGAGATGATGCACATCAGCCTTCTCTCTCTTAAAGGTAAAAGGCACTCTTTGCTGACGGAGAAATTTCTGGAGGTGTTGAGGCAGGAGACGCAAGAAATAGAAGAGCATCGGGTTGCCGGGGGAAAAGATTCGGATTTGTTCGAAGGGAAACCCACCGGAGGAGGAGCATGATGCGGAACTTGTATATCGAGAATAGGTGAAATGCCGGATAGGATTGAATTTTGTTTTAGACTTTATACTGAATAAAATAGGATATGAGAAAAAATATTTGGATTATCGTGAGCGGGTTGGTCTGCTTTTCGGCTTGCAGGTCTGTGCAGGCTCCCCAACTTATCGGGGGAAATAAGGATGAACATGGTTGTCTTACGGCGGCCGGTTATACGTGGAGTGAACTCCGCCGGGACTGTATCCGCATTTTTGAAGACGGTGTGCGGGTGGACGACCCGTCTTTGCAACCCTCTTTGACATCGTATGCCGTGTTTGCGGCAGACAGCAGCCGGGTGGAGGTTTTCCGTCCGTCTCCGTTCCGGAACGAGATACTCGACCGTAAGGGAGGCGTTTGGCAGGGCAAGACCTGCAAGTTGTATCGGACTGGAGACCGGTGGGAACTTCGCGAAAGGTGAAATCAAACAAAATGACTTTGTATGGAACGAATTATCAATCATTTTACAGACGACGACCTGTATAAGTTCACCATGTGCTGCGCGGTCATCGACAATTTTCCCCGTGCTCAGGTGAAGTACCGGTTTACCGACCGGGACCATACCGTCTATCCGCCGGGTTTTGCCGACGAGTTGCAAAAACAAATCATTCTGTTGGAGGACGTGGTCATTACGGACGAGGAAATCGCGTTCATGAAACGGCGGTGCAGCTACATTCCCGGTTGGTTCTACACCTACTTGAAAGGCTACCGTTTCTGTCGCGAATGGGTGACAGTACGGCAGGATGAAGAGGGGCATCTGTCCGTGGAGTTCGAAGGGAGTTGGGCCGATACCATCCTATTGGAAGTGAAAGTGCTGGCCATCATTTCCGAGCTTTATTACAGGATGACGGGCGAAGACAGCCGTTTCGATTATGAGGATTATTACCGGAAGACCTACCGGAAAGCCGTCCGCTTGTTGGAAGCCGGTTGCGTGTTCAGCGATTTCGGGACGCGCCGCCGCGTCTCTTTCGAGGCGGAAGAGACGGTGGTCCGGGCGATGCGAGACTGTTACCGGAGCCGGGAGTGGAGCGGTAAGTTTGTCGGGACCAGCAATGTCTATCTGGCGATGAAGTACGACCTGATTCCCGTCGGCACGATGGCACACGAGTTTGTCTGTGCCATAGGAGGAATGTACGGTCCCCAGATGGCCAACCATATTGCCATGAACTCGTGGCGCAACACGTTCCGCGGAGCTTTGGGCACATATCTCTACGACAGTTTCGGCTGGGACATCTTCAGCCTGAATTTCTCGGAGGACTTTGCCAACCTGTTCAAAGGTCTTCGCGTGGACAGCGGCGACAACCGCGCGGAACTGCAAAGGATTGTGGAGAAATACCGTTCGTTAGGCATCGACCCCCGCACGAAGCAAGTCATATTCAGCAATGCGCTCGACACGGACCGTGCGATAGAGATACAACGTTACGCCCGGGAGTATTGCCAACCTTCTTTCGGGATAGGCACGCACTTCACAAATGATTTCGAGGGCGTGAAGCCCATGAACATCGTCATCAAACTGGTGGCCGTGAAAATCACGGAGTCATGGACTTTCTACAACGATACTTGTAAGTTGAGCGAAGACGACGGCAAGCATACAGGTAAGCCCGAAGTGATTCGCCGTTTCATGGAAGCGTTGAATATGAAAGGATAAAAGGAGGGCGGACGACAAAAACTTCAAAATTTTGTCCGTTCTTTATGGAATTGGTCCTTAAAAAAGATTAACTTTGCATTGGGTTCCCGGTGATTCTTGCTGTGCCGTGATGTCCGGTAGCGACCGGTAGGCCGATCCAAGCAAGGCGACCTGCGCCGATACGAACAGGAACATCTGTCCTTTGCGGCAGAGGGGAATGGGAGTGGACGAGGAGGGAGAGGTGAACCGCTATAAATAAGAAGGCGTTTATCATGCGCTGGTTCTTGACGCTTCGAATCTCGCAAATTCAAAATTGTAGTCATGAACTATGCAACGGTAGATGCCCATGGGATGTTTTTATAAATATCCCCGAGGGATTGTTTTGTCCATTTGCCCCTATGGGCAGAAGGAAGGAGGCAAATCCCAAGGGAGATTATATAAACTCATCGGCGTGGGTTCTGCGTTGCTCGTTCTACTACAATGGGCAATGCGAGAGCCTCGAAGCATGGGACGGGTGACGGGTACAGATCTCCACGCTTTTTTGTTATAGTTTTCCATCAAGAGTATCATCATGCCGATGCTGGGAGGTCGATAGGCACATTGTTGTTTTAAAGAGACTTTATGAAGAAACGACTATTATTGGTGACCATGGGGGCGGCTTCGTTCCTCCAGTCCCCAGCGCAGCAGTTGCTGCCGGAGAACCCTGTCCCGCTGGAGCGTATAGGCATTCCCGACTATTCTTCGTTTTATGATGCTGACAGGGACGGAGTGAAAGAATATTATTACGACTTGGGGCATGAATCCATGAGACGCTACCATTGGAAAGCTCCCGGCTGCTATGGAGCGTATGTGCCGATTGCAATTCCGGATGTCGCCCACTTTGGCAACGGGCAGTATGGCATGTTGTTGCATGCAAATAATGACGGCATCCCGGACTTTTCAGGTTTTGTGTTTTCTGATGCTTGGGTTACTCCCATTGCCATAAGTGAAACCGATGGGACCTACCGTCTGATGAATCAAGCCAATTCTGCTTATCCGCTGGATGTGAACCACGACGGATTGCCGGACTTGTTCGCGTTCAACAATACGGACTGGGACATCCTCTATCAAAATCCCGACGGGACGTTTACCGCCACGCGCATCGATACCCTTTCGCGTACGCAGGCCGATTCGTTGGTGGCCCGTAAGGCGGAAGAGGCTGACGGGAAGTTCGACACCGGTGGCCTGCCGTCGTTGCGTGACGGCATGTTTGTGGGCGGCGGCCATGTGACGGACGAAAGCTACAAATTCACTCAGGCAATCGACGTGAACCGCGACGGCTATATGGATTTGGTGGGGCCGCGTACGATTTTTTACAACATGGGCGACAACCGTTTCGTGGCCTCCCGGCAACCGGGCGAGCTGACCGTGAAGGACTTGAACGGCGATGGCATTCCCGACTACATCTATAATGATACGGAAGGCAAGCGTGTGTACACCCGTACCTACTTGGGCGGTGACCGTTTCGAGGAACAGACCTTGGTGAAGGATTTGGACGTGACGGACATCCATTGCTACGACTTCGACAAGGACGGTGACGTGGACATTCTGCTCACGTTCGACTATCTGTATTCTTCCTCTTTCTCTTTCCTGCTTTTTGCCGAGAACACGGGTGGCGGGCATTTTACCCTTCACGAGTATTCCTTTGCCTCCAAATGGGCGTTCGGTGCTTGTCTCGATGTGGACAATGATGGCTTTATGGAACTTTTGGCCGGTAAGCAGGGATTGTATTATGGTGGTGAAGAAAGGTCGGGTTCGGTAGAGGGTTTATATTTGTTCCGCTTGGACAACATGAAAAATGTAGAAGAACCGAATGATATACTGGTGGCCGGTACTTTTGGTTATGACCGTAGTGGTAGCAGTGCAACCGACTGGAAAGAAACCGTCATCAGCGGATTGAGCGAAAATGTCATATTGGCAGATATAGACAATGATGGTTATCTGGACATCTTGGCTGATACGTCGCGCCTCTTCGGAAATCATTATGAACCGAATGAGGTTGTAGGGTATTGGGCCACCAAAGACTTACCCCTTTTGCAGGGCATCCCGGCCAACGAAGCCCCGCAACGCATGTCTGCCCCTTCAGTAAACCTCGACCGCAAGAGCGGCAAACTGAAGATTGCTTGGCAGCAGGGAAAAGACAAGGAGACTTCTACCGTGGATTTGACCTATGCCCTCCGCATCGGCAGTGCGCCCGGTAAGGACGACATCTATTTCTCGGGGGCGAATGCCGACGGCAGCCGCCGCGATTTCCGTCCCGGCAACATGGGAGCAAATCTGGATGCCACGTTGGATGTGAGCCGTTGGAAGCAGGGGACGTATTACATTGCCATACAGACGGTGGATCCGATGGGCAAAGGCTCGGCGTGGTCGGACGAGGTGGTGTACAGGCACGACCTCGTACAAGCAGCGTTCACGGTGTCGGATGATGAGTTGGCAGCGGCAGACACGTTGGTACTGACGGCAGCTTCCCGTGCCGACGGGTTGGACTACGCTTGGGATTTCGACGGAGGAAAAGCCATAAAGGCCTCGGCTGACAGCGCACAGGTATGGCTGACGTTCAGCGTGCCCGGCGAGAAGCATCTCCGCCTGACGGTGACGAATCCGGCGGATGGCACGGAGGATATACGCGAAAAGGTAGTGACGGTGCAGCGTGTTTCATTCGAGCGTCGCGAAGCTGCGGCTTTCGGGTTCACCGAATCTCGACATTTCTGGGATATGGATGGGGATGGTGTGTTGGATGTGATAGACAAAAACGGCTTTTATGTGCACGACGGTGCGGGGCGTTATGAGAAATTGGGCACGATATTCAACTCCAATTTGCAGATACCCTATAGGGGAGATGGATTGCCTCCTTTCCTCGACTTCGACATGGATGGGGATGCTGACATCGTGTTAAAGAGCAATAAGGGCAACCTGATACTCAATAACGGGAACAACTCGTTCGAAGCGCAGGAAAGCAGCTCTTGGTTTTGTGTCAATTCCGGATACACAAGCGAAGTGATGCCGGACTTGAACAACGACGGCTTCAATGAATTGTATTACGATTCCAATGCTTATGGTGAATTCGACGGGATTTGTGTGAATACGGGAGATAACGTCCGTTTTGAACAGTTCCAATTTCCCAAAACCGGGGATGAGTACAATTTTAGCTTCAATTACCAAAAAGGTTTGATGTATGATATTAACAGGGACGGTTACCCTGACTTTTATTCTCAAAATGCATCGAGAGTCATCGACAATGCCTGGTACAGATGCGAGGCTATTGCCATCAACCAAGGCGGGATGGATTTCACTTATCATATAGTTTCCATAGACGACGGCAGTGATAACCCTTACCGCATCTTCTTGGAAGACATGGACAGCGATGGCATGCCGGACAAGGTGATGGTATATGGCAATAGAAGTATGATGGATAGGATTGTGGTATGTTTCGGAAACAAGGATTACACTTTCTCCTCGCCGGTCGAGTATGTTTTCGGGAATGCCCACAGCACCCGTTATGCCGTGAATGTGCTCCAAATAGCCGATTTCGACAACAACGGCTGTCCGGACATCTTGGTGTACTATGATTTTTATGAAGCGGACGTGAACAAGACGGAATACGCCATACTTTATATGGAACGCGACCGATCGGGACGGGTGGAAGTGTTGCATAATCAGGAGTTTGGGTATATAGATGGCATGGCCGACGTAGACCACGACGGTGTTCCTGATTTTTATTATGGATGGAATGACGGGCCAACTATGCTCCGCACCGGCATCGAGAACACCGCTCCCGAAGCTCCGACCCACGTACGAGCCACCCAGGAAGGCCTCGGCATATTGTTGGAATGGGATGATGCTTACGACAAGGAAACCCCGTCCATGCAGATGCGCTACAATGTGAGCGTAAAGAAGAAAGGGGCAGAAGGCGAAGGCGCTTATATCATCTCACCGCTGAACGGCGGAAACGGCAAGGCAGCGGTCATCCCCGGGGCATATTACCAGAAAGCCACGCGCAAGATGATTCCCATCGAGCGGTTCGAGGCCGGACAGGAATATGAGGTGCAGGTACAGGCCATAGACCTGTGGGATGCCCATTCGCCCATGTCGGAGACCTATTCCTTTAAGGTGAGCGAGCAATTCATCGCCGGACCTACGGTGACGGCACCGCGCAAGGCTGTGGCTTTGACGTATAATGTGCCCGATGCCGCTTTGCAGACCGCCGAGTGGGACTGGGACGGCGGGACGCTTCTCGGTCAGGAAGGGAAACGGTTTGAAGTGGCATGGAATGAGCCGGGGCTGAAAACCGTGACCGTCCGCACGGCAGATGGCGAAACGGCTACCAAAAATGTGATGGTGCGCGACATCGACCTTTCGTTCGACTTCCCCGCCGAAGGACTGGCCGGGACGGAGATTACCTTCACGCTTCCTGAAGCCTTTGCACAGGCTTCCCGCGAGGACATCGACGTGAAGCTGTCGGACGAACGTATCGAGATGCTGCTCCGCGTAGGGAGCCGGGAAGCCAAGGCGGTGTTCCCCGATGCCGGTGATTATTCCTTCCGCTTGTCGGTGCGCGATTCCGTGTGCGGCGTGGTGGAATCGGAAGAGAAGCACATCCGCATCGTGGGCGAAGTGCCTGTGCCCGTTATCCGTTTGGTAGGCATTGATGCGGCTACCGGCAAGAACAAAGTGACGTGGGACATGCCCGGCATGCCGGATTTCGTCACTACCGTGAATATATATAAGGAGAGCGGACGCTACAATGCCTTTGACTGCATTGCGCAGGTGGCTCCCGGAGCGGGCGAGTTCGTAGACACGTCCTCCAATCCCTCTGTCTCGTCCGACCGCTATTGCATCAAGTTGGGCACGACGTTCGGTGTGGAAAGTCCGGCCAGCCGTGTGCACAGCGGTACGCACCTGATGCTGAACAAAGGAGTGGGCGGTGCCGTCAACCTGATATGGAACGCCTACGAGGGTGGCATTGTGGACAGTTACCGCGTCTTGCGCGGAACGTCTGCCGACCGTCTGGAACTGTTGGCCGAGGTGTCGGGTGCCCATACGGCCTACACCGACCTGAACGCCGGGGACGGGACGTATTTCTACGCCTTGGAGTATGACGAGACCTATTCCGACGAATGGCAACCGATGACGAGGACATCCAAGGAGAGGTCGTCCGGAAGCGGTCGCTCCAATGTGGTATGCACGGACGGGGCATGGACAGTGGTACCTGCCGAACAGTTGAACGTGCTGGCCATAGAGAAGGAACTCGTGCTGACACCTTCACGGCCCACGTTGCATTTGCAGGCCGAAATCCTGCCGGCCATGGCGGACATCCGTACGGTGAACTGGCAGATTCTGGAAGGCGGCGAACTGGCTTCGCTGACTCAAAACGGTGTGTTGACGGCCCGGGGAAAGGAGAACGGTGAAATCGTGGTATGCGCCACGACCGTGGACGGAACAGGCATCGAGGCCCGTGTGACCGTCGTGAAAAAGGATTTCGGCATCCTGCCGCAGTCGGTCACAGTGACCACGGTGGAAGGTACGACGCAGTTGACTCCCCTCACTGGGCGGTTGCACTTGCAGGCATCCGTGCAACCCGCGAATGCCTCCCAACTCGTAGCATGGAGCGTGGTACAGGGAGCCGGTCTGGCCACCTTGGATGAAGACGGCATCCTGACCCCGACCGAAACGGGCAACGGAGACATCGTGGTGCGTGCTACCTCTTTGGAGGACACTTCCGTGTACGGCGAGTTGACCCTCCATAAGGAAGGTTTCTCCGGTGATGGAGTAGAGGGAGTGAATGCCGGACAGATGTCGGTGCACCGCGTCGGCGACGACCTGTGGATTGAAGGTCTGCCTGAGGACAGCGAATGCGGTTTAAGCATCGTGGATCCCTCCGGACGCGTGCTTTCCACGGAATACCGGCGCGAGGGACATTCGGGCAGAATCTCTTTGGCGCGTCTGGCTTCCGGCACCTATCTGCTTCAGGTGGTTACCGGTGAAGGCAAACAAGCGTTCCGTTTCTTCAAGTAGGCCGGAACGTACATCATAAGGAAACGCCCCGGGCATTCGGTTGTGGCCGTAATGTCCGGGGCGTTTGGTGTTTTTCAGAGTCCAAGAAGGTGGGTTTGTAAATATCGTGTACTTCTAAAAAGGTTGGCTTTCATCGGCGGATTTTTCTGCGCCAAATGATTTTTCAATCTCAGGCAAGCGATTTTTCGTTCTGCGCCAAATGATTTTCGTTTCTCTTGAAGGTGAAAAACCGATAAGATGAACACGTGGAAATGAAGTGCTAAAAGTGGAATGACTGCTTGGGGAATGCTGATTTATTTTATTGTTTTACAGAAGTTTATGCAGCGTTAGGATAAAACGGGCTGTTCTTTTCTTCCGAAAGGAAAGGCGGTACATCACGTTTGTAAAGTTCGGAAATCGGGATGCGCAGGATGTCATATTTATTGAAAAAATGCCTTTATGACATTTTTCTTTTGGCCGGATGAAAAATAAGTCCTACCTTTGCAGCCGAAATAATATTCGTAATGTTTTGTAATCCTCATCGGAGGGCAACAATGAAATGCCGGATAAGATGACTGGGTAAAACCAATCAACTTATCCGGCATTTTATGTGTGGTAAAATAAAAAAGACGTAGAAATGAAAGAATTGGATTTGACACAAGGGAGCGTGCCGAAGGTTCTGCTACATTTTGCAGTCCCGTTTTTATTGGCCAATGTGCTTCAGGCACTCTACGGAGGAGCCGACTTGTTTGTGGTGGGGCAGTATGACGATGCTGCGAGTGTGGCCGCCGTGGCCATCGGAAGTCAGGTGATGCAGACTGTGACGGGCGTCATTCTCGGGCTTACCACGGGGACGACCGTGTTGATTGCTATCGCCACGGGAGCGAAAGATTACCGGAAAACGGCGTCCATTATCGGAACCTCCATCGGGCTGTTTGCCGCAGTCGGTGCGGTACTGACCTTTCTGATGGTAGCTTTTCATAGCCGGACGGTGCAGTTGATGCACACTCCGCCCGAGGCGTTGTCCGATACGGAAGCCTATCTGTGGATTTGTTCGTTGGGCATTCCTTTTATTATAGGATATAATGTCGTGTGCGGTATTTTGCGCGGACTGGGAGATTCGCGCACGCCGCTCTATTTCGTGGCGTTGGCTTGTGCGTTGAACATCGTGCTGGATTTCATTCTGGTGGGTGGCTGCCATCTGCGGGCGGCGGGAGCGGCCATAGCCACGGTCGCTTCGCAAGGGGTAAGCTTTGCTACGGCCTTGTGGTATCTGTACCGGAAAGGTTTCCATTTTGAGTTTACGCGTCGCGATATCCGTCTGGACGGACAGCTTTGCAGGCGTGTGCTGCTGCTGGGAGCACCTATCGCGTTGCAGGATTTGTTGGTCAATTTTTCCTTTTTGCTGATTACGGTCATTGTCAACGGTATGGGCGTGGTGGCTTCGGCGGCTTTGGGAGTCGTAGAGAAGCTGATAGTCTTTGCCATGTTGCCGCCGATGGCCATATCGTCGGCCGTGGCGGCCATGACGGCACAAAACTACGGTGCCGGGCTGCGTGTGCGCATGAACCGTTGCCTGTATGCGGGCATCGGCATGGCGTTGGTCTTCGGCGTTTCGGTGTGCCTCTATTCACAATTCCTGCCGGACACGCTGACGGGTATCTTCACCCGCGACAGCGAGGTGGTGCAGATGGCTTCCGGCTATCTGCGGGGATACAGCATAGATTGCATCATGGTGAGTTTCGTGTTCTGCATCAATGCCTATTTCAGCGGGCAGGGCAATTCCGTGTTTCCCATGGTACACAGCGTGATTTCCACCTTCCTCTTCCGCATACCTTTGTCTTACGGCTTCAGTCTGGTGAGTTCTTCTTCTTTGTTTCTCATGGGGTTTGCTCCTCCGTTGTCCACTTTGGTTTCGCTGATGATATGTATCGGGTATATGAGATACAAGAGAAAAAAGGAAATTATTCCGGTTTATGCGTAAGAAAGCTGTTAAAAACAGATGAGGGGAAAACGTATTTCCCATAAAATATCTAATTTTGCAGCGTAAATAAAAAATGTAAGTATGAATTTGTCTGAACTGATACAGAAACGGCAAAGTGACCGGAAATACGAGTCGCGCCCTGTCAGCCGTGAAATGGTGATGAAATGTCTGGAAGCTGCACGGCTTGCTCCTTCGGCTTGTAATTCACAACCGTGGAAATTTGTTGTCGTGGACGATGTGGCGTTGTTGCCGCAAATGGGAGCGGCGGCTGCCGGGATGGGGATGAACGGGTTTGCCCGTGAGGTGCCCGTCATCGTAGCTGTGGTGCTGGAGAAAATGAACTTGACGGCCCGTATCGGTAGTGTCATCAAAGACAAGGAATACTCTTTGCTCGACGTAGGCATCGCAGTGGAGCATTTTTGTTTGCAGGCGGCCGAGTTGGGTTTGGGGACTTGTATCATGGGCTGGTTCGACGAAAAGAAAGTGAAAAAGCTGCTCGGCATCAAAGGAAAGCGCGTACCTCTGCTCATCTCGTTGGGCTATCCGGCGGGGGAGACCCGCAAGAAAGCGCGCAAGTCGTTGGAGGAGATGAGTAGTTGGAACCAATATTAATACGGGAATCATGGATAATAAAAAAGTGAAAGGCTATGCCTATGGTGTCATAGCGTCGGTAAGTTACGGGCTGAATCCGTTGTTCGCCCTTCCGCTTTATGCTTCGGGCATCAGGGTGGATTCCGTGTTGTTCTACCGTTATGTGTTTGCCTTGCTGTTCCTGGCCGTGATGATGAAGATGAGCGGACAGTCGTTTGCCCTGAAACGGAATGAGATACTTCCGGTGGCGGTCATGGGATTGCTGTTCTCCTTCTCGTCGTTGTTCTTGTTCCAGAGTTTCAACTACATGGATGCAGGCATCGCTTCTACCATTTTGTTCATGTATCCCGTGCTGGTGGCGGTGATTATGGCCGTGTTCTTCAAAGAAAGGTTGAGCGTGGTGAAAATAGCATCCATTGCCACGGCTTTTGTAGGTATTTCCATGCTTTATAAAGGCGAAGGCGGTGCCACGCTGAGCATGACGGGCGTGTGTCTGGTGCTGATGTCCTCGTTGACCTACGCACTGTATATCGTAGGCGTGAACCGTTCTTCCTTAAAAGAGATGCCGGGATTGAAACTCACGTTTTATGCCATTTTGTTCGGTTCGTTGGTCTATATCGTCCGTCTGCGCGGAGGGATGGATTTGCAATGGCTTACGGAAGGAACGCAATGGATGAACGCGTTGGGACTGGCTTTGTTCCCGTCCCTGATATCCATGGTGACCATTGCGAAAGCCATCCGGAACATCGGTGCCACGCCGGCTGCCATTCTCGGGGCGTTGGAGCCGCTTACGGCATTGTTCGTAGGTGTCATGGTATTCCACGAGAGGCTTACGGGCGGTAATGTGGTCGGCATCTTGCTGATTCTTTTTGCCGTGACGCTGATTGTAGTCGGGCCGCGCGGATGGTTGCGGTTCAAGGCCGTGTGGCATAAGCGGACGGTTGGATAAAGCTCGTGTCGGCTTGTATGGAAAACAGCAAAGGGACTGTCCCGGGATTGGCCGGTGACAGTCCCTTTGCTGTCTGGGGGAGGAGGTTAACGCTTTTGTATGTTTTTGCCTGAAGCGGATACTTGCACGGGATTCCCCGAATAGGCGATGCTCCCTCCGCCGCTTGTGTGGGCATTCAGCGATTCCGAGGCGTGGCACGAAATGTCTCCTGCCGAAGAGGCATTGGCATCCACATGCTGGGCTTCCATATTGCCGGCATCGATGTCGCCGCTGCTCGAGGCTGTATATTTGGCTTGTTCACATTTACCCTGCAGACGAAGGTCTCCGCTGGAGGTGGCTGTGGCTATCAAATGCGTGCACTCCAACCCTTTGATGTGCAAATCCCCGCTACTGTTACATTGCAAGTCGGCCTGTTGGCATTTTGAACCACCGAAATAGATGTCGCCGCTGCTGTTGGAGGCCGCAGTGAGGAGGCCGCAGGAAACGGACTTGCCTGATATGTCACCGCTGCTGTTGGATGTGGCATGCAGGTCTTTGCAACTGATGTCTTGGCACGAGATGTCACCGCTGCTGCCTGCCGTGAGACGGAGGGTACCCTTTACGTGCAGGCCGTCCTTTACGAAAATGTCCCCGGAACTGGAGGCAGACAAACTGCCGACCGGGCGTGCCTTGACATGTACTTCCTTTATCCCTTTGGTTTTTGTGGGGTCTTTGGGCTTTTTCATGCCTACGACCAATGTCCCGTGGGCATCCACTTGTACACTGATGTAAGGCAGGACGGCCTTGCTCGCACGGATTTCCACGGACGTTTCATCCTCAGATGGGATATAAACCACATCGACAGACGACGTGGCTGATATGGCGTTGAAGTCGCCGACGGTCACTTTCTGGGTCTGTATGTCTTTGGGGCTTGCCCCGGTTTCCCCGTCACAAAGGGATTGGGCAGGGCTCTTTGTGCAGCTACAGTAGGCAATGGCTGAGACGAGAAGAAGAAAAATCTGTTTTTTCATACTTTTTATTTTATAGGATTAATGTGGTCTCTTCCCGAGGGTGTCTTGCAAACGATGCGCGGACGTCCTTTGTAGGATATGCTGCCCGTGCCGTTCACCTCCCCCTCTATCTTGCGGGTGGCATGGCAACTGACCGTCCCTTCGCCGGTCACCGTAGCTGTGGCATCCATGGCTTGCAGCCCTTCGGCTTCGATGCTTCCGCGCGACGTATTGGCCAGTGCGGCCTTTGTGCAACTGCCCGTGAGGGTGACGGTTCCGGAGGAAGAGGATTGTGCCGCAACGTCGGTAGCCGTTATTTCCTTGGCGTTGATGCTGCTTCCCCCTTCGGCTTGCGCATTCAGGAGGTGGCAAGTGATACCGCCGGTCAGGTCGATGGAAGCATTTGCTTTTGCATGTAGTGTCATGTCGCGGCACGTGAACTGCTGGTCGGCATGGAAACTTTTGTCGGACGTGGCGGAAATGTACAGATCCCGGCAAGTGATGGGGCCGCATATTACCGGACCATCGGCTGTGACGCGAACGTCGCCGTCACTATATGCCCCGTCTTTCAGGATGAGTGTGCCGGTTCCTTTATTGTGGAACGTGTCCATGGGAGGAGCTTTCAGTTCGATGCTGAACGGGGTATCCGAAGAGATGTCGGCGAAATGTTTCATGTTGACAAGGAGTGTTCCATTCTTGTTGACGTAGACTTCCAAAAATGGCAATACGTTTTCCGGCGCATTGAGTTCTATGTCTTTTTCACCGGGAGTGGGGGTATAGATGATGTCGAGGGAAGCCGACGTGACAAGAGTGTTCAGACTGTCCACCGAAATTTTCCGGCTATCGTAATTCTTTCCTGCCGTGAGTGCCACGGTCTTGACTTCCCTGACCTCTGTCACTTCGTACACACCGGCGTATCCGGCGGCAAAACCCTCGTAGCTTTTTCCCATATTCCGGATTTGCAGTTCGGCATAGGCCGGGTAGCCGTTCCGGGTTCCTTGGGTGGCGTTGTCGTAAGTGGGCAGGAGTTTTCCGGTCAGGTCCTTGACCCAATATACCATTGTGTCACCGCAAGAGGTGAAAGTGCGGACTTCGTGTCCTATGACCAATTCTCCCCGGACTGTTTGTAGGGGAATATCCGTGAGGACGATGCTTTCCGGATCGAAGAGAGGCTGCTCTTGTCCTATTTCCATGAAGATGGCTTTGTCCGGATGGCTGTCGTGGATTTCAAAATACCTCCGTCCGCTGTTGCCCGCGCCCCAACCGTTACAAGTAGAGGGGATGGCCTCTTTCGCTTCCATGGCGGCTTCGATTCGGTCGGCATAGTCGCCGGTGGGTACGAGGACGTAGCGCGTCACTCCCTTGCGTTCGCAATCTTCTTCCTTGAACTTGCAGGTTTCTTCGCTGTTCCATCCCGGGCTTTCTTCCAATTGGTCCAGTACGTCGTCGATGTCGCCGTCTTCGATATGGAAGATTTTGATGACGGGACGGCCGTCGGAGCGGGAGCGGCCTGTGTGTTTGACGACTGCCCCTTCGAGCATCCCGTCCGTGACGACACAAGTCTGGCTGTCGCGTTGTGCCCAGAATTGCAGTCCTGCGCCGGATACGATTTCCCATTTGAATCCTTGGCGCGCTTTTTGCGTCGGCTGTTCCGGGAAGACGGGATACTTGCCGTCGCGGTCGCCGAAACAGGCTGTGAGTAGGATAAGATAGAGTCCTGCGGTAAATTTAAACAAAGAGCTTTTCATTGGGTGTAGGGTTGAGGTTTATAAATAAACAAGGAGTATTCTTGCCGGAACCGGATGGTCCGGAAAGAAATACTCCATGTCGTATGGTTATCGGATGAACAACAGTTCGCGGTATTTCGGAAGCGGCCACATCTCGTCGTCCACGATGAGTTCGAGTTTGTCTACGTGGTAGCGTATGCTTTCCAACATGGGAGCCACCGTGTCGTGGTAGGCAATGGCTTTCTCGCGTACGTTTTCAATGCGGTTGGCCACCTTCCGGTTTTCCACCAGCCGGTCTGCATTTTCGGCAATGAAGCTTGTGTGTTCCGAAATCTTTTCTATCAGTTCCAGGTTCTTGGCATTCAGTCGAGCCGCGGTCTCAGCAGGGAAAACCTCCTGTACTTTGTGCACGTTGTCTATCAAGGCACTTTGGTAGCGTGTGGCCACGGGAATGATGTGATTCATGCACATGTCGCCGAAGATGCGTGCTTCCACTTGTACCTTTTTGGTATAGGTTTCCCATTTGATTTCGTTGCGTGCCTCGATTTCATTGCGTGTGAACACATGGGTCGTCTCGAACATTTTCACGCTGCTTTCGTCCAAATAACGGTCGAAGATAAGGGGACAACTGCGTTCCGTATCCAGTCCGCGGCGTCGGGCTTCTTCCTGCCATTCTTCGGAATAGCCGTTACCGTCGAAATGGATGGGCTTGCACGTCTTGATGTCCTCGCGTACCACTTGCAGGATGGCTTTGGTCTTGTCTACGCCGTTTGCTATCAAAGCGTCCACCCGCGTCTTGAAGTCGATAAGGGCTTCGGCCATAGCCGCGTTCAGGGCTATCATGGCGGCGGCGCAGTTGGCTTGTGAACCGATGGCGCGGAACTCGAACCGGTTGCCTGTGAAAGCGAAGGGAGACGTACGGTTGCGGTCGGTGTTGTCGAACAGCAGTTCCGGAATTTGCGGGATGTCGAGCTTCATGCCGTGTTTGCTGGCTACGTCTATCAGTTCGTCGTCCGTAGAATGTTCCAAATGTTCAAGTATGTCGCTCAGTTGCTGACCGAGGAACGAGGAAATGATGGTCGGCGGAGCCTCATGCCCTCCCAAGCGATGGGCGTTGGTGGCACTCATGATGGAGGCTTTGAGCAACCCGTTATGGCGATAGACTGCCATGAGCGTTTCCACGATAAAGGTGACGAAACGCAGATTGTCGGTCGGCGTTTTGCCCGGCCCGTGCAGCAGGATTCCGGTATCGGTAGCCAGTGACCAGTTGTTGTGTTTACCTGACCCGTTGATACCGGCGAACGGTTTTTCGTGCAGCAAACAACGGAATCCGTGTTTACGGGCTATTTTCTTCATCAGCGACATGAGCAGCATGTTGTGGTCCACTGCCAGATTGGTCTCTTCATAGATGGGAGCCAGCTCGAACTGGTTCGGAGCCACTTCATTGTGGCGCGTCTTGCAGGGGATGCCCAGTTCCAAGGCCTGTATTTCCAAATCCTTCATAAATTCGGCCACCCGTTCGGGGATAGAACCGAAGTAATGGTCGTCCATTTGCTGGTTCTTGGCCGATTCGTGCCCCATCAGCGTGCGTCCGGTCATGAGCAAGTCGGGGCGCGTGGCGTAGAGCCCTTCGTCCACCAAAAAATATTCCTGCTCCCAACCCAGATTGGAAATGACTTTTTTCACGTCCGGATAGAAGTAGCGGCATACGTCGGTGGCCGCCTTGTCTACGGCATGGATGGCCTTTTTCAGGGGAGCCTTGTAGTCGAGCGCCTCACCGGTATAAGAGATGAAAATCGTGGGAATCATCAGGGTGTCGCCGAGAACGAAGACGGGCGAAGCGGTGTCCCAGGCAGAATAGCCGCGCGCTTCGAACGTGGAGCGGATGCCCCCGTTGGGGAACGAAGAGGCATCGGTTTCCTGCTGGATGAGCTGCTTGCCGGAAAATTCTTCCACCATGCCGCCTTTGCCGTCGTGTTCCACAAAAGCATCATGTTTCTCGGCCGTGCCTTCGGTGAGCGGTTGGAACCAGTGTGTACAGTGGGTCACGCCCAACTCCATGGCCCATTTCTTCATACCGGCAGCCACGACATCGGCCGTTTGCAAGTCGAGCGACGCACCGTTGTCTATCACATCGCACATCTTTTTATATACGTCGGCCGGGAGATATTTGAACATCTTCTGGCGGGTAAATACATATTTGCCGAAGAATTCGGACGGTCTTTCGGCCGGGGCCGGAACTTCTACGGCTTTCTTCTTGAAAGCTTCGCCTACAACTTCAAATCTTAGTGAGGATGACATATACCTTTTTGTATTATGGGTTATTTAAATGTTTAATCAATAAAACGGCGGGTGAGCGGAGCGAACTCTTCGATGCGGCGGTCGCGCAGGAAAGGCCACCAACGGCGCACGTTTTCCGAGCGTTCCAAATCAATTTCCACCACCATGTTTTCTTCCGCGTCGCGACTGGCACGTGCCAACATCTCGCCCTGCGGACCGGCCACGAAACTGCTGCCCCAGAACCGTATGCCACGGGTTTGTCCGGACGGGTCCGGCTCATGTCCCACACGGTTCACCGCGATGACCGGCAGGCCGTTGGCAACGGCATGCCCCCGTTGCACCGTGGTCCATGCCTCGCGTTGGCGTTCCTGCTCTTCGGGGATGTCGCTGCTTTCGTATCCGATGGCCGTAGGGTAGATCAGGAGTTCTGCGCCTTGCAGTGCCATGAGACGCGCACCTTCGGGGTACCACTGGTCCCAACATACTTGCACGCCTAACTTGCACAGCGATGTCGATATCGGGTGGAAGCCCAGGTCGCCCGGGGTGAAATAGAATTTCTCATAATAAGCGGGATCGTCGGGGATGTGCATCTTGCGGTAGGTTCCTGCGACGGAGCCGTCGGTGTCGAACACCACCGCCGTGTTATGATACAGGCCGGCTGTTCGCCGTTCAAATAAAGACGTGACCAACACGATACCGAATTGCCGGGCCAGTTCGCCGAAGAATCCTGTGGACGGACCGGGAATCGGTTCGGCCAAATCGAAATTCTGCGTATCTTCCATCTGGCAGAAATAGAGCGAGTTGTGTAACTCCTGAAGCACGACGAGCTGTGCGCCGCGCTTACATACGTCTTCTATGTTTTGTGCCAACTTGTAAAGGTTGGCCTTGGTGTCTGCGGTATTGGACTGTTGCACCAGTCCTACTTTTATCTTTCTCATGAGGGTATTCGTTTATTTGAGTACGGGTACGGGAAACTGCATCGTACAGCAATGCAGCGAACCGTGCTGTCGGATGAGCGGGCGGCAGTCGATACCGACCACTTCATGCTGAGGAAAGGCTTTTTGCAAGGCTTTCCGGGCTTGTTCGTCTAAAGCAGGCTGATGGTAAGTCGGCATCAGTACGGCTCCGTTGACCACCAGGAAATTGGCGTATGTGGCCGGAAGCCGTTGCCCGTCTTCGTCGAAAATGGCTTCCGGCATGGGTAGGGCGACGAGCCGGTAGGGTTCGTCCTGAAGCGTGCGGAACGTGCGAAGCTGTTCTTCCATGCGTGCGAGTGCCTCGTAGTGCTCGTCCGTACGGTCCTCGCATTTCACGTAAGCGATGGTTTGGTCGGGGCAGAAACGGGCCAAAGTGTCTATATGGCTGTCCGTGTCGTCGCCGGACAAATAGCCGTGGTCGAGCCACAACACCCTCTCGACATGCAGGAACGATTTGAGCCGTTCTTCGATGTCGGCGCGGTTCAGGCGGTCGTTGCGGTTGGCCGAAAGCAGACATTCCGAAGTGGTCAGGAGCGTGCCGTGGCCGTCGCTTTCGATGGAACCGCCTTCGAGTACGAAGTCCAAATGGTCCGTGTACGTCCCGTTCAATACGCCTTGCTTCATCAGGCTTCGGTTGATACGGTTGTCCTGGTCGGCGGAGAACTTCTTTCCCCATCCGTTGAAACAGAAATCCAAAAGGAGAGGGCCGGTTTCGTCTATCAGGGTAATAAATCCATGATCGCGTGCCCACGTGTCGTCGGTAGGGCAATCCGCCCATCGTATTTGCGCGAAAGCCTGTGCCGGAAGTTTCTCTTTCAGCAAGGTCTCTACTTTGGTGCGCTCCGGAGTCACTATTAATAAAGGTTCGCGCGAGGCGATTTCGTAAGCCATCCGCACGTAGCAGTCCGTTACTTCCTCCAACATGTGGCACCAATCCGTTCCGGCATGTGGCCATGTGAACTGTACGCCGCTTTGGGGAAACCACTCCGGTGGCAGGAAAGTGCCGCGGATTTCGGTCTGTTCCGGTCCGTTCACCTCCTCGAAACGCAACTCGTACCAGCGTTCTAATGTACTGGAACTTCTGACTTTATATTGCAATCCCATACATCAATCTTATGTTTCGTGTATAATTATGTGTACAAAGATACGAATCTTCCGATAATAATGGCTTTATTTTTATTAACTTTGTGCATAGAATGAGCGAGATGTTGAAAATAGAATCGGCTGCGTTACGGCTTGGGGGACGTTTGCTCTTCCGGGATTTCAGTCTGGAGGTACGGGCAGGCGAGTGGGTTTGTGTGACCGGCGAGTCCGGTTGCGGCAAGACCTCGCTGCTGCGTGCGGTGTTGGGATTCCTCCCGTTGGAGGCTGGGCGGGTATCTGTCGGCGGGGAGGAGTTGACGGAGCATACGGTGGAGCGTATTCGGAAACGCACGGCCTACGTGCCTCAGGAACTGTTCCTTCCGGCTGAATCGGTAGACGAGATGTTGCACCTTCCTTTTCACCTGAAAGCGAACCGGGGCGGAGACTTTTCGGAAGAAAAGCTGTTCCGTTTTTGGACGTTATTGGGGTTGGAGCGGGACTTGCTTCACCGTAAGGTGGTCCAGTTGTCCGGCGGACAGCGGCAACGTATCATTCTGTCGATGGCGGCCATGTTGGGCAAACGCCTTTTGTTGGCCGATGAGCCGACTTCTGCGCTCGACGAGGATAGTGTGGGGAGGGTGTCAGCCCTTTTCCGCCGTCTGACGGCCGGCGGAACGGCCGTATTGAGCGTGTCGCACAACCGGGCTTTTCTGGAAGCCTGCGACCGGGTGGTAAAACTTTGAACGGGCAGCGATGGGAACGGTGGATTTGACTTATACGGGATTGGCCATCGGCATGTTGCTGATGCTGATACCTTTTTATTTTCTGTGGCGTTTCCGCACCGGACTGCTTTCGTCGGCTTTGTGGGGAACCGTGAGGATGACCGTGCAACTGTTGCTCATCGGCGTGTACTTGCGTTTCTTGTTTCAATGGGACAACGAATGGGTCAACGTGCTGTGGATGGCCGTCATGGCCGTCATCGCTTCCCATACGGCTGTCAGTCGCACAGCCTTGCGCCGCGAGGTGCTGCTCCTGCCGGTTTTCACGGGCTTTCTGGCTACGGTCTTGTTGGTGTCGTTGTATTTCCTGGCCTTCGTAGTGCGTGCCGACGATGTGTTTGCCGCCCGTTTCTTCATTCCGGTGGCCGGTGTGTTGTTCGGCAATATGCTGACGGTGAATATCATGGCCGTGAATGTCTATTACAGCGAGTTGCAGCGCGAACAGGATATGTATTATTACCTGTTGGGTAACGGGGCAACCCGTTTTGAGGCTACATTGCCTTTCCTCCGTTCGGCCGTCATCAAATCCTTTTCCCCGTGCATCGCCAACATGGCCGTGCTGGGCATCGTGTCTTTCCCGGGGACGATGATAGGACAGATACTCGGCGGCTCAATGCCTGAAGTAGCCATCAAATACCAGTTGATGATAAGCGTCATCACGGTTGTGGCTTCCATGCTGTCCTTGGTTATCACGATTTCGCTTTCCGTGCGCCGCACGTTCGATGAGTTCGGGCGACTGAAGCCGATATTCAGAAAAGGCCGGAATACTAAATAAATGATAAAATCCACCGGGTTTCTTTGGAAACCTCCCGTCTTATCCCTATCTTTGTGAAAATTTTCTATGACGTGAAAATTAAGGAAGTAGTTTTTGCCCTTGAAAGATTCGCGCCTTTGCCCTTGCAGGAGAGCTATGACAATGCCGGTCTGCAAGTAGGATTGACGGAGGTGGAAGCATCAGGGGCTTTATTGTGTCTTGACGTGACCGAGGAGGTAATAGACGAAGCCGTTTCTTTGGGTTGCAATCTCATCGTGTCACACCATCCGTTGTTGTTCCACGGGCTGAAGACCGTGTCCGACCGCAACTACGTGGAGCGGTGCGTACGGAAGGCCATCCAAAACGACGTGACGGTCTATGCGGCGCATACGAACTTGGATAATGCCGAGGATGGCGTGAACTTCAAAATCGCCGAAAAGTTGGAACTGGAGCAGGTGGGATTGCTTCTGCCGCATCCCGTGAAGGTGAAGGACGGCGGGCATGAATACACCGTCATGGCGGGCAGCGGAGTCATCGGCGTGTTGCCCCAGCCGGAGGATTCCCTGAAGTTTCTCCAGCGCATCAAGTCCGTATTCCATATTGAATGCCTGATGCACAATGAGCTGTTGCAGCGTCCGGTGCGCAAAGTCGTACTTTGCGGAGGGGCGGGCGATTTCATGCTCGAAGAGGCGCTCAACCAGAAAGCCGATGCTTTCCTGACAGGGGAGATGCACTATCATCAGTACTTCGGCCACGATCAGGAGTTGCAGATTGCCGTCATGGGGCATTACCAGAGCGAGCAATACACGAAAGAAATTTTTTATTCCATCATAGGTGAGATTTGTCCCGAACTGCCGCTTTACATGACGGCGGTAGACACTAATCCCATAAAATATTTGTAATAAGCACTATGGCAAAAGACATGAAGAAAGACGCGACGGACCTGTCGATTGAAGAAAAGTTGAAGAACCTGTACCAGTTGCAGACCATGCTTTCCGAAATCGACAAAATCAAGACGTTGCGCGGAGAGCTTCCGTTGGAAGTACAGGACTTGGAAGACGAGATAGAAGGCTTGTCTACCCGTATTGAAAAAATACACGGAGAGATAGGGGAACTGAATGCGGACATTGCCACGCGTAAAGCCAATATCGAAGCCAGCAAAGCCTCTATCGAAAAGTATAGCCAGCAGTTGGACAATGTGCGTAACAATCGTGAGTACGAGTCTTTGAGCAAGGAAATCGAATACCAGACCTTGGACGTGGAGCTGAACGAGAAGCGCATCCGCGAGGCTTACAGTGCCATTGAACACAAGAACGGGGAAATCGCCCATTGCACGGAGCTGATGGACGACCGGCGTGCGGATTTGGATGTGAAGAAATCCGAGTTGGACGATATTATTTCCGAAACGCGGTCGGAAGAAGAGAAGCTGCGCGAAAGTGCCAAGAATCTGGAAGCTACTATCGAACCTCGTTTGTTGTTGGCGTTCAAGCGTATCCGTAAGAACAGCCGTAATGGATTGGGTATCGTTTACGTGCAGCGCGATGCTTGTGGTGGCTGTTTCAATAAAATCCCGCCCCAGCGTCAGTTGGATATCCGTATGCGCAAGAAGATTATCGTATGCGAATACTGCGGCCGTATCATGATAGACCCGGAATTGGCCGGAGTGGAAATCGAAAGCAAGGCGGTAGAAGAAAAGCCGAAGCGTCGCCGTCGGGCTGCCGCTGCTACAGAGGAGTAAGTATATCGCCTTTGGGCATATTCAGGAAAGATTTGCAAACGCGCCTGCGACAATCGTGTCGCAGGCGCGTTTTTTAATACGGCCGTCCTTCTTCCCGTTTCCAAACCCTCATACCATTTTCAGTCCTACTACGGAAATCACCAGGGTGGAGATAAAGAAAAGACGCCAGAACGTAGCCGGCTCATGAAAGAAAAGAATGCCCAACAAGACCGTCCCGGCCGCTCCTATACCAGTCCATATCGGGTAGGCGGTTCCTATTGGAATCGTTTGTATAGCCTTGATTAGTAAATACATGCTGAGTGACATGCAGCAGAGAAAACCCAGCAGCCACGAATAAAACTCCCAGCCGGAAACGCCTTTTAGTCTGCCCATGCAAAAAGTGAAAGCCACTTCGCATAATCCGGCTCCAATCAATGCAATCCAGTTCATATCTTAAAAATGTTTTTATTAGACGCGCAAAGGTAAGGCTTGCATCCGGAAATCTACTTTACATTTGATAAGAAATGACCGTAAAGTGGGAGGAAACGCATGTTTTTCCCTATCTTTACCCAAGATTTAATTTCAGTTGTTCGTGTTTATGGATATTCGTACCATTATCAGTCGTATACATTCCTTGCCGGAATCATCGTTGGAGAAACTGGAAGAGAGCCTTACCCGTGTGGACCGTCCCAAAGGTTTCCGGTTGACGGAAACAGGGAAGGTGGAAAGTAATGTGTTCTTTTTGTCCGAAGGCATAGCCCGTGCTTATCTTCCCGTAGACGGGAAAGAGGTCACTTTCTGGATAGGTGCGGAAGGCAGCACGCTAATGTCGATGAAAAGTTTTGTGAACGATGAAAAAGGGTATGAAACCATAGAATTGATGGAAGACTCCGTGTTGTACATGTTGGAACGGGGACAGCTCTACCGTTTGTTTGAAGAAGACGTTCACATTGCCAACTGGGGGCGGAAGTTTGCGGAGAAGGAATTGTTGAAGACCGAGGAACGCCTTATTCCCTTGTTGTTCACCACGGCTTCGGAGCGTTACCGTAAATTGCTTCGCGACAATCCGGAGCTGCTGCTCCGTCTGCCTTTGGAATGCCTTGCCTCCTATTTGGGCATTACGCCGGTCAGCCTGAGCCGGATAAGGGCGGAGTTAAGATGACGGGCGCGTATGTTCCTGGGGCGTAATAGGGTTGGGCGAAGGAAAATATTTTTAGTTTGTAAAACAAAAAGCATGGTTTCCCGCTTGGAATCCGGGTTCCGGGAGTGTGCAAAATTACTCTCAGGCGAATGAAAAATCAATCTCAGGCGAACGATTTTTCATTCGCCTGAGATTGATTTACCGTTCTGCGGTGAATGATTTTGTATTCTTTTGTTGTTCGTAAAATACTGTAATACAATATCTTAATCGGATAACTGAATTTCCGGGAAAGAAAATCTCAGATTGTTGGATTATTTTCCGTATATTTGTCGTGCGTATCCATGCGGAAGCCTCGTCGGAGGTGGGAGTAGCGTGGGACTGCATATATAAAGAAGGCGTTTACTTGACGCTTTGATTCTTTGGCTACTCAGAATCTCGCAAGTTCTAATCACTGTCGAAGACAAAGCAACGGTAGATGCCCTGTGGGTGTGTTTTATATAAGCCTCTATTGTATCCATGTGTGTTGCATGGATAGAGGGGACGTATATATAAACATATCGGCGTGGGCTTCTGCGTTGCTCGTTCAGACAGTGATGGGCAATGCGAGAGCCTTGAGTAGCGGAACGAGCAACAGGTACAGACTCCCGCGCTTTTTTCGTATATGTACACAATCAAACTTTTTATGGATTCCGGCAGGGGAGTTGGGCGGAAAGTTAAAATGTGGAAATCATGAAAATGAGGTGTTTTTCTTTCTTGATGTTTTTGATGTTGGGCGTGTACGCTTTCGCACAGAAGGACGTGACGCAGTTTCTCGGTATTCCTGTGGACGGGACTGAGGCAGAAATGGTACGGAAACTACAAGCCAAAGGTTTTAAGCGAAACAGTTTGTTGGGTTGGATGGAAGGGGAGTTTAATGGCCGTGAGGTTGTCTTGCTTATTGCCACCAATAATAATAAGGTGTGGCGTGTTGCGGTAAGGGATAAATGGGCGACAGATGAGGCGAATATAAAATTTCGTTTTAATGACTTGTGTAGGCAGTTCTCTAAAAATGAGAAGTATGCGCCTTTGAATGATAATCCGGAATTACCAGAAGAAGAGAAAATAGGTTATGAGATGTTGGTGAATAATAAAAGATACCAATCTGCTTATTACCAGTCACCAAAAGATGTGATTACACTGTCGGAGGAGGAAAGAACGCTTGCTTTATCTGAGGCAGGGCTGAAAGATACATCTTGGGACAGTCTGACTTTGGAAGAAAAGATAGAGCAAACCCCCGTGTTGGTATATTACATGGCAGATAAGTACTGGTCAAAAAAAATGGTTTGGTTTATGATTTCTAAGGATGCCAATGATTACCGTATTGTGATATATTATGATAATGAATACAATCATGCCGATGGTGAAGATTTATAATAACCGATTTAAAAAGAGAATTTTATGAAAGGAATGAATTTGGAAAAGGAAATGGCTGTCCATTGCGGCAAGGTAACGGACAGCATGGAGACGTTGGAAACGTTGTGCTGCGAGAAGGCTGAAAAGCTTCTGGCTACATTGGATGTGTCGGAAGGCGGAAAGGTAGAAGTCCCATTTTGGACGGAGGATTTTCCGGAACTTATTGCCGTAGGCAAGTTCAGCCGCGACAAGTCCGGCAAAGTCATATACGAATTGGACTTTTCCGAGTCCACTTTGTAATCTTCGGGCGCATTTTGTTGATTGTGCTGCAACGAAGTCCTTCCCCTTTGTTTTGCCATTCAATGAAGCAAACAAGGTGGAAGGCATTTTTTATGCTTCCTATCGTGAGGGAAAGCCCTTATAAAATCTCTCCATATTCAGGAATGTCCGGCAGGAACTTGCAGGAGTTCGTTTCGTAATCCATCCTGCAACAATAATGTTGCAGGCCGTTGGAGACAATGAGATAGTCTACGCGTAACACCATGTTGTAACGCGAAATCTGGGCAAATACCTTTTGGGTGATTTCGATGTGTGGGGCTTTGTATTCCACAATGACGCGCGGACGGGCTTGCCGGTCGTAGACCACCGTGTCGCAACGCTTGGCCGTGCCGTTCAACATGAGTGAGATTTCATTGGCCACCAAGCCTGGTGGGTAATGTTTGTGGGTGACGAGGTAATGCACGAAATGTTGTCTCACCCATTCTTCCGGGGTGAGAGCCACATATTTGCGGCGCAATTCATCGAAGACGACCGTCCGGCCGTCCCGCTTTGTCACTTTTATGGGATATTGTGGAAGGTTTAACGTAATCATTTGCTAACTTTGCATGGAATACCCCTCTGTCTTTTGCGGGGTAAAGTGGAAACAAAAATACGCAAAAACAATGAAAACGAAAGCGGAAATCGTGGAAAATTGGTTGCCACGCTATACACAACATCCCTTGTCCGACTTCGGGGAGTATATTTTGCTGACCAATTTCAATAATTACGTAGATATATTCTGTGAACAGTTTAAGCTTCCTCAGCCCGGTTATGGGGCGAACATGCGGATGGCTACGGCGGAGAATATCACTATCATTAACTTTGGAATGGGGAGCCCGAATGCGGCCATTATTATGGATTTGCTAAGTGCAATCGAGCCGAAAGCCTGCCTGTTCTTGGGCAAATGTGGGGGAATCTCTTCTAAAACGAAACTGGGAGACTTGATTCTTCCTTTGGCGGGAATCCGCGGAGAGGGGACATCGAACGATTATTATCCGCCCGAGGTGCCTGCGTTGCCGGCTTTCATGCTCCAGCGGGCGGTGTCGACAGCCATACGGGATGCCCATCGCGATTATTGGACGGGCACGGTGTACACTACGAACCGTAGGATATGGGAGCATGATGAAAAGTTCAAGGAGTATCTGAAAGACACCCGTGCCATGGCTGTGGATATGGAGACGGCTACGCTGTTCACATGCGGTTTCGCCAACCACATCCCGACCGGGGCTTTGCTGCTCGTATCGGACAATCCGATGATGCCCGAGGGGGTAAAAACGGCAGAGAGCGACCGGGAAGTGACGCATAACTTTGCGCCGGAGCATGTCACTATAGGAATAGAGGCGTTGAAACTGATAATAGGTGAACGGAAAACAGTGAAACACCTGAAATATGATTGGTAATCCAAAAGAGAAAAGCAGATGGCAGTGAAGAAAGAAGGGGTGACGTATGATGAAATCGTACGTTCCGTAAGGGCGGGCAATTTCGCGCCCGTTTATTATTTGATGGGCGAGGAGGCTTATTATATAGATAAGGTGAGCGAGTTTATCGTAGACACGGCATTGAAGGAGGAAGAGAAGGATTTTAATCTCACGGTTTGTTACGGCACGGACGTGACGGCCGACGAAGTCATCAATGCGGCAAAGCGTTTCCCGATGATGGCGGAACGGCAGGTGGTTTTGGTGAGGGAGGCACAGAGTTTACCCGGAAAAGAGCGTCTTTCCTTTTACCTGGAGCATCCGCAGACCTCTACGGTGCTGATTTTTTGCCATAAACATGGCGTTTTGGATAAAAGGAAAAAGTTGGCGGCGGATATACAGAAGACAGGAGTCTTGTTTGAGTCCAAAAAATTGTATGATAGCCAGCTCCCGGGATTTGTCACGACCTATTTGCGCCGTAAGGGGGTGGCGATGGAACAAAATGCCGTGATGATGGTTTGTGAGTCTGTGGGGAGTGACCTGTCCCGCCTTTCGGGGGAGTTGGACAAGCTGATGTTGGCTTTGCCGGAAGGGGAGACGCGTATCGGTGCTGCCTTTGTGGAGCAGCATGTCGGTATAAGCAAGGATTTTAACAACTTTGAATTGGTGTCTGCGTTGGTTGCCAAGGATGTACTTAAAGTAAACCGTATCGTGAAATATTTTAACGACAATCCCAAAAACTTTTCTTTGCAGCTTACGCTTTCCGTCATGTTCGGTTTTTTCAGCAACCTGATGGTTGCCTATTATGCGCCGCAACGTACGGAAGAGGGGATAGCCGATTGGGTAGAGCAACCTCGTTGGCAGGTGGCGCGGAATATACTTCCCGCCATGCAAAAGTATTCGGGGGTGAAAGTGATGCAGATAATTGGGAAACTACGTGAAACGGACGCTAAATCGAAAGGTTTGGGTAATACAATCGCCACTCCCGGCGATCTTTTGAAGGAGTTAGCCTACTTTATTTTGCACTAAAACGGCTGTTTTTAATTTATTTGAAGCTTTTCCGAAACTGTTAAAAAGTAAGTTATAGTATTTGATTATAGGAGGTTAGCTCGTTTTTCGCTTCCTGAGATTTCAAAATTCCGGCCCGTCCTTGCCATCGGGTCGGAATTTTTTAGTATTGAAAAAAAGAGCATTTTTTCATTTTCCGGTGATTTACATTATGTTTTATTAGTATTCATGAGTGTGAATTTAATTTATTGGTTTCGTATTTATGATTTATGTTTTTATAGTTTGTATGTGGATTTACGATAGTAAATTCTGAATTTATATTGAGAATAACAGATATTTATATAAGTGTAATTTGGGTTTTGATTTTATAAATGTATGTTTATTCACTAAGATGATTTGTTGTTTATTTTATTGTAAACCATTTGATTATGTGTGTTTGCTGTGAGGGTATTATAATAGATGACGGCATTTTATGCATAGAGATTCTGAATCTGCATGTCGTGCCACAATATATGTGTAATAAGCTGTGAGTAGCCAGTTTTTTAGTTCAGGTAAATGAAGGTTTTCTATAAATTAGATGAATGAGAAAATGGGCTTTCATGTTTATAAATATCAAGAATATCCTTATAGGGTTTATAAAGATAAATGTTTCTGTTTTTAAATATTTATAGAGATGAATTTAATTTTATGGTTTATGTTTATTGCTTGTTCCAATTATTGTTTTTACCTTTGTAAACGTAAAGAACGCCTTTGTTGAGAGAGAAAAACAAAGGGCAATAGAAAAAATGATGAAGGAACGAATATTGCAAATCATGAGAAGGGAAAACATGACTCAACAAGAGTTTGCTAAAGCTATTGAGGTGTCTCCTGCATCCCTGTCAAATATCTTCAATGGTAAAACCAACCCGACGAACAATCATGTGAGTGCGATTCACCGCCGTTTTCCTGATATCAATATAAATTGGTTGATGTTTGGAGAAGGTGATATGTATACAACTGTTTCGGATGAAACTAAAGATGGTGCCGACGGAGGGGAAAGTACGATTAGAAGCGATGTGGAAAAAGCTCCTATAGATACGAAGGGGGAACCTATGCTCTTCGACATTTCAGATCCTGAACACTATGCCGCATGGGCACGAATGGAAGATATCAAAGACGTGGATGACCAGAATCGGCAAATTCCCGTGATGCGCGAGGTGGTAAAGTATGTAGACAAACCTCAACGTAAGATTACGGAGATAAGAATTTTCTTCGATGATGGAACTTTTGAAGTTTTTAGTTGATTGAAAAGAAGAATCAGGACAATTTTATAGCCATCTCTTTGTTATGGCTTCTGCCTTTAGGATAAAATACACATTTCTATCCTTGTTTTTCATCTGTTTCAGCATTCATCTTGCCTATCTTTGCTATCGCGAAGATGGGATTCGGTTCGGCAAAGCCAAATGAGAAAACTTCGTTTTCATTTGTCTCTGCACTCACCTTGCGTTATCTTTGCTATCGCGAAGATGGGATTCGGTTCGGCAAAGCCAAATGAGAAAACTTCGTTTTCATTTGTCTCTGCACTCACCTTTCACTATCTTTGCAGGAGTTTGATATACCATTTGGAATATACCTATTTTATAAGATGAAAAAATATATTTTGGATTTGACGCTGACGGCTAATGAGCATTTACGGGCAGGATATGCGTTGTTGAAGCTTACGCATGAGCAACCTCTGCCGAAGATGTGTCCCGGCCAGTTTGCCGAGTTGAAGGTAGACGGTTCGGAAACGACCTTTTTACGGCGTCCTATTTCTGTCAATTACGTAGACGAAGAGAAAAATGAGGTTTGGTTTCTGATTCATGAAATAGGAGACGGAACCCGTAACTTAGGAGCTCTGGAAGTAGGAGACAAACTCAATGTGGTTATGCCCTTAGGGAACGGTTTTACGATGCCTTCGTCCGGTGATGAGAAAGTGCTGTTGGTGGGAGGCGGTGTCGGTACGGCTCCATTGCTTTTCATGGGAAAAGAGATGGTGAAGCTTGGCTGTCGGCCTGCTTTCTTATTGGGCGGCCGTTCGGCGGGAGACTTGATGCAGTTGGACATGTTCAGGGCATTGGGTGATGTGTATATCACGACTGAGGACGCTTCCGAGGGAGAGAAAGGTTTTGTAACGCAGCATTCCGTGTGGCAACGTGAACATTTTGACCGTATAGCCACCTGCGGCCCCAAACCGATGATGATGGCCGTAGCGCGATATGCAAAGTCAAAAGGCATACCGTGCGAAGTTTCGTTGGAGAATATGATGGCTTGTGGAGTGGGTGCCTGCTTGTGTTGCGTGGAGAATACTACGGAAGGGCATTTGTGTGTGTGTAAAGAGGGACCCGTTTTCAATACGAATAGATTGTTATGGCAGATTTAAGTGTAAATATAGGGAAGTTACAACTGAAAAATCCCGTAATGACCGCTTCCGGCACTTTCGGGTACGGTCTTGAGTTCGCAGACTTTGTGAACTTGGAAGATATCGGCGGAATCATTGTAAAAGGTACGACATTGAAGCCTCGTGAAGGTAATCCTTATCCCCGCATGGCAGAGACGCCTCAAGGGATGTTGAACTGTGTGGGGCTGCAAAACAAGGGCGTGGATTATTTTTGCGAGCATATTTATCCCCAAATTAAAGACATCCGTACGAACATGATCGTGAATGTCTCCGGCTCGTGTTGCGAGGACTATGCGGAGTGTGCCGCACGCATTAACGAACTGGAGCGCATTCCGGCCATAGAACTGAACATATCCTGTCCGAACGTGAAGCAAGGGGGGATGGCTTTCGGCGTGACAGCCGAAGGGGCTTCGGCTGTGGTAAAAGCCGTGCGTAAGGCGTATGACAAGACTTTGATTGTCAAACTGTCTCCGAATGTGACGAATGTGGCAGACATAGCTCGTAGTGTGGAAGACGCCGGAGCGGATTCCGTGAGTCTTATCAATACGTTGATGGGAATGGCTATCGACATCGAAAAACGCCGCCCGGTATTGTCCATAGCCACCGGGGGGCTGAGTGGTCCGGCTGTGAAGCCCGTGGCTTTACGTATGGTATGGCAGGTAGCCCAAGCGGTGAAGATACCCGTAGTAGGTTTAGGGGGAATCATGAATGCGCGTGATGCCATAGAATTTCTTTTGGCGGGAGCTTCGGCCATAGAAATCGGGACGGCTAATTTCATAGATCCGGCTGTAACGGTAAAGGTAGCCCGAGGGATAGATGAATATCTGGAACGGCACGGTTGTCGCAGTGTACGTGAAATTATCGGTGCTTTAGGAGAGTAAATAGGATTTTCCCTATCTTCCCGTCGGGTTTTTCTTTGCATAATAAAGAGACTTATATGTATATTTGCATTATAAACATTTAAACAAGCATAATTATGAGATGGTTCAAATATTGCAAATTCCTTATGGTCTGCTGCTTGGTAGCAGTGTTCAGCGGGTGCGAAGAAGACGATGATTACCGGGGATACATGCTTTCAGGACGTTGGTTCGGTAATTTGGGAATGATGGTGGACGGTCAGCCGGCCATTGGTTCCGACTTGGAATTTATTCCTCAGGACTATGGAGGTTACACCGAAGGCTATGGTTACGAAACGGATTACTATTACGGCTGGCGGGGTCGGGTGGAAATTGTCGAGCATTACTTTACTTGGACGGTAAGAGACGGCATTATTTACCTGCATTTCGATAATCCGGAACTTGATTGCAATATCCGTGATTACAGTTTGTCTCCCGATTATTTCGAGGGCTATATGGATGGGGTGTATTCGTCCACATGGTTTACGTTGCGTAACTATGAGCGTTATTGGAATGATTATGGATATTGGAGTGCGGGCTATTCTTATCGTAACGGTGCCGATGTCCGGAGTGACAGCGTACAAGTTTATAAGAAGATTCCGAAATGTGTGAGAACTGTAAATGTAGATTCTCTCATGCAAGTCAGCAAGTGATTTTAATTTGTTCGGAAAGCAAAGCGCAGAAGTTCGGGAAAGGACTTCTGCGCTTTTATTTTATGTCAAAGAGAAACGTGTGTTTCGTCCGTCTGTACGGTTCGGAACGTTTGCCTTATCCTTGCAATTTGGCCATGAATTTCTTGCGGTCTACTATAAAGCGAAGATGTTCTCCTTCTCCGATGGTTCCTGTTTCATCTTCGGCTATGACCTTGAAAGTCAGTTTACGTCCTTCAATTCCGGTTAGTACGGCCGTGGCCGTAATGGTCTTGCCCAAAGCCGTAGGTTTGAGGTGAGAGGAACTGATATGTCCTCCTACGGTTGTCATACCTTCGTCCAAAGCCTCTTTTACAGCCAGCATGGCCGCATTCTCCATTAAGGCCATCATAACGGGCGTGGCCAGGACTTCCAAGTCTCCGCTACCTGCCTGGATAGCCAGATGTTTGTTTTCGACGGTGAGTGTACTGGTGTGTGTCAATCCTATTTCCATTTGTTTTTGCTGTTTGATAATGACAGGACAAAAATACGAATTTAAAATAAAATCCGGAGTGTGTTTTTATAGAAAAGTGGAAGGACGGGAGGGATAAAACCGATTACAGGCGAATGAAGAACCTGTATCCTCATCCGCCTGTAACCCGTTTCTTTACTTTTAATCGAGATTTGCTTTTTCTACATTTTCTTTTTTAGTGGCACTTAGCAAGCCGTTCCGGTTTGGAAACCGCCCTTGCCGAATTGCATGGACGTGCTGGACATAAAGAAGTCCCGGTTTAACTTGGATTCTTTGTGCATACCCGCCAACATTACTACAGCGAAAAGTACCAAAAGTACTGCTGCCATAAGTATTACGGCAAACAGCATAATACCCATTGTCATCATAATCTTTTTACCTTTTTAATTAAACAATCTTTTTTACCTTTCAAAACCTCTACCTCAGAGAGTTCTTTTAATCTTTCTAATAACCTTTTTTCTTCTTATGACACTGCAAAGTTATAACCAAAAAGGCCGCAGGTCAAGAGTTTGCCTCCTATATTTGAAGAATAAGAGGAAATAATTGACGTATATCAAGAAATTATATCCCGTTTGTTGCTTTATGGTTACAAAGACGACAAGAATGACAGTGATTGCTGACAAAATGGCATGAAAATAGGGCAAAACCGGTTTTAACGTACTTTATTGCGATGGTAATGAGGGCTGACGTAAAGGTTGAAAAACAGCATGGAAGCCACGCAAAGTATGCTGCCGAACAGATAGACGGCATCGAAGGCATATTGTTGTGCGATGTAACCGCCCGTGGAAATGCCCAGACCGATACCTATATCCCATGAAGTCAGATAAGTACTGGTTGCGGTTCCCCGCTGGTTGTTAGGGGCGAGGTTGACATACAGTGTGTTGTAGGCCGGGAACATCACACCGAACCCGATGCCCAGCATGAAGGGTACGAGGTAGAATATGAAAGAACACCATGCTTCGCTGTAAGCAATGACCGTAGAGCAGCAGGAGAGCAGGAAGAATGCCGCAATGACTACATAAAAACCATACGAAATAGTCTGGGTGATGTATCCGCGGTCCACGAACTTTCCGGCAAAGATACGGCTGATACCCATCCCCACAGCCATGAGGGTGAAAAAGAAACCGGTGGGTACCTGAAGCCCTATTTCGCGGGCATAAACGGCCACATAATTGGTTGTCGCCCCATAGGGAATGGAAAGCAGGAGCAAGGCAATGCCGGCGGGAATGCCTTTCAGCAGGATGAAGCGGTCGAGCGAAACCGGCGGACGTTTGACCGGAACCTTCCGCGGCGCTTTGACGGAAACGGCTGCCAGAAAACCAAGGACACAGGTAAGCAGTCCGATGCTGAAAATATGTTCATAGCTTAAATGGGAATCGTGCAGGAACAGGCCTGTCATCGGTCCGATGCTCATGGCCACGTTGTTGGTGAGTCCGTAATATCCGAGGGCTTCTCCCCGGCGATTGGAAGGCGTGATGTCGATGACCAACGTGTTGCCGCCTACGGTAACCGTGCCGAATGCCACGCCGTGGACGGCACGCAAGAGGATGAATACGGCCAGCAGGCTTGTCAGGACATAACCGGCAAAAATGGCCGTAAACAGCAGATAGGCCATGATGTAGATGGGTTTGCGGGCAAATCCGTCGTACAGATATCCCATGAAGGGGCGCGTACACAAGGCCGACACGGTGTAGCAACTTAGGATGGTACCGACGGCCGCCTCTCCGCAAGAGAAAGTTTCTTTCAGATAGAAAGGCAAAACAGGAACAAGCAGCCAAAATCCGAAATAAAGCAGGAAATTGGCTGCAAGTATACAAATGAAGCTGCGTGTGACTAATCTGTCTCCCACGTGGCTTTAGTTGGCGGACTTGAACTCTTCCAGGAAACGGGTATCGTTTTCAGAGAACATGCGCAAATCCTTCACCTGGTATTTCAGATTGGTGATACGTTCGATACCCATGCCGAAAGCATATCCTGTATAGACGCTGCTGTCTATGCCGTTGGCTTCGAGTACGGCCGGGTCTACCATGCCGCATCCGAGAATTTCCACCCATCCGGTATGCTTGCAGAAGGAACAACCCTCTCCGCCGCAGATGTTGCAACTGATGTCCATTTCGGCAGACGGTTCCGTGAAGGGGAAATAAGACGGACGGAGACGTATTTTCGTGTCTTTGCCGAACATTTCCTGTGCGAAGAGCAACAAGACTTGTTTTAAATCGGTGAATGAGACGTTTTTGTCGATATACAGTCCTTCTACTTGGTGGAAGAAACAGTGTGCACGGGCTGAAATGGCCTCATTGCGGTACACGCGTCCCGGACAAATCACGCGGATGGGAGGCTGCTGGCTTTCCATGACACGGGCCTGTACGGAGGACGTGTGTGAACGGAGCACGATGTCCGGACGAGCCTCTACGAAGAAGGTGTCTTGCATGTCCCGGGCAGGATGGTCGTCGGCGAAGTTCATCGACGAATACACGTGCCAGTCGTCCTCGATTTCAGGTCCTTCGGCCAGTGTGAAGCCGAGGCGCGAAAAGATATCCACAATCTCATTCTTCACGATGGTGAGCGGATGGCGCGTACCTAACGAGACGGGGTAAGCCGTGCGGGTCAGGTCCAATTCGCCGGTGCCGCAGTCTTGCGTGTCCACAGCCTCCTTCAAAGCCGCAATTTTTTCCTGGGCTTTGGCCTTCAGGTCGTTCAGTTTCATTCCCACCTCTTTCTTCATTTCGGCAGGGACATTTCTGAAGTCCGCCATCAGGGCGTTCAGACTTCCTTTCTTGCTCAAGTATTTGATGCGCAACGCTTCTACTTCTTCAAGATTTGAGGCTTTCAGTTTCTCGACTTCTTCCAGAAGTTCTTGGATTTTTGCTATCATAATCTTCTAAGATATTGTTCGCTTTAAAAAACTCTGCAAAGGTAATCATTTATCCCCAAAAACTTGCCGGTATTGAAAATAAAAGTGTACTTTTGCATGTTTTTTAAAGAGGATTTTATCCTGTGTTGGTATGAGAAAAAATTTTGTGTGGTGCGTGGTGTTGTCGGCTGTGCTGGCGGCATGCGACCGAAAAAAGGCGGTCTCGGAAGTAGACTATGCAGACGACTCGGTTATCGACTCATTGTTTGATTCGCCAGATTCACTTATTTTCTCATCCGGGTCGTCGGACGAGGAATTGCCTAAAAGGGCTGATGAACTTTTTGATGATTTTATTTTTGAGTTTGCCCGTCTTAAAAAAGTCCAGCTCGAACGTGTCGAATTTCCATTGCTTTCGATTGTACGGGGAGATACGGCGTGGCTCACGGAGAAGCAGTGGAAATACGAATCGCTTTTCATGAACCAGGATTATTATACCGTATTTTATAATGATGAAGAACAGATGGAACTGGAGAAACGTACGGATCTGAACCGGGTGGATGTAGAACAAATCCATTTGGAAAAACGGTTGGTCAAGACGTGTCGTTTCCAACGGCTGAAAGGGGAATGGCGGTTGACGCAGGAGAGCATACGTGATTTCACGGCCGCCGAACCCTTGGATAAGTTCATGGATTTCTACAGGAGATTTGTGTCGGATGCCGCCTTTCAGCAAAGAAGCGTGTCGAATCCTTTGCGCTACGTCACGACAGACCCCGATGATGATTTCAATACGATAGAGGGCACGTTGGATCACGACCAGTGGGATGCCTTCAAACCCCAGTTGCCGGATGGGGTCATTACCAATATCCGTTACGGCCAGACGTATGACAATTCGGATGGTATGATTCTGGTGAAGGCCGGAATCTCTAATGGACTGATGGACATCCTCGACTTCAGGAAGAAAGACGGGGAGTGGAAACTGGTTTCGTACGAAAATTAAACCGCTTTATGGCAAGAATAGAATATAATTATCCGTTACTTTCTCATAACACGTTCGGCATCGAAGCGTATGCAGACCGTTTTGTCGCATACGACAGCGTAGAAGACCTGCGGCAAGTCGTGCGCCGCCTGCGGGCGGACTGTCCCGACGTGCCGGTGTTGCATATCGGCGGCGGGAGCAACCTTTTGTTCCTGTCCGATTTCAAGGGCGTGGTGCTGCATTCCGCCATCGGCGGAATCGAG
Organism: Paraprevotella clara YIT 11840; assembly: GCF_000233955.1. GTDB lineage: Bacteria > Bacteroidota > Bacteroidia > Bacteroidales > Bacteroidaceae > Paraprevotella > Paraprevotella clara. Next base: position 157,492 of record NZ_JH376618.1, read on the forward strand.
TGTGAGGAACGGCCGGACGGGATACGGCTTCGTGTGGGGGCGGCCGTTGTGTGGGATGATTTGGTGGCCTACTGCGTGGAGCATGGGTTCTACGGCCTGGAAAATCTTTCGTTCATACCGGGCGAAGTGGGTGCCTCTGCGGTGCAGAATATCGGTGCGTACGGGGCGGAAGCCAAAGATGTGATTACAGCGGTGGAGGCCGTCGGTTTACGGGACGGCGAAGTCAGGATGTTCGATGCTTCGGCATGCGGTTACGCTTATCGGAAAAGTATCTTTAAGGAAGAGTGGCGCGGACGTTACGCGGTGACGCACGTGCATTTCCGGTTGTCGGCCACATTTCGCCCGAACCTGGATTATGGGGGGATACGTGAGGCTTTGAGTGCCGAGGGCATTCGTCCGGAGGAGGTCACGGCGCAGGATTTGCGCCGTGTGGTGATTGCCATACGCAAGGCCAAGCTTCCGGACCCGAAGGTACAGGGGAATGCCGGCAGCTTTTTCATGAATCCCGTGGTTCCGCGCGAGGTCTATGAGGCGATAAAAGGGGATTATCCCGACGTGCCCCATTATGAGGTGGACGCGGAACGGGTGAAGATACCGGCCGGATGGCTCATCGAGCGGTGCGGTTGGAAGGGGCGGTCGCTCGGACGGGCGGCGGTGCACGACCGGCAGGCATTGGTGTTGGTGAACAAGGGCAGCGCGACGGGGCGCGACATCCTGGCGTTGTGCGAAGCCGTGCGTGCGGACGTGCTGTCCCGCTTCGGCATTTCCATCAGTCCGGAAGTAAACATTATAGGAGGATGCGCATGAAAATCACGTTTTTGGGTACGGGGACGAGTACGGGAGTGCCGCAAATCGGTTGCTCGTGCAAGGTGTGCCGCAGTACGGACGCCCGTGACAAACGTTTGCGGACTTCCGTATTGGTGGAGACGGAGCAGACAAGAATCCTGTTGGACTGCGGCCCGGACTTCCGCCAACAAATCCTGCCGTTGGATTTCCGTCGTATAGACGCCGTGTTGCTTACCCACGAACATTACGACCATGTGGGAGGGATAGACGACCTGCGCCCTTTCGGCGTGTTCGGCGACGTGCAGCTTTATGCGTCGGAGCGTACGGGCGGGCAGTTGCGCCAAAGCCTGCCTTATTGTTTTGTGGAGCATAAATATCCCGGCGTGCCCCAGCTCCGGCTTCATGCCGTCCGTCCGCACGAAGCGTTCCGGGTGGGGGAATTGCAGGTCACTCCCATAGAAGTGATGCACGCCCGGCTGCCCATATTGGGCTACCGTGTGGGGCGCATGGCTTATATTACGGACATGAAAACGATAGCGGACAGCGAGTTGGATTACCTTCAAGGGTTGGATTTGCTCATCCTGAACGGTCTTCGTCACGAGCCTCATTATTCCCACCAGACGATAGAGGAGGCTTGTGCGTTTGCCCGCCGCTTATGTGTGCCGCGCACTTACCTCATCCACATGGGGCACCATATCGATTTGCATGCCGTGGAGGATGACCGCCTGCCCGAAGGCGTACGGATGGCTTACGACGGTTTGGTGGTGGATGTGGAAGGGGAGTGATTAGCGACAGGATTTTATAAAAGGATGTTCAAAGTCTGCCAAAATGGCAGACTTTTATTGTTTTTAGGCGCTAAAAAAACGGGAAAAAGGTTGTTCTGGAAAGAAAAAATGCTTCAAAATGAATTTTTATACGGTTTTTATGCTGTTTTCCGGCGTAAGTATCTCCGCTTTTCTGCGCCAAACGAAAAATCGTTCGGCTGAAAGCGATTTTTCGTTTGGCTGAGATTGATTTTCGGGGGCGCCTCAAATGGTATAAAAACGGGCTGTGACGGGAAGGAAAGCCTCGTTTCTCAGTTTTGTTTTTTCTATTTGCTTCTTTTTTCCATGCGAGATTTCTTTGCCTGAAGAAAGTGATTTTTGCTTTTTGCTGACCGTTTGTCTCTTGCCATAAGGATAGAGGCTTCGGTTTCGTGTCGGTTTGTCCGAGGGAAGTGTCGAATGCTTTCTTTATGTCAAAGTGTTCTTTCACGAGAATCCCGTATTTCCGTCCGGTGAGCCGAAAGGGTGGAAATACGGGATTCTTGTAAGGATTCAGACTGCCATTTTGGCAGATAATACATTTATATGAAGCTGTCAAAACAAAGAATGTTGTTTGGGGATGGCATTCAGTTTGAGAAAGGAAATAAAACGGTTCCAAATGGATTCATTTAGTCCAATGTCTTTTCCCTTTAAGTGTTGTGCCGCTTTTAATAGGTCGATACGCATTAGTAAATCCTTGTTAATAACCCGTTTTGCATCAGAAAAAAGTAGAGAACGGATGAATGCTTGTATGGGAATGCTGTTTAACAGGCACTGTGCCGCAAATGCATTATCGTATTCGTCAAATCCTAAGGAGTAACAAGTATCATCCAACATCATAGGTTTTCCATTGGGACTTTCAACCAAAGTGAAATAGGTATGTTTGTAAAGTCCGGAAACTACGACTTTGTATCTTTTGAAGGAATACTTTCCAATGCCGAAAAGGCAGAAGCGTGGTCGGTTTCGGTATATACTACTGCCCCTTTTGTCTAAAAGTTCTGCGTTTTCGATTAAATATTGATAGGTCTTAGGGCATTTGGATTTCAGCCATTCGGTTTCTTCTGATGTGGATTTTTGCGTTATGATGATAAATTTACGTGATGTGGATGTCTTATCTTTTTTTATATCGGAACTTTTGATTAACGGATAGACGGCTGTATCTTCTATATCTGCAACTTGTCCGAATCCGTTTACCCACTTTCCGTCTTGTAACGTCAGTTCCATGATTTTTGCGCAGTCGTGCTTTACTCCGGACCACCATTTCAAAGGTGAAGTGCCATCTATGTATTTGTATTGTTCGTAGGAGGATACGTCGGCAACGAAGCATCCGTTTACCCATCCATATTCATGTGAAGGGGTTGATGTGTAGAAGTCATTCACTTGGCAGCGTTGGGCACCATTGTCTCCCATTGTGAGATGCAAAAGGGAAGCGGCCACAGTGGCACCGAATTCCCTTTTGGCATCTATGTTATATTGTTCGATACGCCTTATGGGGAATTGTTCTTGATTTTGTCCGGCAACTATGTTTTTAATGACAGAATTCTTTAGTAACAAAGCCAAATGCGCTTGTTCTCCAGATAAAAGCTTTATCATTTGAATACAAATGTATTCGGCAATATCGAAGTTTCCCTTTCCTGTTATTGCTTCCAAACCTTTGGCTTTTTTAAAGTTGCTTTTAGGAGGAAGGTTGTTGCTTTGTATCTCTCCTAATTTACTGTTTGTAACCCAAGGGGGATTTCCTATGACCAATATATCCTTTCCTTTGAAGGATGTTTTGATAGGTTGGAAATCAAAATCAAAAAAATTCCGGTGCAGTAAATGGATGGTGGATTTGCTGGCTTGCGGATGGTCAAGGTAATGTTGGAGAATATCCAATTTCAAAGTTTGTAAGTAGGGTTTATATATTTCTATTCCATATATTTCCTCGATGTTGTCAAATGTTTGTAAGGCAGCCAATATGAAGTGTCCTTTTCCACATGTCGGTTCTATAATAACTTGTGGACGGATACCTTGTTTTTTTAACAGATGGCATATGGACAATGCCAAGTCTTGATTGGTTTGCCAGTCACCGTATTCTTCTTTGTCTTCTCTTACAATGGCAGGGGAGTGTATGATTGAATGAAAATCATAGCCGTCTTCAAAGAAGTGAGAGATGCCGCAAAGCCTTTGCATGTGGGCATTGGCCGATGCTTGGGGTAGATTTCTTATGGTTTCTATACAACTGTTTGCTGTCATATTATATAATGCGGGTGATACCTGGAATGTTTTCATTTAAAGATACAATTCTTCCATATTGAAGCCGCCATTGTAAAGCGTTGGAAATCGTTAGGTAGCCTATTTCTGGAGGTCGTTTTAGAATATCTTCCGCCATGTTATATAGCGTCACGTCATCTGCAGGTATTTTATGGTCGGATAGAAAAGCATAAATATCGTCGACGTTCCCTTTATTGTTGATTATATTCCGTAACCCTGTTGTGGTTTGGTAGTCGGCAGTACGTTTTGAATCTACAAATGTACAAGAGAGGAAATCCAACATTCCTTTTCTTTGTATATCATCATCTTCTTTTCTGTATACAAAGATAATGAGATTATAACCTAAACCGTAAATTTTTTGTTTGCTATCTTTATACGGACAACTTGATTGAGGCTGTTTAATTGAAGTCACTTTGATATCCGTATTTATAGAAGGTAAGTCCAAACCACTCGCAGAGTTACCAATCGTTAAATCATAACGTTGTGCTAAAAAGTCTTTAAATAAATGCTCTACGAATGTTCCCACTGCTTTCCCATCAGTTATGCCATATAATTCAGTGCGGTAGACCTTACTTTGTGTGGCACAAAATTCTTTTGCACTTTTTATTAAGTGTTTTGTATTTAATTTTTGATTCATAAAATAAGTTTGATAAACAAAGATAAGAAATATACTTTAAAAATTGGATATAATGGTTAGGATTGTTTCGGGGATACATCCAATTTTATTTGTTTTCAATTTAAAGCATATCACTTAGACTGTTTTTAAGTATGGCCATGTCAAGCATTTCACAACTTTGATGTTTCGTTTTATTTTCATCCGGCGGCCACCGTACGTGTTTTACGGAGGAAACGGCGGCAGAAGAGTGCTCCGGCCAACGTCAATGCCACAGGGAAAGCCATCCATATTCCGGCCGGTCCTCCATGGAATGTGAAGCCCAGCAGATAGCTCAGCGGCAGGGAAATGACAATGTAGCACAGGAACGCGTAACGCATGAGCGGGCGTACGTCGGCAATGCCCCGTAGTGAATTGGCGAAATTGATTTGCAGACCGTCGCCGAATTGATATAATACGAACGGGATGACCAGACTGACGACGATATGCCGTATGTTCGTGTCATTGGTAAAGAAGGCGCATATCTCGTTGATAAAAGTACTGATGGTAATGGCCAATGTCAGTCCGATAGCCAGAATCATCAGGTAACCGGTGAGGGAACTGCGGCGCACGTTCCTGATGTCGTTTACTCCGTGGAAATGGCTGACCCGTATGGCTACGGCTGCCCCGATGCCATAATAAATCATGAAGCAGGTAGAACCGACACTCGTCATGATTTGATGGGCGGCGAGGGGATCGGCACCAATCCAACCTTGCATTACGGCGCACAAAGAAAATGAGGCTGTCTCCATACCCATTTGCAGGCCGAGCGGCCGGCCCAATTTATGCAGCAAACGGCGCATGTCGGTGGTTTCGCCTTTGGCTTGGAAGCCGGAGTGATATTTTTTATACTTTTCGTTCGAGATGAATATGCCGTAAATGACAACCAACATGAGGATGCGCGACAGGGTGGTAGAGATGCCGGCGCCCAACAGTCCGAGTTGCGGGAAGGGGCCTATACCGTAAATCAACAGGTAGTTTCCCACGATGTTGAACAGGTTGGCACTGATCATGATCCACATCGGCGTACGGGTGTTGCCGATGCTGTCGAAGAACTGTTTGAAGGCGTTGAAAAGGGATTGGATGGGTATGGAAAGCACGACGACGATGTAGTACGGCCGGATTTCGGGGAGAAGCTCTTCGGGCTGTCCCATGTGCCCCAAGAAAAAGTAGAGTATCCCCATCAGCAGGAACAGCACCATGCCCAATGCGCCGTTGACTTGAAGTCCGGCTTTCAATGCCTTGCCGGCATTCTCGAATTCTCCCCGGGCGTGCATGGGGCCTATGACCGGAGTGATGGCGTAAGAATAACCCAAGGCAAAAATCAACACCAACACCATGATGTTGTTGACGAAGCCTGCGGCGGCCAAGGAGTGCGCACTGAAATGACCCACCATGATGGTGTCAGCCAGTCCTTGTATGATGGTACCTAACTGCCCTACAATGATGGGAATGCCTAATATGGCCAAGGCACGGATGTGCCTGCCGTACGTGATAGCCTGATCGGATGCTTGCATAAGTCGTGATTTTAGGCCGCAAAGTTACGATTTATCAGGCTTATGTGCAAACGATTCCTCTGTTCTGCTTCAGAAAGCTTTGCGGTAGAACCGTGTGCGTGGAGCGGTCCGGTAGTCCATCCACGAACAAGCGTGCCATCCGAGCAGCCGCATTTCGTACCAGAGGAAAGACAGGCGGTAGGGGCGTTCTCCCAATGCACGTGCCGAACGGTTGAACCATACGGTCTTGCACACGCAGAGGAGGACGAACAACAGGGATATGATGGCCGTGGCTGCCCATTGCTGCCGCCATACGCTCCATCCGAGGGACAGGGCCGTGGCGCAATAGAATAAAGGTACGACGGCTTGTTTCAAGTTGAATGTCAGTCGATAACGCCATGTTTTCTTGAAATGTCGCCGGGTTTCCATATAAAAAGTGCGCTTGAGCCTCCATTGTTTTCCGGACGTCATGTTCTCACACTCCACTTTACTGTCCGGATGGAGGGAGACGGCGGTATTTCCGATACGGCTGTGGCGGTTGACCAGCAGTTCCGTCACTCCGCCGATAAGGTTGATGTCGTCGGCAAATCCTTTATGAGCCATGAACAGACTTTTGCGATAGGCTATATTGGCCGGGTTGCAACGGTAGGCCTTATGCCGAGTGGCCCAAGGCAGGTATTGCATTTGGTGGAAGAGGTTGAAGAAAATGGCTTTACGGGAAAGCAGGCGCTTGTCCGGCATATAGTTGGCATATCCCAATACGATTTGTACGCCGTCGTGGAAATGTTCGGCCATAGTGGAAAGCCAATGAGGAGAACACGGATGGCTGTCCGGCTCGGTCAGCAGCAGCCATTCGTATTGGGCGGCCTTGATACCGATGGTCAGCGACAGGCGTTTATGGCTGATATGGCGTGCACCGGACGGGGTGAAGGTATGATGCAGGTTGGCGTATTTCAGTTCCAAGGTTTTCAGTATGTCTTCCGTGTCGTCGGTCGATGCGTCATTCACCACGATAACTTCGAAACGCTCGTATTCCTGTTCCAGTATCCGGGGAAGGTTGCGGCGTAACGCGTCGGCTTGGTTGTGCGTGGCGATGACGACGGAAATGGCCTCTTTCGGACGGCTGTCCGAGGTTTGTGTCTCCGTTTCTTGCTGTCTTACCATGCGTGCCGTCCGTTTATAGGAACGGGCGGTACAGAAATGTGCTGCCCACGTCAGTGCGAAACCGGCGTAGGCAGCATTTTCCAAAAGGAAAGTTATGAGTGGGTACATTATACGAAATCTTCAGTAGTATATCCGACCGGCAATTCGCGGCAGTTATATCTTGAAGCCATGATTTCACCGTAAGCCCCGGCCGAACGCAGAGCCAAAAGGTCGCCGCGATGGCAACGGTTGAGGTCGAATGCCTTGACAAATACATCGCTCGACTCGCAGATAGGGCCTACAACGTCGTAGGTTTCCTTGCGCTCGTCGCTGCTCAGGTTCTCAATGGAATGGAAAGCCTGATAGAGGGCCGGGCGGATGAGGTCTGTCATGCCAGCGTCTACGATAGCAAACTGCTTGTATGTGGCTTGTTTGACATAGAGTACACGTGTAATCAGGCTGCCACACTGCCCCACGACGGCCCGTCCCAGTTCGAAATGGAGCTGTTGGTCCGGTCGCAGATTCAGATGCTTGCGGTAGGTTTGGAAATAGTCTGCAAAATGGGGAACCGGCACTTCGTTCGGATGTTGGTAGTCGATGCCCAATCCGCCACCCACGTTGATGTTCTTCACCGTAATGTGATGACGTTCCAACTGGGCTTGCAGTTCGTTGACGCGGTTGCACAATGCCACGAAATCTCCCATTTCAAGTATCTGTGAACCGATATGGAAATGCAGCCCGACGAACTCCACATGTTTTAACGATGCGGCGATTTCTATGACTTTCTCCATGTCGGCCATGGCTATGCCGAATTTGTTTTCGGCCAGTCCGGTCGTGATATTGGCATGGGTATGTGCTCCTACGTCCGGATTGATACGGAATGAGACGCGGGCGATTTTGTCTTTTTCGCCAGCCAACTGGTTGATGACTTCCAGTTCCGGTATGCTTTCCACGTTGAAGTAGGCTATACCGGCATCCAGGCCTACATTGATTTCCCAGTCGCTTTTTCCTACGCCGGCAAACACGATTTTCTCCGCCGGGAATCCGGCGTCCAGACAGGCTTTGATTTCTCCGCCGCTTACGCAGTCGGCTCCGAATCCAGCCGCACTGATGATGCGCAGCAGTTTGCGGTTGGCATTGGCTTTTACGGCATAATGTACATGATAATTATCGTTTTTGCCCGTTTCTGCCTTGATGGTATCCAGTGTTTTACGGAGCAACTCCGTGTCGTAATAATAGAACGGTGTTCTTACCGTATTGAATTTTTCTATCGGAAATGAGCCTTTCATATCCTCATATTAATTGTTGAACAACGTGTCGCTGAGCGCCTGAAGTGCACTTTTCTTGTCTTCTTCGTTAATCAGGAATGAGATATTATGATTGCTTCCACCGTATGAAATCATTTGTACGGGGATGTCTTTCAACGCTTTTGCAGCCTGACTTTCAAAACCGACGTTGTCTCGTGAAAGGTCGCCTACTACACAGATGATACACATATTCTCTTTGACGGTCACCGTTCCGTATTTCATCAGGTCGGCCACGATGTCTTTCAGATACGACTTGTTGTCGATCGTAACAGACACACCAACTTCCGAGGTGCTTACCATGTCGATGCTCGTTTTGTAGCTTTCGAAGATTTCGAACACTTTGCGTAAGAAACCGTAGGCCAGCAACATACGGCTGGAGTGTACTTGTATGGAGATGATGTTGTCTTTGGCCGCAACGGCTTTGATTTTTCCTTCCTGAAACTCGTTGTTGATTATCGTTCCGGGAGCCGACGGGTCCATGGTGTTTAGCAGGCGTACGGGTACTCCGGCGAATTTAGCCGGTTGGATGCAGGTCGGATGCAGGATTTTGGCTCCGAAATAAGCCAATTCCGCCGCTTCTTCGAAATGAAGTTGACGCACGGGCTTCGTTTTGTCTACGATGCGCGGGTCGTTGTTGTGCATGCCGTCGATATCCGTCCATATCTGGATTTCCTCACTCTTTATCGCCGCTCCGATGAGGCAGGCGGTATAGTCCGAACCGCCACGTTGCAAGTTGTCCACCTCGCCGTATGCGTTACGACAGATGAAGCCTTGTGTGATGTAAATCTGGTATCCGGGGTTGGCCGCCAACAATTCGTTGATCTTCTCTTTGATGTAATTGAAATCCGGTTCGGAATTTTTGTCCGTACGCATAAAGTCGAGTGCCGACAACAGGATAGTCTTTACACCACATTCCTTTAAGTAATTCGTCACCATGTTGGTACTGATGACCTCTCCTTGGGCCAAGACTACTTTTTCTTCGAACGAAGTGAACAGGATTTTAGTGAAACTTCTCAAATAGTCGAACTCGTCTTTCAAAAAGTCTAATGTTTTCTGTTTGTATTCTTCCGTGGCATACAATTCATCTACGTGCTGGCGGTATTTTTGTTCCAACTGATTGATGACGTTGTTTGCACCTTCCGGATTCTTTTTATAAAGGTAATCGGATATTTCGACTAACGTATTCGTTGTACCGGACATGGCGGAAAGCACAATCATGTTGGGCGTACTGTCCTGCGTAATCAACCGACATACATCTTTCATCCTTTGTGCGGAACCCACAGATGTTCCGCCGAACTTCATTACTTTCATATCGAATATTGGGTTTTAGTTATTCTCATTTATATTTTCTTCAATGCTTTTCGATTCGATGGCGTCAGGAGCCAGCAGGGGAGTGTAGGCGTCTGTGCATTCCTGCAAGCGTCCTTCTCCGCAACGATAGACTACGCCCGGAAATTCGGATATCAGTTCTTCGTTGTGCGTGCTCAGCACGACGGTGGTACCCGCTTTGCTGATGTCGTACAATATTGCGGCGGCCCGACGACCGTTCTCTTTGTCTAAATTTCCGGTCGCTTCGTCAGCCAGGATAATGTCCGGGTGGTTCAGGATGGCTCTTGCGATACACACGCATTGCTGTTCTCCACCCGACAACTGATAGGGCATTTGGTCGGTTTTGGCCGTCATGCCCACTTGTTCAAGCACTTCATGAATGCGCGTGTTCCGTTCCTTCTTCTTTTTCCATCCGGTCGCTTTGAGTACGAAATCCAGATTGGCCCGTACGGTACGGTCGTTGAGCAACTGGAAATCCTGAAATACGATACCCAGCCGTTTGCGTAGTGCCGGGATGTGCCTGCGTTTGATTTTGGTCATTTCGCGATCGAGCACACGCGCACTTCCCGTATGCACATCCAGTTCGCCATAGAACGTCTTCAGCAGGGAACTTTTACCGGTACCCACTTTACCGATCAGGTAAACGAATTCCCCAGCTTCCGCCTGGAAATTCACGCCTTTCAGAATGACATGTTCTTCTTGGGCGATATCCACATTTTGATATTCGATGCGCATATATGTTTCTTTTAGGAGATTAATGTTTTTTCCACCCCGGCTTGTGGCGTGCCTGTAATTCTGCTGCCATCTGCTCTATACGTAATCCTTTGGAGGTAAGCAGGACGATGAGATGGTACAGCATGTCCGAACCTTCATAAATGAGGCGTTCGTCTGTGCCGTTAACGGCTTCTATGACAGCCTCCAAGGCTTCTTCGCCCACTTTTTGTGCCATACGGTTGATACCGTCCTTAAACAAACTCGTAGTGTATGACCCTTCGGGCATTTCCTTATGTCTGGTTTCGATAAAATCCTGTAACTCGCTAAGGAACGTCAAAGGATTGGCTTCATTTTTCTCTCCCCAGCAAGTATCGGTGCCGGTATGGCACACCGGGCCTTCGGGATGTACCCGAATGAGTAGCGTATCATGGTCGCAGTCGTTTTTGATGGAAACGACATGCAAAAAGTTTCCACTGGTCTCACCTTTGGTCCATAGCCGGTTTTTACTGCGGCTGAAGAATGTTACCTTTCCGGTTTCCAGCGTCTTGTCATAGGCTTCACGGTTCATGAATCCCAGCATCAAGACGTTTTTAGTCTCGGCGTCCTGGATGACAGCCGGTACGAGGCCGTCCATCTTGTCGAAATCTATTTCCATATATATAATAGGTGTTTGATATGTCTTTTTTAAATTCTAACGTTAATGCCTTCCGACTTTAGCCACGTTTTCAGTTCCGGGATGGAAATCTCTCCGAAATGAAAGACGCTGGCAGCCAATGCGGCATCGCTTTTTCCTTCGATGAAAGTGTCCCGGAAATGCTCTTTGCTTCCGGCTCCTCCCGAGGCGATAACCGGAATGCTCAACTCTTCGGCGAGACGTGAAAGAGCTTGGTTGGCGTAGCCGTTTTTCACTCCGTCATGGTCCATGGACGTAAACAGGATTTCACCGGCTCCCCGGTCGCATACTTCGCACGCCCATTCGAACAGACCGCGTTCTGTGCGTATGCGTCCGCCGTTCAGATAACAGAACCAACCTTCTTCGGTCTCTTTGGCATCAATGGCCACCACGCAGACTTGCGACCCGAAATGTCCCGTAATCTCATTGATAAGTCCAGGGTTACGCAAGGCTGCCGAGTTGACACTCACTTTGTCGGCTCCGGCATTCAGCAACCGTTCCACGTCGGCCAGTTCATTGATACCGCCGCCGACGGTGAAGGGGATGGATATTTCTGCTGCTACGCGCTGTACCATTTCCGTGAATGTCTTACGGCCCTCGTGGCTGGCCGTAATGTCCAAATATACCAATTCGTCCGCCCCCTGTTCGCTATAAGCCTTGCCCAGTTCCACCGGGTCTCCGGCTTGGCGCAGGTTCACGAAATTAGTTCCCTTTACCGTCTGTCCGTTCTTGACATCCAGACAGGGGATGATACGTTTTGCCAATGCCATACTTATCCTTTGTTTTCAGCCCATTCGGCCAATTCGTTTAATGAGATTCTGCCCTCGTAGATGGCTTTTCCGAACACTACGGCCGGGATGCCGGCTTCGTTCAGGCCGATGAGGTCTTGCAGGCAACTGACCCCTCCGCTCGCTATCAGTCCGCAGTCCGGAAACTCTGCCATGACTTTCCGGTAGAGGTCGGTGGAGGGGCCTTGCAACATGCCGTCCTTGCTGATGTCCGTACAGAGCACATGCCGCACGCCTTCGTCCATATAACGACGGAGGAAAGGAAGCAACTCCTGCGTGCTTTCCTCTTTCCAACCGTTGATGGAAATCAGTCCGTCTTTGACATCTGCGCCCAATATGATATGGTCTGACCCATATTGCCCGAGCCATCCGAGGAATAATTCCGGACGGGTGGCTGCCACACTGCCTATCGTGACCAGTGCGGCACCGCTTTCGAAGGCGATGCGGAGGTCTTCGTCGGCCTTGATGCCGCCACCGAAGTCTATCGTCAAGCCGGTGGCCGAAGCCAGACGCTCCAGTACTTTGTGGTTGACGATATGTTTGGAACGTGCCCCGTCGAGGTCCACGACGTGCAAACGTTTGAAGCCGTAACTTTCAAATTCCCGCGCCACGGCTACCGGGTCTTCGTTGTAGGTCTTCTGCGTGGCGTAATCTCCTTTGGTCAGCCGTACGCATTTGCCGTCTATCAGGTCTATGGCCGGTATCAGTTCGATCATACAGTCAAATCTAAAAAGTTTTTCAATATGCGTTCACCCACGCTTCCGCTTTTCTCCGGATGGAATTGCGTGGCGTAGAAATTGTCTTTATGCAAGGCGGCACTGAACGGCACGACATAATCGGTCACGGCTATGGTGTACGGGTTGACCGGCACGTAATAGCTGTGTACGAAATAAACGAATTCGTCCGTGCCGAGGCCTTTGAACAGCGGGCTGCTTGTACGTGTCAAGGTGTTCCATCCCATGTGGGGCACTTTGTCTTCGTGCTTTTCCGGACGGAACTTCAGGACTTCCGTGTCGAAAATGCCTAAACAGTCCGTATCGCTTTCTTCGGAATGGCTGCACATCAGTTGTTGGCCGATACAGATGCCCAAAACGGGTTGCTTCAGGTCGCGTATCAGACGGTCCAATCCCCGCGAACGCAGGTAAGCCATCGTACTACCGGCTTCTCCTTGTCCCGGAAAAAGCACACGGTCGGCTTTCGACAACCGCTCTGCGTCGTCGGTCAGTTCCGGCGTAATCCCCAACCGTTTCAGTGCGTTGACTACGGAATAGATGTTTCCTGCATTATACTTTACGATGGCTACATTCATCTTTTAATATACTCTGTCTTTTTTTGATGTCTGCAAATATACTAATTTTAGTTGACAGATGGGATAAAGTAACATGAAAAAACGTATTTTGCTTACATTTCGTTGCTTTTTTGTGACGAACTGCATGCTACTTGTTCTTTTTCAGGAACAGATTATGCGTAATGACATCGGGCAGCTCTTCGGCATAATGCGTTACCATAATCATGGTCTTGTCTTTTCGTCGGCAAAAAGCCGAAATAATCTCACGCGTCAACTGACGATTACGGTCGTCCAATCCGTGCAACGGTTCATCCAAGATAAGTAATTCCGGGTCTTTGACGAACGCGCGGGCCAGCAGACAGAGCCGTTGCTCTCCGCTGGAGAGTTTCAGGAAAGTACGGTCTTTCAGTCCAGCGATACCGAAAATGTCCATCCACCATTCGCAGACGGCTCGCTGTTCCGGACGAGGATGTACGTAAAGCCCTACGGAGTCGTTCAGTCCGCTGGCTACGATGTCTATAGCCGGAAGGTCTTTCAGGTATGCGCGGTGCATTTCCGGGCTGACATAGCCGATATGCCGTTTGATGTCCCAAATGCTCTCTCCCGAACCTCGTTTCCGTCCGAACAGTTCGATGTCGCAGGCGTAGCTTTGCGGATTGTCGGCACATACCAGACTGAGGAGGGTGGATTTCCCGGCACCGTTTTCGCCGCCCAAAGCCCATTTCTCGTTTTGCTTCACCGTCCAGTCCAAGTCTTTCAGGATGGTGCGCTGTCCGTAGCGGATGCTCACGTGGTTGAACCGCAGCATGCAACCCTCCGTGTCCGTAGTGGTCAGGCGGTTTTCTTTCTCCGGCAACGCCAGGATGCGGGCGGTTTTGTCTTCTTCGAGCACACGTACCGGGATGCGAGGACGTTGTCCGATGTATTCCGTACGCGGTACTTTGGGCAGGATGTCCAGATGTTCCACCGGAATGACATGGGTGATGAACTCCGGAATATCATCGGTTTTCGACAGGACCAATATGACTTGCAGGTCCGTTTCGCGGATCAGCGTTTGGAGCAGTCCGGCCAGTTGCTCCCGCGTCTGTGGATCCAGTCCGATGAAAGGATTGTCCATAATCAAAAGCCTTGGGCCGGAAAGCAACGTTTTGGTGAGCTGGAATTTCCGTAACTCTCCGCTGGACAAGGTAATGATATATTTATCCAATAAGGTGGAGAGGTGGAACATCTCATAAAGTTTATCTCGCAGCATCGTGCGCCGCTCGTGCATCTGTTGCTTTTCCTCTTCGTCCATGCCGTATCCCGTACTGTTTTCGGCTGCGGTGAAAGCCTCCTCCAACATTTGTCCGGCGGTCGGTGTCTTCTCGTCGATGTCGTGTTGGTTCCAACGTTGTTGGTAGTAGTAACTGCCGTCGCTGTCTCCGTAAGAATCGCGGAAAGTGATATATTTGATATTTTCGCTGACTAATTTCAACGGTGAGGGAAAAAAGTCGTAACGGACTTCGTTCAACAGAAGCGGATAGCGTCCGGTGATGATGTCCACCAGTCGTGATTTACCACTCCCGTTGGCTCCTACGATGGCCACCTGTTCCCCGGATGCGATGGTCAGGTTTACCGGATGGTTCATGCGGTAAAGCGGATGACGAGGCACCCCGTTCGTGATTTCGATGATGTGTTGCATTGTGTTCGTGTTATATCTGTCCTTTCACCTTATCCGGGTTTTTCCGGATGAAATCTTTCCAACTGTGGTAAGGCTGGGCCACGGCCGGCTTCCCCATCTGCAGGAAATGGCAGTAGGCGGCAGCCAGTCCGTCCGTGGCGTCCATATACGGCAGCATGTCTTCCTCGCGGATATGGAGCATACGGGTCAGCATGCCTGCCACTTGTTCTTTGCTGGCCTGCCCGTTTCCGGTGATGGCCATTTTGATTTTGAGCGGCGCATATTCGGTGATGGGGATGTCACGATGGATAGCCGCTGCGATAGCCACCCCCTGTGCGCGTCCCAATTTCAACATGCTCTGTACGTTTTTGCCGAAGAAAGGCGCTTCGATGGCCATTTCGTCCGGCAGGTACGATTCGATGATGCCTGTCACCCTTTCGAATATCCGGCCGAGTTTCAGGTATGGCCCGGCATATTTGCGCAGGTCGATGACGCCCATGGTTTCCATGACTGCCTTGTTTCCGGTCACACGCAGCACGCCATATCCCATGAGGTTCGTGCCTGGGTCTATGCCCAGGATTATCTTTTCGCTGTTTGGCTTGTCCGTCATGAATCAGTGTTCTTCGATGACTTCCATTAAAGTGGTGAACCCGGCGGCCTTATCTTTGAATACCTTTTGCATTTCCTGAAGGAGCTTTTCACCGTGCTTGACATACCATTCATGCAGCCGTGCCGAACTTTCCACCTCGAATTGCAAGGAAAAGCATTCGGAATCCTCGTCGTGGTGGGACAAGATCTTGCATAACCGCGGTTTGTCCAAAAGGCCGGAAGCCAATGCCTGCGGGATATAGACTTGATGAATCCAGATGACAAAGTTCCGGGCATCGTCGAAAGTCACGTGATAAGTCGTATTGTAAACCAACATGTTTCCTAAGTTTTATTGAGTTTGCAAAGTTATAAATTTTATCGCTTATTCGTTGCTTCCGTGGCAGATTAAATGCAATGCCGCCGCGACAGGAGACGGAAAGGGGCGCATGGCGGCATTTCTGCCCCCGTGCGCCCCCTGCGTGCGGTATGCCGTGTGGCGTTATTTCCGGAGCACCTTACGTACGGAACCGTCGGAATAGCGGATGAGGTTCAGCCCTTTGAACGGTTCGGCGTAACGACGGCCTTGCAGGTCATAGTAGCCCGTGGGACGGGCTTCCTCCGCGGCTTTCCCGTCGGCTACCACCGGTTCCACGCCCGTGGCGGCTTCGGTGGTGAAGATTTCCTCCGTACCGTACGCCGTGCCTTTGGTGGTCGTGGCAAAGGCGCGGTAGACGTATGTGGTGGAAGGTTGCAAGCCGGTCAGGTAGGCGGACATGGAGGTGCCGTCGGCCGTTGCCACGTTCCATTCCGCATCGTCCGTAGCACGTGCATTCCCTGCCACGGTACGGTATTCGAAGCCTTGCTCTTGGATGTCGTCGGAACCGGCCACCACATAGCCCCTGAGCATCGCCGTGGAGGGCGTGATGTCTTCCACGTCGTACGTCCTTACCGTGGGATCGAAATAGACATAGGCGTCTGCCGTGCCGAACGCGAGCCACTCTCCGTAGTAAGTCTTTCCCGATGCGGAGGTAAAATACGGGCGGTATTTATAATAGGTGGATGCGCTCAGTCCCTTTAACGCCCCGATGAGTTCGCCGTCGATGACGGGGCAGGGCGACATGGTGGAGGGGACGAGGTCCGGCGCGTCATATCTCCGCCACTCGAAGCCCGTCTGTGCCTCCGGGTCGTCAAGGTTGGTGGTGGCGGCGATGACGGCCACGGTGTTCGACGTGGCTTTGGCGGGCAGGGTGGTGAATTCGAGAGCCGGCTGTTCGATGGGGAAATCCATCTCGAATGTCTGGCCATTGTTCAGACGGACGCGATAGTGGAACGTGGTACTTATCCCCGTCGGCTCAAGCCCGTGCAGTTCGTAAGTATTGCCCGTTTGGCCGCCGTATGTTTCATTGGTAAATCCCTCTTCCACGATTTCTTCAATGGCATCGCCGAAATCGTTGGCGATGGCTATGCGGATGCTTGTTGGAGTGACATTCACATCTTTATGGGTGGCAATGTTTTGGAGCGTTATCTCTTTCGTGGTTATGGCTTCGCTCCAGTTGGTTACCAACGTGCAGATATAACCGTTTGCAGACCCGATTTCGAGGTCAATGGTATAACGCTTCCCTGCATTTAACCCTGTCAGTTCTATCGTATTGTTTTCTGTTGTTTCTTCGATTCCCCCGTAGTAAGGTTCTACTGACAACACCCTCTTAGCACCTTTGAATCCCCACGTGTCATTGACGAAAAAAGAAAGGGTGGAGTAGGTCGATTCCCAAACCGGTTCACTCCATAATCCCGTGCATCCTTCGAAAGCAAAATGTTCGATGCTTGTCATATTCTCGGGGATATTGATGGAGGTCAATCCAGTGCAATTCAGGAATGCATAGAATCCAATGCTTGCCATGCTCTCCGGGATAACGATGGAAGTCAGGCCCGTACAATTTGCGAACGCATAATCTCCGATGCTTGTCACTCCCTCGGGGATTGTGATGGATGCCAAGTTGCTGTAACCCTCTTCGCCGTCTTTTTTACAGAAGGCACCGCCACAGATGGCAGTCGTGCCTGCTTTTATTTCAAGAATGTCCCCCTTTGGCATGTAGCCTTTGTAACCGTAAAACAGTTTCCCTAAATAGATAACCCCGTCGTCTTGATTTGAATACCAAGCTGTATTGTGGAGTGCCCATGCTCCGATGGTTTTCACGCTCTTTGGGATTGTGATGGATTCCAGTCTTGAGCAACCGTAAAATGTTTCGCGTCCGATGCTTGTCACACTTTCGGGGATTGCGACGGAGGTCAACCCCGTACAGTAAGCGAACGCATAGTTATCTATGCTCGTCACACTTTCCGGAATTGTGATAGATTCCAGTTTCGAGCATCTATAGAATGTCATACCTTCGATATTCGTCACGTTTTCTGGGATAGTGACTGATGTTAGTGCTTCACAATAAATGAACGCGCATTCCCCAATGTTTGTCACACTTGCTGGGATAATGACAGATAACAGTCCCGTACATAATACGTATTTACAACCGATTATTACTCAATATTTTATAGATAATAAGTCAGAAATATGGTTGTTATTTTTAATTGCACATTCTAAAAGGTGAAGATTTAACGCTTTTATTGATTATTAACTCAAAAAGGACATCAACTTGGGTCGTTTCTTCTCTTTTCCTTGCTATTCGTTTCCGATATTCCACTTTTGTTTTGGTCTATCTCATATGTACTGCAAAGGTATTGATTTTTGTTTGATATTGCTCCTTGCTTGCTCCTTGTCGTAGATTAATTTTCACACAGGAATTTTTGTTCTCTTTCTATAGGGGCTTGAAACAATCCATTTATTGGAAACAATTAAAGACGGAGCTGGTTTGCCCCAGTGCTTTTTAAGAAACAGGGCAATTATTTTATCTCCACAAAGGCTCTTGTTCCCAATTATGAGGAAAGCCTAATAAACGAGTTCTTACTGATGGGTATTTCGATAAAAGCTGCTTGAAATCTGCAACAAAAGTGTTGCCCATAGAAATGGAGTTAAGCCAATACACCACATAGCAGAGTTGCGGATAAAGTGTTTGTTCACGGAACGAGAAATCCGTAATCCATGTGTTTGGCATACGCATAGGCATCATTGGCTTGACAGGAAAGACCCGATTTGACAGTCTTGAATGATGGGCGCAGCAATTACGAAGTACGGGTCTGGGTACGGATTAAAAGGCTAAGTGATTATTTTCAGTCATTTAGCCTTTTTAATTATCTAATTTTTCCCCACATTTTCCCCACAGCTGTCTATTTATATATTTTAGAAACATATTTTTCCCAATGTTGTCCTAAACGATTTATAGGTACGATG
>NZ_JH376619.1 GCF_000233955.1 Paraprevotella clara YIT 11840
TCAGTTTGTAACTTCAATATTATGAGTGGTTTACGCTGTAATTTGAAAGATGAAGGCTCTTTTTGCAAAATTCCTGTGTAAGGGGAAATGTCCGTTCTGCATGAAAGTAATGTCCCCTATCGGTTATTTGTTGTTCCAATCCTAATTCCTCTGTCTTCCCATTTCCTTTGCCGTCTTTCTTGTCTCGGTACCTCCTCCTTTTTTACAGCCTTTGCCCTTCCTTATTTATCTTTCCTTTGTATACGGCTCCTGACACATACCCTATATTTTCCTTGTGTGCCTTTCATCCCGGTACCTCTTCCTCTTTGTCGTCCTTTCTGCCCTTCCTATTCTCCGTCCTTGGGCTTTCCGTTTCCCCTTATGCGTGTTTTCAGCCTCGTTGCCCCCACCTTCCCGGTGCTATTCCCCCTTTTTCCCGTCGCCTTTCCCTCCTCTTCCTCTTTCGTTCCCGCGTTTTCCTTCCCCTTTTCTCCGTCTTAAATCGTGCATGATTTCGAGTGTTAA
>NZ_JH376620.1 GCF_000233955.1 Paraprevotella clara YIT 11840
GCATTCTCCTTCTTTCTCATGCTCGTCAATGATTCCATTACATCCGTTCCTATTACATTTCTCTCCTTTGAAATATCCTAAATCTTTCATATTCCTTTCTCCTTACTTAGTTTATCTCCCAAAGCCTTGTAATACTTGGTGAGTTCGATCAATTCAAAATCAGCATACTTGCGCATTTGGTTTTTCATGGATTCCAGTATAAGGACGCGCTTTTCGCCATATTTGGCAATAAGTCCTTGACGGTATCCCTGCATGTTACCCTCCATGAAGCGGTTGCACTTACGGCATTGGGCGTTGCAATTCATTTCGTCAAACCGTGTGCTCATGTGCTGCCTGTTTATGTAATGGCCACAATCAGCCTGCTCGTATGGCTTTATCTGACCACACGAGATGCAACGGAAATAGCCGTTCGGCATACAATCACGAAGCCGGATATAACGGCTGAAAACCTTGTCGAGTTTGGCTACCAAATCCGGCTTCTTCTTTATCTTGATGCCCGCCTTGTCGAATAAAGGCAAGGGCTTTTCTTTTTTCTTAGGTTTACGCTTTATGTAGTATGGCATAGCTGTTTCATTAAATTCATTGTTTCTTGTATAACGGCTTGCTTACCCCAGTTATATTCATTGTCTCCATAGTGGAAAGTGTCGAAACCGAATATCCACCAATCATCGCCTATCTCTGTATTGTCAGTGATAAACTCCGCATCTTCCAACAGGATATTCCTTTTACCTACACATTCCGGCCGGTATTCCCTTTGGGTCATAAAAGATTTCTCCCCGTTGGTTACAGGTTCGGAGAATGTGATGCCTCCATGTACGTCTACATCTTTAATAACCCAATATGATTTCCCGTGATACTTGTTAGTAGGAGGCACTGCCACATAGCCGTTGTATGCTCCGTGTCCTACAAGTGTAGACTCGAACCATCCGTTTAACCTTATAAATGCTACTGCTTTGTCTTTCATAATGCTTCTGTTATTGGTTTGCGGTACCGGCAGGACTTGAACCTGCATGAGCTTTCTGCTTTGAGTAACCCTTCCGGCTGGGTAAAGCTCCAGTACTCATCGTGCGTCTACCAATTCCGCCACGGTACCGTTTGCCCGTCCTATCCTCACAGACCAGAAGGGCGTTGTTTTAACTAATACCTAATCCTAACCAAATAAGTATAACTATAGCGGAGGCCGTGCCGGAATCGAACCGGCTTCTTTACCGTATGGCAATATCCTTCCATGTGGACGAACGGCCTCGGGGAATACTCGTACTATCCGGACTGGTGGTTTTCGAATTTATCTTCCAAAAACCTCCTTGAACTTTTTGTCCAATGCCATCAATATCCTCATTCTTATAGCAGGATCCTCACTTTGGTCTATGGAATAAATACGTGAAAGCAACATCTTACGGGAACCAAAAAACACCCACAAGTATAGAATGGATCGACATTGGGATAGTTGTGTTTATACCAGATGTGGTTTGTTCCTTTGATTGCCACGTATGTTTCGGATACGATAAATTCATCTTCTATTGGTTTATATCCAGGCGTATTCGGGTTTCCTGCGGCACTTCTGCGGACATCAC
>NZ_JH376621.1 GCF_000233955.1 Paraprevotella clara YIT 11840
ATTTTACATTTACACAAAATATTTTATAGTGCCAAATCAGAAAAATAATCTACACCACAAATCTCATTGAAAATCTGAATGGAAAAATCAGAAAGTACACTAAATCAAAACTTTCATTCCCTTCGGATGATGCAGTGAAGAAAATGGTATACCTCTCTTTGATGGAGATTGAGAAGAAATGGACGATGCCGATTACTAACTGGGGATTGATTATGAATCAATTTATGCTTATTTTTGAAAACAGAATCCAGATATAAGTGAACTTATAACTGAATCCCGTTTACATTTACACAAAATTGTGGACAGTGCCGTCCGGGCGGTCTTTTTGTCCGTCGTCGAGGCTGTAATTTAAACTGTGTTAGCAAAGTTAATAATTTATTCTTTTTCTTTGCTAACACAGTTTAAATTACAGCCTCCACCGCCCTTGAAAAGCTTGTCTACCTCGCTTATCGCAACATACGCAAGAAATGGACTATGCCACTGGCTAATTGGGGCACCATTGCCCAACAACTGGCGATAAAGTTTGGAGATAGATTTAAGTTGTTGTAATTTTACGCTCGTCGGGAGTGCTGGTGCACCCCCTTGGCGCTGGCCGATCCCCGACCGATGAGTTTGAAAGATAAACATCGCATGACACAGTTTACTTTACGCCCCCCCCGTCGTCCGTCGTTTCCCTTCCGTTTTCGGTCTTCCTTGCCCGGTCTTCTCTTCCGGATAGTTGTTTCTCTTG
>NZ_JH376622.1 GCF_000233955.1 Paraprevotella clara YIT 11840
CGACGCCCGTTCACCACCACGGGAGACATCTGCCGGACATTGCCACTCCCCTTGACCAAAGGAGTGAATACGAAGCGGACATTGGAAGGCAACTTCAGGTCGTCCAGCCTCAAATCCATATCCACAACCAAATTACTCCCGGACCTCTCCACCTTCAGGTTTTCCAAGCCCACCGCATTTCCCGCCATGCGTATGGCTCCGTCCTGCGCGCCGGAAGGGATTGCCATACCGGCCATACATATATATAATAGAAATCTAAAGTTTTTCATACGCCATAATTTAATATCAGAACACATAAAGCACACTTATCGCCAACTTGGTAGGGCCGAAATAATTGGCATGGGAAGACTTGAGCTTCTCGCCGCACTCGCCGCACTTGAACTTGTCGTACCGGATGTAGTCATACCCCACACCGAGCGAAGCCTCCAGGTTCCAATGCCTGGACAAGGGCCACTGGTAACCGGCCGTCACACCGCCGCCCGCATACCAGCCTTCGTAACGATGGGTAGACAAATCATCGAACAGGCCGAACGGAAGGTCCACCTCGCCGACGTTAAACTCGCCGCCCATCAGATGCACACCGAGAAACCACCCGTTGAAAGCCTCGCAAAACCAATAACGGTATTCGGGCTGAACCACCCAATGCTTCAAACTCTCCCCTCCGGAAGGCTCCCAAGGGTTGAGCCCGTAAAACAACTGCACCGTATGCTTCCGGGCTATCGAGGCCTCAAGACCGAGGTTGGGTGTCACAGTAGACCAATACAACAGATTGGTCTTGAGCGCCACGTTTTGAGCAACGGCCGCCCACGACAACCCTCCAACTAAAATTGTGAACATCAATAATCTTCTTATCATAATACATCAATTGAATAAGATAATACTCCGTTTGAAACACGAAAAGGCTGTTTCCCCCTGCCCGAAAGCAAAGAAAAACAGCCACAA
>NZ_JH376623.1 GCF_000233955.1 Paraprevotella clara YIT 11840
TATTTTACATTTACACAAAATATTTTATAGTGCCGCCCGGAACTGAAAACGGAAAACGACCTCAGCATCCACCGAAACAAAACGGTACTTAACCGCCACCGTGCACATAAACCCGGCCACAGCCGCCCCCGCAAGCCCCCCACCCTGCAACATCACGGCTGCCCGGCAGACAAAGGAGGATTTTCATGGGCTGCTTATGGGAACGACGATACGGGACGGACCGGACAAGCCCGCCACGGCAAAAGCGAATACCCATACCTACAGGACAAATCACCGTAAGACGGAACAGGAAGGGCCGTCGTCCCATCCGGTTACAGTCGCCATGGGAACCGTCCCCCAAGCCCGACAAAAAGACAGGAAAAGAAAGAAAAAAACAATCAGAAAGACAACAAAAACACCCAAAAACGGGGCACAGAAAACCTCATCCGAGGCAAATCCGTAGCCCCAAACCTGAATATTTATACAAAACACACACCCAATCCTGCATATATGCCGTATATCATACACTCCGTCTCAGCCAAACGGTAAATCAATCGGAAGCGAACGGTTTTACGTTCGGCGCACAAAATAGAGACGACCGGCCGGGAACGGAAAACGGCACGGCTGAAAACGGGAAAAGACAAGCATCCGAGCCACGGAAACACCACCTCAGAACCGCATCCCGGATTTATCTGAAAGAAAAACGGGACACATCTTGAATAACCATAAGGCACCCAAAAGCACCGTTACCTGACATGCCGGAGGCCCGCCGGCGCACACCCGCCCCCCACACACGGCAAAAGGAAAGCAAAAGCCGCCCCCACCCTGGCAAAACGGTAAAACCCACCCCCGCGAGAATCGAATAAAATCCATCAAGGCCGGAACCACTGACGAATACGGCAAACATAAAGGACTAAACCTGACATTCTGACAAAAAGACAATGATAAAAAACA
>NZ_JH376624.1 GCF_000233955.1 Paraprevotella clara YIT 11840
TTATTAAATATTACATCATAAAAAGTCCCCTTCAAAGCAAACTCTTCCGAAGTACGCTTGTACGCAAGCTTATGGAAAGGGCATATCCGTTTCAATTCCTCGTAACATTCCTTATTATAAGGTTCAAAAAGCCTGAGCAACAATATATGTGGCACGGAATTACTAAAGGGAACCACTTTCTTCCAATCATCGACATAAGAATCAGCCACCATGGCAAAAAAATGATGAAGAAGAAAATAATCAATCAACCTATCATTCTCTCTCCAATATTCATAAAGTAACTTTCTTACGGCCGACACCATTTTATTTCCTGCGCATGCCGTCATAAACCAACTCGAAATATTCAACACATGCCCATCCGCCCCTGGTTTCAAATTTTGAAAGACAAAAAAATCACTATCCAACATATATCTTGGAATTGTTCCTCCCGTACAGAACACCGTCGCATCAATCCATGTTCCGCCATACTTGACCAACAATGCTACCCGTAGTAAGTCCGAAAAATGCGTATGTGTAATTATCCCCGCCTCATATTTCTGTTCGATATAATCGGGGAAAACTACATATTCTTTCCTATTCTTTGCAGTTATAAGTACGATCTTACGGTCCGTAATATGTTCTTGAATAGATGAATAACAATCTTGTACCAATTTCGGAGCATTTTCAATCCCTTGCATCCAACAAATCCAAACCCTCGGACAACTTTCCTGTTCCGTCGCATACTGTCCAGACTTCCATTCCTCGTCAAATGCCTCCAGTACAGGCAAATACCGTTTCCTCAACTTATGCAGTATTTTCTGCTGCACTCCTAAACGTACAATTTCCAATGACTTGCGCGATACACCGGTCAGGCAGACCTGCGCCACGGCGTATGGCAGCACCCCAGCCTTGCGCCACAGGTTCAGTAGCGACCATCCACCGAGTTTCTTAAATGTTGAAAACAAGCCGTTCATTCCGTGCCCCTCAACTTGATTATCTTTATGTCGTGGCTCACTCGATCTTTTTCGACAGGCCACCTCATGTAATCCCCGTAAATGTGGCGGTTTATAGCGTCCGCGTTCGACGGCACATTCACTGTAATGTTCTCGAAAGGCATCTTACGCGGCTCTCCCCACCATTTTTGCATCACCACCTCCCTTTCCCTATATTTGCCGAGCATGTTACCAGCATACCGAGATTTGTCGAAATCATGTTTCCTCAACACGCGTTGCATGGCCGACAAGCATTTATCTACGGACACGAGCTTACTAACGGGTATCACATGAAGCAATCTGATGACCAACTTCTCATGCCAAGGCCGCCCCACCTTGTGGGTGTCAACCTGCGTCCTTATGTTGGGAATCTGCACCAAATACCTATACATCAAGATATGCTTCACATGGAACCACCTGCGCAACCCGTTTGCAGGCAGGCCGTCTATGGGAAATATGTCGAGCCACACGTGGCACTTACGCGGAAGTTCGTTCATAAGCACCTCTATCTCGGCCTCCTTGTCAATGAATTGCGAGAAGTTGAACTGCCATTCCGGTGTGTTGCCATGACAAGTCAGCCCATACCCGTCCGGATATTCCGCTTGCAGGCTCACGAACTTGTCATAGTCCTTTCGCGGCATGCCTATGTCTATGTCATCGTCCCACGGGATGAACCCCTTGTGACGCAGTACCCCTATCAGCGAACCGCCAATCATATACCACCTCAATCTGTGTCTCTCGCAAATATCCATGAAGAGCCGGAGAATCTCCATTTGCGTCATTTGCACTTTTCGAACATTGTTCATCGTTGTCTCAAATTATCATTCAAAAAACTTTCTTATCCTTCCAACTGCCTTATCTTCCTTGCAGGGTTACCAACGTATACGGAGTTTGCATCCAAGTCTTTCACCACCACCGACCCAGCTCCGACCACAGTGCCCCTGCCAATGGTGACACCCGGGAGGATTGTCACGTTGGCACCAATCCAACAACCATCACCGATAACTATCGGCCTAAACACCGTCTTTCTTTCTGCCCTTCGCTTCCCGCTTGATATCTGATGTGTATGAGTGGTCAGGGTGACACCCATGGCAATAGCAACGTCATCGCCTATTATGATGTCAGAACCCATCTTTGTGTGGGAGAAAAATTTGCAGAACTTGTTAATGAAAACCCGTTCGCCGATGACAATCCGCTTGCCCGTAAAATAGATACCACTACAAATTTCCGCAGTTCTTGAAACTTTCCCTATCCTATTATCTAACAATATATTACGAAATAGGGGGGGGGGTAAAACGAAACATTGCAAAATCCACTAAAAAGCTACCTATTTTCATTCCAAACAGTTTAAGTGTTTACAAACGGCGGCTCATTGTCTAAGCATCTTGTCATATAGCATCAGGTATTGCCTAACCATTGTTTCGATATTATATCTCTCGGACACATGCTGCAAAGCTTTCCGAATCACAGTCAAATCATTCTTTTTGAATAAAAACATGGCTATTTTTTCTGAACACTCATGTATATTGTCATTTTTAAAATCATAGCCATATTTCCCGTAATCAATGATTTCCAATGGTCCTTCATTCTTGCTTACCAAAACAGGCACGCAAGCCGCCATGGCTTCTGCCACAGTCAGCCCAAAACCTTCAAACCGACTTGGTTGCACAAACAGGTCATAATCTTTCAAATGAGAATAAACATATTCCCGGCTTTGGTTTCCCAAAAAACGCACATGTTTTTCAAGATTTAACTCAACCACCATTTTTTTTAATTCAACTTCGTCTACTCCACTTCCGATAAAATCCAAAGTAAAGTTTTCCAGCCCCCTATGTTTCAACAGCGACAAAGCTTTCAACAATATATCTTGCCCCTTCTGTTTTAATAACAAACGGCTTACTTGAACTATCTTTAATTGCCCTTCATAAAAATCTATTCTACGGCGCAGAATAGATTGTACGTTTATCCCGTTGTCCACCCTGACACAATTTTTATACCCGGCCTTTGTCATTTCGTCATATACGGCTTTCGATATACATGCCAATACCTTACAACCGGAATATTTCAAAGAAGAAAAACCTGAGTTATGAATAGTTGCAATCCTTCTTCCCTTATAGAATATATATTTCAAAAAGCCGTCATTATGTACATGTAATATATCATAACGTCCTTTCCATAATATATAATTCAATTTTATTATAAACCAAGGACTTCTGCTCTTCAATTTTCTCCCAATCCTAATGACATGACACCTTTTGTCAATCCGGTTCAAAATCGTTTCATCAACCGCGTCATTGATAACGACCAAAGCCACATCACAATGGGAAACCTGACAGTTGATGATATCCGACAGCATATTCTCAATGCCGCCATTGGTCATAGACCAACTTATGTGTGCAATTTTCATACAATCAACAATGATGTGTCACCACCATACAAATTTCCTGCTTAGGCGCAATGGTTATCTTGTCGGGATTTGTTATAAAAAAACTTCCCCACCATCCGAACGAACTATTCGTTATGATAGCATGCTTGCAACATGACATCAACTGCATATCCCTATAGCTCTCCGTACCCTTATTCCAATCCACAAAATATATCTTATCCTTTCCCTTGTCTACGCCAAATATCGAATAGTTGTCTTTACACCAAGACACACTTTCGGTGTCACAAAAAAACACAAAGACGGGATTTTGCACCCGTTTGCGTATGTATTTTACCGCACGCCTGAAATATCCATGCTTGTAACAATAGCCATTTACTCCCAACATGTCACCACGACGCGCGTGTATCGCCACACTGTTACAAGTTTCCAACATTGCCGCCATCTCGCGATTTCTTTCATCTAAAAATGGAGGAAACTTGAATACATTACGCACAGTACTCTCTATTTCATCCAATCCATTTCCATAATTCTTCATAGAAAGGAACTGCCCGGTAAAAATATCATCTTCACCTTTATAAAAGACCTTGTCATAACGATTATACCGACTTATAAAATGCCGATGGCGTATTGCCCGGTACCAACGTTTAAACCAATCCCCCAAATCCGTATCCACCAACAATTCACGAAAGGTTGATTTATGCCGAACCTTCATATTGAAATTGCGTATCGATCCAACAGCTTCAAAATCGCCTCTAATATTTTTCAAAGACAAACCGGCGTTCCTAAAAGCTTCTATAAAATAAACAGGATAATTCCAATTCTTGTCCCACCATCTTGAAGCGCGGATATCACTTATGATTCCTTTCCACGAATTGTGCGAAAAATAATCACGTATATTAGGTGCATGTATACCGAATATGCGTTCCAATTCATAACCATTCCACTGATTTATTACTTCATTGGCTTCGGGCAGGTTAAAAACAATGGTTTCTATATAAATATCCTCCTGCGGATGCAACTTTTTTAAAGCCAGATATTCGCAATAACTAAGCATTTGATTGCCCAATCCGGACTCGATGTGTACTACTTTCATTTCTATCTAACATTTTACAAGAAGAACCAGATGAGGCCACAACTCGACCCACACAAAACCAAAAAACATATCCATATTGAGATGCATGTATTAAAACACTTGCGCCTAACATGGCTATTGCATAAAAACAAATAAGTAAGAATTCAACAAAAACAACTTTTCTATACCTAAACCCTCTTACAATCGCATACATTAAAACAAGTAACAAGATTCCAAGACCAAAATACCCTAACTCGGAAATATGATGTTGATATTCATTATCAAATATCGCCCACTTATTGATGTTCCTTGCATTATCACCATATTTTCCCCAACCTTCACCCCAAAAAGAATAACTAATAATGTCACCGCGTGTATGCTCGAATCTAGTATCAAGGTGCTCATCATCAAACAGGTTTAACATGTGTTCTTCTATATAATTTATATGATCCCCTGATAACTTACCCATTATAAATTGCAAAGCAAGAACAAGAAAAATGGCCGCCAAAGCAATGCATATATTTTTATTTTTTCTCTTGTTGGGATTTAATATGGTAAACAAAAAAAATGCAAATACAAAGAACATTATGCAAACCCGAAGTTGACATAAAAAAAGGATTATAAAACATAACAGAAGCATCGCATAAGACTTTTTATCAATCATATTAGCTGAAAACAAACGATACATCAGATATATACTATACAATAACGTTGCATAAGCTAAATGATAAGGATGTCCCCAAATAGAGGACATCCTCATAATCTCCATATAATTGCTTCCAAATTCGTTCAATTGACTATATTTCATGGACATATACCACCCCGGGGTATATAAAAAGCAATATATTCCGACAAACATGGACATCAATAAAGGAAATCTCATCTTATCCAACGCACTTATAATTGAGATTGCAGAAAATCTTCCCATAAAATAAAAAAGTGTAAAACAAAACTGTCCAGTAAAAGCATAATACATCAAAGTGTTTTGATAGGAACCATAATATTTTAGAAACATTCCATTTAGAAGCATATAGAACAAATAAAATATTATTAGGCAGTCCATCAATTTCTTTTTTTTATTGATTGCATAGAATAGAAAAAAAAGAAGTGAAGATAAAGATAATAATTGAGGAATATGAAAGTCTATATTTAAAACAAGTTGCCCACATCTTTGTACAAAATGCAACAAAAAGAAATAGACAAATATATTAATACAATAAGGTATAAGTTTACCTGTATATCCGCTTTTACGACTAACCATTGATAAAATCTTTTT
Source organism: Paraprevotella clara YIT 11840 (assembly GCF_000233955.1). Lineage (GTDB taxonomy): Bacteria > Bacteroidota > Bacteroidia > Bacteroidales > Bacteroidaceae > Paraprevotella > Paraprevotella clara. The sequence continues at coordinate 5,706 of NZ_JH376624.1, forward strand.
AACTAACAGTCTTTGATAATCTCCTCATAATGCCTTTTACAGCTATTCCCATCCACATATTTATGGAACTTCCTCACAGTTTCTTCACTTGGGCACATGGACGAGTAATTTTCCCTGCAACGTTTGAGTGCCTCAAAAAGCTCTTCCTGACTATCACATACATGTCCTGCAGGATTTTCATGCAAATCATAAAAATAACCTTCATCCTCCTCATTATAATTTGAATCATAAAAAAAATGAATCAACGGACGGCGTAACAACAGGTAATCCATCCACACACTCGAATAGTCCGACACCAACACATCCGAGTGATAAATTGTGCAAAACAGGTCCAATTCCGCTTTTGTGATATCTATAACCACGTCATTACTTATTTCTTCCGTCATTGCAGGAATCATATTGGGATGTTGCTTGATGAGTACTACCACATCATTTGCCCTCAGCCAGTCAAGCACCGTTTTATTATCTTTGAATAACATAGGTGCCAAGACTCCTTTGCCATACAAACGATGGGTAGGCATATAAGTTACCACCATCTTACCCTTAAATTTGTCAAAGAACTCATTCTCCATCTGTTCCGGTATAAACAAGCTATCACACCGAGGAGAACCCAGTACCTTGATTTCAACCTGCTTAGGAAAAACCTTACGCGTATATTGCGCAACAAACTCGGAGGTTGCAGAAGCAAACTCGCTGACATTATAATCTCCGCTTTTCACAAGATAGTCACTGACCAGATGTTTGAAATCCCCCCAAAAAGTATGTTTGGGTTGCAAGCTCCTCCAATATGCAATGGGAATGGCACCAAGCCCTTTCTTAAAAGCTTGCCCATGCATCAAATAGAAAAACCTTCGCCGCTGTTTCACAAATGCAAAGAAAATGTCCCCTGCCGCATGTGAAGAAAAAACACAACCAGCCCGAGCTATAGCCAAAACAGCCTGCATGCTACAATTCATCACGCAAGGAATCCCTTGCCTCTTCAATTCCTTACGCACTGCCCTATTGCGCGTCACAAACAAGCACTTCACCGTAGGGTCATGACGCATAACATACATCATCAGGTTACGCGGCCCCTCATTGAAAGTTTTTCCATAATTTGCAGCAAAGACCCAATGCTTAGCATCAGCCTTTACAAAGAGGTCAACTATCCGGACGACAATACCATATAAAAGCGTTTTCATCTCTTCTTCATTTTATTCTTATAAGATTTTACTACAGGTAAAACCACATATTCCATAAACATCTCATCTTTCCTTATCCACAACATACCCCCATAAATACAACATCCTACAACTACTCCTATGCACAACACCGCGATGGACGACATAGGCAGCAACCCTAAGAAATATACCGGAGCAGTACCAAGAACCGCCATAAGCAAATACCCCCCAAAATCTTTAAATTGAGTCCAATAACCCAAATGAAACAGTTTGCCTGTATAATAGGTGTTGATGACCAACGAGATTTGGGAATAAACCAAATTTGACACACAAATGGCCAATACGCCAAAAGGCACGGCGCATAACAACAAAAGCGTAGACACGGCCTTCTTAATCACCTCCAACCGTAAATAAAGGTCGCTCCTCCCCTTCACCTGCAACAGGTTCAAGTTTATCTGGGCTATATGGGTGACCAAAGCTGACAAACAAAACAACTGAAGGTATACCACGGCAGGCTCCCATTTCTCAGTCAACAAGAACAAAACCAAAGGGCGGGCCAACGCAGCCAACAGGCAAAGGGCAAAGAAAATGAACATGGAAGAAAAACGTATGTATTTACGATAAATACGTATCAAATGTTCATCATCATTTTGGAATTTGGCCAAAACCGGAAATGTGACCCGCTGCAATACTCCCGTCACCGTCACACTGGGAAGATTCGCAAAATGCATGCCCCGTGTATAATACCCCAAGTCGGAAGCCGTATAAAATTTCCCTATAAGAATCGTAGACATGTGATTATAAAGCACGCCCAACAACCCAGATGCCATCAACTTGCTGCCATATGAAAACATTTCCCTAAAAGACTTTACTGAAAATATCCACGATGGAAACCATTTGGACGAAATCCACAAAACCAAACACCGGACCACTGCACTACAAACCGACTGCCATACCAAAGCCCATACTCCCAGGCTCAAGCCCGCACATGTGATGCCAACGATGCCGGAAACCAATGTGGCCCAAATGGACGCGCGTGCCTGCGACTTGAAATCAACCGCAGCCGTAAAAAGGGCGGTCTGGACCACTGCCAAAGAATTAAAAAGCAATATCACCGAAACCGATCGGGTTATCTCCACCAATTCCTGCCTTTCAAAAAACAATGCAATCCACGGCGATATGAAATACATGACGATGACCAAGGCTATCCCCACAGCCACATTAAAATAAAAGGCCGTAGAACAATCCACCTGCGAACGGTCTTGCCTCCTCACCAAGGCATTCGAGAAACCACTATCAATCAACGTTTGGGAGACGGACAAAAGAATTGCTATCATACCCACCAACCCGAAATCATCAGGAGACAACAAACGAGCCAAGACCAATCCAATCACGAACTGCATCCCTTGTATGGCCAACCGTTCGATAGCACTCCACTTAACGCCGGACAGGGTTTGCTGCTTTACATTACCCATTATACTATGTTTGAATCAAATATGATACCACCAAAAAGTATCTAACATGACATGGCTGAAAAAATTGTCGCCTGCATCTTCTCTTTCATCGTACCTTTTACCTCCCATCCCAAGGCCTTCAACTTATCGGTCGAAAAGACAGATTTCGTAACCACGTTATAACCTGATTTTTCCATAACGGACGGTATTTCCATGACGACTTTCCTATTCCCTATTTCCGCTATCATTTCCGCTAATTCCTTAATTGATATATTAGAAGAAATATCGGCTATATTGTAAGCCTGTCGGTTTTCACCTTTAAGCATAATGTACAGCAAAGCAGCCACACAATCCACCACATAGCACCAAGAACGGTATTGACTGCCATCGCTTTTCATGGCAATATTTTTCCCTTTCATTATATTGCGTATGAATTGGGCATACACACGTTGATCGTTTTCTGTAAAATACGGACCGTATACATGGCACGGACGGGCTATGCTAATATCAATTCCGTATTGACTTGAGTATGATTCACACAATGTTTCTGCAGCCCTCTTGGATGAAGGATAACAAGCCCTTACGCTCGCACAATCGACATACCCACTATAATCTTCTGTGAATACCCTACCATCACCCTCACCATAAATTTCTCCGGATGATACGTATACAAACTTTTCCAAACCATTATCTCTTCCATAAGAAAGCAAATTATCCACGCCATAAAAATTTGCTTTCATTACCCCCACAGGATCCGTTGCATACAACTGGGGAGAAGCACCACTCGCAGCATCAAGGATGAAATGAAATTGGATTTCACAAATTAATGGAGAGATAATATCATGTTTCATAAAATGGAAAAAGGGCGAGTTAGCATACGCAAAAAAATATTCTTTTGCCCTCTCCATACTTCGTCCAGAAGCATATACATGGTAATCTTGTCCTTTCCTATTCATCAAGACATCCACAAAACATCTCCCAATCAAACCTGTGGCACCGGCTATAAAAATATTTTTTCCACTTAGTTTTTCCCACGGAAGGCTGAGTTTTCCAACTTCCCTTAAATCATCTATATATGCCATAATAAAATCTATTTCATCCAGGATTCAGGGCTTGCATGCAGCATCGCCTTGAAAAGTTCCACATCTTCCGGCCGTGTCAATTTCAGACCGTTTTTTTCTGAACCTAATACAATATGTTGTTCCGTCACACCTAAGGCGGCCAATAAAGTACAAGAGGCAACCGTCTCTTTTATCCCTCTCTCTAATGCTGCTTTATGAGCCTGATACAATGTACCCAAACGGTAGGTATGAGGTGTTTGTGTCCTTACAAGACGTTCCCTTGGAATTTTAATTTCATGTATGTTGTCATCCACCCGTTCCATAATGGCTTCTTTACACATCAGCCCCGTAACAGCATAGCCGTACTTCCTACATATTTCTATATTATTTCGGATAATTTCTTCTGAAACCAACGGTCGTACACCATCATGTACTAAAACGATATCGTTTTCACTACATTTTGCATTTAACAACCCTATTATCCCATTATAAATGGATTCCTGATTACTCCCTGCCCCTTCGAATATCCATCTAAGTTTCGAAATATTATATTGATTGGCATAAGCTTGCAGTACAGTATCCCATCCTTTGAGACAAATAACCGCTATGGCATCTATTTCCGTTGCATATTGGAATGCTTGCAAAGTATAGATAATGACAGGCTTATTATCTATGCACATGAATTGTTTGGGGATATCCTGCCCCATCCTATTACCAGAACCTCCGGCCGTAAGTAATGCTATATTCATCTTTAATTTTTATTATAAAACTGATTTATTCCTACCAAATCTCTATATCGCTCAATTGATGGTGATTATATTCCGCATCATCAGGTAATTGCATATAATCTCCATAATGGCATCGCAAAAACATATCCACATCATGAGGAGCAGGGAATTCATGCCCCTCAAAAAACACTCTCGATGTAGGGAACAACGTGCCATCGGGATAAAAGTACCCCTTCCCTGTTCCCGTCCCATAGGCATTCGTCCAATAGTTTTTCTTTTTTGTCAAAAGCCTTGCAACGGAAAATAAAACAAGTTGTATTTTATGTAATGCCCAAGCCAACCACATTGCACAACGAGAGTCTCCTAATATCCTAATGGTTGTTTTTCCCCACTCTTTATATCTCAAAATATTATTGACTTTCATGTTCACATGATTATCGAAAGGGAAAATGTCTATTTGTACCCCTCGGTATTTCTTCAACTTCTCCAAAACAATCATTTTATGTTGTGAATGGACGTACTTGCTCTTCGTGTCACGTAAAGTGTCCCACATATAGAAACAATAAGGATCTGTTTCTGCACATTGGAATACATATTGCGGATGCTTCTCATTCATAAAAATATCACGTACCCGTTCCACATCCTTAACATGGATACCCACATCTATATCATCATCCCAAGGTATAAACCCTTTATGTCTCACAGCACCCAACAAAGACCCTCCTTCAAGGAACCACTCCACCCCATGCTTACGCATAACCTCGTCAAACCACATCAGCATATCCACCATCCGGAGTTGAGCCTTACGCAAGCTGCTACCGTCTGGATTATATCTCTGATGAAAACTTATTTCCAATTCTGGTGTCAACAACATAACAAACAATTTTTTTATAAGTAAATGTCTAATCTTGACGTTTGGTACATGAAAACCATCCGGAGAAGCGGTTTCCTATTAAGTAAAACAAAAATCAAAATGATTCTTTAACAAGCATTAGCACTGACACCAACAGCAAGTTGGACAGTTCGTTGCAGCCAATACATTCAGCCTACTTCTGACGTTCCTGACTATTTCCATTTGTCTTAAACAACAGCCTGAATTGGACGATTACCACCCGTATCTCCTACACAGGAGTTTTCCCAAAAACATCCTTCATCTTTCAGGATGTATGTTAATCCTTTCATTACTTGTGTGTTATGGACTGAAGGATGTTTCAGGCATCTTTCAGCCACGCTTCATTCCGCAAGGAAGAGAACGGAAAATCAATCGGCTGAGAATGAAAAATCGTTTGGCTGAGATTGGAAAATCGTTTGGCGCAGAGCGTTTGACGACTCTCAGCCATGAAAGGAAACTGAAAGATGGACTTTCCATCTTTCAGACCGTAATATGTTATATAATAGACGTTTACCACATATCCTGAAGGATGAAGGATATTTTTGCAAACTCTTAGGGTGGAGGGTATTTTATTTCGTAATCACCCAATCCTTCAGGGTATGCCGTTCCATGTCAAAGTTGATTCCAACCTTTACCACGGGCAGTCCGCACAGGGCGAAGCGTTCAGGATAGTTCTTCAGGTCGATTTGCCGCATGGCGGCCTCGGCCGATTGGTCCAGTTTCAGTTCCACGACGTAGAGCGTGGTGGCCGTGCGCATCACCATGTCCACCCGTCCCATCGGGGTACGTACCTCCACGTCCACATACGCGCCGAGAAGGCTGAAAATGATATAGAGCATTTGTTGGTAATGGCCTTCATAGTCCGTGCGGTCACAATAAGGGACGGTGGAAAGGAAGGTCTGTAGCAGGCACAGCATCCCGTCCATGTCGCCGCGCACCAAGGCACGGGCCAAATTAACCACCGTGGTATTGGTCGTCTGCGTATCACGTGTCACATAATAAGGTATGAGACTGCGCATCAAACCTATCCTTACTTCCGCATTCGGGATGTCCAAGGTATAGATTTGGAACATCTCATCGTACCCCTTGATGGTGACATAGCCGCTTTGGTACAACAAGGGGGTGATGCTTTCCATTCGTTCGGTCGGTGCGTCGAAATCAGCCGCCACAACCTCGTTACCCCCTATTTTGGAGGGTAACACACCGAATCTGTTCAGCATTTCAATTAAGTAAGTGGGCGTGCCGC
>NZ_JH376625.1:0-170775 GCF_000233955.1 Paraprevotella clara YIT 11840
TCAGGTAAGAGAGGATATTCCGGTCAAGACGGGGATATCCTCTTTTTTTGTTTCCTTTTTGCTGTGCCGGTAATCCGTCAAGGTTGTTTGTCCCTTGGTAAGGGAGTGATTAAAAAATGAATTCCTTACAAGCCAGATAGGGGAGTTTTCGTTTGTATGTGTCTGGGGGGCTTGTTGCTTCGTTGCTTCATTAGTGGGATTCTGTTTTTCTCTTCCTTTGTATTTTTCTGGAGCAGCCGTAAACCCATGTGGGCTATTGTTAGCCAATACAAGAAAAACGGTATATCAACCACTCCTCTAAGTTGTGCCCTGAACTGCTTAATTTTCGCATTGAAAGATTCCGGAGCTGCATTTGACGCTCTGTTGATATAGAAGTTCAAGACCTCTTCATTCCTGTCGTATAATTAGAGATTTGTTTTGAATTATATCGAACTCACGTTAAATTAAAAAAATGAAATTCTTCTATTCTTTTTTGATTCTTTTATTATTATTGTTATATTTGCACATTATTCCTCTTTTTAGAGGAATTGAGAGTGAATAATTTTATTAGTTAACCTAATTCTTAAAACAATGAAAAGGATTTTACTAAGTTTAACAGCGGTTTTATTCGCTGTGGTTGGTTGGGCGCAGAGTGAATGGAAAGACATCACGTCCGACTATATCAAGAATGCCGCTATGAGCATTGACAGGGACCAGCAGACAGACTGGACTTTTGTGGGTTGTACCGATAACGGGCCTTCAGAGGGGTATAATGTGTATGGCTTTTATGCCGGTTGGGGAGCTTTGGAAAGTACGGTTGGTAGTGCCAAGCAGGACATAACTCTGCCGGCTGGTAAGTATCGTATGACGGGGTATGCTTTTTTCCGTCAGGGATTAAAGTTCGATGTGGAACCGTCAAAATCTCTTGGCAAAATGATTGCAGGAGAAGAAAGTGCTGTAATTCCTACTTTGGGTAGTGTTTCCGGTTTGGATCCCTATCCCGATAATTTTCCTCAGGCAGCAGATGCGTTCTATAATAAGAATCTTTATCAGAGCACATTGGAGTTTACTCTTTCCGAAGATAAAACTATAACGGTGGGTTTTGAATGTACCTTCGATTTGCAACAGTCGTGGATGTTGATAGGTGAGATGAAACTGTATCGTGAGATGACAATATTAGATGAGTATAAGTTAGTTCGTGAATCTTTGAAAAGTTTGCAAACTGAAGGCTTGAATGCAGGCTTGATGGAAAAGGTGAATGCGACCTTGACTGAAACAGAAAATATGGTGGGTTCTGATGAAGAGTTGAATTCTGCCATATCCATGATGAGAACTACCAAAACCGAAGTGGAGGAAGTGCTGCCTAAGCTCAAGGAAATCGAAGAATATTTGGTTTTCTGCGAAAACGTAATATCTATCTCCACAGAGAAAAGGGCTGGTGTTACAGATGCATTCAAAGAGGCTTTGAAGACTTCCGGTCTGGAGTCTGCTGTTACTCCTGAGGATTTTGCTGGAGTAAAGACAGTTTGCGAAAATGCATACATTGAATATATTTTGAATGCTGTTCCTAATCAAGGCGAATTTTTTGATTACACAATCTTTATTGAGGGTATTGGCAACAGTACGAACGGCTGGGTGAATGAGTTTACCGGTTTTAATAAGAACTATCAGTATAATGGTGCTTCCAATAAAAATAATGAGGCATTAGGCTTGATTAAGCCAGGCTATATTGAAGCATGGAATAATGGTGCGGCATTTACCGGAACATTGATATATACTAAGAATAATTTGCCGACAGGAATCTATAAGCTTTCTGCTTATGCATTCAAGAATGACGGTGCTACTGTGAATTTCACAGCAAACGGTCAAACAGTGGCTTTGCAGGATGCCGGTGGTCTTTATACCAATCCGGTATTGGAAAACATTGAAGTTACTGATGGTTCGTTGACTTTTGGCTTGGAAATGATAGAGAAGGCTGATTGGATTGGAATAACAAATATCAAGTTGTCGTATATCGGCTTGTTGGGTATTGATAAATTGAGGGTTTCTCTTGAAGAGGCACGTACGGCTTTGCAGGCTGCCTTTGATGTCGCAGTGGCTGATAGGAAGATTGGTAAGGCCATGAAAGCAAAAGTAGAAGAGCTTATGGCGACAACCGGAACCGTAGACGATGATGCCATCGCGTTGACTGATGCTTGTAGCAAGGTGATAGCTATGACTAATTCTTTGTCTGAAATCACGGAGGCGTATGCCAAAGTTGGTCAGCAAATCAAAGATGCCATGATGTCTGCTATGTATGCCACTGTGGATAATCCTGAAGACAAAACAAACTACACCGCCGCATATACCAAAGCGAATACCGATTTGGAAGAAGCTGTGACTTTGGAAACCATTCAGGTTATCGGCACAGAATTGGCAGAAGCTACCAAGACTTTCGTGTTGGTGGCTTACCCGGGTAATGGCAAGACTTTCGACTATACTTTCATGATTGAGAATCCTTCGTTTGAAACGGGAGAGTTGTCACCTTGGACCGCTGCCAGCGGTGGGGATACCGGCGTGAAGGAAAATTCAAATGGAACTTATAATATCACCAATGCACATGGTGATTACGTGTTCAATACATGGGGAACAAGTAATATGCATGTACAGCAGACGGTAACCGACCTGCGTGATGGTGTGTATAAACTGACTGCGTTGGTTGCTGCTGATGCAGGTACGACACTAACTTTGACTGCCGGTGTGAAAACGGCCAATGTCGCTGCAATAGACAAGGCTACGGGCGTGGATGTTTCGGTAGACGGTGTGGAAGTCGTTAATGGTGAATTATTAGTCAAGGTAGCTTCCTCAAATTGGTTCAAGGCCGATAACTTCCGTTTGGAATACACAGGCAAGGCTATTCATACAGAAGTTCCGGAAGCTCTCGCTCCGGCTCCGGAAAGTGAGGGCTTGGATGAAATCGGTTATATCGAAATCACAGCTTCCGGACAATATGCAGTGATTAATGCACAGTATGATGATGAGGGATATATAGAAACATTGAATTGTGAAATGCCCTATTTGTTGAACAAAGAGACAAAGGAAAAGATTGAAGTATCAGGTGTTGATTATGGTGAAGGCTATAACACAATCATGCTGATGTTTGCAACTGAAAAGCGGGAACCTATTACAGCTTCTGGAACTTATGAGTTGGTTATTCCGCAAGGTTTGTATAGCTGTCCGGATAATAAAGAGGATTGGGAGGGTTTTGTTCTTTCCGGTCCGCAGAATAAAGAAGTGCGTTACGAATATACAATCGTAGAACATCAGGCAGGTCCTGTCATTGAAGTAATCGGTGTAGAACCGGCTTCCGAGGATGAAGTTGAAACGGTATCTACTTTCACGTTGGCATTCGACCAACCCGTTACGATTAATACGTCAGAAGATGCTCCGGCTGTGTATTTGATGAGTCGGTTGTCCGGACAGATTTCTGCTACTGTTTCGGCCGTAGAAGGTGAAGGGCAGGAAAACCAAATCCTGATTACGCTGGAAAGAGAGGTCGTAGATGCAGGCATGTACACGCTTGTCGTGCCGGAGAAGGTAGTTTTGAATGCTCAGGGAGATTGGAATGTGTCTGTAAACTTGACTTATAGAGTCACGGGTAAAAAGGTTGAGACTACCAACTACCAGCCTACGGGTATTACTCCGGCAGAAGGCGAGGTAACCTCTTTGAAGAGTTTCGTATTGCAATTCCAGAAAGAGACCTTTGCCGTGACCAATGTAGACTCTCAAGAAGAAGCTTACCTTATCAATAAAGATACGCAGGAAAAGGTAAGTGCCACTTTGGATATGGGAGACGAATACAATGAAATCAAGATAGAACTGACAGAAGAAGTTACCGCCAAAGGTTCATATACTTTGGTCGTACCGGCTATGAAGATACAACAGGCTTCGGATAGCTGGGGTAACAATGTCCTCGACAATGCTCCGGAACTGCGATATGACTTTACTGTTGTAGAGGGGCAGAGTATTGATGCGGTCCTTGCCAAAGGACAGAGGGTGGATGTCTATACCGTAAGCGGTCTGCTGGTGAAGAAGGCTGCGGATCGAGAGACTCTCAAAACGTTGAAGAAAGGACTTTATATCATTAACGGAAAAGGTGTCTTAATCAAGTAGCCTCCCCGGTTTGAACATTTTTTGGGATAAACGAGCGGATGTGTCGAGTAGCGGTGCATCCGCTTTTTCGATGATAGAATGGCGTCAATGATGCAATAAAAAAGAGGATTGCCCGTTTTTGGGAAAGGAGTATAAGAAGTTAAATGTTATGCAGTGGTATGACCGGATAAGGCAGGTTAAGTTTTTGTTAGTAGTCATGGCCATCGTGATAGCCGTGGGGTCTCTCATTATATCCAACTATTTAGTACGTGATTTGGCTTTGGGTGAACACCAAAACATGGAAGTATGGGCAGAAGCCATGCGAACGCTGAACAATGCGGATGAAAACACCGATGTCACCTTGGTTTTGAAAGTTTTGAATGGAAATAATACCATTCCGGTCATCGTGCAATATAAATCAGGAGAAATACATAGCTATCGGAATTTGTCATTGAAAGCAAGTAATGCAGCCGACAGTACGAGAGAGGTAAAGCAAATGGCGGAAGACATGCGGCAAGGAGGCCGGGTGATTCGTATTTATCTGAATGAAGGTGCTTCTCAAGGTGCTGATGGTGATTTTATGGAAATCTGTTATGACGATTCCATTATGTTGAAACGGCTGTCTTCCTATCCTTATATACAATTGGGTGTAGTTCTTATTTTTGTCGTAGTGGCTATTTTCGCTTTGTTGAGTTCCAAAAAGGCAGAGCAGAATAAAGTCTGGGTGGGTTTGTCCAAAGAGACAGCCCATCAGTTAGGTACCCCGATTTCTTCGTTGATGGCATGGGTTGAGATTTTAAAAGAGACTTATCCCCATGATGAGCTTATCCCGGAGATGGACAAAGATGTGAAACGATTGGAGATGATAGCCGAACGTTTTTCTAAAATCGGCTCTTTGCCGGAACCCCGTGAGGATTTGTTGGCCACAGTGCTTGAACACGTGATAGATTATATCTCCCGCCGTACATCCAATAAAGTGTCTATCCGTTGCCTGTTGCCGGAATATCCGTTGAAGGCTTATATGTGTGCTCCGCTTTTCGAGTGGGTGATAGAGAATCTTTGTAAGAATGCGATAGATGCGATGGGAGGACAAGGATGTATCACGGTAACAGCTTTTGAAGACGCGGGGAAAGTGGTTGTTGAAGTCACAGATACCGGTAAAGGTATCTCGAAAAATCATTTCCAGACGGTCTTCAGTCCCGGTTTTACAACCAAGAAAAGAGGTTGGGGGCTGGGCTTGTCCTTAGCCAAACGCATAGTGGAAGAATATCACAAAGGACGTATTTTTGTGAAACGTTCGGAAATCGGTGTGGGGACAACCTTTAGGGTGGAGTTGAAAAAGTATTAAAAAGAACGTTTTTTGTGCTTTTTATTGTGCGCCATCGCTTATTTTTTGTAAATTTGCAGCCCAAATGGATGTACTTGACAGTTATAAGATTGATTTGAAGAACATGCGGACTGATGTCGCTGAATATCAGTTTGCATTGGATGATGCATTCTTTGAAGCTGTGGAAGGGACTTTAGTGAAGAGCGGTAAGGCAGACGCAGACCTGAAGATAAGAGAGAGCGGGGGAGCTTATGTTTTTACCTTTCATATTAAAGGAACGGTACATGTGCCGTGCGACCGGTGTCTTGACGATATGGACGTGGAGATAGAGGCGGAACGTATGCTTACCGTAAAGTTAGGGGATGAGTATGCGGACGAAGGGGATATGATGATACTGCCATACGAAGATGCCATATTGAATGTCGCATGGATTATTTACGAATTTATTGTGCTGGAAGTTCCGCTTACACACGTGCATGAACCTGGACATTGCAATGTGGAAATGATGGAGGCATTGGCGGCACATTTGGTGACTTCGTCTGAGAAACCAGATGGTTCCGAGGAAGAGAAGAGCGCGGATGAAGAAAGTGGCAAACCGGTAGATCCGCGTTGGAATAAATTGAAAAAAATATTGGATAATAATTAAATACTTAAGAAAATGGCACATCCTAAAAGAAGACAGTCAAAAACGAGAACCCGTAAGAGAAGAACTCATGATAAGGCCGTAGCGCCTACGTTGGCAGTTTGCCCGAATTGCGGCGCATTCCACATTTATCACACTGTTTGCCCCACTTGTGGCTATTACAGAGGTAAGGTGGCTATCGTGAAAGAAGCTGCTGTTTAATCATTAGTGAGGGAGATATAGCCAGAGAGCACTATTGTTCTCCGGCTACTTTTTTTAGAAAGCAGAATAAAGAATGGAAAAAATAAATGCGGTAATCACCGGTATTGGCGGTTACGTTCCGGAATATGTCTTGAACAACGACGAGTTGTCGCGAATGGTTGATACAAACGATGAGTGGATTATGACTCGTATCGGCGTAAAGGAAAGGCGTATTTTAAATGAAGAAGGTTTGGGTACGAGCTATATGGCCCGTAAGGCAGCGAAACAGTTATTGCAGAAAACGGGAGTAAATCCTGAAGACATTGATTGCGTGATTGTTTCTACTTCTACTCCGGATTATCATTTCCCCTCTGTGGCTTCTATTGTCATTGGCAAGTTGGGGTTGACGAATGCTTTTGCATACGACTTGCAGGCAGCCTGCAGCGGATTCCTTTTCGCTATGGATACGGCTTCCGCTTTGATTGAGAGCGGGCGTTATAAGAAGATTATTGTTATCGGTGCTGACAAAATGTCTTCAATGGTCGATTATACAGACCGTGCGACTTGTCCGATTTTTGGAGATGGAGCCGCTGCCGTATTGGTTGAGCCTACTACGGAAGACTTGGGTTGGAAGGATGCCTATTTGCGTACGGATGGCAAAGGGTTGCCGTTCTTGTGCATGAAAGCGGGCGGTTCCGCTTGCCCTCCTTCGTATTTTACCATAGACCACCGCTTGCATTATCTCCATCAGGAAGGACGTACGGTGTTTAAGTTTGCCGTGACCAATATGAGCGACGCTTCAGCTTTGGTGGCCGAACGTAACGGATTGACCAAGGATAATATCGCTTGGGTCATTCCTCATCAGGCTAATGTACGCATTATCGAGGCAGTAGCACACCGTTTGGAGTTGCCGATGGAAAAAGTGATGCTCAACATCCAACGTTACGGCAATACAAGTGCAGCCACTTTGCCCTTGGCCTTGTGGGACTACGAACAACAGTTGAAGAAGGGAGACAATCTGATTTTTACCGCTTTCGGCGCCGGATTCACATGGGGAGCCGCTTATATGAAATGGGGCTACGACGGAGCAGGTAAGTAAATAAGGGATAAATAGAGAATCCTTCAAAAAGACATCATAAAAAAGAACGCATCCGTTTATAGATGCGTTTTTTTATTCAAAGAAAAAAACAGAGCAATTATGGCACATAAAGCTGGTTTTGTGAATATTGTAGGAAATCCGAATGTCGGAAAGTCCACGCTGATGAATCTCCTGGTCGGGGAACGTATATCCATTGCGACCTTTAAGGCGCAGACCACGCGCCACCGTATCATGGGGATTTTGAATACGGAAGACATGCAGATTTGTTTTTCCGACACCCCCGGGGTCTTGAAGCCTAATTACAAGTTGCAAGAGTCTATGTTGAATTTCTCGGAATCAGCTTTGCAAGACGCCGATGTGCTGTTGTACGTGACGGATATGGTGGAGACACCCGATAAGAATGGCGACTTCTTGGAAAAAGTGTCCAAGATGGATGTTCCCGTGTTGTTGCTTATCAATAAAATCGATGTGAGCAACCAGCAGGAACTGACTTCGAAGGTGGAAGCTTGGCATGCCGTTCTGCCCAAGGCCGAAATCATACCTATTTCAGCTTTGTGCAAGTTCAACATAGATACGGTGTTGAATCGCATTAAAGAACTTTTGCCGGATTCCCCTCCATATTTCGGCAAGGACCAGTGGACCGATAAACCGGCCCGTTTCTTCGTAACTGAAATTATCCGTGAAAAGATTTTATTATATTACGATAAAGAGATTCCGTATTCTGTGGAAGTCGTAGTGGAACAGTTCAAGGAAGAGGCAAAATCCATTCATATCAATGTCGTTATCTATGTGGAGCGCGACTCTCAGAAAGGCATCATCATCGGCCATCGGGGAGTGGCATTAAAGAAAGTTTCCACAGAAGCCCGGAAGTCTTTGGAGAAATTCTTCGGTAAAAGCATTTATCTGGAGACCTTTGTGAAGGTGGATAAGGATTGGAGAAGTTCGGAACGGGCTTTGAAAAGCTTTGGGTATAATTTAGATTAATAATCAGGCTGTGAAGCCGAAATTCGATAATTTATGGGAAATATAGTGGCAATAGTCGGACGCCCGAATGTGGGTAAGTCTACTCTTTTTAATCGTTTGACTCAGACACGTCATGCGATTGTCAGTGATGAAGCCGGGACGACGCGCGACCGCCAGTATGGGAAGTCGGAGTGGACAGGACGTGAGTTCTCCGTGATAGACACCGGCGGTTGGGTGGTAAACTCGGATGATATATTTGAGGAAGAAATCCGCAAGCAAGTGACGTTGGCGACGGAAGAAGCGGATGTCATATTGTTTTTGGTGGATGTCCGGAACGGTTTGACGGATTTGGACGAAGCCGTGGCCAATATCTTGCGGCGTACCAAAAAGCCGGTTATCCTTGTAGCCAACAAGGCCGATACGAATGAATGGATATACAGTGCTGCAGAGTTTTACGCTTTGGGGTTGGGCGACCCTTATTGCATTTCGGCGGCAACCGGAAGCGGTACGGGGGAATTGTTGGACCTGATAGTCTCAAAATTCCCTAAAACTACCGATGACGAAACTGATGAGAATATCCCTCGTTTTGCCGTTGTCGGGCGACCGAATGCAGGCAAGTCCAGCCTAATCAACGCGTTTATCGGAGAAGAACGTAATATCGTGACCGATATCGCCGGAACCACCCGGGATTCCATTTACACCCGTTATACCAAGTTCGGGTTTGATTTCTATTTGGTAGATACGGCCGGTATCCGCCGTAAAAACAAGGTGACGGAAGATTTGGAATATTATTCCGTCATGCGTTCCATCCGGGCCATTGAGAACTCCGATGTCTGCATTCTGATGCTGGATGCGGAGCGTGGCATAGAAGCCCAGGACTTGAACATATTCCAATTGATACAACGGAACAACAAAAGTTTGGTTGTGGTGGTCAATAAATGGGACTTGGTAGAGAACAAGACGACGGTGGTCATGAACGAATATGAATATGCCATCCGCCATCGCATGGCTCCATTCGATGATTTTCCGATTATATTCGCTTCCGCCTTGACGAAACAACGCATTTTTAAGGTGCTTGAGACAGCCAAGGAGGTTTATCAGAACCGGAAGAAACGCGTCGCTACAGCTAAACTGAATGAAGAGATGTTGCCTTTGATTGAGGCCTATCCGCCCCCTTCCATCAAAGGTAAATACATTAAGATTAAGTATTGCATGCAACTGCCGGATACGCAAATTCCCTCTTTTGTGTTCTATGCCAATTTGCCGCAATATGTGAAAGAGCCCTACCGTCGTTTCCTGGAAAACAAGATACGCGAACGTTGGGATTTCAGCGGTACTCCTATTAATATCTTTATACGGCAGAAGTAATGAGGAAAATCATTCCCCTATGGGTGGCCTTTTTAGGACTTTCCCTATGGGTTTCGTGTGGCAAAAGCGATAAAAGCGAGGTAAGCCGGGCAGCCGAGACCTATTATAATTATTTGATAGAGGGTAAGTACGAAGATTACATTCATTCTATTGCCTATAGCGACAGCATGACGGAGTCCTATCGCAGCCAGATGGTTGATCTTGTGGCCCAGTATGCCGCCCGTGAGAAAGAACGTAGGGGAGGGTTGGTTTCCGTCCGGGCATTAGGAGATACGGTATCTGGAGATGTCGCCAGCGTTTTTCTGGAAGTGCTGTTCGGAGACAGCACGCGTGAAGAAATCGCTTTGCCGATGGTCCGATGCGGAGAGGAATGGAAGATGCAGTAATCAGTATGAAATAGTTTCAGTCAGTTAAAGAATCCTGAAAAAGGGATAATTAACTGACTGAAATGTTTTAATGAGAATCTTTTGCGTATATTTGTAGCATAGCCTTGGAGCTATCCGATAAGTGCCTATTGCACGTCGGGATACTAAACAATAAAAGAGAACTATGAAACAGTTTGAAACCGTGACATTTAAAGGAACAGCAGTACATACAAACGGGATGATGCCCCAAAAAGGAGAGATGGCTCCCGACTTTACGGCTGTGGCCGGTGATTTGAGTGATTTGTCTTTGGGCAGTCTTAAAGGCAAGCGTGTGATATTGAATATTTTTCCAAGTCTGGACACTTCCGTATGCGCCACATCGGTGCGCAAGTTCAATGTGAAAGCGGCCCATTTGGAGAATGTGCAGGTATTGGCCGTATCCATGGATTTACCTTTTGCACAAGGACGCTTTTGTACGACTGAAGGCATTGAGAACGTGAAGCCCGTATCTTTGTTCCGCAGCAAGGACTTTGCCGGGAATTACGGGCTGATGATGGTGGACGGCCCCTTGGCCGGATTGACGGCCCGGGCCGTAATCATTGTGGACGAGAACGGAAAGGTGATATATGCCCAGTTGGTTCCGGAAATAACGGAAGAGCCGGATTATGACGCAGCCTTGTCGGCGTTGAAATAAACCGGTTTGCCGGTTCGTAGGAATGGAAATGGAAGATGTCACTTGTGGAGCATCTTCCATTTTTTTATCGTTCCACCACGTGGTATCGGTTGCCGTAATGTGTGTGCACCTTTTGCGCCCCTGCGGCCACGAGGGCCTGGGCCAGTTTTGGCAGCGTCACGCCTGCCATCGCTCCGGGTTCCAACCGCCGCAACCGTGCGAATATCTCGGGCAGAGAGAGCAGGCGTACCTTCTCCCCCGGTTGAGCCGCACGATAGTAGCGGCGCAACACTTCCTCGGCCGGGCAGATACGGTAGAAAGCCGCGTTGTGCAGCCTCAGGGCGTTCTCTTCCCCGTGGCTGAACCAATACCGTTCCCCGTTTTCCAGTTCCGCTTTCAGTTGGGAGTAGATTTGTGCGTGGTCGATACCTGTGCAGTCGATGGGATGCTCCACGAGCACGCAGATGAAGCGGCGGCTTCCCGAAGGGTCGGAAAGCAGTTCGCGCGAGTTGGACGTGCCGATGAAGGAGGCGATGCGCGGCAGGGCTTGGCTGTGCCGCCGGTACGCCTTGCGCAGGTTGAGGGCGGAGAGCTGCATGAGGTTTTTCAGGAGCGGGTGTTTCTTCTCGGGTATGCGGTCGAACTCGTCCAGGTTCAGCAGCCCCATCTCTGTGAGTTGCCTTTCCACCTTGTCGGGACGCGCGAGGTCCACGCTGTCGGTGTAGTAGGCCTGCAACTCTGGTGGAAGCAGGGTGCGGCAGAAGGTGGACTTTCCGAGTCCTTGTTCGTCGCTGACGAGCAAGGGCGCGGTGCTGTGTGCGTGCAGCCTGTCGGATAGTCCGGCCCATTGCGCGGCCAGTCCGAGCATCCACCGGTGGAAGGCCTGTATCCACAAGGGACTGTCCGACACACGGGCAGCCAAGTTGTGCAGTCGGTCGCGCCCGTCCCATGCCGGGAGCCGTTGGAAATACTGCCGGAAGGGATGGTATTCCCTTACGTCTGCGGAGTGCACCATGCGTGCCACGTCCCGGTCCCAGCAGTCGATGCCGTGGCGGTGTGCTTCGAGACAGATGGCATTCAGGTCTCGTTCCGTGGCGGGCCGGAATGTCCCGTTTTCTTTATCTGATTTGCTACGGAATTCCGTGGCTTCTGTGAGCACGTTGAAGCGGAACTCGTATCGTTTGGCGAGGAAACCGCCGAGGGCTGACTCGAGGCCGGCGGCTTTTAGGGATGCTACCTCACGGACAGCGGGTACGGCTTCCGGCAACCGGAGGATAGCCTCCATTGCTTCCGGAAAGTCATTACCCTGCAAGACCGTGGAGTTTTCAGCTTCCGATAAGGTGGCACGACGGGTATCCGCTGTTTTGTCTGTATGTCGTTTTTCATTCCATCGGCAGACGGCGGCATGCGCGATTTTCTTGAAGTCCATAGGCTTTGTTTTTTTCGGTGTTTTCTTATTTGCAAATATACGACATGAAAAAGCCTTTGTCAAGTCCTTCACCATAACCTCGTTGATTACCAGGTGGTTTACATTTGTAAATCGGAATCTGTATGCTGTGTGTCGTTTCCCAGTGAAATTTCGGTGAAGGATGTAAAGTCAGAAAGTTCACCTTAAAACGTTGGTACAGAAGAGGTCTGAAGGAAGCGAACCTTTTCGGGAGAAAAACAGTTTGTAGGAGGAGTGGGAACGGAGAACACCCTCCGGAAAACGTTCACACCTCCTTTTTATCCAGTGTTCAGCCCGGCAAAGTTTTGGAAACTGATGTCGTCATGTATATAAACCGTTTTCAGTAGATTGAAAAATCGTTTGCAGCAGAATGGAAGATCATTTGGCATATATTGTATGGAAGTTTCTACATGGTATAGGGAATATGTTTATAATGTGAGATTTCATTGATTAATAGTTTTGTTATATCGTAATCCGTGATTACCACCAAATTTGTTTCCCATTTTTATATGTAAATATCCGCTCGTCTTTTCCTTTTGTTAAATTTTTTAGATAATATAAACCAGAAGTCGGAACATCCTTATATACTAATCGGATATTTTGGGCTTTTTGTTTACCTAATGAACACCATTTTCCATTATTCCAATAGAATAATTCGTATGTATCACCTATGTCAATCGTATTTCCGTCACCTCGTCCAGTGAATAAAATGCGTTCTATGCCGATAGGTTTGCCAAAATCCATACCTACCCATGCTCCAGATGATAGAGGGGCATCAAAGAAAGTTAATAGGTCATTGTCAAATACTTTTTCTTTAGTACCATCGGGGTTACCTTCCCAGTGTCCATCTGTACCAATAACCTTTCCTTGTATTTGTTTGTGAGTATTACGCTCATAGAAGCGAATATCAGCTATGTTACAATAAGTTCCTTCTTTGGGTTGATAATAACGCCAGTACTGGAATTTTTGTAAGGTATCTGGCAAAATTATTTCATGTCCTATTGCAGAACAGTCGGTAATTCTATATAGTAATTTGGCATTTTTGAAATTAATATCATTTGAAGCTTGGAACTCTCCACTATCTGCACGCATAATAATTTCTTGTACATGTTGAAGTACAGGATATTTGCGTTTTAAAATAAAAGTTTCCCTTTTTGTTGTATTGGCAATAATTTTTTCTATTTTCCCGCTATATGTAAATAGGAATGGAGGGCATAATGCATTCGCTTTTCCGTCCTTATTATAAGAAATAGGAAGGTATACTGTATTCATACCCACCTTGTGAAAAATGAGCTCGCCTTTTTCTATTCGAGAAACGTCAACGGGAACCCATTCCTTGTTATTGAAAACTGCAAGATATGCATGACGTCCATTCAAGTTTTTATCGACTTTTAAGTTTATATCTCTACAGTCCATATATTCTTCCGTTACATCTTTGATGAATGGATAACGGAATAGGTCAGGTACATACTCTCCTGATTTTATTAACCGATGTAATTCTGGATTTATAGCATAAGTTAATCGAAAAACTTTGGGCATGCGTTCATCTAATTTATGTGGTTGGCCGGGGTTAGATGTTACACCTCCAAATGGAATATTTTTTCCATCATTGGAGAGTAGGACGTTCCATGTATGTCCAAGATTACGGAAAGCCCATTGTGGTGTGAAATCAATTCCGATGGGAATGCCTTGACTCCGAAAAATAGAAGATGCGATGAATGAAAAATCACGGCAAGTCCCGAATGGAAGGTGTAAACGTGTAGCAAGACGGTAAACAGTGCGAATAGAGTCTGTAAAGTTAATAACTTCAGGATGCATATAATACCATAGGTTACTATTCAAGGTGATGCCTGCACGTAAAGCTGAATTTTTATATTGATCACAATATGCTAATTCATTCATGTGGTCGGGATGAAAGTTGCGTAAATAAGTACGCCAATTATCAAATGGTTGTAATTCTTCGGTTTTATAGGGTAATATGTATTCACAAAATTGATCAAAACTTAGATGCTGTGCCCAAGGCCATTTCTTCCATTGCACGAATGCACTATCTATATTTTGGACTAAAAAATGAGCTGAGATAATTTCAATGTCTTGTACTGTTCTTGTATCCAACTGTTGGAAGTGTTTGTTTAGGCTCACTAATGAATCTTGTATTGTTTCCATGTCGTAGTCTTCCATTGATTTTAGTAAAGAGTCTACAGCATCATAATATTGGGATACTTCGGTTGTGTCTGCATATGAATAATGACCAGGCATATTACGTATAAGAAACTTGGCTGCTTCGAGCTTCAAAGAATCGTTTTGGTAATGCCTTATGACCTTTAATAATTCCTTGCGGTTTTCCTTGGCCAATATTAAGGCTTCTTCTAAAAGTATGTCACGGCGGTCATTACAACCTATGATGATTCCCGAAAGAATAAAAATGAAAAATATCTTCTTCATGTTCGTTCTAAAATATTTTGAGTACAAATATAATGAAATATATTAAGAGTATATTTTATAAATGTGGAAATCTCTTTTTAGATAAAAAATTCTATGCAATATTTTGAACCTTGATTACTACAATGAGTGGATTTGTTATCATATATAACATGAAAAAATAATTTTAGATGCTTTAGCTAAAAAATACTATTTGTTATTTTACTTTTTTAATATGTTTTCGTATATTTGTGGTTGGATTTGAATTTTATTAAAAATGAATGGCTTAAGATTATCTGATTATACCATTCCTGTAGAACTTGAATCTAATAAAGGTAAGTTTATGTTGATTCATGGTTATACAGGGGCATTGGATGTTATTGGTCGTGATGTTTTAGAGCAAATAAGAAAAAATCCTCTTGAGGGTTCATTGTCCTCAAATGCGATAGATAGATTATTAAAAAGGGGCTATTTGACAACGAAAGACAAAGAAGAGGAACAAATGTATGTGGAAAGGTTTTGTAAAATCCTCTCTAAGAGAAATAAGCTCTTGCTGAAGAAAAATTTCACATTAGTCGTTACTTATAATTGTAATTTTAATTGTCCCTATTGTTTTGAAAAAGAATTGATGGGGGGTAAATATAAAAATGTAGGAAAAACTATATCAAAAAAATTATCGACTAATTTTTTTGATACCATACCTATAATTGAACCTAATAAATATCTACGTAATAATGTGATTTCGCTTTTTGGAGGCGAGCCTTTACTCGAAGAAAATATAGATTTGGTAAAGTATATAGTTGACCAAGGAAAGGAAAGAGGCTATGTCTTTACAGCAACAACCAATGGATATGATTTGCCTGTTTATGAAAATCTGTTAGGGAATAAATTAATACAAGGAGTGCAGATTACGATAGATGGATGCCAAAGTGTGCATGATAGTCGGAGGATGCATTCTATTTATGGTGGGACTTTCAATAAAATAATCCGAAATATTAAATATTTTTTATCAAAAGGTGTGTTTGTAAGGGTTAGAATTAATATTGATGAGGATAATATAGATGAGTTAGACAAGTTAGATTCTTATTTTAAAGAAAATAAATTGTATGACTTTGAAAGGTTTTCTGTATATGCTGCTTATATTTCAGGAGATTTAAATTTTAATCCAAGAAGCTACCAAGTAAGTAAAAGAAAGTGTATAACGCAAAGATATTTTTTGGAAAAGTTGAAAAAATACAGCACGGGTATAACTTTCGAGCAACAGTTGTATTCTAATTTCTATAATGCAATTAAAAATAGTAAGGTCCTTAATTTGTCTCCATCTCATTGTAATGCTCGTTTCGGTTCGTATATATTTGATCCTTTTGGTAATATTTACTCTTGCTTGGAGGCAATAGGGACTACAGATGATGTGATTGGAACGTATTATAATGAATTAAGATGGAATAAGGAAAATAAAGATAAATGGTTTAATCAAGAGATTGGGCTTGATGAAGAATGTAAAAAATGCAAATATATACTCCTTTGTGGTAGAGGATGTTATGCAAAAAATAGAATGGCTGATAAGAAAGGGGAAAAATGCGATGATTTTCCAATTAGATTGAGAAGCGTTGCAAGAAAAGTATATTCTGATTTAAAGGGATTCTAAATAAAAGTTGGATTTAAAAATTAGAAAGTATGAAAGTAAATGATGAAATGCAATCGTTAAATGAGGGTTTGTGGACGGATTTTTCTGTAGAAGAATTAGAAAGTCGTTTAGAGACGGACCCCATGCTTATGGGAAATCCATTGGATGCTTCCGTAGAATTTACGGAAGGGGGAGAGTGTTTCACGTGTACGATGTGTTTTACATGTGGTGAATTCTTGTCGTAATTAAAGAAAATGGTCTCGATTAAAATATTGTCGAGGCCATTTTTTGCTAGTAAATGGAAAATGGAGTTGATAAGTATTCAGTGAAATCAAATCTATGATAAACTATAAGTTATTTTATTTATGCTTCGTGCTTATATCTTTTAGTGTGGGGGCTTTTTCACAATGTAAGATAACAGGGTGTGCTAAACTGGAAAACAGCCTTGAGGGAGCTTGTATTTCTGTGAAATTGTTAAATAATGATTCTGTATCCATAGCATCTGTGTCAACGGATACACTTGGTTACTTTTCTTTTAATGACGTTCCTGCTAAGCACTATATTGTAGCATACAGTCATATCGGTTACAAAACTTGTTATAGGACTTTTGAAATAATTGAGCCATATACACAGCTTCCGACAATTTACTTGCAAGAAGATAACTTGTTTTTAGACGAAGTAAAAGTACAGGCTTCTTCATTTATCCGTAAAAAAGACTATTTATTGGTTATACCAAGCAAACAACAAATAAAGCATTCATATACAGGGTATGATTTACTTTATAATTTGATGATACCTGGAGTTAATGTTGATCGCTCGACCGGGAACGTTTCTGCCTTAAATGGTAGTACAACTTTGTATATAGATGGAAGGAAAGCTGATGCTCGTGAGATAAAGCATTTACGTCCCCGTGATATAGAAAAAATAGAATATTATGATAGCCCGTCAGGAAGGTTTAGCGGTGATAATACTTCTATCAATTATGTAACTAAAACATCTGAATTGGGTGGATATCTGGCATTGGATGCTAAACAAACGGTTGGTTATATGAGTGGTGAATATGATGTGGCAACCAAATTGGTTTCTAATAATACCAGTTTTACCTTATTTGCAGGCTATGGTATGGAAGATTATGCCGGAAGTAAAGCCCAAAACGATGAAATCTTTAAATTTTCCGCGTATGAAATAAAACGTAATAATAATGGTATTCATTCGGAAGTAAAAAATCATACCCAATATGAACAGTTGAATATTATGAATAGGAATAAGCGGCGTACGTTGCTAGCCAAGTTCTCTTTCGTTCATAATAATCAACCAAAGCAATACAATATAAATGTTTTAGAATATGATGGGGGACTTAAAACAGAATCGCGTAAGCAAAGTAAACAAAAAAATATGATGCCTTCATTGTGTTTATATGGGAATTTTAATGTTGATTCTACTCAATATATTGAAGCTTCGTTTGATGCGAGTTATGCAGATAATCATTATCAATACGATTATATGGAAAATAGTACATCATTAGTGAAGGTTGCAAACGAAAATATGTATGGATTAAATATGGAACTTAAGTATGGTATTAATCTAAAAAAACAGAACTCATTAAATATTAAATTCTATCATCATCATAACATAAGCTTATCAACATATAGTAGTGAAACAGATTTATGGCAACATTTGTGGACTGGTGAGACATTATTATTCTCCGAATATAGTCAACGCATAAAAGGGAAAACATTTTTTCGTATTGCTCCAGGAGTTTCGATGCTACAATATAAGTTGCACGGTGAAAAACGTATTTGTAAGATTTCACCTCGATTGCATTTTACTTTAGGATATCAGCCGTCGCACAGAGACATCCTGCAATTTAGGATAAATGTGGGTAATTCATTTCCTAATATAAATATGTTAAGTAGCACCAGTCAAGAAGTTGATTTTTTACAAATGAGGAAGGGAAATCCAAATTTAAAAACTACCACAGCTTACCATTTTATGGGGATATATGCCATTAATTGGAAAAAAGTGAGCTTACAAGTAGTAGGAATGTATCAATTATTTAAAAATATGTATACTTATGACTATTTTGTAGAGCATGACAAGTTGATTCAGAGTTTTCGTTCCGATGTTGATTGGCAACAAGTAACAGGGATGCTTTCATTCACATGGAAGCCAATAGAGAGGCTTCATTTAAAATTAGATGGAAATAATTCTTTATCCCAATTTAGCAGAGGTGTGAATAAACGGTTGAATAGTTGGAATGGTGGTATGCAAATTAATTATTATTGTGGGGATTTCTTGATTAGCTTATTTGGTAAAACTGAAAATTCTGTGCTAGGTTATGATTTGGCTAAAGTGCATATTCCTGCTAATTATGGGATGTTTGTAAACTGGAGTAAGAAGAACTGGCTTGTTGAAGGTTCTATTAGTAATCCTTTCTATTTTAATAGACGTTATGTAGCTTCATTTCAAGATGTAGCATTTGGTTATCATAACTCTATGACACCTAAAAAGGAACAAATGTCTGGTTATATTAAGGTGGCTTATACTTTTGACTTCCTGAATAAAACATCGCATGATGCAAAGGATGTAAAAACAAAAATAAATAGCGCGATATTAAAAGTGGATTAATATATGAAATATAGGAGTATAACGATTAGTAAATTAGAAACGTCAGCTAAAGAGGAAACTTTTTTGTTATGTTGTAACAGAAAATATTACAGGGCTAATAAGTTAACTGTGGAGCTTCTTCATTCCCTTCAAAAATATGAAAATGAAAAGGAGGGAATATCTGCTTTTGTAGAACAAACAAAAGGACTATATACATATAGATATATAGAAGAAGTTGTAAAACGCGTTATTAATCCTTTATTGGAGGGTACTAATGTAAAAGCTAATAAATCATTTTTGTATGAAAGGAAATTTTTGTCTGCTGATTCTATAGATAAATTTTCCTGTCTATTCAGTTTTTTGTTTGAGAAAAAATATATCTATTTAATTTTAGCTTCAGTTTTAATTGCTGACGTTTGCTTTTTTTTTCAAGCAAATAATTTAATGTACTTTGATAATACTATAAATTTATATCACTTTATAGGCATTTTTTTATTTGTTTTTTCTTCTTCTTTTTTTCATGAATTGGGACATGCTTCCGCTTGCAAGTATTTTGGGCTAAGGCATGGGGATATAGGCTTCGGTTTATATTTGAATATTCCCGTATTATACACGGATGTGACAGAGATATGGAAACTAAAACGCAAACAGCGTATAGTTGTAAATCTTGCAGGAATCTATTTCCAGTCGTTTTTCCTGTTAGGATTAATAATTGGCTTTTTTATTAGTTCTAGTGATATACTGCGTTATTTGATTTTGATTATGAATTTTGGATTCTTGATGACTCTTAATCCCTTTTTTAAGTTTGATGGTTATTGGATAATGTCAGATTTATTAGGTATACCCAATTTGCGTGATCGTTCAAAGGAATTGCTTGTTTATATTTATAATTGTATACGAAAGAAAAGCAAAACAAAATCACCTTATTTATTGGAAATGAGAAAAAAAGAAAAATGGGGGTTCTTCATTTATTCTTTATTGGTCAATTTGTTCATGGGATTCTATCTTTTCTATGTAATTCCAAGATTTTTATTTCGTTTTATACAAGGTTTTCCAACTCAAATAGAAAAATTAAATATTTATTTGTCAAGTGGCTTGACACCTCCTTTTGCGTTAGTTCATAATTTAGGCGTACAGTTGATATTTTTAATATTAATTATATATTTCTTGTCAAGGTCTGTATTATTAATAAAAAGAAATGTTAGGCACTAAAAAGAATCTTTTATTTCCAACATATAATATTATCGCCTTGTTTATGGGGCTTATAATTGCTGCTAAATTATTCAGGGTTGATGATAATTATTATCTTGGTGAGCTATTGTCGATAATAGCATTGCTTGCAATAGGTCCATTGTCTATTAAGAGGTGGTCAGGTATTGATATTTGCTTAGGAGTCATTTCTGTGTATGATATTGTGTCTTGTTGTTATAGTAATTGTACGAATCCCTCTATACAGGTCGCGTTTTCCTCTGTTTCATTTTTTATATTCTATCTCATTGCAAGGCAACTATTCGCAGATGCAAAAGCTGAAAAAATACTTTTGATAACTAGTTCTGTTTTTGTCATAATAGGTGTGTGTTTAGGGATAAGTTTATTCTTTTTGTTTCAAAAATCAATAAAGGATGCAGGATTTGAAGGGCTTTATCATTTTAGATTTCTTTACCGGCCATTAAATTACTACGTCAATCAGTGGGGGACAATATTGATTATTCTATTAGGGTGGATTTGTCTAATAAGGAAATATACATCAGTATTGTTCTTTTTATTGTTTTTATCTATTTTTCTTTGTTTTTCAAGAGGTGCTTATTTGGCCTTGGGGGGCTTTCTAATTTTATGGTTGTTTTTTATTCCTTCTTGGAAAGAAAAAATAAGAATGTTGATAATAGCTGTAGCGTCATTGATTTTTGTATTTTTGTTTTATCCAAAAGATTGTTTGACGACCTTAAAAATGAATTCAACTACTTCTCAGCAAAAAAGTTCAATGGTGCGAATTCGTTCAACTCAGGTTGCATTGGATACATTTTGTGCTGGAAGTAATCAATTATTTGGTTATGGAAATGGAAGTTATACTTTTGTGTTAGATAAAGCTATAAATCAAGATAGTAGGCAGATGTATACGAGTTTTGCTCCGAACTTACCAATAAAGTTATTGATTGAAAAAGGCATTATAGGATTCTGTTTGTATATGTGTTTCTTTTTCATTATTGCCCAATATTTATGGAAGAATCGTGATATACGAGATACGCGAGCTGTTTTTTGTGTATTTTGTGCTGTGTTTATTAAAGAAATGACGCAGGCTGATTTTTTTAATATTCAATTTGTTTGGCTTGTGTTTTATTTACAACTTGCATACCTGCAAAGAAATGACGTTTCTCGGGTTGTAGCGGTGGATAAAGAAAAGTTTGTATTGCCTTCTTTGGCGATAATTATGTATATATGTTGGTGTATGCATTCTTTTCTACTTAAAAGAAATATGGGTTTATGTTCAAAAGCATTTATCGCTATAGAGAAAGCTAATGTAGGGGAGGCTGTTAGATATATAGAACAAACGAGTCAACAACTTCCTTATTTAATCTTGCGTGGATGGATTTACATGCAATGCTATAAAGTAGATAAAAATGAAGAATATGTAAAAAAGGCTCAGGCTGCATGGTGGAAGGCTCATCAATGCCAACCTGAGGATATACATATAGAATATTTGTTAAACGCTTATGGAAATGGATGTCAAAAAAATATATATGGATTAAAAGAATTGTCGAAAAAATATCCTTATAATTCTCTCTATTCTTTTGCTTTGGGAGAAATTTTATACGAAGAAAATAGAAAGGATGAGGCGATGAATTTCCTTATTAAGGCGATTTTGTATACTCCTACTATTTTAAGGACGGAATTTATTGAAAACATAAAAGAGCATGATTTGATTTATTTCCAATCGTTGCGAAAGAAATTATCCGCATTGAGACCTATGGATATAGATGCCAATGAAATGGCGCGTATTGGTTATATAGCTTATTGGTGTGGGAATACAAAAGAAGCCCGTTTTTATTTGAGAAAAGCCATAGAGGAATTTCCTAGCCTCTCCACGCCACAACGCTTGTTAGGAAATAAAAAAAGATATCAATTATTAAAATATGGATTTTTTCAGAAAAGTTCTACTTCGGTTTATCCTATAGAAGAACGGTTGGACAATGATTTATTGTTTATAAGGTTTTATGGAAAGAAGTTTCAAAATTGGTATGGTATTCCTTTTGGCAAATAGCTATTACGTGAACATAAGAGTGTAATAAAAAGAACGTGAATTTTTATAGCGTTTATAATATATGAAAAGCAGGAAACTATCTTTTTCGATTTTTCATATGTTAGGGGAGGTTACCCATAAGAGACTTTATAACGGAAAAGTAAACTATGAATCAACCGGTAAACTTCTATTATTGGACGAAAAGCGCAAATAATTCTCGAAATAGGCCTAAAGATTGTGGAGTATGAAAATAATTAAGTAATTTTGAAAACGGCAGGCATCACCCGTAAACGACGGGCTGCGGAAGCCTTGCAGAAGCGTGTACGGAATGAAAGGCTGTTTGCCAAACAGATGGAACTCAACAACGAAGTCCGTGCATTGAAGCGTGAGATAGCGAATCTGGATGAGGAATTTAAAACATTGGAAAACAGTTAAGAAACAAAATGTATGGCTGACATATTAAAACATTTGGATTTGCCCTTGCAGGCAGAAACCGTGGATGGCTGCACTATTTATACCGTCAACGAAGGTGACCTTGTGGCCTGTTTCTCTCCAGGCATTACCGATAAGGTAGTAGCTGCAATGGCCGACAAAAGTCCCTTGCGTGTACTCTTCCGCGATGCATGCTTCAAGGAGGATGCTCAGAAAAATCAATATTTACGAGCAGTTCAAGTAATCCTTGGATTGGGCTGATAATGATGCTTTTAATAATATTCGGGTGATATAAATATGTGAAACTTGTCTCACATATTATAATGAATGATTAAACAACGATGTTATGACAAAGAAACAAGCCATACAACTTTTTGAAGAGCGTAAAGTCCGTACCATTTGGGACGACAAACAGGAAAAATGGTATTTTTCCATTATTGATGTAGTATCGGTACTTACAGATAGTGCCGCCCCGGCGGCATACTGGCGAAAGCTGAAACAAAGATTAAAGGCAGAGGGAAATGAAACCGTGACAAGTTGTCACAGTTTGAAAATGCAAGCAGCCGATGGCAAAATGCGTCTTACGGATGTAGCCGACACAGAGCAACTATTCCGCTTGATCCAATCAATACCTTCGCCTAAGGCAGAACCGTTCAAACAATGGATGGCCGAGGTAGCAAGCCAACGGTTAGACCAGATGCAAGACCCGGAATTGAGCATAGACCAGGCCATCATAGACTATAAGCGTTTGGGATATTCGGATGCTTGGATAAACCAACGAATCAAAAGCATAGAGATACGCAAAGAACTAACCGACGAATGGGCTCGTACTGGTGTGGAGCAGGGACTTCAATATGCCTCGCTCACTGACATTATCACGCGCGAATGGAGCGGAATGACCACAAAACAATATCGCAACTATAAAGGTCTCAAAAAAGAAAGTCTGCGCGACAATATGACCAATATGGAGATTGCACTAAATATGCTTGCTGAGGCATCGGCTACGGAACTCTCCAAGCAGCGTAACCCCAATGGGTTCAGCCAACAGAAAAAAGTAGCGAAAGACGGCGGTAGTGTGGCAAAAGCAGCCCGAAACCAATTGGAAAACAAACTGGGTTATAAAGTGATTTCACCTGCAAAGGCAAGCGACTATCTGCCCCCTCTGACCGACAATGAAGACAACCATGAAGATCAGATATAAACATCAACGCTTTCAAGCGGAAGCTACTAAATGTGTGAGCGACGTGTTTCAGGGGCAACCCAAACACGATGGCAGCCGCACCTTCTTGAATAAGTTTGGTGCGCTCGACTTCGACGGCTTCGGCAACCTGCCCCTTGTGCTTGACAATGAAAGCATTTGCGAGAATGTGCGTGGTGTACAAATGGCAGAAGGATTGAGACCCGTGGAGCATTTGGAAGGTGACGGACGCACCTTTACCGTCGAGATGGAAACAGGTACGGGTAAGACTTATACTTACATCAAAACCATGTACGAGCTGAACGCCTGCTATGGTTGGTCGAAATTTGTGATCGTAGTGCCCAGCATTGCCATCCGCGAAGGCGTGTATAAGAGTTTTGAGAGTATGGCGGAACATTTTGCCGAAGAGTACGGCAAACGCATG
Organism: Paraprevotella clara YIT 11840; assembly: GCF_000233955.1. Taxonomy (GTDB): domain Bacteria; phylum Bacteroidota; class Bacteroidia; order Bacteroidales; family Bacteroidaceae; genus Paraprevotella; species Paraprevotella clara. The sequence goes on from NZ_JH376625.1 coordinate 24,123, forward strand.
CAATACTTCGTCTACAACTCCAAGCAGCTTGCCAAGATTGATGCCTTTGCCTCGGACAATGGTATCCATGCCATGATAATCAATACGCAGGCATTCAATGCTTCGCTCAACGAAGATAAGAACTAAGAAGGTCGTGCCGGTGATGCCGCAGCCCGTATCATCTTTTCGCGTCGTGACGAATTCGGTTCGCGAAAGCCGATTGACATCTTGGTCAAGACGCACCCCATCCTGATTATAGACGAACCGCAAAGCGTGCAGGGTACTGACAAAAGCAATGCGACCCGAAAAGATTCACGGTGGTTACTTCTTTATCGACAAGAAGGGAAAGAGCGTGGAGTCGAAAAATAAGGAAGGCGAAAACGAGGAACGCGGTTTCGACCTTATCATGAAGGATAAAGAGCGGCTGCTAAGCCAAAGTTGCCCCGTTCGTTTTATTTTCTCACACTCGGCTTTGAAAGAGGGTTGGGACAACCCTAATGTGTTCCAGATATGTACGTTGAAAGACACCTCCAACGAAATCAAGAAACGTCAGGAGGTGGGGCGTGGTATGCGCTTATGCGTCAACGATAAGGGCGAACGTCAGGATGCAGACGTATTGGGCGACCATGTGTTCGACACCAACATCCTGACCGTTATTGCCAGCGAGAGTTACGACGACTTTGCCAAGAAGTTGCAACCCGACATGGCTGAAGCCTGCGCCAATCGTCCGGTGGTAGTGACAGCCTCGCTGTTTACCGACCAACAGGCACAGACACAAGATGGGCACAGCATAAAAATTACGACCGAACAGGCTGTGGAAATCCACGAAGAATTGATTGCGCAAGGCTACATCAAGAAAGGTAAACTCACTCAAAAGTACTTTGACGAAAAGAAAGCCGGTTCGCTCAACTTTGGTGAAGTAGAGCACATACGCTCATTCATCATCAAGCAATTCGATAAGGTGTTCAATCCAGATGCCATCAAGCCGGCTAATGGCCGTAATAAGACGGAAGCTCACTTTGTGAAGGATAATTTCAACAAGAAAGAATGGCAAGAGTTGTGGAAACGCATCAACACGCGCACCTACTATAACGTGAGTTTTGAAACATCGAAACTCATCAAGAATGCCATTGATGCACTCGACAAGCATCTGAATGTGACGGAAATCCGCATCGTAGTGGAAAGTGGCGGTATGGAAAGCATCCGTGACCGCGAAGAGTTGGAAGCCGGAACAGCCATGAGTGCTGCTACCGTGAAAACCATTCGGGTGACGGAAGCTATTGGAGCAGAAGTAACTTACGACTTGGTGGGTGAACTCGTACAATCCACCGGCCTGACTCGCCGCACCATTGTAGAGATGTTGAAAGGCATCAATCCTGCAACGTTCCATCAGTTCAAACTGAATCCGGAAGAGTTCATCGTCAAGGCCGGACGTATCATCAATGGCTGTAAGGCTATTTCGCTTATCCAACACATCCGGTATGAGAAAAGTACCGGGATTTTTGGTGTTGACATCTTTGAAGGAGCTAAGCTGCGAGGTACACTCGGGAAGGATGCCATCGAAAGCACCAGGTCGCTCTACGACCTTGTAGTGGTGGATAGTGAAGGTATTGAAAAGAGTTTTGCCGAGTCACTGGAAGCAGAGAATGATGTGGTGGTGTATAGCAAGCTGCCCGGTGGATTCTACATCAATACTCCGATGGGTAAATACAATCCTGACTGGGCTGTAGCTTTCCGCGAAGGTTCTGTGAAACACGTCTATTTTGTGGCAGAAACCAAAGGCAACGACATCGAAGTGTCGCAACTTCGCTGTGCCGAGGAGGCCAAGATAGAGTGTGCCTGTCGCCATTTTGCAGCCATCAGTACAGGTGATGTGGTGTATAGCGTGGTGAAAACCTATCAGGATTTGTATAATGCGGTAACAAAGTGAGAATTATAAATTTGTCCCGAACTCACGTCTATTCTCATTTATTGGCTTCTTTCACCTTTCGGAAGAGGTCCGAGGCGAAGATGAAGCTGTTCAGGCGTTCGTTGGTCGAGTTCATGATTTCGTCTTTGTTGCCCTGCCATTCTTTTCTCCCTTCATATATATATAGGATGTTTTCTCCGATGCCCATTACGGAATTCATGTCGTGCGTATTGATGATGGTGGTCATGTTGAATTCCACGGTGATGTCGTGAATCAGCTCGTCTATCACCAGAGATGTTTTGGGGTCGAGACCCGAGTTCGGTTCGTCGCAGAACAGGTATTTGGGGTTGAGGGCGATGGCTCTTGCAATGGCCACACGCTTTTGCATACCGCCGCTGATTTCGTCCGGGAACTTCTTTTGCGCTTCAAGCAGGTTCACCCTGTCCAGACAAAACTGGGCGCGTTTCACCCGTTCGGCATAAGAGTCTTTGGAAAACATATCCAGCGGAAACATGACGTTTTCCAATACGGTCATGGAGTCGAACAAAGCTGCGCTCTGGAATATCATTCCCATTTCGCGGCGGAGCATCTTCCATTCTTGTTTGTTCATCGTCACCAAGTCACGTCCGTCATAAAGCACTTCGCCGCTGGTGGGACGGAACAATCCCACGATACATTTCATCAGTACCGTCTTTCCGGAACCGCTCTGGCCGATAATCAGGTTCGTCTTTCCATTCTCAAACACACTGTTGATGTCCTTCAGCACTTCTTTGTCCTCGAAAGACTTATATAGCGATTTAACTTCGATCATCAGGATAACAATTGAGTAAGTAACACATCGGAAAACAGGATGAGCACACTGCTGCTCACCACAGAGTCTGTACTAGCTTTTCCCACTTCCACCGAACCGCCTTCGACCGTATAGCCGTAGAACGCCGATACGCTGGTGATGACGAAAGCGAAGAATATGGACTTGATGAATCCCATCCATACGTACCATTCGTTGAAGTCGTGTTGCAATCCCAACGTCAGGTCGTCTATCGTGATGACTTGCCCGATGACGGATGTGGCGTAGGCCCCTACGAATCCGGAGAAAATACTGAAACAGACCAGGAAGGGCATCATGGTCATCATGCCCAGCACCTTGGGCAGGATGAGGTAATTGGCGGAATTGACTCCCATGATTTCAAGGGCGTCGATTTGCTGTGTGACGCGCATGGTGCCGATTTCGGAGGCGATGTTGGAACCGACCTTCCCGGCCAGAATCAGGCACATGATGGAAGATGAAAATTCCAGCAACATGATTTCGCGGGTGGTGTATCCCGTGACGAACTTAGGCATCCACGGGCTTTGGATGTTCAGCTTGATCTGGATGCAGATCACTGCGCCGATGAAGAAGGATATCAGGAGGACGATTCCGATGGAGTCTACGCCCAACTGGCTCATTTCCTTAATGTATTGTTTGAAAAACATCCGCATCCTTTCGGGACGTGAAAAAGTGCGTCCCATCAGCATCAGATAACGGCCGAATGTAGCCAAACTTTTGTTGAATAGCATGTCCAATTCTTTTTAAATCACACAAAATTAATGAAAATCCGCTAAAAAGAGGCGGCGGGCGGAAATAGTTTTGTGCAAGGGGCTGCTTTTTAATACAATTTTCGTATTTTTGTACGCAAATTTGTAGTTTATGGCAGAAGCTCTTTCTCAGGACAGTCAGAATACAGGGTTAGTGCTCCGTACGGAGGGCCTGGTGAAGACGTACGGTAAGCGTACGGTGGTGAATCATGTGTCGTTCGATGTCAAGCAGGGAGAGATCGTAGGGCTTCTCGGGCCGAACGGGGCCGGAAAGACGACTTCTTTTTATATGACTACGGGATTGGTGGTGCCTAACGAGGGGCGTATTTTCATCGGCGATTTGGAAATCACGAAGTTTCCGGTCTACAAGCGTGCCCGTAACGGTATCGGTTATTTGGCGCAGGAGGCGTCGGTATTCCGTAAGATGACGGTGGAGGACAACATCGCTTCCGTGTTGGAGATGACGGGCAAGCCGAAAGAATACCAGAAGGAAAAGCTGGAAAGCCTGATTTCGGAATTCAGCCTGCAAAAGGTGCGCAAGAATTTGGGCGACCGGCTTTCGGGCGGCGAACGGAGACGGACGGAAATCGCGCGTTGTCTGGCCATCGACCCTAAATTTATTATGTTGGACGAGCCTTTTGCCGGCGTAGACCCTATTGCCGTGGAGGATATACAATATATCGTGTGGAAGCTGAAAAAGCGCAATATAGGCGTGTTGATTACCGATCACAACGTGGAGGAGACGCTTTGTATTACCGACCGTGCCTATTTGCTCTTCGAGGGACAGATACTTTTTCAAGGTTCTCCTCAGGAATTGTCTGAAAATGAGGTGGTGCGTGCCAAATACTTGACGAACAGTTTCGTGCTGCGTTTGAAAGACTTCCAGAAGATAGATGAAGAAAAAAGTGCGCAAGGACTTTGATTTATTAAAAGATAAAGGCTATCTTTGCACGCTTGTTGTGCAATACAAATTATAAATATAATAGTAATCATATATAAATAATTAGATTTCAAAATGAATATTTCATTAGAAAACATTGACAAAGTAAGCGCGGTGCTTACCATTAAGATGGAAAAGGCCGACTATGCCGACAGGGTAGAGAAGGCTTTGAAGGATTTCCGCAGAAAAGCAAGTATGCCGGGTTTCCGTCCGGGACAAGTGCCCATGGGACTGTTGAAAAAACGTTTCGGCAAGGACATTACGGCAGAGGAAGTAAACAAGTTGCTGGGTGAGAAACTGTATGCTTACATCAAGGAAAACAATCTGAATATTCTGGGCGAGCCGCTTCCGAGCGAAGACCGTCAGCAGGATATTGACTTCGATACGATGGAAGAGTTTTCGTTTGCTTTCGATTTGGCTTTGGCTCCCGAGTTCAAAGCTGAACTGAGCGGTGAAGACACGGTAGATTATTATGACATCCAGGTGGACGACAAAATGATCGACGGCCAAGTGAAGATGTACACCCAGCGTGCGGGTAGCTATGACCATGTGGACAGCTACGAGGCTAAGGACATGGTGAAGGGTCTGTTGGCCGAACTGGATGAGAACGGAAATACGAAAGAAGGTGGCGTACAGGTTGAAAATGCTGTCTTGTTGCCTGAATATATGAAGAACGACGAGCAGAAGGCCGTATTCAACGGCTGCAAGGTGAACGATGTATTGGTCTTCAATCCGAACAAGGCATACGATGGTCATGACGTGGAAATCGCTTCGTTGTTGAAAATCAAGAAGGAAGACGTGCCGGCTATGACTTCGGATTTCAGTTTCCAAGTGCAGGAGATTACACGTTTCAAGGAAGCTGAATTGAATCAGGAGTTGTTTGACCAAGTCTTTGAGAAAGGTACGGTAACGAGCGAAGAAGCGTTCCGTAATAAAATCAAGGAGATTTTGGCAGAACAGTTTGTGGCAGACAGTGACTACAAGTTCATTTTGGATGTACGTACTTACCTGACGAATAAGGTGGGCAAGTTGGAATATCCCGATGCTTTCCTGAAACGTTTCATGCGTGTAAGCAATGCAGACAAGGGAGAGAAGTTCGTGGAAGAAAATTACGACAAGAGCATCGAAGAGCTGACTTGGCACCTGATTAAGGAGCAGTTGGTGAAGGCTTACGGTATCAAGGTCGAGAAAGAAGACTTGATTGCTACGGCCAAGAATATCACGAAGATTCAGTTTGCTCAGTACGGTATGATTAACGTGCCGGAAGAGATGTTGGACAACTACGCCAATGAAATGCTGAAGAAGCAAGACCAGGTAGAGTCTTTGGTAAACCGCAGCGTGGAGAACAAGTTGTCGGCCGCATTGAAGAATGTCGTGAAGTTGAACCACAAAGAAATCAGCGTAGAGGATTTCAACAAGTTGTTCGCTTAATTCGAGCGGGGCAGGTTTAATTTTGTGAAATAAGTATAAGGAAGGAAACCCCCGAACATATTTTTCGTACATTTGCTCGAAAATGGCGGAAGATTGTTCAGGTGTTTCCTTTTTCCGCATAAATAGTTTGACTATGGAAGATTTTAGAAAGTATGCAGTGAAGCATTTGGGCTTGAACAGCCAGGTGCTGAACGACGTAGTGAACGCGCAAAACCAATATCTCAATCCCTACATTCTGGAAGAGCGTCAGTTGAACGTGACACAGATGGATGTGTTTTCCCGTTTGATGATGGATCGTATCATATTCTTGGGAACCCAGATAGATGATTACACGGCCAATACGTTGCAGGCTCAGTTGCTTTATTTGGATTCGGTGGATCCGGGAAAGGATATTTCCATATATATCAATTCGCCCGGCGGTTCGGTGTATGCAGGATTGGGTATTTATGATACGATGCAGTTTATCAGCAGTCCCGTAGCTACGATTTGCACGGGCATGGCAGCGTCTATGGCAGCCGTACTGTTGGTGGCCGGAGCCGAAGGCAAGCGGTCGGCCTTGACCCACAGCCGTGTGATGATTCACCAACCGATGGGTGGGGCACAGGGACAGGCCTCGGACATCGAGATAACGGCGCGTGAGATTCAGAAATTGAAGAAAGAACTTTATACGATTATCGCAGAACATTCTCATACCGATTTCGACAAGGTGTGGGCTGATTCCGACCGTGATTATTGGATGACGGCGCAGGAGGCCAAAGAGTATGGTATGATAGATAGTGTTTTGGTTCGTAAGAAACCGGAATCGGCTAACGATGTCCTTAATCCGTAAATGCAATGGCAATGAAGAAAGCATGTTCTTTTTGCGGCAGGGCGGAGCGCGATGTGCCTTTGCTCATTACCGGGGTGAATGGTTTTATATGCAGCGACTGTGCGCAACAGGCTTACCGGATTGTGAAAGATTCTTTGCCCGTGGAGCACAAGGAGAAGGATGATTTGGGGTTCGATTTGGCCGAGTTGCCCAAACCGCGCGATATTAAGGCTTATCTGGACCAGTATGTCATCGGGCAGGATGATGCCAAGCGTAATCTTGCCGTGGCGGTTTACAACCATTATAAAAGATTGGCACAGCAGACATCGGACGATGGAGTGGAAATCGAGAAATCGAATATAATCATGGTGGGAAGCACCGGAACGGGAAAAACCCTTCTGGCCCGTACCATAGCCAAATTATTGCATGTGCCTTTCACGATAGTGGATGCTACGGTGTTTACCGAGGCCGGCTATGTCGGGGAGGACGTAGAGAGTATTCTTTCCCGTTTGTTGCAGGTGGCCGATTATAATGTACAGGCTGCTCAACGGGGTATTGTCTTTATCGACGAAATCGACAAGATAGCCCGTAAGAGTGATAATCCTTCCATCACGCGTGACGTGAGCGGGGAAGGGGTACAACAGGGTCTGCTGAAACTTCTGGAGGGTTCGATGGTCAATGTGCCGCCCAAGGGGGGACGCAAGCATCCGGATCAGGATTACATCCATGTGGACACGCGTAATATCCTGTTCATCTGCGGAGGAGCATTTGACGGTATCGAGAAGAAGATAGCCCAGCGGATGAATACGCATGTGGTCGGTTATAACTCGGTGCAGAATATGCAGCATATCGACAAGTCTAACCTGATGAAGTATATCCTTCCGCAGGACTTGAAGTCTTTCGGGCTGATTCCGGAAATCATAGGCCGTTTGCCGGTGCTGACCTATCTGAATCCGCTCGACCGTACGGCATTGCGCAATATACTGACAGAACCGAAGAACTCCATTGTGAAGCAGCAGGTCAAGCTCTTTGAAATGGATGGCATTAAGCTGTCTTTTGATGAAGATACGTTGGAGTATATCGTGGACAAGGCAGTGGAGTATAATCTCGGTGCCCGCGGACTGCGTTCCATCATGGAGAGTATCATGATGGATGCGATGTTTGAAATACCCTCCAAAAAAGTAAAGACGTTCAAGGTGACGTTGGAATATGCCAAAAAACAATTGGAGAAGGCCAACCTCTCCGGTTTGAAAGCAAGTTAACAGGAGGACGTTTGTGGAATTTTGAGTTAAGAAATGAAGAAATCCTGAAAATAGTTTCCCAATAATTTGCAAATATGAGGTATTTGTTTATAACTTTGTTAGGGGCAACAATGTTAAACCTGAGTTTGATTTTATTGGAAAACTATTGATATGGATGCAATGCTGAATTTGACAGAACCTCTTAAGCGGTATTTTGGCTTTGAAACCTTTAAGGGCGACCAGGAAGCCATCATACGCAATGTGTTGGCGGGCAGGGATACTTTTGTTCTGATGCCTACCGGCGGAGGAAAATCGTTGTGCTACCAGTTACCGTCTCTTTTGATGGAAGGTACGGCGATTGTCATATCGCCTTTGATTGCTTTGATGAAAAATCAAGTGGATGCAATCCGGGCGGTGTGCGGAGATGACGGCGTTGCCCATTATCTGAATTCGTCTCTGAACAAAGGGGCGATAGATATGGTGAAGAGTGATATTCTGCACGGGAAGACCAAGTTGCTTTATGTAGCTCCGGAATCGTTGACGAAGGACGAGAATGTGGATTTTCTCCGGAATGTGAAAATTTCGTTTTATGCGATAGACGAGGCGCATTGTATATCGGAATGGGGGCACGACTTCCGGCCGGAATACAGGCGGATTCGCCCGATAATCAACGAAATCGGTGCGGCACCGGTGATAGCCTTGACGGCTACGGCAACCGATAAGGTACGCGGCGACATCAAAAAGAACTTGGGGATGACGGACGCCAAGGAGTTTAAAAGCTCTTTTAATCGTCCGAACCTGTATTACGAGGTAAGGAACAAGACCAAGAATGTAGATAAGGATATTATCAGGTTCATCAAACAGCGTCCGGGGAAGAGCGGTATTATTTACGCTTTGAGCCGTAAGAGGGTGGAGGAGCTGGCCGAAATACTCCGGGCGAACGACATTAACGCGAGGGCCTATCATGCCGGAATGGATTCGGCTACCCGGTCGCAGACGCAGGATGATTTTATCATGGAGCGCATTGATGTCATTGTAGCTACCATCGCTTTTGGCATGGGGATAGACAAGCCGGATGTACGCTTTGTGATTCATTATGATATACCCAAGAGCCTTGAGGGGTATTATCAGGAGACCGGTAGGGCCGGACGCGACGGAGGAGAAGGTTTGTGCATAACTTATTATACCTACAAGGACCTTCAGAAGTTGGAGAAGTTCATGGAGGGTAAGCCTGTGGCCGAACAGGATATCGGGCGCCAGCTCCTTTCGGAGACGGCCGCTTATGCGGAATCTTCCGTGTGTCGTCGTAAGTTCTTGTTGCATTACTTCGGTGAGGAATATCATGAGGAGAATTGTGGTAATTGTGATAACTGTTTACACCCGAAAAAGAAAGTGGAAGCAAAGAATCAATTAAAGGAACTGCTTGAGGTTGTACAAGCAGTGAAAGAGAATTTTAAGGCAGATTATATTATAGATGTATTAGTTGGTAAGGAGACAGACGAGGTTATCGCTCATAAGCATGCTGATCTGGATTGTTTCGGATGCGGTGACGAACATGAGGAAAAGTTTTGGAATGCTGTCATCCGGCAGGCATTGATAGCCGGTTATCTGGAGAAAGAGATTGAGAATTACGGCATCCTTAAGTTGACGGCAAAGGGGCGTAAGTTCATGAAGAAGCCGGAATCTTTCATGGTTTCGGAAGACAATGAGTTTGAAGATGACGATGAAGAGGTGGTAAGCCGTTCCGGAGGAGGTACAGGCGTGACGGATCCGGCGTTGTTCAATGCGTTGTTGGACTTGCGTAAAAAGATGTCCAAGAACTTGAATGTTCCGCCCTATGTCATTTTCCAGGATCCTTCGTTGGAGGCGATGGCGACGATGTATCCGGTCAGCATAGAGGAACTGCAGAACATACCGGGAGTCGGTGCCGGGAAGGCAAAACGTTACGGAAAGGAGTTTTGCGATTTGATACGCCAGCATTGCGAAGAGTATGAGATTGAGCGTCCGGAAGACTTGAGGGTTCGTACGGTGGCCAATAAGTCGAAGTTGAAAGTGAGTATCATTCAGAGTATCGATCGCAAAGTGGCGTTGGATGATATTGCGTCGGCTAAGGGTATTGATTTCAACGAGTTGTTGGATGAGATAGAGGCGATTGTTTATTCCGGAACGAAACTGAATATCGACTATTTTCTGGATGAGGCAATGGATGAAGACCATTTGCTGGATATTTATGATTACTTCAAAGAGTCGGAGACAGACAGCTTAGCTGTTGCCATGGACGAGTTGGGGGACGATTATACAGAGGAAGAAGTCCGTTTGGTGCGAATCAAATTTATTTCCGAAATGGCAAATTGATAACAGACGAAACGATTTTTGAAAAAGATAAAGCTGTAAGGGTGTAGACAAATGCTGTTTACACCCTTTTTTGTGGCATATTGTTTCTCAGAATAATTTGGTAGTTCGGCAGAAGTTGCGTATCTTTGTCGTGCAGTATTATAATAAATAGATTTATGAACCAGCAAACCCTAATATATCACATGTTGCGAGACGTAAAAAGGATTTCTCCTTTTTGCGAGCGTTTCCTCGTGCATGTGCACTGGTTCAGTGGCTTTATTTGAAAAGGGTAAGTTCGGAATAATTTTCTAATGCGGTGCTGTTCGTATGAAGGGCACGTAGGACGCTATTCTTTTTCCGAACATTTTCATCGTGAGATTTTTAGAGAGTACGGCAGGTTCTTTGCGAGAAGGGCGGGCTGGAATGTTTTACCCTTTTAATGTGTTTCGTGTATGTTTAAGATTATATCTATTATGTTCGTCGGATTGGGAGCCGGTTATTTGTTGCGTGACTTGAAACTCATGCGAAAAACGGAGAAGACCATTCCGTTGACTGTTTTTGCTATGCTTTTTATCTTGGGGATATCGGTCGGGTCGAACAATTTAATCGTCAGTAATTTGGGAAGATTTAGCGGACAGGCGGCTTTGCTGGCTTGTTTCAGTGTGTTGGGCAGTATCATAGCAGCTTGGTTGGTATATTATCTTTTTTTTAGGAAGGGAGGAGAATGATGAAAGGAAGTATGATTGTTTGTTTGTTCTTTTTGTTAGGTTGTCTGATAGGTTTTGGTGTCCACATACAACTCGATACGCACAATCTTTCGATGTATATATTATATGTATTGATGTTTCAGGTGGGTATCAATATAGGTAGCAATGAGAACTTGAAGGGGATGCTGGCTCATTTTACTCCGAAAATGTTGATCATTCCTTTGGGGACGATTGTCGGAACATTGCTTTTTTCGGCGTTAGCCAGTTTGTTGTTAAGCCAATGGAGTGTGTTTGACTGTATGGCGGTGGGGAGTGGTTTTGCTTACTATTCTTTGTCTTCCATTTTGATTACCCAGTTTAAGGAACCGTCGTTAGGGCTTCAGTTGGCAACGGAATTGGGGACTATCGCATTATTGACCAATATATTTCGTGAAATGATGGCCTTGTTGGGAACTCCTCTTATCCGTAAATGTTTCGGGAGGTTTGCTCCGATTTCGGCAGCAGGAGTCAATTCGATGGATGTGCTGTTGCCTTCTATCCTGCGTTATTCCGGTAAGGATATGATGCCGATCGCGATTCTACATGGCGTTTTGATAGATTTGAGTGTTCCCGTATTCGTTTCCTTCTTTTGTAGCCTGTGAGATGTGAAGGGAAAAAGGTAAGGCGGCCATATCGTTTTTGAGGCGATGAGGCCGCCTTTTATCACAAAAAAAACAAAAAAAGGTCGCTGTTTCATATAAAATGCGTATATTTGCATGCAATAAATTTAAAGCCTATGTCATCATTTATTGCAGATAAAATTGTAATGGACGGATTGACTTACGATGATGTATTGTTAATCCCCGCTTATTCAGAAGTTTTGCCACGTACGGTGGAGTTGACCACAAAGTTTTCTCGTCACATTGAATTGAAAGTGCCTTTCGTCACGGCTGCAATGGATACTGTAACCGAGGCTCCAATGGCTATTGCCATTGCACGCGAAGGAGGTATCGGTGTGATTCACAAGAATATGTCCATAGAGGAACAGGCTCGTCAGGTGGCTATCGTGAAACGTGCTGAAAACGGTATGATTTATGATCCGGTGACGATTAAACGCGGACGTACGGTGGGAGATGCGCTGAATATGATGAGCGAGTATCATATCGGAGGTATTCCCGTTGTAGACGATGAAAACAAATTGGTGGGTATCGTTACGAACCGTGATTTGCGTTTTGAGCAGAATCCCGACCGTAAGATAGATGAAGTGATGACTTCAGAGAATCTGGTCACGACACATCAGCAGACAGACCTTTCGGCTGCGGCTAAAATCTTGCAGGAAAATAAAATTGAGAAATTGCCTGTGGTGGATAAGGATGGCCGGTTGGTTGGTTTGATTACTTATAAGGACATTACAAAAGCAAAAGACAAACCGATGGCTTGTAAGGATGAGAAGGGGCGTTTGCGTGTGGCAGCAGGAGTCGGAGTAACAGCCGATACGTTGGACCGTATGCGTGCCTTGGTAGAAGCCGGAGCTGATGCTATTGTGATTGATACGGCACACGGTCATTCCAAATATGTGGTTGAGAAATTGAAAGCCGCTAAGGCTGAATTTCCGAATGTGGATATCGTAGTGGGTAATGTGGCTACGGGAGAAGCTGCTAAGATGTTGGTGGAAGCAGGTGCCGACGGTGTGAAAGTTGGAATCGGCCCCGGTTCTATTTGTACGACTCGTGTGGTTGCCGGTGTCGGAGTGCCGCAGTTGTCAGCTATTTATGATGTAGCCAGTGCGTTGGAGGGTACGGGAGTTCCTTTGATTGCGGATGGCGGCTTGCGTTATTCGGGTGATGTGGTCAAGGCATTGGCAGCCGGAGGATATTGTGTGATGATCGGTTCGTTGGTGGCTGGGACGGAAGAATCTCCGGGCGACACTATTATATTTAATGGTCGTAAGTTCAAATCCTATCGAGGCATGGGTTCTCTTGAAGCTATGGAATGCGGTTCAAAAGACCGTTATTTTCAGGCGGCAGTGAAAGACGTGAAGAAATTGGTTCCGGAAGGAATTGCCGGTCGTGTGCCCTATAAGGGAACGGTTCAGGAGGTTATCTTCCAACTGATAGGAGGTTTGCGTTCCGGAATGGGATATTGCGGCGCCAACACGATAGAGGATTTGCATCAGGCCAAGTTTGTGAGAATTACGAATGCCGGTGTGCTTGAAAGCCATCCGCACGATGTGACCATTACGAGCGAGGCACCGAATTATAGTCGTCCGGAATGATGGAAACGATGAGAAAGTTTGCACTTTGGTGTTGCTCGTTGTGCCTAACGGGTGTTTTGTATGCACAGGGAAATGACCCTGTTGTCATGAAAATCAACGGGAAGGACGTTCCTCGCTCGGAATTCGAGTATAATTTTAACAAGAATAATGGCGAGAATGTTGTAGATAAGAAGACCGTTGACGAATATGTGGACTTGTTTGTGAACTATAAGTTGAAAGTGGAAGCTGCATTGGATGCCCGTTATGATACGCTTTCTTCTTTCAAGAAAGAGTTCCGGACTTATCGTGACCAACAGATACGTCCTTACTTCGTGTCGGTGTCGGCAGAAGAAAAAGAGTTGAAGCGTTATTATGACGGAATGAAAGCTTCCATCGGTCCGGACGGGCTGATTCATCCTGCCCATATCATGATATTGGTGGCACAGAAAGCGACACCTGAGGAACAGGCGAAAGCAAAAGAACGCATAGATTCTATTTATACCGCTTTGCAGCAGGGAGCTGATTTCGCTACTTTGGCCAAGCAATGCTCTGCCGACAAAGGTTCTGCGGCACGAGGAGGTGACTTAGGCGGATGGTTTGCCAAAGGGCAGACTATGAAAGAGTTTGAGGATGTTGCTTTTTCTTTGAATAAGGGAGAAATGTCGAAACCTTTTCAATCACCGATGGGATATCATATCGTGCTGATGAAAGACCGGAAGCAACTCGAGTCATACGAAGAGTTGAAACCTCAATTACAGCGTTTTTTGGAAAGCCGGGGCCTGAAAGAGCGTGTGGCTTCGATGGCCATAGACTCTTTAGTGAAAGGTTCGGCCGGAAAATTGACGGAAGAAGATGTGATAGAGCAGAAAGTACGGGAACTTTGTGCCAAAGACGAGAGCCTGAAGTATCTGATTCAAGAGTATCACGACGGACTTTTGTTATATGAAATAAGTACGCGCGAGGTTTGGGACAAGGCTGCCAAAGATACGGTCGGACTGGAAGCTTATTTCAAGGCCCATAAGTCAAAGTATAAATGGGATGAGCCGCGCTATAGAGGCGTGGTGTACCATTGCAAAGACAAAGGGTTGGTGAAAGACGTACGAAAATTGCTGAAATCGGTGGATGAGGTTCAATGGATAGATACCTTGCGTGCATCTTTCAATCAGGATTCCGTAAAGCAAATCAGAGTTGAAAAGAATTTGTTTAAGAAAGGAGATAATGCTTTTGTAGACCATCTGGTTTTTAAGGAAAAGAAAGAACCTAAGCCGTCAGAGTATTATCCGTATACGGCTGTGTACGGCAAGAAGTTGAGAAAGCCAAAAGACTGGACAGACGTGCGTGGAGAGGTCGTATCGGATTATCAGGTAGCTTGCGAAGCGGAGTTCGTGCGCAGATTGCGGGAGACCTATAAGGTTGAAATATACAAAGAGGTTTTAAATACGGTTAACAAGCATTGAAGCAGCCTTGAATAACACTATCTTCGTAGGCAGTTTAGAACAAGTAGTATATGAATCTTTTTAAGAAGTTATTATATGCATTTGTATTCCTTTTCGAAGGGATACAAATGCATTTGTTTGCACAAAGCCCGAATAACGTGGTGGATGAAGTGATTTGGGTGGTGGGCGATGAAGCAATTTTGCGTTCCGATGTGGAGGCAGCCCGTATGGATTTCGGGGCGAACATCTCCGGTAATCCTTATTGTGTCATTCCCGAACAGTTGGCTATACAGAAATTATTTTTGCATCAGGCACAGTTGGACAGTGTGGAAGTCGAGAACTCCCAGATTTCCGCCAACATGGAGGCACGTTTGAATGAATTGATCATGCGTGCCGGTTCGAAAGAGAAGTTGGAAGAATATTATCATAAGACGATGACGCAGATTCGTGAGATGATGTTCGAATCTCTTAAAGAACAATACACAGTACAAAGAGTACGGGAGAACTTGACTTCGGACATCAAGGTGACACCGGCCGAGGTGCGGCGTTATTTTAAAGATATGCCGGAAGATAGTTTGCCGTGGATTTCCGATCAGGTGGAAGTGCAGATTATAACCCAGCAACCTCGTATCCCACAGGAAGAAATAGAGAGGGTAAAGGCAGAGTTGCGTGATTATACCGACCGTGTCAATAATGGAGAGTCCTCATTTTCCACTTTAGCCATCCTTTATTCGGAGGATCCGGGTTCGGCTCGTTATGGAGGAGAAATGGATTACGTGGGGCGTGGAGAGTTGGATCCGGCTTTTGCCAACGTGGCTTTCAGTTTGACCGACCCTAAGAAAATATCGAAAGTAGTGGAGTCAGAGTATGGTTTCCATATCATTCAGTTGGTGGACAAGCGTGGAGATAAGGTAAAGGTACGTCATATATTGCGTAAGCCTAAGTTAGCTCAAGCTGATATTGATACGACGATGGTGCGTATGGATTCCATAGCCGAGGATATCCGTAAGGAGAAATATTCCTTTGAGGAGGCCGCTACTTTCTTGTCCGATGATAAGGACAGCCGTAACAACCGGGGGCTGATGACGAATGTGAAGTTCGACCAATCGGTGGGCGACCAAATCCGTACGTCTCGTTTCCAATTACAGGAATTGCCGGCCGAAGTGGCTAAAGTGGTTTCCACGATGAAGACCGGAGAGATTTCCAATCCTTTCTTGATGGTTAACTCTAAAGGCAAGGAAGTGTGTGCCGTGGTAAAATTGAAAACGCATATTAAAGCACACCGGGCTTCGATGTCGGAGGATTTTCAAGTGCTGAAGGATGTGGTCATGGCCAAGTTGCAGGAACAGAAAATCAATCAATGGATAAAAGATAAGCAGAAATCTACTTACATACGTATTAACGAAGGTTGGGGGGATTGTGATTTTGAATATCCCGGATGGATAAAATGAAGGATAAAAAACAGAATAAAAGAATAAACGGCGGGCATAGATTACTTTTCTTTTGTATTCTATGCCTGTTTGGGCTTTATGTTGCGGTGTCTTATGCTGAAGAGCAGCCGCAGCGGGAGCAGTCGAAGACAAAGGTTATTTTGTTGCATACGGATAACCTTACGTACGACCAGTACCGGCATCCCGGTGCACAAATATTGACTGGAAATGTACAGTTCCAGCATGATGGGGTGCTGATGTATTGCGACAGTGCTTGTTTTTATGAGGCCACGAACTCATTCGATGCTTTCGGGCATGTGAAGATGGTACAGGGGGATACGTTGGATTTGGTTGGCGACATGTTGCTGTATAACGGTTTGGACCAGTTGGCCCGTGTCCGCTACAATGTGGTACTGACACATCGTGAATCCAAACTCTATACGGACAGTCTCGATTACGACCGTCTGTATGAACTGGGATATTTTTTCGAAGGAGGAAAGTTGGTAGACAAAGACAATGTGTTGACTTCCGATTGGGGGCAATATAGTCCGCCTACGCGTCAGGCCGTGTTTAATTATAATGTGAAGTTGGAGAACCCGAAGTTTACGTTGATTTCCGATACGTTGAACTATAATACCCTGACGAGTATGGCAGAGATTGTCGGTCCTTCCAATATCGACAGCGGCGACAATCATATTTATTCCGAGTCGGGCTTTTACAATACCCAGACAGAGGAAGCCATCTTGCTCGACCGTTCCATTGTGACCAACAAGGGGCGTAAGATGGTGGGCGACAGTTTGTATTATGACAGCAAGTCCGGTGTGGGAGAAGGTTTTCGTAATGTGGTCTACACCGACGAGGTGAATAAAAACATGCTGACGGGAAACTATTGTTACTATAATGACAGTACCGGTTATTCCATGGCGACGGACAGTGCGGTAGCTATAGATTATTCGCAACGTGACACGATGTACATGCATGCCGACACGTTCAAAGTGTACACTTTCTATATGGATACCGATAGCATGTACCGCGAAGTCCGGGGCTATTACAAGGTGCGTTCCTACCGTATGGATGTCCAGTCGGTTTGCGACTCTTTGGTGTTCGATTCGCGTGATACTTGCATCACGATGTACCGTGACCCTATCGTATGGAACGGCGGGCAGCAAGTATTGGGAGAGGTGATTAAAGTTTATTTGAACGATTCTACCATAGACCGGATTCATGTCATAGACCAGACGCTTTCCGTGGAGCGGATCGACTCGGTGCATTATAATCAAGTGGCCGGAAAAGAGATGACTTCCTACTTTCGTGACGGGGAGATGTATGAGACGTGGGTGAACGGCAACGTTTATGTGGATTATTATATGTTCGACGACGACAGTTTGATGATAGGGTTGAACTATACGGAAACCACTGAGCTTAAATTGTTTATGAAGGACCGGAAAATGGAGAAGATATGGATGCCGGCCTCTACGGGGGTAATCTATCCGATAGTCATGATACCGCCCAATCGGCTTTATCTGTCCAATTTTGCCTGGTTCGATTATATCCGTCCGTTGAACAAAGACGATATATTCGTATGGCGCCCCAAGAAGTCCGGGACGGAGCTTAAGGCGTCTTACAAGCACAAGGCACCTTTACAATCTTTGGATCAAATCAAAAAGAAATAGTTTATGGCACTCTTTAAGACACGAGAACCTCGAAAGTTCCATCATCCTTATATATATATAAATGAACGAAAAGAAAAACTGAAGGCCATAGAAGAGCGTGCCAAACGAGAGTTGGGCATGCTGCCGCCGAAGGAGTTCAATCCGGAAGATATCCGCGGAACTTTCGTGAAAGGGACAAAGCATTTGCGGCGCAGGAAAGAAAGCGGGCGTAAGCCTATGAAATGGGGAGTAGCATTGATTATTATCGGTGCGTTGCTTTTCATTTGGCATTATTTATTGACTGGAAGTTTTCGGTTTTAAGCATATCCTGAAAGATGAGTGATATTATACATTTGCTGCCGGACTCGGTAGCAAACCAGATTGCTGCCGGTGAAGTGATACAACGACCGGCCTCTGTGATAAAAGAATTGGTTGAAAATGCCGTGGACGCCTCGGCCACACGGATTGACGTATTGGTGGAAGATGCGGGCAAGACTTCTATTCAAGTAGTGGACGACGGGAAGGGGATGTCAGAGACCGATGCGCGTCTTTCGTTCGAACGTCACGCTACGTCCAAGATACGTGAAGCCAGTGATTTGTTCGCTTTGCGTACAATGGGCTTTCGGGGAGAGGCTTTGGCTTCTATTGCGGCTGTGGCCCAAGTAGAATTGAGAACCCGTCAAGCCGGGAGCGAATTGGGGACGTGTGTGAATATCGAAGGTTCCCAACTGGTAGGACAGGAGCCGGTTTCCTGTGCGCCGGGAAGTAATTTCCTGATACGGAATCTTTTCTTTAACGTGCCTGCACGTCGCAAGTTCTTGAAATCCAATCAGACCGAGCTGAGTAATATATTGCAAGAGTTTGAGCGCGTGGCTTTAGTGCATGAAGACATAGCTTTCTCTTTGACACAAAACGGCAGTGTCGTGCTCAGTTTGCCAAAATCCACATTGCGCCAACGTATCATCAATATTTTCGGTAAGAAACTCAACGAGCAACTTTTGGCTGTCGATGTAGAGACTTCTTTGGTCCGTTTGTCCGGTTTCGTGGGTAAACCGGATTCTGCCCGTAAGAAAGGAGCCCATCAATACTTCTTCGTGAACGGACGTTATATGCGTCATCCTTATTTCCACAAAGCAGTGATGGAGGCTTTCGAACAGTTGATACCCGTAGGTGAGCAGGTGTCCTATTTCCTCTATTTCGAAGTAGACCCGGCCAATATCGACGTGAATATCCATCCTACGAAGACGGAAATCAAGTTTGAAAACGAACTGGCCATCTGGCAGATTATAGTGGCAGCGGTGAAAGAGTCGTTAGGGCGCTTCAATGCCGTGCCTACGATTGATTTCAACACGGAAGGTGCTCTGGACATTCCTGTATTTGGCAATGCTTTTTCTCCGGCAACCGTTGAAGCTCCGGTATTGGAAGTGAATCCCGATTTCAATCCTTTTAAGTCCGGCTCTTCTTCCGGTTATAAATCGCAGCGGATGGATTGGGAACCTTTGTATGACGGAATGGAGAAAAGCGCGTCTCCTGCAGTGACGAACGATTTCGGGGGAGGAGATTTTTCATCCTCCGTCCCCGACGATCTGACTTTGTATGCGGATACAAAGGATACCTTTGAAAAATCGACCCAGCATTATCAGTATAAAGGCAAATATATCATGACGGCGGTGAAATCCGGACTGATGATTATCGACCAGCATCGTGCACATATCCGTGTGCTTTACGACCGTTATCGTAAACAAATGGAGGGAAGCAACGGACAGTCTCAAGGGTTGCTTTTTCCCGAAATGCTACAGTTGCCGCCGTCAGAAGGCATTGTGTTGGAACATCTGGCAGACGACTTGCATGCTTTGGGCTTCGATTTGTCCGTGTTGGGCGGCGGAAGTTTCTCCATTAACGCCGTCCCTTCCGGAACAGAAGGATTGAATCCTGTGGAAATGGTGCGCGGCATTGTGCATTCTTCCATAGAAAAGGGATGTAATGTAGAGGAAGATGTACGCCATTATATCGCTTTGTCGCTGGCTCGAAGCGCCGCCATTGTGCAGGGGCAGGTGCTGTCCAATGAAGAAATGGAGGCTTTGGTAGACGACTTGTTCGTCTGTCGTAATCCCAATCAGACCCCTGACGGCAAGGTCGTTGTGGCCATATTGGAGCAGGATGATTTAGACCAGCTTTTTGGGTGAACCTCATTGTTTCTTCAGGGCATTCTCTGTGTCTTTTCATAAAATAGGCGGCATCTCGGCAAATATTCCAAGCGAGCTTGATATTTTGCTCTCGATTTGCACTATCTTTGCAGAACTAATTATACAGACAGAAAATGAAGCAGGAAAAAATTGTATTGACGGGAGACCGTCCTACGGGAAAATTGCATATCGGCCATTATGTAGGCTCTTTACGAAGAAGAGTGGAGTTGCAAAACTCCGGTCAGTTCGATAAAATATTCATCTTTGAAGCAGATGCCCAGGCCTTGACGGACAATATAGACAATCCGGAAAAGGTACGGCAGAACGTGATAGAAGTGGCGCTCGATTATTTGGCCTGCGGCATCGATCCGGCCAAGTCCACCATCTTCATCCAGTCGCAGATACCGGAGTTGTGCGAGCTGTCTTTCTATTTCATGGATTTGGTGTCCGTGTCGCGCCTGCAACGTAATCCTACGGTGAAGACAGAAATACAAATGCGTAACTTCGAGGCGAGCATTCCCGTGGGGTTCTTCACTTATCCTATCAGTCAGGCTGCCGACATTACGGCTTTCAAAGCGACGACCGTACCGGTGGGAGAGGAC
Source organism: Paraprevotella clara YIT 11840 (assembly GCF_000233955.1). Taxonomy (GTDB): domain Bacteria; phylum Bacteroidota; class Bacteroidia; order Bacteroidales; family Bacteroidaceae; genus Paraprevotella; species Paraprevotella clara. Next base: position 44,586 of record NZ_JH376625.1, read on the forward strand.
CAGGAGCCGATGTTGGAACAGGCGCGTGAGATTGTCCGTCGTTTCAACTATATCTACGGGGATACGCTTGTGGAGCCCAATATCCTGTTGCCGGAAAATGCCGCTTGCTTGCGCTTGCCGGGTACCGACGGCAAGGCTAAAATGAGCAAGTCTCTCGGTAACTGTATTTATTTGTCAGACTCGGCAGACGAGGTGGAGAAGAAGATACGCACCATGTACACTGACCCCAACCACCTGAAGGTGTCCGATCCCGGACAAGTGGAGGGCAATACGGTGTTTACTTATCTGGATGCTTTTTCCCGTCCGGAGCATTTCGGCCGTTATTTGCCGGATTATGCCGATTTGGAGGAGCTGAAAGCCCATTACCGCCGTGGAGGTTTGGGCGACGTGAAGGTGAAAAAGTTCCTTGCAGCCGTGATGCAGGAAGAACTGGAGCCTATCCGTCAGCGTCGTAAGGAGTTCGAACAAGATATTCCGGCGGTATATGAGATGTTGAAGAAAGGATGTGAGGCGGCTCGCGCCGTAGCGGCCGACACCTTGTCGGAGGTGCGTAAGGCCATGAAGATAAATTATTTCGACGATGAGGCCTTGATTGCCGAGCAGGCTGCCCGTTTTAGTGGAAAATGATATAGTCCGGAAAGAAATGAATACCATCCGTCGTGGGATTTTGCTCCTACGACGGATTTTTTTATGAACAAGCCACACTCCAAAATGCAGGAATGAGCGATGCCGAGGCGTAAATACTGTTACTCAAAGGTCTATGGTACGGTCGATGTACTTTATCACTTTGGCCGGTACTCCTCCTACTATGGCACGTGCAGGAACGTCCTTGTTTACCACCGCACCTGCCGCTACGATGGCGTGGTCTCCAATGGTCACGCCCGCCAAGATGGTGGCATGTGCGCCTATCCATACACCTTTTCCGATATGGATGGGCGAATGATAAAGGTTCTGACGGTCATCGGGGGCAAAGCCGTGATTTAGCGTAGCCATCACCACGCTATGCCCAATCAAAGTACCGTCACCAATAAAGATGCCACCTTGGTCTTGAAACTGACAACAGGAATTGATGAAGACATTCTTTCCGAGATGGATGTTTTTCCCGAAATCGGTATAAAAGGGAGGAAATAGGCGAAAGGAATCGTCCACCTTGTTATCGGTAATCCGGCTGAACAGGGCGACAATTTCTTCGGGAGAGTGGTAAGAGCCGTTCAAGTCGAAGAGCAAACGGCGGGTGGCATCGCTCTGTTCGCGCATGAAAGTAATCATTTCCTCGCCGGCCAAGGGCTTGCCTGTTGCAATCATCTGTTGAAATCGTTCTAATGTCATGTCCGTTCTGTTAAAATGATAATGCAAAGTTATCGGTTTCTCTCCATTGTAATGGTATATAAATTACGGAAAAGAATACCCGAATTGCTGTATCTTCAGGTCGGGGGTGCGGTACGTTTGGGGTGGGGATTTTAGTAGCTATCCGCTCTTTGAGGATACTTCGGGCGGATAACTTTACCTTTTGGTGCAAAAAAAAGTGCGTCAAAAATTTGCAGAAACGAAAAAAAGGCGTACCTTTGCATCGATTTTGAAACGAAAGAGAGGGGCGCTTAGCTCAGCCGGTTCAGAGCATCTGCCTTACAAGCAGAGGGTCGGGGGTTCGAATCCCTCAGCGCCCACCACAGATTCTTTTTCTCTTTCGTGTCATAGCAAGAGGGGCGCTTAGCTCAGCCGGTTCAGAGCATCTGCCTTACAAGCAGAGGGTCGGGGGTTCGAATCCCTCAGCGCCCACCACGCAGGAAGACACTTGGAAGGTGTCTTTTTTGTTTTATGTCATCAATCTCTGTTTTTTCGATAACTTTTCTCTATTTTAATATGTGCGAATCGATAAAATGAACTATTTTTGTAGCATAAATAATACGTATTACTTTTATGGAATTGGATTTGTTGACGGCTATTTCTCCGATAGACGGCCGTTATAGAGGTAAAACAGAGGCTTTGGCTTCCTACTTTTCTGAATACGCGCTTATTCGCTATCGCGTGCGTGTAGAGATTGAATACTTTATTACTTTGTGCGAATTGCCTTTGCCGCAGTTGGCTGATTTCAATCATGATTTGTTTTCCCGTTTGCGTGACATCTACCGGAATTTCACGGAAGCGGATGCCAGACGGGTGAAGGAAATAGAGAGCGTGACGAACCATGATGTGAAGGCTGTGGAGTATTTTATCAAGGAAGAGTTTGATAAAATAGGAGGTCTTGAGGCTTATAAGGAATTCATTCATTTCGGCCTGACATCTCAGGACATCAACAATACATCGGTTCCTTTGTCCATCAAAGAAGCTTTGGAGGAATGTTACTATCCCCAGATGGAGGAACTGATAGCCCAGCTTCGCGCGTATGCCGAGGAATGGAACGACGTGTCCATGTTGGCCAAGACACACGGACAGCCTGCTTCGCCTACCCGTTTGGGGAAAGAAGTTATGGTATTTGTCTATCGTCTGGAACGCCAGTTGGAGATGCTTAAAGCGTGCCCCATTACAGCCAAGTTCGGCGGAGCGACGGGGAATTACAATGCCCATCATGTGGCCTACCCCCGTTACGATTGGAAGTCGTTCGGCAATAATTTTGTGGCTGATAAGTTGGGGTTGGAGCGTGAGGAATATACGACCCAGATTTCCAATTACGACAATTTGGGAGCGGTTTTCGATGCCATGAAGCGCATCAATACGATTTTGATAGACCTGGACCGTGACTTCTGGCAGTACGTGTCTATGGAGTACTTCAAACAGAAGATTAAAGCCGGCGAGGTCGGTTCCAGTGCCATGCCTCATAAGGTGAACCCGATAGATTTCGAGAATAGCGAAGGTAATTTGGGTATAGCCAATGCCATATTGGCACATTTGAGTATGAAATTACCGGTGTCGCGTTTACAGCGCGACTTGACGGACTCCACAGTCTTGCGCAATGTCGGTGTACCTATGGGGCACATGGTGATTGCCATCCAGAGCACGCTGAAAGGTTTGCGTAAGTTGTTGCTGAACCGTGAGGCCATCAATGCCGATTTGGACAACTGTTGGGCGGTCGTGGCCGAAGCCATCCAGACGATTCTGCGCCGGGAGGCATATCCTCATCCTTATGAGGCTTTGAAAGCTTTGACTCGTACGAACCAGGCTATAACGGAAGAATCCATTAAGAATTTCATAGAGGGGCTGGCTGTCAGTGAAGAGGTGAAGCAGGAGCTTCGTGCCATTACGCCCCACTCTTACACGGGAATTTAAAAATGTTGACCGGAGATGCGACTGGCCCGCGAGGGCGAACGCAGTCTCCTTGTTTTAATTATTATATAGAAAGGAAAAAAGTATGGAAGACGAAAAATGGCAGGATAATTTTGCTCCTGAAGGAACAGAGCGTAGCCGTGAGGGCTATAAGCCATTCGACAGTGAGAACAACAATCGGAGTTTAAATCGTACAGGACGTGAAGGCCGTGTCATGAGGCCGCGGATTCAGCGGGCTGAACGGGCTTATACGGCCAATGGTGCCGATGGCGCACAGGAGGGACGACCTTTCCGGCCGTCTTACAACCGTGAAGATCGTGGTTTCGGTGGCGAACAGCGTAGTTACGGTAGTGGCCAGCGTCCTTATCGCAGCTATCAGCCCCGTCAGGATTATAATCGTGAGGGCGGATATGCCAACCGCGAAGGAGGCTATAACCGCGAGGGCGGTTTCCGTCCGAATAATGGAGGGTATCGTCGTGAAGGCGGATATGGTAATCGTGAAGGAGGTTATAACCGTGAGGGCGGCTTCCGTCCGAACAACGGTGGTTACCGTCGCGAAGGCGGTTACGGTAACCGTGAAGGAGGCTATCGCGACAATAATGGTGGCGGTTTCCGTCGTCCGCAAGGCGGCTATGGTAACAACCGTTTCGGTGGAGGCAGGCCGCAGCAGCGCCGTACCGGTAATTACGACCCCAATGCCAAATATAGCATGAAGAAACAGATTGAGTATAAAGAACTCAATGTGGATCCGGATGCTCCGATTCGTTTGAACAAGTTCTTGGCCAATGCCGGAGTTTGTTCCCGTCGTGAAGCGGACGAATTTATTACGGCAGGTGTAGTGAGTGTCAACGGGACGGTGGTTACAGAGTTGGGAACGAAGGTAAAACGTACGGATGAAGTGAAGTTCCACGAGCAGCCTGTGAGCATCGAGCGCAAGGTGTATGTCCTGCTGAACAAACCGAAAGATTACGTGACCACGAGCGACGATCCGCAAAACCGCAAGACCGTGATGGATTTGGTCAAGAACGTTTGTCGTGAACGTATTTATCCGGTGGGACGTCTTGACCGTAACACTACGGGTGTATTGTTGTTTACTAACGATGGGGAACTGGCTTCCAAGCTGACACATCCCAAATTCCTGAAAAAGAAAATCTACCATGTGACGACCGACAAGAACGTAACGGCAGCCGATATGCGGCAGATAGCCGAGGGCATCACGTTGGAAGACGGGGAAATACGTGCAGACGCCATCGACTATGCCAGTCCTACCGATAAGAAACAGGTTGGTATTGAAATTCATTCCGGTAAAAACCGTATTGTGCGCCGCATATTCGAAGCTTTAGGTTACCGTGTGGTGAAGCTCGACCGCGTGTTGTTTGCCGGGTTGACGAAAAAGAACGTCCGTCGAGGCGACTGGAGATTCCTGACAGAGCAGGAGGTCAACATGTTGCGCATGGGGGCGTTCGAATGATAGGATATCATAAAGATGAAAAAAATGGAAACTATTCGTAGAATAAAGATTATAGATGTACTGAAACGTGAGGACTACGGTTCGGAGGTCAATGTAAAAGGTTGGGTGCGTACGCGCCGTGGCAGTAAATCTGTCCACTTTATCGCTTTGAATGACGGGTCGACGATTAATAATGTACAGGTAGTGGCCGATGCGGATAAGTTTGATGATGAACTGATTAAACTCATCACGACCGGGGCTTGCCTGAGTGTGACAGGTGAATTGGTGCAAAGTGTAGGTTCGGGACAAGCCGTGGAGATCCAGGCCCGTGCAATAGAGGTGTTGGGTACGTGCGGTTCGGATTATCCGATGCAGAAGAAAGGGCAGAGCATGGAATATATGCGTACGCATGCCCACATGCGTTTGCGTACCAATACGTTCGGTGCGGTGTTCCGTATCCGTCATCACATGGCGATGGCCATCCATCGTTATTTCCATGAACATGGCTTTTTCTATTTCCATACGCCGATTATTACGGGCAGCGATTGCGAAGGAGCCGGACAGATGTTTCAGGTGACTACGAAGAACCTCTATGACCTGAAGAAGGACGACGAAGGAAAGATAGACTATTCCGACGATTTCTTCGGCAAGACGACTTCGCTGACCGTATCCGGACAGTTGGAAGGAGAGTTGGGGGCCACGGCTTTGGGTGCCATTTATACTTTCGGCCCTACGTTCCGTGCGGAGAACTCCAACACACCGCGCCATTTGGCTGAATTTTGGATGATCGAACCCGAAGTGGCTTTCAACGACATCCGTGACAATATGGATTTGGCAGAGGACTTCATCAAGTACTGCGTGCGTTGGGCTTTGGATAATTGCCAGGACGATTTGGCTTTCCTGAACAAGATGATCGACAAGACGTTGCTCGAACGTCTGAACTTCGTGGTGGAGAACGACTTTGTGCGTTTGCCCTACACGAAAGGTATCGAGATTCTGGAGGAAGCCGTGAAGAACGGCCGCAAGTTCGAATTCCCGATATATTGGGGAGCCGATTTGGCCAGCGAACATGAGCGTTACTTGGTGGAAGAGTATTTCAAGCGTCCCGTCATTCTGACGGATTATCCGAAGGAAATCAAGGCTTTCTACATGAAGATGAACGACGATGGGAAGACGGTGCGTGCCATGGACGTGTTGTTCCCGCAAATCGGCGAGATCATCGGTGGTTCCGAGCGTGAAGAGAACTATGACAAGTTGATGGCCCGTATCGAGGAGCTGAATATCCCGATGAAGGACATGTGGTGGTATCTCGACACCCGTCGTTTCGGAACATGTCCGCATAGTGGTTTCGGTTTGGGTTTCGAGCGTTTGATTTTGTTCGTCACCGGAATGCAGAACATCCGCGATGTCATTCCTTTCCCCCGTACCCCGAAGAACGCAGAGTTCTAAACCTGTTGCTCTCCTGCGTGGGAGACAGATATAAGAGAAGGATGCCCGCTTGCGGGCATCCTTCTCTTATAAATCCCTTTTGTTGGAAAATAGAAATTTTATAATCGTTTGTATTACAGTAACTTTAAAATTCCTTGAGATTGATTTTTCGTTTGGCTGAGAATGAAAGACAAATCTCAGGAGATTGATTTTGGGAAATGTGTTTTATAGATTTTTCTTAAAATGGGAACTGTGAAGAAGACTCTTCCGTTCGTCTCTTACGAAGAGATAGATCGGACGCACCAAAATTACGAAAAAAAAGTAAAACTGTATTGTTTGTGATATATAAATCAGCTTCTTAAACTTCATTTTTAACTTTTTCGATAAAATCCGTGTTATGAATTTTGTTTCTAAAGTTTAATGATTGGCATAACCTGAATCTTTTGTGTATTTGAAAATCAGTTTAATAACGTATTGAGTCTATCTCTTCGTAAGAGATAAAACAGATATCCTTAGGGCATTGGACGAAAAAAGTAATTTGATGTATTAATATAATGGATAAAGAAATGGGAAAAAAGAATTTATTGCGGCATGGTTATGTAGTTCCGCAGTGTGACGTTCTCCGAATGGATTGTGAGGAATTGTTGTGTGGCAGTGAACAACGAGGAATGGCTGTTCATGAAGGTTTCGTGGAAGAAGATTATACGGATATTTGGAATTAAAGAAATGGACGGAATGAAAACTTCAAGGTTATTTCATGGGGTGGCTCTCTTGGCCATAGGGGTATTGGCTTCTTGCAGCCAAGATGAAGTTGTAGGAGGAAAAGAGGGCAGGCTGTCTGTTCCGTTGGTTTTTACGGCCGGAACTCCGAGTACCCGTACGCAGTTGGTTAATGGAACCCAAGTTTATTGGACAAAGGGTGATGCCATAAGTGTGATGGACGAGGATATGGGAAAAAATTACAGGTTTTCTACTGGGGGAAGCGGTATGCTTGTTACTTTTGAAGGGGAAGCTCCTGCAGTGGAAACCTACTATGCAGTTTATCCTTATACGGAAAAAGCTTTTTATATCCCGTATTATCAGACACTTTCTGCTCTTGCCCTTTCGGCAGACCAACAGGCGGTGGATGGAACATTCGCCACGGGGCTGAATATGTCATGGGCCACGGCGAAAAGTAGCGATATGGTTTTCCAATTTCATAATATTACGGCATTGGTCAAGTTTTCTTTAAGCGGTAAGTTGTTGCCGGGGATCGAGACCATAACCTTGACTGGCAACAGGGGAGAGGCTTTGGCCTATGGCGAATTTGAATGGAGCCTGAAAGATGATGCTTTAGGGGCGCGTACAGCTTCGCCCTCTTCTACCATTACGTTGCATGCACCTGAGGGCGGTTTCAAAACGGACGTAAACTATTATTTTACCATCGTGCCGGGTGTGGACGTTTTTCAGAAAGGTTTGGTTGTGACGTGCAACGACAAGGACGGACATGCACTTATGACGAAATCCTCTGATAAGGCGATTGAAGTGAAATCCGGTAAAATACTCAATATCGGCTCCATTGAAGTGAATGGCGAACCGGAAGACGGATATGAAGTAGTGGATGGTACTTGGTGGGTGTACAATGCCAAGGGACTGAAGGCTTGGGCTGAACAGGCCAACGAGGGGAAGACTTATTTGGATGTACGTCTGGTCAACGACATTGATTTGACAGGTGTGGAATGGGAGCCAGTAGGTAATATCGATAATCCTTATCTCGGCACGTTCGATGGAAATGGCAAGACCATAACAGGATTGAAACTGAACTCTTCTGTACATTATGTAGGATTCTTCGGGGCTTTGGCCAAAGGTTCTGAAGTGAAAGGTCTTACTTTTAAGAATGCAGAGGCAATGGCCACGGACGACGCGTCGTATTGCGGCATTTTGGCAGGGAGTTGTTGTGGCTCGGTGACAGGCGTGAACCTTGATGGGGCGAAAGTAGGTGGTTATGCAATAGGCGGTTTGATAGGTTCATTGGGTTATGGATCTACTAACGGGGGAACATTGGAGGATGCGCGAATTACCGGAAAGCTTGAACTGGACGGAAGGGTAGGGCAGGAAAAATCTGATAAGACAGCCGGAGGAGCGGTCGGTTCCGCCGTCTATTATTCCACTCGGATACGTAATGTGACGGTAGAGGCAGATTTCACATTTACCGGAGCTTCGGAACATACTTTTGAAAGGGTCGGTTTGTTAGTGGGCTATATGCACTTGTCCGATGTGGAGAATTGCCATGTGGTGCTCGTGAACGACGTGCAGGTAAATACGTGTAACCTTGGTGGAATTGTCGGTGAAATGGAACAGGTTTGTGGCATTACGGCTTCTTCCATTTCTGCTAAACAGAATTGGGCTGATTTGGCTTCCCTCTTTGCTGATGAGGTTTACCACACGGTGGGTGGTGTAGTAGGCAAATGTCGGTATAACAATACGGTTTCTGGATGCTATGTGGCTGGTGTCAGGCTTGTAAGTAATTCCGGAAGGTATAACACTATGGCCGGGATTGTGGCTGATTTGGATGAGATGGGCACGGTGAACAGTTGTTATTTCAATGGGATGATTTCCAAGAAAGAAAATTCTCTGGAGAACAGGTTGGGAGCCATCGTATCCAAGAAAACGAATCCGGCTACGTTTATAGAATGTTATTGGTATTCGCCTACGGCGGGACTGAAGGACACCTATGACGGAAATGAAGCCGAGATTTCCGAGGCATCGCCGGAGTATTGGGTGAACTATGCGGAGAATATGAATAATGAGCTGGCCAAGCTTAACGTAGGTAAGGCATACGAGTATGTGGAGAATACGTTGGGGAACAAAGAGAACGTGCCTCTTGTGATACGTAAGAAAGTAGTGGAAGAGTAATCGCGTGTTGATAGGTCTGCTTAAGGTCGTTGGATATGGAACGGGAAGTGTTTTTGTATGGCATTTCCCGTTCTGTATGTATATGTGCATATTGTAGATCTTGTCTATTTTTGTACCGTAACCATCCAAACCCCGTCGTGTTTTTCATTTGTACAAAAATTCCGCTTTTTGCAGTAAACAAATGTCATGTTCAACCTGAATGAAAACAATATTCAATGAAAAGGACTTTGTTGCAGTTTACAAAGCTCGTACCTTTGCATCGTTTTAAAAATGATGCAGATGAATAATAAACGGACTTTCGCCATTATTGTATTCGCGTTGGTTTGTGTCGGTACAACTTGTGCCCAATCTGAGGCAATAACGGTGTCTGAAACCCCATCTCAGGAAAAGCAAAACATAGTATTTACCGGAGGGGCAATATTGGAAGGCAACTTATCCGGTTTTTTCCATTCCGGGATAAAAGATGGGAATAACGTCATGAAGGCCGGATTCTCCCTTGGGGGATTTTTGAATCTGGGTGTTATACGGTCGTTTTCAGTACAAGGCGAGATGTTGTTCCATTATAAAAATTCCGAGTTTGAGCAAGGAAGCCAGTGTGGGGACTTGGTTTATTGGGGAGTAGAAATACCGGTCTATGCCATGTACCATTATACTTTTTCAAGGGGCGGTTGTCTGCAAGTCGGAATAGGCCCTTATACGGAGTTCGGTTTCGATGCAAAGTTCAAGCATGGAGGGAAGGAGGCAGACCTTTATGAAAAGGACGGGAGTACGGGGCTGGCGGCCTTTCAAGAGTCGAATAGCGGTTTTGGGGCAAAGGTCGGATATGAATTCGTGTCCGGTTTCCAAATTAACGCAAGTTATAAGGCCAGCATAAGCAACCTGCTTGATGCCAACAGCAGCCAAGTTAAAATCCATCCCCATGCCATAAGCGTCGGAGTGGCTTACCGTTTTGGAAAATAGATAACGCAATACTTTATAAAAAGCGATGAAACAAAATCTGATTATAATAGTTCTGCTATTAGGCAGTGTGTCTTTGGCTTTTGCGCAAGAATCCGGAGGAAACAAGTTCAAGAAGTATTGGAATAGTCTTGTGAACGGGAATGTGGACCGTACTTATGAGAAGAAAGTCGATATGAGTTATGCTGTGGCACCTTGCTATGCCCGTGAGGGAGGCGTGGGCATCGGTGGAGGTGCAACGGGATTATACCGTTTGGATCGCAGGGATTCCACCATGCAGCCGTCTGACTTCTCTGTGACAGGAAGTATGGCGGTAAAAGGCTTTTATGGAATAACTGTAAAGGGGAACAATAATTTTAAAGGGAATAGAACTCGTTTGTCTTACCTATTGCAGTTCCAAAACAAGAATTTGGATTTCTGGGGTATATCTTTTGATGCGTGCAGCTTGAATCCCATTTCGGCTTATAAGCGGCAGTTCGTGAAATGGGAGTCGGACTATGTGTACAAACTGGCCAAGGATTTCCATATAGGCGTGGCTCTTAATTTGAATTATACGAAAGCCTCAGATGTGATAAGTCCGTCTTATTTGGAGGGGCAGAAAAGCTCTTATTTCTTTACCGGAATCGGTGCTTCCATGTCGTATGACACCCGGGATTTCATATTGAACCCGAAGGAGGGAGTTTATTTCATGGTGAAAGAAGTCTATTATCCCGGCTTTGCAAGTTCGCATGGGAAAGACATATTTGCTACGACTTTGATTTTCGACTATTACCAAAGGGCGTGGAAGGGCTGTGTGTTTGCCCTTGATTTGTACGGTCAATTCAACGGGAACGATGTGCCTTGGGCTTTGCGCGAGGAGCTTGGAGGCGGGTCGAGCCGTATGCGTGGATATTATGGAGGACGTTACATAGACAATAATCAAGTTGCCGTACAATTGGAACTTCGTCAGCATATTTACAGTCGTGTCGGATGTGTGGCTTGGGTCGGCGGCGGAACAGTCTTCCCGTCTTTTGATAGGTTGATGGGTGAGAATATCCTACCCAATTATGGGGTGGGGGTGAGGTTGGAGTTCAAGCATAATGTGAATATCCGGTTGGATTACGGTTTCGGAAAAGAGACCGCAGGTTTTGTGTTCCAGTTTGCCGAAGCTTTTTGATATCTTTTTATACTGGAATGAATTCATTCCGGTATGGTATTGAAATATTGTGGATGGCCCGTCATTGACAGAGTGGGTGTCGATGGCGGGCTTTCTTGTCCGTTACGGATGTGCAGACCCACGTTTTCCGCTCTTTTCCTTTTGTAAAATCAGGTAAATGTAAGGGGATGGGAGATTCCGATAGGCTTCCGTTCGCTTCCGTCTCCTTCAGAAAAGTTTTTCCTTAAAAAGGTTCGCTTCTTTCATACTCTTTCTGTATCAATGCTTTAAGGTGAATGTTCTATCCTCGAAGTCTTCACCGAGGTTTCACCTCGGAAAAGGGGAAACGTGTAGAACTTTCGCCAACGAGTCTGTATTTGGACAGATATAATATAGTGTTAAAATAACAATAAAAATAGATTAAAAGATGTCGATAAAATACAAATTTTTGCCTGATTTGTTCAATATGAATAAAATATAAAAGGAATAATTTTGCGTATTAGATAAAGAAAACACAAAAATCAACCTTAAAACAAACATTTATGAGAAGACATTGGTATGAAGTATCCAAGCTATGCCTTGCGTTGTGTTGCATGGCATGTTTCTTCAACTGTTCCGAGGTGGAAATCGAACACAATGAGGAAAACGTGATTTATGTGAATGAAAGTTCATTGGAACTCTTTTGCGGGGAAACACGCCAATTGACGGCAAGTCCTACGGAAAGCACGTTCAGTTGGGTGAGTGAGGACCCGGAAATTGCGGATGTGGATGTTCACGGGATGGTCACCGCAAAAAGTAAGGGAAACACGAGGATTGTGGTGTCCTCCGGGGATAATAAGGAATATGTGGAAGTAGATGTAGAGGCACCCGCTTCCAAAAGCGTGCAAGCTCATGCCGGGAAAGGGAGAGTCCAATTCGAAGTCGTCATAGACAATGAGTATGTTCAGACCGTGAAGGTGGAATGCGTGACCGACCATACTTCCATGGAGCATGTGGTGGATGGGCAGAGTGGCGTGTTTAAGTTCTTCTACGAGGGTTTGGATGAAGATGCTCATAATTTTTCCGTGACTTGCATAGACCGGTTCGGTAACGTGTCAGACCCGGTGGAAGTTTCGGCCAATGTCTATGGGGCTGAATACCAGTCAGCGTTGCGGAACCGTGGTGTGGCGGTGGCTACGCGTTTCGGTAACGGGCTTGTCATCCAGTGGAAAGACATTCCGGGTGATTGTGTGCTGAACTACAAAAACGCACAAGGCGATGAAGTGGAGAAGGTAGTTCCGGCTTCCGAGACGAATACCTATTTGTACGACTTTTCTTCGGATTTGACTTATACCAGTCGTGCTCTTCCCGAGGTGGGGGCTGTGGATACTTTTACCGTGGGGCCCGACAGGTTGGAAGTCTTTGAAGACCTGCGTGCCGTACTGACATCTTCCACTCCTTGTGTGATTCACGCATTCAACTTCGATTTAGGCGGCGAGGGCGTGGGCTACCACGATGATGACCCCGGCAATAATTCCGGTAATAATTACCGTGCGGAGAAGGGAGACGTGAATAGTCCGGGCGTGGATTTGGAAGCCGGAGGCAACGTCGGTTATACTTCTCACGGCGAATGGCTCATGTATACGGTCCATGTGCAAGATGCGGGTACTTACGCCTTCGACCTCGAACGCGCAGTGAACAATGAGGGCCGGAACGGTTATTATTCCTTGGAGATAGACGGCGTGTCTACGGATTATGTGTTCATGCAGGACGACAACGATTGGAACGCTTATAAATGGCAGCATGAGACGTATCCGGAGAACCAGCCCCAAATAAACTTTACGGAGGGAAAACACACGGTGAAGTTTGTTTTGGGGAAAGATGGAGACCACGGAAAAGTGAATTTCCGCAATCTTCGTTTCACCTTTGTGGGCGAGTGATATATAAAACGATCAGAGCAATCTAAACGGTCTAAACAATCTAAATTAATTTAATGACTATGAAAAGGAACTTTATCCAACAGACGTTGGTCTTTTCCGGCATGGCCGGCTGCATGGTGGCTTGCATCATGGCTTCCTCTTGCAAGGATGAGGCACGTGGGCAAGTGTACGACCCGAATGTACCGGTAACCGTGACCGATTTCTATCCCGATTCGGGAGGTGTAGCCACGCAGATGATCCTGAACGGCAGTAACTTCGGGACGGATCTGAACAACATTCAAGTGTATTTTAACAAGAAAAAGGCAGCCGTCATCGGTTCTTTAGGCGACAAACTCTATGTGATTACTCCACGTCGTCCAGGTGACGGCATGCCGGATGACGGAGACCCGGATCACGACCAAGTAGACATTACGGTGCAGGTAGGGGAGCAAAGTGCGACTTACGATAAGAAATTCAATTACCACATACAGACCCTCGTATCTACGTTGTGTGGACGTCCGGGTACGACAGAGACTAAGGTCGGTACGTTGGGTGAGACGGAATTCAAGGGAGAAATGGGCTTTCTGGCCGTGGATGCCGAAGACAACCTTTTTGTGGCTCCGCGCGAACTTTGGGGGGCTAACAAACTGATTATGGTTAGCATGGAGACCAACCAGTCTTCGATTATTATAGACAATGCCGGGCAAGCACCTCTCAACCAACCTTGTGTGATAGACCATGGGAACGGGTTGGTGATACCGACGGACCAAAACAACACTTACTGGATGGTTCATTCGGCAGACTTCTGGCAACCCAAGAGGCGTGACTATATGGCTGCCGAAGGGGAGGATGCCGACAAAGTGAACACAGTGTATAAACATTCGTTTGCCTACTGTGAATTGGATGGCTACTTCTATTGCAGAAGGAAGGACGCCAGTAATTTTTTCCTGAAGATAGATGCGGATACGGGTAATGCCTGGGTGTTGGACACGGGCAACAACGACCTTTTGGGCTCGTCCGACTGCTATATGACGTTTGGACGTAAGGATCCTAAGAAACTCTACATGGCGTTGACCAACTTGCATTGTATTGCCATATTCGAGGACATTACAGACCCGACACGCGAGGGGAATTTCAAGATATATGCCGGTATGCAGGGGCGTCCCGGGCATGCCGACGGCTTGGCATCCGATGCGCAGTTCCACAGTCCGCGCCAGTTGGTGTTGGATGAAGAGGAGAACCTTTATATCGCGGATTCCGAAAATAACTGCATCCGGAAGATTACTCCGGAAGGTGTAGTGAGCACGGTAATCGGTATTCCCGGTAAGAGCGGTTATAAGGACGGCACGCCCGACGTGGCCTTGTTCACGCAGCCATGGGGACTGGCCATCGACAGCGAGGGGATCATTTACGTCGGAGACAAGGACAACCTCTGCGTACGCCAGTTGTCGATAGAATAAAATTGTGGTTTCTTTAAATCGAATCATCATGAAACATATTTTTATTGTCGTATTATTATGCTGCTTGGGCATCGGTTTGCACGGGCAGACACAAAAAGAAGCAGGAATTACGGTGTCGGGTGTAGTGCTTGACGAGACTAAGTTACCCATTCCGGGAGCCAATGTATATTTGAAAGACCGTGCAGGAGTGGGTACCGTGACCGATATGGATGGAAAGTTCTCTCTGAAAGGCGCAGAAGAAAACGATGTGTTGGTCGTCTCTTTTTTGGGGTATGAGAAAGAAAGTATTCGCGTGGGGAAGAAGACGGCTATGCAGAATCTGCAAGTAAACCTTCGTCCGTCTGAAAATACGTTGGATGAGACTGTGGTGGTCGGTCTCGGCTCACAGCGTAAGGTCAGCCTTGTGGGGGCGGTAACCACAGTGGATGTGAAGGACCTTCAGGTACCGGCCACTTCCATCCCCAATATGTTGGGCGGCCGCGTGCCGGGTGTCATTTCGTTGCAGACCAGTGGCGAGCCGGGAAAGAACATCTCGGACTTCTGGATTCGCGGCATCGGCACGTTCGGAGCCAACCAAGGTGCTTTGGTGTTGATAGACGGTTTGGAGGGTGACTTGAGCCAGATAGACCCTGCGGATATCGAGAGTTTCTCCGTCTTGAAGGATGCTTCGGCTACGGCGGTATATGGATCGAGAGGTGCGAACGGTGTCGTATTGGTCACGACGAAGCGCGGTACGGCGGATAAATTGAGAATTACGGGGCGTGTCAACCTCACGGTATCCCACCTGCAAAAAATGCCGGAGTATCTGGGGGCATACGACTACGCCGTGTTGGCCAACGAGGCCCGGTTGGCCCGTGGGGAAGAAGAACTGTATTCTCCGATGGCTTTGGACTTGATTAAATACCAGTTGGACCCGGACCTTTATCCGGATGTGAACTGGCGTGATGAAATCCTGAAGCACAATTCCTTGCAACAGACTTATTACGTGAACGCACGGGGTGGAGGCAGCGTGGCCCGTTACTTCTTCAGTCTGGGCATGTCGAACGAGCAGGCGGCTTACAAGCAAGACAAAAAATCGAAGTACAGCGCGGACGTGGCCTATCGTACCTATAATTACCGTAGTAATATCGATGTGGATTTGACCAAGACGACTACGGTGTATTTGGGAACTGAAGGGTACCTTTCTCAAAAGACTGAGCCGGGAAACGTGTCTACAGACGCACTTTGGACAGCGCAGCGGACGCTGACTCCTTTAACCATTCCCTTGCAATACTCTACGGGGCAGCTTCCGGCCTGGGGCGCCAACAACGAGTATTCTCCTTACGTCATGCTGAATCATACCGGTACGGCGAAGTGGCGTCGTTTCACCAACAAGGTGACGTTGGCCGTAACACAAGACCTTTCAGCTATTACAAAGGGACTGAAGGTCAGGGCGCAACTGGCATACGACACGGAGCAGTATTTTAAAGAGGTGCGTAAGGTATTGCCTGAAATGTATTATGCCAGTGGGCGTACGATAGACGGAACGTTGATTATGCGTAAAGTGGTGGATTCTCAAACAGCTTCTTATAGCAATGAGGAATCCCAATGGCATAAGTTGCACTTTGAAACCACGATAAATTACGACCGTCTTTTCGGGAAGGACCATCGTGTAGGCGGATTGCTTTATTATTATATGAGTGACTATCAAAATTCATGGTGTGACATAGACGGATATAATTGCACCAACAGCATGCACAACATTCCCAAGCGTTATCAGGGTTTGTCCGGACGGGTCACTTACGGTTTCCGGGACACGTACTTGCTTGATTTGAATTTCGGTTATACCGGTTCTGAGAATTTCCAGAAAGGTCGCCGTTTCGGTTTCTTCCCTTCCGTGGCTTTAGGGTGGATTCCCACCAACTATGAATTTATCCGCGACCATTTGCCTTGGTTGGATTATTTCAAGATACGCGGTTCGTGGGGTCAGGTCGGCAACGACCAGATAACCAACAAGCGTTTCCCTTACCTGACGCTTATGAACGAGAATGCTTCAGCGGGGTGGAACGGTTCCAAAGGTGTGACGGAGTCTTCCATCGGTGCCGATAACCTTCAATGGGAAAAGGCCACCAAGTTGGACCTCGGTATCGATGCGAAGCTCTTCGGGCAGCGGGTGGACTTTACGGTCGATTTCTTCCGCGACCGTCGTGACGACATCTTCCAGCAGCGCACGATGGTGCCCGACTACGTGGGATTGGTGGAACAGCCGTACGGTAATGTGGGCAGCATGGTGAGCTTCGGTGCGGACGGAAATATTTCCTATACCCAGGACTTCGGGCGTGATTTCACGCTGACGCTTCGTGGAAACTTCACTTATACGGCCAATATGGTGAAGACTTGGGAAGAGGCTTTCCAGAAATATGTCTATCAGGAAAAGGCGGACAAACCTTATAATTTCTACTCGGGTTATATCGCGTTGGGATTGTTCCGCGACGAAGACGATGTGAAGTACAGTCCTGATCAAAGCAGTATCGCAGGACGTAAAGTTCTGCCCGGCGACATCAAGTACAAAGATGTGAACGGCGACGGAGTGATTACTTCTGACGACCAGGTGCCTTTGTCCAGCAACCCGAACTATCCGCGTTTGATGTATGGCTTCGGTGCGGAGTTCCGGTGGAAGAAGCTGACGTTGGGACTATTGTTCAAAGGCGTCGGAAATGTGGAGAATTATGTCGTTGATTATTGGAAAAGCGGCTCCGGATTTTTGCCATTTGGCACGGGAACCACGGGAAATGTGTTGGCCATTACGGCCAATCAGGGGAATCGTTGGACTCCCCGTGAGATTTCCGGTACTCCGGCCACGGAGAATCCCAATGCCATGTTCCCCCGCCTTTCTTACGGTAACGACCATAACAGTGTGCAGGCTTCCACATTCTGGAAAACCAACGCCCGGTATTTGCGTTTGCAAGAGATAAACCTGAGTTATAATTTCACTTCCGGAAAGATATTGAAGGCAGTCGGCGTCTCTTCGCTCGACCTCCAATTCGTAGCCTCTAACGTATGCGTATGGAGCCCGTTCAAGCACTGGGATCCGGAGCTGGCTGCTTATAATGGGACGGCCTACCCCATTCCGGCACGCTATGCTTTCCAAATGTATATTAACTTCTAAACAGAATGCAATGAAAATGAAATTCAATCATATATTGGCAGGAAGCGTGTTCCTGACAGTCATGGGTATGACGTTCTCGTGTGATTACTTGGATGTGGATGAATATTTCGATGATACGTTGAAATACGATTCCGTGTTTAGTAACAAACGTTATTTCGAGGCTTATTTATGGGGCGCGGCCGCCCAGTTGCCTGACGAGAGTAAGATTTTCAGTCATGAGTATGCTCCGGGCATTACGGCCGGAGATGACATTTTTACCGTGATGAGTACGGACATATTCCGGGGTTCTGCCTTCACTTTGGGATATGTCACTCCCGATGACTTGCGGGGGATGAACATCTGGAGCGACATGTACAAGATTATCCGCAAAGCCAATATCATGCTGTCACGGATGGACGAATGTCAGGACATGACCACGGCCGACCGTCGCAATTATACGGGTTACATCCATTTTCTGCGTGGCTATGCTTATTACCATATCCTGATGAACTGCGGTCCGGCTATATTGGTGGGTGACCAGGTGTATGAGAGCAATCTGGACGGGATAGCGTACAATAATTATCGGGCCACGTATGACGAGACGGTGGAATACATCTGTTCGGAGTTGGAGACGGCTGCGGCTTATTTGCCCGTGCGGAGTTCGATGGCGCAGTTCGAGCGTCCCACACGGGGCGCAGCGTATGCTTTGATAGCCCGTGTGCGGCTTCATGCAGCTTCCCCGTTGTTTAATGGGACATTGGTTACCCGGAAATATTTCGGCAAATGGCAGCGTAGTTACGACGGGGCGAATTATGTGAACCTGAATTATGACGAGCGTAAATATGCTTTGGCCGCCGCAGCTTGCAAGCGTGTGATGGACATGCAGGCGTATGAATTGTTCACCGTGAAAAAAGACCAAAGTACACCGGACTTGCCGGAGGGCGTACCGACGGCAGACTTTCCAAGTGGTGCCGGAGGCATCGACCCTTTCAAATCCTATTCCTATATGTTTACGGGGGATGAACCCTTTAAGAACAACAGCGAGGTGATTTGGGGGCGTATCTCAGGTGAGGTTTCGGCCTATACGCAGCAGTCGTTCCCCGAGTTTATGGGCGGTTACAATGGCATGGGTTTGACCCAGAAGATGATTGACGCTTACCGTATGGACGACGGACGTACGATAGAAGAGGCGCGTGCGGACGGCGACTACAAAGAAGGGCCCAACGACTTTACCGACGGGCCGAGGGACTTCTCGGGTTATCATTTGGAGGGCGGCATCTGGCAGATGTACGCCAACCGTGAAATGCGCTTCTATGCTTGCGTGGGATTCAGCGGGTGTTACTGGCCCGCGTTGTCGACGACACAGAATGATGTCCGTAACCAGGTCGTGGAATATTGCTTGGACGGGAATGCCAACAAATATGCCAGTAATACCACGGCAGAGAACTATACTCCCACCGGATACGTGATAAAGAAGTATATCTCTTCGTACGATGCGTGGAAGGGGGACGGTAACGAACGTTACGAAAAGGGATTCCCCATCATCCGTTATGCTGAAATCCTGCTCTCGTATGCGGAAGCGTTGAACGAGCTGACGGCATCCCATTCCGTCACTTTGCCTTCGGGTGAGACTTACATGCTTTCGCGTGATGTCAACGAGATAGCCTCGGCGTTCAACCAGGTTCGCTACCGTGCCGGGCTTCCGGGCCTGAAGGCCGCTGAACTGAACGACCGCGACGAGCTTTTCGAGCAAATCAAGCGTGAGCGCATGGTGGAGTTCCTGGGCGAAGGCCGCCGGTTCTACGACGTGCGCCGTTGGGGCATTTATGAAGACGAGGATTCCGAGCCGATTATGGGTTTGAACATAGAGGCCAACAAGAACGGCGGATTCTACCAGCGTACGGTCGTGAACGAAAGGAACTACCGGGACCGCGTGGTGGACAAGCGGCTCTTGTTCCTGCCCATCAGCAAGTCTGAGTTGCGTAAAGTCCCCTTGCTGGACCAGAATCCCGGTTACAGCGATTAGTATTTACAAACCTTAAAAACAGATGAACCAGATGAAAACGATAATTAAGAAGGCCGGTATACTCTATATGGCCTTATCTTTCGGTCTGACCTCCTGCGAGACATTCGATTTCGGTCAGGAAATGGGTCAGAAAGTGATTTGCATCATCAGCGACGACGACCTTGTGTTTACGGGCATGCACGATTTGAACGAACCGGAGAGCACGGGATATATATCCGTCAATTGCGGCGGCTCGCTCCATATCGACCGTGACGTGGAGGTGGTGATGGAATATTCTCCGGAGGTGCTGGCACAGTACAACAAGTCGAAGTATGACATAGATGAAGAGAAGTATGCAAAAGAACTGGATTCCCGTTACTACACGATTCCCGAGATGCGGGTGACGCTGAAGGCTTCGAGTGCGGACACCTATGACACGATGCCCATCCGTGTCCGTCCGGAAGGGCTTTCTCCCGACAGCATTTACTTCATTCCCCTTCGCATCCGTTCCGTGTCGGCTTATTCGGTGAATCCGGACAAGAGCCAGGTGCTTTACCGTGTTTATATGAAGAACCTTTATGCCCGTAGCGACGAGGCTTCCATTTACAATGCCACGGGTACGACCCGGAAGGACGGGGAGAACGAGGTGGAGGCGGCGGCGTCTCAGACCTTCCATCCTCTGACGAAGAACACCTTCCGCATATTTGCGGGAATCAAAGGCTATGAGACGGACGCGGATGTGATTCGCAAGAATGGCATCATCGTTCAGGTGAACGAAGACCACAGCCTGACGATGCGTCCATACGATGAGGATTCCATAGAGGTGGCACCCGTGGATGCTTCCCGTCCGGATTATTACGGTGAGTATAGTTTGTCGGAAGTATATGGCGGGAAAAAGCGCCAGCGCTTCGATTTCAAGTACAAATACCGTTTCAAGGGCGATACGCAATGGGAGACGGTTAATTTGCGTTCCTTGCGCAGTGTTACGCTCGACTTGATTGATGAATGACGGCCGTTGCGTATCGGGTGGCCATTCCCGTCCCGGGTAAGGAGGGGCGGGGATGGCCGCTTTTCATGTCCCTCCTTTCGTCTTTTTCGTAAGGTGCGGGGGCGAAGCCGTGTTTTTCGTCTGTTCGGAGGATTATCCGGAAGTGATATACCAAAATGTCAATTTGTTAATTCCGACCTTGTGTGGCTCGATTATCCGTGTCTTTGTTAGAGTCCGGTGGAAAATACGCGATTCTCGCGCCGTTTCGCGCAAGCGGAATGTATGCCCTTTGCCTGTTTTTTCCGATATTGTGACGGGTACAAGTGCGTTTCCTGCGCAAAGTGGAATGCGGAGCGGGAGTTTTTCGGCTATCCGGGTTTACAAAATGACAGCACGGTTTGGTATGCCGTTTCGTTCCGATTAGACGAAAAAGCGGTGTTTTATGCAATCCACCGCCTCGTTGGCAGTAGCGTTTTCCGACGACAGGCGCATGCCGTCGCGTCGGCATGAGGAGAAAAAAAGTGTTGATTCCGTCACGCGATAAATTTTCCGGCTTCAAAATCGCAACCTTTTGGTGAACAAATATAAAAAACGTCCCTGAAGTCTTAAAAAAAGTATGCGAAATAGCGGCTTACAGCCGCTGATTTATGCTTTTCGCATGGCTTTTCGGTTTTTCAAAATGGCTTTCTGTGGTTATTCTGTAACTTGAAACGTTGGTTTCGCTTTCATATTGTCAATTTGAAGTTTGCTGTCCGGGTTCGGCCGTGGAACGTACCCTTTTGCGTCGGGGAATGCACGTGGTCGGCACGGGCTGGCCGAGGTATCATTATGATTTCCGCCCGATGTTTTTGGGGCATAGGCACAATTTCTTCATGGAAACGTTCTTGCAAATCATAAAAATCAGTAACTTTAGCCTGATAATTTGTTTCAATGAGATTGATATTATGTATTATACCATTAAGGAAGCTACCGCGCAAGATTGCGGCTTGATAAACCGCTTGGCTTGGAAAGCTTTTCCGCCGACTTACCAGGCCATACTGACGCCGGAGCAGATCGAGTATATGATGCACTGGATGTATGACGAAGCCAGCTTGCGCCGCCAGATGACGAAGGAAGGTCATGTCTATTTTATTATTCATGTAGAGGGAGAGCCGGCCGGTTATGTGTCTGTGCGGCCGGAGGATGCCGGAGTGTTCCATCTGGAGAAAATTTATGTTTTGCCTGATTTTCAGGGGTGCCATTGTGGAAGTGCCTTGTTCCGTCATGCCGTGGCGTATGTAAGACGGGTTTGTCCGGAGGCGCGGGCGATAGAGCTGAACGTGAACCGGCAAAATCCTGCGCTTGGTTTTTATCGCCGTATGGGCATGCGCATCGACCGTGAAGGCGATTTCGATATCGGTAACGGGTTCTATATGAATGATTATATCATGCGCCTTGAACTCTAAGAAAGGGAGAAAAAGTTTGTGGATTTTGTTGGCCGTTTGATTGAAAAGTAGTAATTTTGCAAGCCGATTATTATCAAAAAGACGATAAAAGTCTTAGAACCTGCGTGTTAATAGCTCTTTCATTGGCCTGGAAGGGTGGTTAGGGAATCGCAGAAAAAGGAATTTAAAGTTTTTTTAGTAGTAACAATTTTATTTTTAAATTAAAGAATGAATACTTTAAGTTACAAGACCATTTCGGCCAATAAGGAGACCGTGAAGAAGGAATGGGTTGTTGTAGATGCAACAGACCAAGTATTAGGTCGTCTCGGCTCTAAGGTGGCAAAATTATTAAGAGGTAAGTATAAGCCGAACTTTACGCCTCACGTGGACTGCGGTGATAATGTGATTATTATCAATGCAGACAAGGTGAAGTTGACCGGTAAGAAATGGACGGAACGCGTATATCTCCGTTATACAGGTTATCCCGGTGGTCAGCGTGAAATGACTCCGGCCCGTTTGATGTCTCGTCCTAACGGTGCGGATAAGTTGGTGAGAAAAGTAGTAAAGGGAATGTTGCCTAAGAATCGTTTGGCAGACCAGTTGCTGGGTCATTTGTATATCTATGCCGGCAGCGAGCACAAACACGAGGCACAGCAACCTAAAGTTATTGATATAAACCTGTATAAATAATAAGTGATGGAAGTAGTTAATGCATTAGGCAGACGTAAGAGCGCCGTAGCTCGCGTATATGTTAGCGAGGGTACAGGAAAGATTACTATTAACAAGAGAGACCTTGCAGAGTACTTTCCCTCTACAATTCTTCAATATGTGGTAAAGCAGCCTCTGTCTACTTTGGGTGTAGAAGAAAAATATGACATCAAGGTGAATGTATACGGCGGTGGTTTTACCGGCCAGTCTCAGGCATTGCGTCTTGCGATCGCCCGCGCGTTGGTGAAAATCAATGCTGACGACAAGAAGGCACTTCGCGCAGAAGGGTTCATGACACGTGATTCCCGCGTTGTTGAACGTAAGAAGCCGGGTCGTCCGAAAGCACGTCGTAGATTCCAGTTCAGTAAACGTTAATATCGGCCGTTTATCGAGCTGCATAAACGTTTAGTATCTAAACCCGTGGGATTCTTAGGGACTACCTGTGGGTTGGTTGAGAAAACAAAAAAGAAAGTAAACGATTAAAAAAGAAAAAACAATGTCAAGAACTAATTTTGATACCTTATTGGAAGCTGGTTGCCACTTCGGCCACTTGAAAAGAAAATGGAATCCGGCAATGGCTCCTTATATCTTTATGGAACGTAATGGTATTCATATCATCGACCTCCATAAGACTGTGGCTAAAATCGACGATGCCGCAGAGGCTTTGAAACAAATCGCAAAATCGGGAAAGAAGATTTTGTTCGTTGCTACTAAAAAACAAGCTAAGCAGGTCGTAGCTGAGAAAGCTGCGGCTGTGAACATGCCTTATGTAATCGAACGTTGGCCGGGTGGTATGTTGACCAACTTCCCGACCATCCGCAAGGCTGTGAAGAAGATGGCCAATATCGATAAGTTGACGGCTGACGGGACTTATTCCAATTTGTCAAAGCGCGAGATTCTTCAGATCTCCCGCCAACGTGCCAAGTTGGAGAAGAACTTGGGTTCTATTGCCGATTTGACTCGTCTTCCGTCTGCACTTTTCGTGGTAGACGTATTGAAAGAGCAGATTGCTGTCCGCGAAGCTAACCGTTTGGGTATCCCTGTGTTTGCTATCGTAGATACGAACTCAAATCCTGATAACATCGATTTCGTTATTCCGGCAAACGATGATGCAAACAAGAGTGTTGAGGTGATACTCGAAGCTTGTTGTGCGGCTATTGCTGAAGGTCTGGAAGAACGTAAGGCAGAAAAAGTGGATGTGGAGGCTGCTGGCGAGGCGGAAAACAAACCCCGTAAACGTACGGCTAAGGCTCGTGTAGAGAAGTCGGAAGAGGCAGAGGAAGAAACTGTCGAGACGGCTGAAGCTGAAGCATAATTGATTTAATCACACGTAATACAAGATAAGATTATGGCTGTTACAATGGCAGATATTACCAAGCTCCGTCAAATGTCGGGAGCGGGTATGATGGATTGCAAGAAGGCTTTGGAAGAAGCTGGCAATGACATCGAGAAAGCAATGGAAATCATTCGTAAAAAAGGTCAGGCCGTAGCTGCTAAGCGTTCAGACCGCGAGGCTGCAGAAGGTTGTGTGCTGGTAAAGGCTGAGAATGGTTTCGGTGCGATTATCGCTTTGAAGTGTGAAACGGACTTTGTAGCCAAGAACGAAGATTTCGTGAAGCTGGCGAAGGATATTCTTGATTTGGCTGTAGCTAACAAATGCAAGACTTTGGACGAGGTGAAGGCTTTGCCGATGGGTAAGGCGACTGTGGCAGATGCTGTGGTTGACCGTAGCGGTATCACCGGAGAAAAAAT
Source organism: Paraprevotella clara YIT 11840 (assembly GCF_000233955.1). GTDB lineage: Bacteria > Bacteroidota > Bacteroidia > Bacteroidales > Bacteroidaceae > Paraprevotella > Paraprevotella clara. The sequence continues at coordinate 69,077 of NZ_JH376625.1, forward strand.
GGAGTTGGACGGTTATATGGTGATTGAAGGTGAGGACATCGCTGTGTACAACCATCAGAACAAGAACCAACTTTGTACCATGGTTGCTTTGAACAAGAAAGTGGCTGAGGAATTTGGGCACGCAGTGGCCATGCAGATTGCAGCCATGAATCCTCGTTCGATTGACGAACGCGACTATCCGGCAGACGTATTGGCCAAGGAGAAAGAAATCGCTGCTGATAAAGCACGTCAGGAGGGCAAGCCTGAGAATATGATTGAGAAGATTGCTACCGGACGTCTGAATAAGCTGTTCAAGGAAGAATGCTTGTTGAAGCAGGCTTTCATTCAGAATGATAAGATCAGCGTGGCAGACTATTTGAAGGGTGCCGACAAGGATTGTACGGTGACAGCTTTCAAGCGTTTTACCTTGCGTGCCGAATAATTTTTCATACGCAAATATATTTTAGAGGAAGAGCAGGACATCCCGACGGATTGTCCTGCTCTTTTTTCGTTAAAATAACGTTATTAGGTTTAAGGCGTGCGGGTGTAGAAAATAAATCTGTATTTTTGCAGTATAATTTAAAAGAAAATAGAGTCATGAAGATACTGGCAGTAGGCATGAACTATGCCAAGCACAATAAAGAGCTTGACGGAACGTTATATAAACCGGAAGAACCTGTAATTTTCGCAAAGCCGGATTCGGCTTTATTGAAGGATGGGAAACCTTTCTTTATCCCGGATTTTACGAAACAGTGTGATTACGAAACTGAATTAGTGATCCGTATTTGCCGGTTAGGCAAGAACATCGCTCCGCGTTTTGCTTATCGTTATTACGATGCAGTGACGGTGGGGATTGATTTTACGGCACGGGATTTGCAGAGAAAGTTTAGAAAGGAGGGGCTGCCGTGGGAACTTTGCAAGGGGTTCGACAGCTCTGCGGCCATCGGAGATTTTGTGTCCAAGGAAGAGCTTCCGGATATCCAGCAGATACCTTTTCATCTGGATATCGACGGGCATACGGTGCAGGAAGGGTATTCGGGCGATATGCTCTTTGCGGTAGATGAACTTATCGCATACGTCAGCCGCTTCTATACGCTGAAGATAGGTGACTTGCTGTTTACCGGCACGCCTTCGGGGGTAGGGCCTGTAGCTGTGGGACAACATTTACAGGGGTATATCCAGGAACGAAAAGTTTTGGATTTTAATGTGAGGTGAAAGAATGAGATTAAAGACAGCCATATTTTTGCTTCTGGCGTGCATGGCACGTTTGTGGGCACAGGAATTTACTTATGTGGATTGGAATATATTGCGTCCGGATACGCTGCCGGTCCAATATACGGAAGTGATTCCTTTGGACGAGGATTACCGTAGTTTCCGCTACGAAGTCCGTTTGGATTATCCTGAATATGTCCGTTTGACCGCAACGGAAGCAGAGCGTGTGGCTGTATGGGGAAAGGACTTGCCGGAGAATCCGGACGTTTATTGTCAAGTGGCGGTAAGCCGGAAGAGGGGTGTTTTGGATGTGGCTTTTGTCCCCATCGTACGGCGTGGAGGGAAATATTATAAGTTGACGAGTTTCAAAATGAATATCGTCCGTAGTCCGAAAACACTTACGAGGGCATTGTCGGTTGCGGCGGGAAAGACGGCTGCGGAAAGATATGCCTCTAATTCGGTGCTGTCTCAGGGGCGTTGGGTGAAAATCGGTATTACGGAAGATGGAGTGTATCGTCTGACTGCGGCTGATTTGAGGCGGATGGGATTCAATGATCCTTCCCGAGTGAAACTGTATGGCTATGGGGGGCATGTGCAGGACGAAGTGATAGATGCCGATACGGATTTTGACGATTTGGAAGAAGTTCCTCTTTATCGTGACGAACGGGGACTTTTGTTTTTCGGCAAGGGGTTGATTTCATGGTCGGCCACGGACCGTAGAGGGCGGGCGACTCACCGTGTGAATACTTTTGCAAAGCAGGCTTGTTATTTTCTTACGGAAGGGGATTCGCCCAGAACGATAGAAAAAGCAGCCGTGTCCGGCTCTCCACAGAAGAATTTGGATTACACGCCGGCAAATGTATTGTATAAGAAAGAAGAATACGCATGGTACCAGTCGGGACGTAACTTTTACGAGTCTGCCAATTACGCCTCTTCTAATTCGCGTACTTATCAGTTGCCGGTTGTGGATCCCGTTGCGTCTGCGGGTGGTTCCTTGAAAGTGAGTTTTACGGCACATACTACGAATACGAGTGGGGCTTATGTCTATCCGACGGTAGACGGGGTAGAGTTGAGTGCCATAAAAATCGGTACTTCTGGAGAGTACGATGCTGCCAGAGAAGGAACGCAGACTTATACATTGAATGCCTTGCATGAAGGAACGACGGGAACCCAAGTCACTTTGGTTTCTACGGCCGGAGTAGATGCCCGTTTGGGTTATCTTGAGTTGTGTTACCGCAGGCAGCTTAAAATGCGGGATGCTTTTTTGTACATTCGTCATACGGAAACTGTGCCCAGTAATTTTGTGATAGATGCCAATGGGAGGAGCGGATTGAAGTTGTGGTGTTTGGGACGTAGGGGCAATCCTATGACGGAATACCAAGGTACATGGTCCGGTTCTACCTATACGGTTCCGGTATCCGATCCGACCTTGGAATATGTGGCAGTGGATGTAAATGCGGATTTTCCATCGCCCTCTTATATCGGCGAGGTGTCCAATCAGAATCTGCATGCCACGTCTGCCACCGACATGGTTATCATTATTCCAGCCAGCGGTAAACTTTATGCACAGGCGGAGCGTTTGGCCGAAGCTCATCGGAGTGTGGATGGCTTGCGTGTACAAATCGTGCGTGCCGACCAGATTTATAATGAGTTCTCTTCCGGGACACCGGATGCTACGGCCTATCGCCGTTTTATGAAAATGCTGTATGACCGTGCAGCGACGGATGCCGATATGCCCCGCTACCTCTTGTTGTTCGGCGACGGCATGTGGGACAACCGTATGATAACGGCCGACACGCGTGGTCTTAATCCGGATGATTATCTGCTTTGTTACGAATCGGAGAATTCTCTCAGCCATACCTCCAGTTTCGTGATGGAAGACTATTTCGGGCTTTTGGATGATGGCGAAGGAGATAATTTGATGAAAAATAAGATAGATTTGGGTATCGGCCGTTTCCCGGTGACGACGGAGGCGGAAGCCAAGATTCTGGTGGACAAGACGGTTGATTATATGGAGAACAAGTACGCCGGCTCTTGGAGAAATGTGATTTGCGTGATGGGCGACGATGGAGACAACAATGACCATATCGGGAAAGCCGAACTTATTGCAAAGCAGGTGGAAGAAGAACATGCCAGCATGCAGGTAAACCGTATTTATTGGGATGCTTATAAAAGGGAAGCCGGTGCTTCCGGATATTCTTACCCTGCTGTGACGGCGGACATTAAGCAACAGATGGAGGAGGGATGCCTGGTGATGAATTATTCGGGGCATGGAAATCCACGTGAATTGTCGCATGAGTTGGTGCTGAAGATGGCTGATTTTTCTTCTTTTTCTTCACCTAATTTGCCTTTGTGGATTACGGCTGCTTGCGATGTGAATCCTTTTGATATGATGGAAGACAACATCGGCGAGCGGGCTGTGCTGAACCCAAAAGGAGCGGCCGTGGCTTTTTACGGAACCACCCGGACGGTGTATTCCGACCGTAACAGTTTGATGAATCGTTATTTTACAAGGTCTGTTTTGGGGAAAGATATGTATGGTCGACGCAATGCAGTAGGAGATGCCGTTCGTTTAGCTAAAGTAGAATTGCTTTCACCGCATTATTGCGAAAATCATGGATATAGTATTTGTTCACATTATAATGACGAATCGGTGAATAAACTCCATTATGTCCTTTTGGGCGATCCGGCTTTGAAACTCGGGGTTCCCGAGTATAAACTCGTGGTAGATAGCATTAACGGGACACAAATCGGGGATGATTTGCCTTTTGCCAATTTTGAGGCGGGAAGTATAGCCCGTGTATCCGGACATGTGACAGATGCTTCAGGTACCCGATTGCCTGATTACTCGGGCGTGCTTTCTGCAATGGTATATGACAGTGAAAGTGTCATTACCTGTTTGAACAATGATGGACAATCGGATACTGCCGTGGTTTATGTGACGCGTGACAAACGTTTGTATACCGGTAGCGATTCCATTAAGCAGGGTGAGTTTACCATTACGTTTCCGGTACCGATGGATATCAAGTATTCAGGAGAGACCGGTCGGGTTTTGTTGTACGCAATCGACAATGGGAAGCGGCGTGAGGCTAATGGGTATACGGAAAATGTGACGGTGGGCGGCAGCAGTGATGAATTGTCCGGAGACAAAGAGGGGCCGAAGATTACGGCTTATCTGAACCGTGAGGATTTCATTTCCGGGGGAACGGTTAACGCTTCACCTTATTTCGTGGCATTGTTGGAAGATGAGAGTGGGATTAATGTGACTAATACGGCTGTGGGGCACGATTTGGAGCTTACGATAGACGGAGATCCTGCTATGACTTATATTTTGAATAATGATTACGTAAGTGACTTCGGCGATTACCGGAGGGGGCAATTGGCTTACGTCATACCTACATTGCCGAATGGCAAGCATACCCTGACTTTCCGGGCATGGGATGTGATGAATAATTCCTCCACCGTGACTTTGGATTTCAATGTAGACAGCAGCCTTAGTCCTGATTTGATAAATCTGACTTGCACGAACAATCCGGCTCGTGAGCAGACTACGTTTATTATGCGGTATGACCGTCCGGGCACGGAGTGTAGTTTTATGCTCGAAGTGTTCGATTTTGCCGGACGCAAGCTATGGACGCATACGGAAGAGGGGATGTCGGAAGACGGGATTTACCGAGTGAATTGGAATTTGACGACATCTACCGGCATGCCGCTTTCTACCGGAGTCTATTTATATCGGGCTACTGTGTCTACACCGGACAGTAAGGCGGTATCCCGTGCGAATAAAATCATTATATTAGGCAATAAATAGAAAAGCCTCACGTTATTTTATCATGTGAAAAAGAAAGAAAACCAGTATGAAGAAATATCTGTTTGCTATTTTGTGCCTGTGGTGTGGCACGATGTTATCCCTACATGCACAGGACAAAAAAAATATGTTCAACCCCGTAACCACCAGTGTGACCTCTCAATCCATTGCGCCGGATGCGCGTGGCGGTGCGATGGGCGACCTTGGGGCGGCCACAGAGCCGGACGTGAGTTCGCAGTATTGGAATCCGGCCAAATATCCTTTTTGTATCGGTCGGGCAGGAGTTGCCGTGAACTATACACCTTGGTTACGTCAGTTGGTCAATGATATTAACTTGGCATACGTGAGCGGTTTCTATCGTTTGGGTGATTATCAGGCGTTGAGCGCTTCCCTCCGTTACTTCTCTTTGGGGGAAGTGTCTACGAGTAGCGATATGTCTTCATCGGATAACATGACCATCAGTCCGTATGAAATGTCGGTGGATGTAGCCTATTCCCGTATGTTGAGCGAAACGTTCTCGGCGGCTGTAGCTTTGCGTTTTATTTATTCCGACATTACTTACGATTATTCGGATGAGACGAGTCCCGGTAAAGCTTTTGCTGCGGACATAGCACTTTATTGGAACCGTTACTTTACGGGGCGTACGCGGGAGTGGAACATGGGTATCGGATTAAACATCAGTAATATCGGTAGTAAGATTTCTTACGGTGGAGACGACAACTCCGAATTCATCCCGACGAATTTGCGTTTGGGAGTCAATTTTCTCATTCCTATAAATGAGTATAATAAGTTCTCCATTGCGGCTGATGCCAATAAACTTTTGGTGCCGACTTATCCGAAACAGAACGAAGGCGAAGCCGATCAGGATTATACGGATCGTGTACAGCGGGATTATTACGATATATCCCCCATTGCCGGTATTTTCAAGAGTTTTGGTGATGCCCCCAACGGTTTTAAGGAAGAAATGCAAGAGATACAATGGAGCATGGGCTTGGAGTACATATATAATGACCGCTTTTCGCTTCGTGCCGGTTACCATCACGAGAGCGAAAACAAGGGAAACCGCAAGTACTTCACCGTGGGTGCCGGTTTCCGGATGAGTGTATTTTCGTTGGATGCCGGTTACGTATTCTCTACGGCTCAAAGCAATCCGCTCGACCAGACCATGCGTTTCACTTTAGGTTTTGATTTGGACGGTATGAAAGATTTGTTCGGTCGTCGTCGTTAATCGTAAAGGGTAAATCATGGGAAAGATTAGAGTGGGTTTCGGTTTCGACGTACACCGTTTGGTGGAAGGACGTGAATTATGGTTGGGGGGGATACGTTTGGAGCATTCCATGGGGCTGTTGGGGCATAGCGATGCCGATGTCTTGATTCATGCCATCTGCGATGCCCTTCTCGGGGCAGCCAATATGAGAGATATCGGTTATCATTTTCCGGATACGGGAGAGGAGTTTCGTGACATCGACAGTAAAATCTTGTTGCGCAAGACAGTGGAACTGATTGGCACGAAAGGCTACCGTGTGGGGAACGTCGATGCCACGGTTTGTGCGGAGCGTCCGAAATTGAAACCTCATATTCCCGCCATGCAGGTTTGTCTGGCTGAGGTGATGGGTATTGATGCAGACGACGTGTCTGTAAAAGCCACAACCACAGAAAAGTTAGGTTTTACAGGGCGAGAAGAAGGTATTTCCGCATACGCGACCGTGCTTATTGAAAGTTAAAAGTATAGACGCTCATCCAATCGTTGAACTCTTTTTCCATTTTATATCCCGGCTCGGCTTGTAAGTCCGGGCTGTTTTTTGCGCCGTAAACATAGACGGTTGTGTCTTCTTCTGCGGCATAATGTCGGATGTCGGTCGTGTGTTCCACGATGGCGATTTCTTGTTTGTCACCGATGAAGTGGGTTAAAAGGAGAAGGGTGTTCTTTTCCTCGTGGTCGGGACCGTAAAGCAAGATTCGTTTCGCGTGTGACGGCCATTCTCTGTCCGAGGTGCGATTCACGTATTCCATGGGGCGTTCGCACCATGCATAAGCGATAAACGCTGCCACGAATATGCCGGCCAAGACCTTGGGGACGCGTTGCAAGCCCAAGGTGAGATAGTAGGCTACAGCCACTAAACACAGCGGAACGGAAGGGCTGATATACCGAGTCGCTTTCCAGTTGGCCATCCACATGACAATTACGGCCCATGCCATGGCACAGACGAACAGCCATGCGCCCGGCAGTCGGTGGGAATGGAACGGTTGTTTCGGTTTACGGACAAGGAGGATTACCAAGTAGAGAATAATGGCTGTTCCCCATACGGGAGTGAGTATGCGCAAGGCGGTGATGTAGCCCAGTCCTATTACGGTAAGCCTCAAGTTACTAAGCCAGTCGCCGCCTTGCATCTTATCTGCTACTTCCGTTGCGCGGGCATCATGCAGAAAGTTGAAGAAACCTTCATAAAGGAGTACGCATACGAGCAGGCTGGCTATGCCCAGAACCGGGTAAAAGCCCAAGTCCTTGTAAGCGTGTTGACGGAAACTGTACACAGCAAGGCATAAGAGGGAAAATCCGAAAAACAAGGCATTGAAGTATCCGCATGACAATAAGGCGGCTGATATGGCAAGCCCACCCGTAAAAGTACCGGGTGCCCAAAGTGTCTGTTGGTTGTGGATGCGTGCGGCTGCTCGCAGGCACCAATAGGCCCAAAGGACAAATAGCCATTCCGCCATGAGGTATTCGCGAGCCTGTAGGACGTTTGAAACGGAGACAGGATTCATATAGGCCAATAGCAGGCAGAAAGTCGTCAACATGGTCTTTCCAGGAAATAACATGCGTAAGAGGAGTGCCATGGACAGGAAAGACAGGCCGAAAAACACAAGGTTCAACCCACAACTGCGGCGGATTAGCACATCTGTCGATGGAGTGTCCACTCCTGTCAGTGCACAACGCAGAGCCATATAATAGAGACTGGCATGCGAGCCGTCCCTATTGTCATGATGTAATGCGGCCAAATCGTCCCACAAACCTTCCAGTCCCCCGCGGTCGTCGATGTAACATTGTTGGCGTAGCTCCTTTCCCGTAAGGATATGTCCGGCCTCGAACGTCTTCTTTCCCCACCCCGGCAGGTTGTAGGCAAGACTGACGGAAGTCGGATCGTCGATGTACATGTATTCCTTTTCGTGTATCCAGTATAGTCTGGTGAGAAGGGCCAGAAAGAAAACGAGGAGGATGGGCCATGCGCGGAATATCTTTTGTGCCCGGTGGGCAGAGAGAGAAGTCGGTTTTTCCATATTTGTTTCTTATAATGTTTGGTTATGATAAGCTTTACGGTAATTCATCGGAGTCAGTCCCGTCGTTTTTTTGAAGATACGGTTGAAATAAGCTTGGTCTTCAAAGCCCAGTTGGTAAGCTATTTCCTTAATTGGAGTCAGTTCCGTCACCAGACGAAGCTGTGCTTTCTCCATCCTTTTCTTGTTGATATAGCATAAAGGTGTCATTTTCATTTCCCGTTTGAAGATTCTGATCAGGTGGTCTTTGGACAGGCAGGATAGGGCAGCCAAAGCTTTAATGTCCGGTTTGGCATTCAGATGTGTACGTATATAAGCCAAAACCCGGGTGATGCGTTCATCGGCTACGTATGTTTTCGGCTGTGCCTGATGCAGGAATTCTGCCAGTAATAGGTAGATGATGCCACGGGATTCCACCCGTGCATACAGTTCCCGTTGTTTGTTCTTCAGGATGTTGCGGGTAAGTGCCGGACTGTTGTCATAATATTGCGGGTCGGTTTGCGTAAGTTCCAAACCCGGGCACAGTTTATACAATTTCCGGATGTAGGAAAGTGTTTCGTTTTCCGTCCGGATTTCTGTCGGGAGTTCCCAGTCTTCCAGAATATCGTGGTCGGATTCGTTATAAATGTGGATATAATAATGGCAAAACTCTCCATGGCAAATGTAACTGTGTGTGGTAAAGGCCGGAATGATATACATAAGCCCGGGATGCAAATCTTGTTTTTTGTCGGGTAGTTCGATTTGTGCATGCCCTTTCGTTACATAATATATTCGGGTGAACGGGCTACAGATGTTTTTGTAGTTCCAGTTCTCTCTGCAACAAGCTTCCCCGATGTGAAGCACGAGGAAGTGCATTTGGTCGATGTCATTGTTCATAGATTTTGTATTTCGGCTTTTGGGGGCAAATATAGTGAAAAAGCTTTTGAACGGAGAGGCTTGCACGATATTTTTTCCTCGTAGGGAAAGATAAGAAGTCGATATAATCCTATTCTTTGACGGCTTAGTACCATTTTCCCTGAGATGGAATCACTAATTTTGCATCGGATGGACAAGAGAGTGTTTTTCCACAATATGATTATTCACAAACTACCTTTAATATTATGAACAAGTATCCTAAGATTGGTATTCGTCCGACCATCGACGGTCGGCAGGGCGGTGTCCGCGAAAGTTTGGAAGACAAGACCATGAGTTTGGCTCGGGCTGTCGCAGATTTGATTTCTTCGCACGTGAAGTATAGCGACGGTACGCCGGTGGAATGCGTGATTGCCGACGGCACGATAGGGCGCGTGGGCGAGAGTGCTGCCTGTGCCGAGAAATTCGAGCGTGAAGGGGTTGGGGCTACGATTACCGTAACTTCCTGCTGGTGCTATGGCTCGGAGACGATGGACATGAATCCTTATTGGCCGAAAGCCGTATGGGGCTTCAACGGGACAGAACGGCCGGGAGCCGTATATTTGGCAGCCGTGTTGGCCGGACATGCCCAAAAAGGATTGCCCGCGTTCGGCATCTACGGGCGCGACGTACAGGATTTGGATGACAATTCCATTCCGGCCGACGTAGCTGAGAAGATATTGCGTTGGGCGCGTGCAGCCGTGGCTGTGGCCCAGATGCGCGGGCAAAGCTATTTGTCCATCGGTAGCCAGTGCATGGGTATTGCAGGGAGCATCGTAGACCAGAATTTCTTCCAGGAGTATCTGGGCATGCGCAATGAGAGTGTCGATGAAACCGAAATCCTGCGCCGCATGGAAGAGGGCATTTACGACCACGAAGAATATGCGAAAGCCATGGCCTGGACGGAGAAATATTGCAAGACGAAGGAGGGATGGGACAAGAACCGTCCCGAACGGCAGAAAACCCGGGAGCAGAAAGATGCCGATTGGGAGTTTGTGGTGAAGATGACCCTTATCGTGCGCGACTTGATGCAGGGTAATCCCCGGCTTCGTGAGATGGGCTTCAAGGAGGAGGCCATCGGGCATAATGCCATTGCCGCCGGTTTTCAAGGACAGCGTCAGTGGACGGACTGGAAACCCAACGGCGATTTCACGGAAGCCCTGATGTGCAGTACGTTCGACTGGAACGGTATCCGCAAGGCATACGTGTTGGCTACTGAAAACGACTCCTGTAACGCTGTGGCCATGTTGTTCGGCAACTTGCTGACCGGTTGCGGGCAGATGTTCAGCGACGTGCGTACGTATTGGAGTCCCGAAGCCGTGAAGCGTGTGACGGGAAAAGAACTGACCGGTCTGGCAGCGGGGGGCATGATTCATTTGATTAACTCGGGTGCCACCACGTTGGATGCCACGGGCGAAAGCACCAATGCGGCAGGCGAGCCCTGCATGAAACCTTGTTGGGAGATGACGGAGAAGGACGCTGAGGCTTGCCTGAAGGCCACCAACTGGTTGCCGGCCGACCGTGATTATTTCCGTGGGGGCGGTTTTTCCAGCAACTTCTTGTCGAAAGGAGGGATGCCCGTCACCATGTCGCGTCTGAATCTGGTGAAAGGATTAGGTCCGGTGCTTCAGATTGCCGAAGGATGGACGGCCGATGTGGATCCGGAAATCCATGAGGTGCTTAACAAGCGTACCGACCCCACTTGGCCTACAACTTGGTTCGTGCCCCGTTTGTGCGACAAACCGGCTTTCCGTGATGTCTATTCCGTGATGAACAACTGGGGAGCCAACCACGGAGCCATCAGTTACGGCCACATCGGGCAAGATTTGATTACGTTGGCTTCGATGCTCCGCATTCCCGTCTGCATGCACAATGTGGAGGAAGACAAGATATTCCGTCCGGCGGCGTGGAATGCGTTCGGCATGGACAAGGAGGGAGCCGACTACCGTGCATGTCGGGTGTATGGACCTATTTATAAATGATAAGTGAATAATGTTTAGTGTTGAAAGTTGACAGATTGTCCGGACGGGAAACTTGTGAAAGTTTCTCCGTCCGGTTCTGTCTGTTGTTTTCGACGTTGATTTTTGAATGGCTTTGAAAAAAAGAAAGATGATATGATAACCTCAGAACAGATAGAAAAATTCATAATGCAGGCCCACCGTGTGGGGGATGCCGGTTTGACCGTTTGCAGCAGCGGCAACCTTTCCTGGCGCATCGGAGAGGAGGCTTTGGTGTCTGGTACCGGTTCTTGGGTGCCCTCTTTGACAAAAGAGAAAGTAGCCGTATGCCGTGTGGCCGACGGGGAAGTCTTGAACGGAGTGAAGCCCTCGATGGAGAGCGGATTCCATCTCGGTGTCCTGCGCGAGCGTCCCGATGTGGATGTCGTGCTCCACTTCCAGTCGCCTTACGCTACGGCGGTGGCCTGTATGAAGGAGATACCCCGAAACTTCAACGTGACGGCGGAGGTGCCTTGCCACGTGGGGAGCGAGATACCCGTGATTCCTTATTTCCGTCCCGGTTCACCCGAGTTGGCGGAGCAGGTGAAGGCAGCTCTGAAAGACCATAATTCCTGTTTGCTGCGCAAGCACGGGCAGGTGGTGTGCGGGAAGGATTTCGACCAGGCTTTCGAGCGTGCCATGTTCTTCGAGATGGCCTGCCGCATCATCGTGCTCTCGGGAGGCCGTTATGAAGTCCTTTCGCAGGAAGAAATAGACGATTTGGAAACTTATATATTGGGCAAGAAACCATGAGTACGTTCTTGGCTGTGGATTTCGGAGCCGGAAGCGGACGGGTGATAGCCGGGCGCGTGTCCGGCGGGCAGTTGGAACTGGACGAATTGCATCGCTTCCCCAACCGGCAAGTACGGTTGGGCGGACATGTGTACTGGGACTTCCCTGCCTTGTTCGAGGAGATGAAAGAGGGGCTGCGCCGTGCTGCGGCCAAGTATGCCGATGTGGAAAGCATCGGCATCGACACGTGGGGTGTGGACTACGGGTTGGTGGACAGGGCCGGCAATCTGATGGGGAATCCTTTGTGTTACCGTGACGCTTCCACGGCCGACACCCCGGAGGAAGTGTTCGCCCGTATAGACGAGGCAGCGCATTACGCCGAAACCGGCATACAGGTGATGCCCATCAATACGATGTTCCAGCTCTATGCCCGGAAAAAAGAGAATGAGGCTTGGTTGCGCGAAGCCCGCCATTTGCTGTTCATGCCCGATTTGTTTGCCTATTATCTGACCGGCGTGCCCGGCAATGAATATTGTATCGCATCGACATCCGAACTTTTGGATGCGCGTAGACGCACATGGAACATGTCGCTGATACGCGAACTGGGTTTGCCGGAACATCTGTTCGGCGAGTTGTTGGAGCCGGGAACTGTCCGTGGGACGTTGTGCCCGGAAGTCGCTGCCGAGGTCGGCCTGTCCCCGGGAGTCAAGGTGGTGGCCGTAGGTTCTCACGATACGGCCAGTGCCGTGCATGCTGTTCCTTTCCGCAAGGGAAAGGAGGCGGTCAGTGCTTTTCTCAGTTCCGGCACGTGGTCGTTGCTGGGTGTCGCCTTGGACGAGCCTGTGTTGACCGAAGAGGCCCGCCGTGCAGGGTTTACCAACGAAGGCGGCGTGGGTGGACATATCCGCTTCCTGCAAAACATCACGGGTTTGTGGATATTGCAATGCCTCGTCCGTCAATGGGAAACTCGTGGATGGCGTGCCGGTTACGATTTCCTGATAGCCGAGGCGGAGCAGGCAGAAGATGTTTCGTCCATAGATGTCGATGCACCGGATTTCAAGCATCCGGCTGATATGGAAAAGGCCATTGCGGACTATTGCCGGGTCCGGGGAACGAAAGTGCCGGTTACGCAAGGCGAATATGTGCGTTGCGTGTTGCAGTCGTTGGCGGAGCGTTACCGGATGGGGATACAACAAATGAACGCCCTGTTGCCCCGGCCCGTGGAGTGCCTGCATGTCATCGGCGGCGGATGCCGCAACCGCTTGCTCAACCGTCTGACGGAAGAGGCTACGGGCATTCCTGTACTGGCCGGCCCGGTAGAGGCTACGGCCATCGGCAACCTGTTAGTGCAAGCCGAAGCGTGCGGAAAAATCAAGAATAAGAACGAAATTCAAATTATAATCTAAAAAAATATGAAAGGTTATCAAGTAAAGCAATATAATGAGCCTGTCAAGCGTTATTGCCAGACATTGGAATTGCGGGACAATCCCGAACTGATTGCCGAATACCGTCGGCGCCATAGCCGTGAGGAAGCTTGGCCGGAAATCCGGCAGGGTATCCGTGAGGTGGGTATTCTGGAGATGGAAATCTACATATTGGGCACCAAGCTCTTCATGATAGTAGAGACTCCGTTGGACTTCGATTGGGATGAGGCCATGGCAAAACTGGCCACACTACCGCGCCAACAGGAATGGGAAGATTATATGTCTGTGTTCCAGAAGGCCGCCCCCGGTGCGTCTTCGGCGGAAAAGTGGCAACCGATGGAGAGAATGTTTTACCTTTATGAGTGATTTTAAACTTTGATCTAATATCAAAAAAACGAAAATATGAAAGATAGTCGGAAAATTCCAGTTATAGGCGACGGTACATGGGCTGCCGTGGTTCCATTTGCGCTTATTACCTTCTGTTTTGCCCTGTGGGGATTCGCCAATGATGTGACTACCCCATTGGTAAAATCCTTTTCCAAGATATTCCGTATGAGTGTGACGGAGGGTACGCTCGTACAAGTGGCTTTTTACGGAGGTTATTTCGCCATGGCCTTTCCGGCCGCCATGTTCATCCGCCGTTATTCCTACAAGGCAGGTGTCATGTTGGGTTTAGGGTTGTACGCATTGGGAGCTTTCCTCTTTTTCCCCGCCAAGATGACGGGGGACTATTATCCGTTCCTCATAGCCTATTTCATCCTTACTTGCGGGCTATCTTTTTTGGAGACGAGTTGTAATCCATACATCCTTTCAATGGGGGCGGAGGAAACAGCCACGAGACGGCTTAATTTGGCGCAGGCCTTCAATCCCATGGGAGCCTTGTTGGGCATGTACGTGGCTATGGAATTCATCCAGCGTCGGTTGCACCCATTGGATACCGCCGGGCGTGCCTTGCTGTCCGGTAGCGAGTTCGAAGCGGTGCGCGATGCGGATTTGGAGACGCTCATCGCTCCCTATCTGGTGGTAGGACTGGTGACGCTTTCCATGTTAGTGCTCGTCCGTTTGGTGAGGATGCCGCGTCATCGCGATACGTCGGGTAAGATTGATTTTCTGCCTACGTTGAAGCGTCTTGTAGCTGTGCGTCGTTATCGTGAGGGCGTGGTTGCGCAGTTTTTCTACGTAGGAGCGCAAATCATGTGCTGGACGTTTATCATTCAATACGGTACCCGCCTTTTCATGTCGATGGGCATGGCTGAGCAGGCTGCCGAGGTGCGTTCACAACAGTTCAATATTGCTGCGATGGCCGTATTTTGCGTGAGCCGTTTCATTTGTACGTTCTTGTTACGTTTCTTCAATTCCGGGTTGCTGTTGCGGACGTTGGCTGTTTTTGCTGCATTGTTTACCGTGGGCGTCATGTTCCTGCAAAACATTTGGGGTATGTATTGCATCGTGGGCGTGTCGGCTTGCATGTCGCTCATGTTCCCCACCATATACGGTATCGCCTTGCAGGGTTTGGGCGAAGATGCCAAGTTCGGGGCCGCCGGGCTGATTATGGCCATCCTTGGCGGTTCAATATTGCCACCGGCTCAGGCGGCTATCATCGACCTGCACACGCTTTGGGGGATGCCGGCGGTAAACTTGTCTTTCGTTTTGCCATTCATTTGCTTTGTGGTTGTGGTATTTTACGGTCACAGTGCTTATCGCCGTGGTTGGACATAAAGATGTTTTATGGTTTAGTTTTTATGGAGAGGAGGTTATGCCGCAGGGTATGGCCTCTTTTTTCATCTATCTTCCGTCTTCATCAAGTCCTTAGACAAGGAAGCGGTGGCCGGTGCCCGGCTCCAAGACATCGTGCTCTTGGGGTCCGCGGAGAAACTGGATTGGCAGTTGACGGACGAGGGACTTGAAATCCGCTTTCCGGAACATAAACCTTGCAGCTGTGCTTATACGTTTAAAATATTGTTCGACCGCGAGGTGGGAAAGGACTTGCAGTCGGAAGCTTCCGATGAGATATTGAAGCAAGGCAGTCCGGTATGATGTGAAAAAAGCCTATAAAATCCTATATTGAATTTGGATAGTGCAATTCTGTTTTAAGGATAAATATTTAATTTTGCATCCAAAACCAAATAAATGAGATAATGAGAAACAAATGGATGATGTCTTTGTGTTGTGGGGCGGCGATGCTTGCATGCGTCCCTTCGGCAGCACAGCAAAACGTACAGCCCGAACCGATGCAGACGGGCAAATACCAACCGGCGTGGGAATCTTTGGCAGCGTATGAGTGTCCGGATTGGTTTCGCGATGCCAAATTCGGCATTTGGGCGCATTGGGGGCCGCAGTGCGAACCGGAGTCGGGCGATTGGTATGCGCGTCACATGTACTATCCGGGTCATTGGCAGTATGACGTGCACGTGAAAAAATATGGTAATCCGAAGGATTTCGGGTTTAAGGACGTGATTAATGAATGGAAGGCCGAAGAGTGGCAACCTGATTCTCTGGTACGTTTTTACAAGAGCGTGGGTGCCCGTTATTTCATGGCATTGGGTAACCATCATGATAATATGGACCTTTGGGACAGCAAGTACCAACCGTGGAACTCCGTGAACATGGGTCCGAAACGGGATGTCGTGGGCGAGTGGGCCAAGGCGTGTAAGAAATACGGCTTGCCGCTTGGTGTGAGTATTCATGCCTCCCACGCTTGGACTTGGATGGAAGGTTCACAAGATTTCGATGGCAAGTTGACGAAAGCCGATGGGAAAGGAAAATGGTGGGAAGGTTACGATCCCCAGGACTTATATGAGCAGAGACACGAACGGAGCAAGGACAGCAAGAATGTCGGGGCTATCCATTCGCAGTGGGCTTGGGGTAACGGAGCCTCCCAGCCTTCGGAGGATTTCAAGACGAAGGTGTATAACCGGACGTTGGATGTGGTCAACCGTTATCATCCCGACGTGTTGTATTTCGACGATACTGTGTTGCCGTTCTATCCTATCAGTGACGAGGGCGTGAGAATCTTAGCTCACATGTATAACACGAGCCTGAAAGAGAACAAGGGAAAGATGCGCGCCGTGGTGACGGGCAAGATTCTTGAAGACAAGCATAAGGAGGCCATGGTATGGGATGTGGAGCGTGGCATACCCGATCGTCCGCAGGAGAAAGCTTGGCAGACGTGTACTTGCTTGGGCAATTGGCATTATGAGCGGAGCGTATACGACCGTAATGGTTACAAGCCTGCAAGCCAAGTGGTAAAGATGTTGGTGGATATCGTGAGCAAGAACGGTAACCTTTTGTTGAGTGTACCTTTGAGGGGAAGCGGTGCCATAGACGAGAAAGAAGTGGCGATTCTTAAAGATATCAAAGCATGGATGGATGTCAACGGAGAAAGTATTTATGGTACTCGCCCGTGGACGACGTTCGGCGAGGGACCTTTGGCTGAGGCTGCCAACCCGATGAAAGCGCAGGGGTTCAATGAAGGGCAGAATTATACGGCAAAGGATGTACGTTTTGTACAGAAAGGCAAGAAGGTCGTGTATGCTACGGCTTTAGGATGGCCTGAAAGCAAAGTAATCATGATGAAAAGCTTCCGTAAAGGTTCTCCTTATTATAAAGGAAAGGTGAAAAGTGTGGAGTTGTTAGGTTACGGAAAGGTGAAGTTCACTTGTGGCGAAGACGGCCTGAAAGTGATGTTGCCGGAGGAGAAGACGAATGACATAGCACCGGTATTGAAGGTAAAATTGGTATAATGAATGAGTCGGCATATCGGCTTTTGTGAGAGAAGGATGCCGTAAAGATGTGACATGCCTGCTGAATCGTGGAAGAGACAGTGGGCATGTCTGTTTTATTCACTCAGATGCCTTATGCTTTCCGATAGTATCCTTTTTTGCGGATTTCCTGCCAGACCGCTTCGTCTAATCCGTAAGAGGCGTCGCCGCCTTGGGAGATGAGACGGCGGAGTTCGGTGGAGCTGATGTCGATGAGCGGGGTGTCCGTAAGCTTGACACCGGGGGGAAGGGACGCGGCCTCCACCGCGTAACCGGGACGGGGGTAGACCAAGATGCGATGGTGGCTTAGAATCTCGTCCGGTTTCTTCCAGTCCTTGAAAGCAAGCCAGTTGTCTGCACCGATGACTAATGTGAAGAGCCGGTCGGGATAAGCTTGCCGTAAGGCGGCCAAAGTGTCTGCCGTGTAGGACGGGCGGGGCAGGCGGAACTCAAAATCACTCACTTTGAGGCAGGGATGTTCCCGTACGGCCATGCGGGCTAGCTCCAGACGGATATTTTCATTCAATAAATCGGGAGACGACTTTTTGAATGGATTCTGGGGAGATACCATAAACCACAATTCGTCCAACCCTTCATCCCGGCAAAGGCGTTCGGCCAACTCCACGTGTCCCCGGTGGATAGGATTGAAAGACCCCCCGTAGATGCCCGTTTCCGTCATGCCCTTTCGTGGGATTTATGTTGGAAATGGGGTTTCCGATGGCGTTTCCGGTGCCACCATACG
This sequence comes from Paraprevotella clara YIT 11840, assembly GCF_000233955.1. Classification (GTDB taxonomy): domain Bacteria; phylum Bacteroidota; class Bacteroidia; order Bacteroidales; family Bacteroidaceae; genus Paraprevotella; species Paraprevotella clara. The sequence continues at coordinate 86,899 of NZ_JH376625.1, forward strand.
TAGATGATGTAGGCTTGCACCACGGCTAACACTCCCATGGCGATGGTGATTTCGGTCCATTGCAAAAGGGCTGCGGCGATGGTGACTATCAGACATAAGACGAACAGTATGATGCTGGTCTGTAAGTTCCTTTGGATGGTTTTGTCGTCCATGGGCTGTGGGTTTTATGGGTGCAAGAAGGCTTTCAGGCGGGCCAGTGCTTCGGCTTTGGCCTTTTCGAGGTCGTCGTTTACGACTATCGTATCGAATCTGGGGGCGAATGTCAGTTCGTATTCCGCCCGTGCGATGCGGTCGTCTATGACTTCCGGCGTATCCGTGCCCCGGCTTTCCAGTCTGCGGCGAAGCTCTTCCACCGAGGGCGGTTGGATGAACATACTTAAAGCGCGGTCGCCGTAAAATTCTTTGATGTGGCATCCGCCATGTACGTCCACGTCGAACACTACGTTCTGTCCGGCTTCCAGTTGCTTTTCCACCTGCGCTTTCAAGGTGCCGTAGAAGCGGTCTTTGTAGACTTCCTCATATTCCAGGAATTCACCGTTGGCGATGCGTTGGCGGAACTCTTCGGGCGTGAGGAAGAAATATTCCACCCCGTCACGCTCCGTCCCCCGTGGCGGACGGCTGGTTGCACTGATGCTGAAAGCCAAATTCAAGTCCTGTCCCATCAGATAATTGATGAGCGTGCTTTTCCCGCTGCCGCTGGGAGCGGAAAAGATAATCAATTTGCCTGTCATTGTCGTCGGTAGGGTTACATTACGTTGAGCACTTGCTCTTTGATTTGTTCCAGTTCGTCTTTCATCTTCACCACGATGTTCTGCATTTCGGCCAGATTGCTCTTGCTTCCCGTCGTGTTGATTTCACGTCCCATTTCCTGGGCAATGAAGCCTAACTTCTTGCCTTGTCCATGACCGTTTTCCATGGTCTCCATGAAATATTTCAAGTGGTTGGCCAGACGCTGTTTCTCTTCGTTGATATCCAGTTTCTCGATATAATAAATCATTTCCTGCTCCAGGCGGTTCTTGTCGTATTCCACATTGGGAATCGTTTCCAAGGCTTCCACCAGACGTTGGCGGATGCGTTCGGTGCGGCTTTGCTCGTATGGTTCGATGCTTTTCAGCAAATCGCCTATGTTTTGTATTTTCTCGGTGAATTTCTTTTGCAGTGCGGCACCTTCCTGTTTGCGGAAGTCCACGAGCTTGCCGATGGCTTCCTCGATGGCAGTCCGTACGGCTGTCCATTCCTCCTCGTCCAATTCTTCCACTTCCGTACGGGTCATGACGTCCGGCAGGCGCAATAACGTGGCGAACCAGTCGGCCGGAAGGGGAATATGGCGTTCTTCACTGATTTGTTTAATCTGCTGGTAATAGTTGTCCAAGATAACGCCGTTGATAGGTGTAGCCGTTTGCGTGTCGTCTTTTTCCACCCAGATGGTGAAGTCCACTTTTCCGCGCTCCAGCGTCCGGCTGATCATGGCGCGGATTTCCATTTCCTTTTCCCGATAGAGCGGTACGATACGTGCAGAAAGATCTAAAGCCTTGCTATTGAGGGATTTGATTTCCACGTGTATCTTTTTGCCTTTCACTACGGCAGTCGATTTGCCGTAGCCCGTCATTGATTGAATCATGATTTAATAATTATTTTATGCAAAAGTAGGAAAATAATAGGATAAAATGGTAACTTTGCGGAGTTATTCTAAGGAAAAAATAGTTTATGTCTTGTATACTGCATATTGAAACGAGTACGAAGGTTTGCTCGGTAGCCGTTACAGAAGACGGGGCGGTATTGTTTGAAAAAGTAGACAAAAGCGGGCCTTCGCATGCGGTGCAGTTAGGTGTTTTTGTGGACGAAGCTATCTCTTATATCGACAATCACGGAATTCCTTTCGATGCGGTGGCAGTGAGTCAGGGGCCGGGGTCGTATACGGGATTGCGTATCGGTGTGTCGATGGCCAAAGGCATCTGCTATGCCCGCGGTTTGAAGCTGATAGCTGTCCCGACGTTGGAATTGTTGTGCGTGCCGGTGCTGCTCTATCAGGAAGATTTGCCTGAAGACGCTTTGTTGTGTCCTATGATAGATGCGCGCAGGATGGAAGTATATGCCGCTTTGTACGACAGGGCTTTGAGACCGGTACGGGCCATCGGAGCCGACATTGTGGACGAGAGCACTTACCAAGACTTCCTGAACGAACGGCCGGTGTACTTTTTGGGTGACGGCGCTGAGAAATGCAAGACTGGAATTACGCACCCGAATGCGCATTTCCTTCCGGATGTCATGCCTTTGGCCCGGAACATGGGGCCTTTGGCAGAGAAGGCTTTTGTGCTGGGCCGATTTGAAGACGTGGCTTATTTCGAGCCTTTCTATTTGAAAGAATTTGTAGCTTCAAAACCGAAAAAACTTTTGTAAATGATATATAATACCCAACGTAAGAAATTACCGATGCCGGAGTACGGACGCGGCATCCAGGAAATGGTGGATTATGCGCTCACGCTGGAAAACCGTGAGGAGCGTCAACGTTGTGCTCGCACGATAGTCTCGATAATGGGAAACATGTTTCCGCATTTGCGTGACGTACCGGATTTCAAGCATAAATTGTGGGATCATTTGGCTATCATGGCCGATTATAAGTTGGATATTGATTATCCGTACGAAGTGACGCCCAGAAAAGTAGGAGGGGACAGTAAGCCGTCTCCTATGGCCTATCCGATGAAAAAGATCCGTTATCGTCATTACGGGGCTTTGTTGGAAGCGTTGATACGTAAATTGGCCGAGATGCCGGAGGGTGCGGAACGGGAAGAACTGACGCTGTTGGTAGCCGGGCAGATGAAACGGAGCTTGGGTAATTGGAACAAGGATGCCATGGACGATGACAAAGTGGCTTTGGATTTGGACCACTATACGCATGGTAACGTGCATTTGGATAGAGAACGTTTTCACTTGTTCTCCGACCAATATGATAAGGTTCAGCCGGGGCGTGCCCCAGTGGCTTATCGTAATGTCGGGCGGAAGAACAAACGGAAAAATTAAGCGGCGGTTCTGTTCGTATGGCTTCATTTATTATAGAGGGTGGTCGTCGTTTGACCGGAGAGATAGTACCCCAAGGCGCGAAGAACGAAGCCTTGCAGGTGATTTGTGCGACGTTGCTTACTTCAGAACCGGTACGTATCAAAAACATACCCGACATCTCGGATGTGAACAACCAAATCCGTTTGTTGGAAGATGTCGGTGTGAAAGTCACGCGGAATGCTCCGGGCGACTTTACGTTTCAGGCTGACGAGGTGAACATGGAATATGTGCAGAGCGATGAGTTTCTGGCGCGTTGTACCAAACTGCGGGGAAGCGTGATGCTTATCGGCCCGATGATAGCCCGTTTCGGCCGTGCCATGGTGGCTAAGCCGGGAGGAGACAAAATCGGACGCCGTCGGTTGGATACGCATTTTCTCGGAATCCAGAAATTGGGGGCCAAGTTTGATTATGACATCCGACGGGGCGTATACGACATTCATGCCGGGCGGTTGTGTGGTACGTATATGTTGCTCGACGAAGCCTCGGTCACGGGTACGGCCAATATCATTATGGCTTCAGTGTTGGCTATGGGTACGACAACGATATATAATGCTGCGTGCGAACCTTATATCCAACAACTTTGTCATTTGCTCAACCGTATGGGGGCGAACATCAGCGGAATAGCTTCCAACCTGCTCACCATCGTAGGAGTAGATTCGCTTCACGGTGCCGCACATACGGTTTTGCCGGACATGATTGAGGTGGGCAGTTTCATTGGCATGGCGGCCATGGTGGGCGATGGTATCAGCATCAAGAATGTGTCGTATGATAATTTAGGCATCATTCCTTATACTTTCAGCCGTTTGGGCGTGCAAGTGCTTCGTCATGGAGATGATTTGTTCATCCCGAGGCATGACCATTATGAGATTGATTCTTTCCTGGACGGTTCGTTCATGACCTTGAGCGATGCGCCGTGGCCGGGATTGACCCCGGATTTGTTGAGTGTGTTGCTCGTGGTGGCCACACAAGCCAAAGGTACGGTGTTGATTCACCAGAAGATGTTCGAGAGCCGCTTGTTCTTTGTGGACAAGTTGATTGATATGGGGGCGCAGATTATCCTTTGTGACCCGCATCGGGCCGTGGTGGTCGGGCACGACCATCAAATCCGTTTGCGTGGCGGACGCATGACGTCGCCTGACATACGTGCCGGAATTGCTCTATTGATAGCCGCCATGAGTGCAGACGGGACAAGCCGTATCAGCAATATCGAACAGATAGACCGGGGATATGAGAATATCGAATCGCGTCTGACGGCATTGGGAGCTTGCATCAAACGTGTAGAAGAATGATACGCGAAGACGAAGTATATAAAATAGGTATGTTGACCAAGACACACGGGGTGTCGGGGGAATTGAACATGGCCTTTACGGACGATGTGTTCGACCGTGTGGAAGCGGAGTATGTGGTATGCCGTATGGACGGAATACTGGTGCCTTTCTTTATGGAAGAATACCGCTTTCGGAGCGATACGACGGTCTTGATGAAATTCGAAGGGGTGGATACGGAAGAGCAGGCACGCCGCATGGTCGGCGTGGAAGTTTACTTTCCGAAGGCCCTGACGGAAGAGGTACATGAGGGAGAATATACGTGGAGTTACTTTACCGGTTTCACGGTCGTGGACACGGTTCATGGTGAATTGGGAGAGGTGGAAGCGGTAGACGAATCTACGTTGAATGTTCTTTTTGAAGTCGCTACTCCTTCTGGCGGGAAGATTTTGCTTCCGGCCGGTGAAGACTTGGTGGAGGATATCGACCATAAAAACCGTAAGATTTACATGACTTTGCCCGATGGCCTTTTGGCTTTGGGGGAATGAGAATAATACCTTGGATGAATACGAACGAGAAGAAAAAGATTGCGATATTAGGTTCCACGGGATCTATCGGGACGCAGGCCTTGCAAGTCATCGAGGAACATGCCGATTTGTATGAGGCGTATGTACTGACGGCAAACAACCGGGTGGAACTGCTGATAGAACAGGCACGCCGTTTCATGCCCGAAGCGGTAGTCATTGCCAATGAGGACAAGTACGAGGTGTTGCGCGATGCGTTGGCCGACTTGCCCATCAAGGTGTATGCCGGAGCGGAAGCGCTTTGTCAGATTGTGCAGGAAAGGCCGGTGGATGTGGTGCTGACGGCTATGGTCGGATTTGCTGGTTTAAGGCCGACCATCAGTGCGATTAAGGCGGGAAAAGCCATAGCATTGGCCAATAAGGAAACGTTGGTCGTAGCCGGGGAACTGATTAACCGTCTGGCAAATGATTATCATGCGGACATCATTCCGGTGGATTCGGAACATTCTGCCATCTTTCAATGTTTGGCAGGCGAGGTAAGTCCTGTAGAGAAGATTATCCTGACGGCTTCGGGCGGCCCTTTCCGCACGTTTTCCCATGAACAGTTGGCTTCGGTGACCAAAGCCCAGGCGTTGAAACATCCGAACTGGTCGATGGGGGCGAAAATCACCATCGACTCCGCGTCGATGATGAACAAGGGTTTTGAAGTGATAGAGGCCAAATGGCTATTCGGCGTCGAGCCGGGACAGATACAGGTGGTGGTACACCCACAGTCTATCGTGCACAGTGCCGTGCAGTTTGCCGACGGGGCGGTCAAGGCGCAGTTGGGAATGCCGGACATGCGTGTGCCCATACAATATGCTTTCTCCTATCCCTTGCGTTTACAGAGTTCGTTCGAACGTCTGGACTTGTTCCGGGTAGGCACGCTCACTTTCGAGGAGCCGGACACCCGTCGTTTCCGTAACCTCGCTTTGGCGTATGAAGCCTTGCATGAGGGTGGAAACATGCCTTGCATTGTCAATGCGGCTAACGAAATCGTCAATCGTGCCTTTTTGGAGGACCGTATCGGCTTCTTGCAGATGAGCGATGTGATAGCAAATACGATGCGGAAGACTTCTTTCGTAAAGAAACCCACGTACGAGGATTATTTGCAGACGGATGCCGAGGCGCGCCGGATTGCAGAGGAGTACGTCGGGGCATGTTAAACAAAAACAAAACAAACACAATATTACATGGATGCAACATTGATTAAAGCCCTCCAGTTGGTGCTCTCGCTTTCGATTCTCGTAGTGCTCCACGAGGGAGGACATTTCTTTTTCTCCAAACTCTTCCGCGTGAAAGTGGAGAAATTTTTTCTTTTCTTCGATCCTTATTTCCACTTATTTAGTACGAAAGACAAGTGGTTTACCCGTTTGTTTCCCAAGTGCAAGGACAATGAGACCGAGTACGGTATCGGTTGGCTTCCTTTCGGAGGCTATGTGAAGATTGCGGGTATGATAGACGAGAGCATGGACACCGAGCAGATGAAAAAGCCGGTGCAGCCGTGGGAGTTCCGTGCCAAACCGGCGTGGCAGCGTCTGCTTATCATGATTGGAGGTGTAGTGGTCAATTTCCTTTTGGCTTTGTTTATCTACACCATGATTCTTTTTCATTGGGGCGAACAGTATATACCGGCCAAGGACATGACGATGGGATACCAGTTCAACGAACAAGCGGAAAAATTAGGTTTCCGTGACGGAGACGTCTTATTGGCGGTGGACGGTGAAGAAATCCGGAAATGGGACGGTTCCGTTTACCGTGCCGTATCGGAGGCCCGTGAGGTAACTGTGCTGCGCGAGGGCCGGGAAGTGAGTCTGACGATGCCGGAAGATATGAACATGTTGGAGATGCTTAAATCCAATCCGCCGTTCATGGTTCCTTTCATTCCCTCGGTCATAGATTCTGTTCTTCCTTCCTCTCCGGTGTATGAAGCCGGAATCCGTAGCGGAGACCGCATCGTGGCGATGGATGGAAAGCCGGTGGCTACGTGGAGCGACTTTGACGAAATCATGAGAGTACGCATGGAACCTTTGATGGCCGGCAGCCCGTCCCATGAGGATAGCGTGCGTCTGAGCCGCCTGTCTGTGGTTTACCAGTCGAAAGATGGCGCTCGTACGGATACCGTGACATTGGAACTTGGGGCAGATTACAAATTAGGATTGTTGAAACAAACCCTTTCGGCGTATTATAAACCTATAAAGGTGGACTATGGTTTCTGGGCCAGTATTCCGGCCGGTATCTCCCATGGGATAGATGTACTCTCCGGATATGTAAGCGACTTGAAGTACTTATTTACGGCCGACGGTGCGAAAAGTGTGGGCAGTTTCATCACTATCGGGAGCATTTTCCCTGCTACGTGGGATTGGCTGACGTTTTGGGAGACTACAGCCTTCCTGAGCCTGATGCTGGCTTTCATGAACATCCTGCCCATTCCGGCGTTGGATGGCGGTCACGTGCTGTTCCTCATTGCCGAGATGATTCTTCGTCGTCCGCCCAGCGACAAGTTCCTCGAACGCGCCCAAGTGGTAGGTATGGCCTTGATCATGGGGCTTATGGTGCTGGCTTGTTATAATGATATTGTGAGGTTCTTATTGTAACATCTTTGTTACATCTGATACAACGTTCCGGTAAATTCTTGATTTAGGTCAAGAATTTACCGGAACTCATTTCAAAATGATTATTCATCTTGCAGGATAAACGTCCTGTTTGTACCTTTGTATCACGAAAAAGATATTAATAGGTAATGGTTTTAAGGTAAAGATACGCGTAGGTTACGGTTTGTTTAAGGTAAAAAGATTATTTTTTCAGATGGATACATACATATGGCACGTATTGTTTGCCTGTCTGGTGGCGGCTGTGCTTTGCATAGGTACCTTGGTGGTGACGGTCAGGAACGGACATTTATAATGATAAGACGAGGAGGTTAAAGATGGAAGGAGAAATGCCGAAAGATCCGATGATGCTGATGAGTTTCATCAATATGAAGTTGCGGGATTTTTATCCGACACTCGATGCTTTATGTGATGATATGGACGTGGACCGCCAAAAATTGGAAAACAAGATGGCCGAAGCAGGTTTGGAATATAATGCGGCAGCCAATAAGTTTTGGTAACACACAAACACAATGTAATTATAGAAAGCGTCCCCTCCTTGCTGTGATAGCGACGGAGGGGACGTTCATTTTCTTTCTTTGCAAGAGTGGGGTGGATTATTCGTTCGTATCCCCGTCAAATCCTTTATCCCTTTCGAGGATGTCCACTTCTATCTTGCGCAGATAAAATTTGACTTTGGCCCCCAGTTCGTCGAAACGTTGTTTGAGATGGAACACATCCGTGCGTTGCCGGTAATATTCGGCATTATGTCCCCGTCGCTTTTCAGATTCCAGTTTTTTTAGTATTTCCTGTTCTGCCCTTAGGGTACTGTCCATTATGGCCAACGTATCTTGTGCCGCAAGGAGTTCGATACTGTCCATTACGATAATGCCGGTGGCGCGTGCTTTAAAGGCCGTAGGGAAAGTTTCACGCATGGCCAGAATACTGTCTTTGGCAGCTACGTAGTTTCCTTCTGTCATTAAGGTACGCGCAGCATTGAGCATACGGCCTGCGTATTCTTCTTCCTTATCCTCTTGCCCCGTACAGGAACAGACGATAATAGGAAGCAATAAGGTGTATAATGTTTTTCTCATAGGCTTTTTGTCACAGAATTCACTCTGCAAAAGTACCATTTTTTGAGGGAATAATTCAAGCCGATGCGCAAAAAATCGTATTTTTGCAATTATTTTATGGTATTTTTGAAGAATGAGGAATTTGACGAGGGAAGATTTGATACATTTGTTGGACAAAAAGATTTTCCATCAAATATCGGAAGTGGCTGATGAGCAGGGTGTGGAATGCTATGTCGTAGGCGGTTATGTGCGTGATCTTTTTCTGGAGCGCCCTTCGCAGGACATCGATATCGTGACGGTGGGGAGCGGCATAGCATTGGCCAAGGCTTTGGCCGGCAGGCTGGGGAGAGGCGCACACCTGAGTGTGTTCAGCAATTTCGGTACGGCACAAGTCAAGTTCAAGGGAATGGAGGTGGAGCTTGTAGGAGCCCGGAAGGAGAGTTACAGCCATGACTCGCGTAAGCCGGTGGTGGAAGACGGGACGTTGGAAGACGACCAGAACCGCCGTGATTTCACGATTAATGCACTGGCCGTATGTTTGAACCGTGAACGTTTCGGAGAATTGGTCGACCCGTTCGACGGCGTGTGGGACATGGAAGACCGCCTCGTCCGTACGCCGCTCGACCCCGACATTACTTTCAGCGACGACCCGCTGCGCATGATGCGTTGCGTGCGTTTTGCCACCCAACTGAATTTTTATATAGACGAAGAGACGTTCGAGGCGCTGGAACGGAACCGGGAGCGGATAAAGATCATCTCCCGCGAGCGTATTGCCGACGAATTGAATAAGATAATGATGACGCCCACGCCTTCGAAAGGCTTTGTGGAGTTGGCCCGATGCGGCTTACTGCCTCTCATTTTTCCCGAGTTGGCAGCTATGGAGGGGGTGGAAAAGGTAAACGGACGTGCGCATAAAGACAATTTCTACCACACGCTTGAAGTGCTCGATAATATTTGCCGGCACACGGATAATTTGTGGTTGCGTTGGGCGGCCCTTTTGCACGACATCGGCAAACCGCGTACGAAGCGCTTCGATCCCGTGGCGGGATGGACTTTCCACAATCATAACTTTATCGGAGCCAAGATGGTGCCGGACATTTTCCGGAAGATGAAGTTGCCGATGAACGAGAAGATGAAATATGTGCAAAAGATGGTGGAGCTGCACATGCGCCCCATTGTCATTGCCGACGAGGAAGTGACAGATTCCGCTGTGCGTCGTCTGCTGTTCGAAGCCGGTGACGACATCGAGGACTTGATGACACTTTGCGAGGCTGATATTACTTCGAAGAACGCCCAACGTAAACAACGCTTCTTAGACAATTTCAAATTGGTACGCCGCAAGTTGGTGGATTTGGAGGAGCGCGACCGTGTGCGCAACTTCCAGCCTCCGGTTTCGGGAGAGGAGATTATGGCGGTGTTCGGTCTGTCTCCTTGTCGCGAGGTCGGCAGTCTGAAGAGTGCCATCAAAGATGCGATTCTCGACGGCGTGGTACCGAACGAGCACGATGCGGCATACGAGTTCATGCTTCGTCGGGCGGCAAAGATGGGATTAAAACCGGTCGGCACCTCGGAAACAGGAGGAGCACCTTCCGCATCGGTAAAGGAAGAAGTTTGACAGTCGGAGGAGGATGCGGCTTTCTTCGCCATAGGCGGCTGTTTTCTTCTTAATTTGTTGTAATACAGCTTGATGTAAAGTCCGTCTCTGGGCTGAGGAGAATGTCATTTTGTTCTGCGCCAAACGAAAAATCAATCTCAGCCGAACGATTTTTCAATCTCAGCCGAACGATTTTCCGTTCTCAGGAGATTTTCGTTTGGGGCGGAGGAACGATGAAAATCATATACATGTGAAGCGAAGGTTTTGAGCGGGCAACTTACGATTCGGCGGAGCAGGATGTTTTCCTGCTCCGCCGAATCGTGTAGCGTAAGGCTCTATCTTGTCAGTGAGAACCGCAGGCTGAACCCGAAATCTTGTGTGATGGTGGGATAAGCGTTGGACGAGAGCAACGGTTGGTTGCGCTGACGGTCGTAATAGAGGCTCAACGTGACGTAACGGCTCATCGTGTAGTCTGCGCTGAACGAGGCTTTGATGGCTTTGTTGCCGCTTGTAGCTTCAGACAGTGAAGTCTGGATGTTGCGCGTAATGGCGTCCTGATTACGGAACGAGAAGTCGAAACGCAGATTCAGGTCGTGGCTGATGACGCGGCTGTTTTTCGCCGAAGTACCGCTCTTGCGGGTATTGTTCCGGTTGTTGGCCGCATTCGTTTGCTTGTTGTTATTGTCCCTTCCGGTTTTCTTACGTCGGCCTCCGAAGAGGGTAGAGAACTTGAAATCATTGATTTTGTAGCCCCATCCGATGACGAAGTCATTGCTGCAAGCCTCATTCAACTGGGCCGCGGTCATGCTCAGGGTGAGTACGCGTGTCTTGCGATATTCCACCTTGACAGTCATGTTGTTGTTCAACGTGAGGTCCAGTCCTGCCAGAGGCGAGAAGGCTTCGTTGATGGATACGGAACTGATGTCGTACATGCTGCTCGGGATGATAGCATTGTCCGTAGTGTTTTGTATGAATCCCAGGTCGCCCATGTACTCCATCCAACTGCTGTACGTATTGTAAGCCCCCACGGAGTAGATGCTCTTGTAGGAGTGGTTCAGGGTGACGCTCTTGAAGTGATCCCGTATCCAAGGCAGGTAGGCCAGGCCTTTGTAGGATACGGTCCAGTTGGGCAGCATGCGTGCCAGACTCGGGAAAATGTCCAACGGGGAGTTGATGTCTCCTCCTCCGGTGTAAGCGGCCAGGAAAGCCGGTATCATGACATCGGACGAATACTTGTCTACCGTACCGTTGGCCGGGTCGAACTTGCCCTGTAGTCCGGTAGCAGCCGGATAGGTGGCATTGGCATAGCGGGCTTCCACACGGCTTTGGAACGTGTTGAGGTATTGTTGGAAACGGGCGAATGTCTTGCTGCTGTATCCGTTTCCGGCGTCGCCCCGGCTTTCGAAGGCCGATTTGATGGAAATGGTGGTCATCGTAAAGCTGCCGCTTTGCGTGGTGGGCATGCCCGCATACATATATTGTATGCTCTTGTTACTGTTCACCGTCCGGCTGGCATTCAAGTCAATCTTCAAGTCCGGGATAGGTTCCAACGTGGCTTTAAGTTGGAGGTCCTCCATGGCGTTGGTGGTGGCCGGCGTACTGATACTGTCGTTGTTGAGCAGCCATCCCCGCTCGTTGGCTTTGTCGATATAGCTTTCGCCGGTGAGGCCGAACGCAAAATCCAATCCCGGTTGCATGCCTCCGCCCGTACGTTGTCCGAGCATGTCGCCCACGTTGGGCAGGAAGCCCGGCAAGGACATGGCGAACGTGTTACGGTAGCTGACACTGACGTTGCGCACCATCATCAGGAAGCGTGTGGCCCCTTGTAAGTAGGGGTACCAAGGCTTTTCCTTTGCCGGTGTCTTGGCTATGACGTTGACACGCAGTTTTACGGAGTCCATGTTCAGGATGCGAATCTTGTTCTTATCCAGTTTCTTGAACTTGATGGGGTAGCGGCGTCCGGCAGCGGTTACGGCGGTGACGCGTATGCGGCGGCTCTTTTGGTTGTGCGCCAGTTCCACGGTCGTATCGGGTTTCAGGGTGATTTCACCGGCAAATCCCTTGAATTTCGGGTTTTTCACCTTGGCGTTGGCCGTGCCTTTGGCGTTGTCCGCCGTTTTGCCGTCCGTTTTGTCCTTCCCGTCCTTGTTTTGCCCGTCCTTCCCGTTGGCGGCGGCTTCCTTCTCTTTTTCTTTTTGTGCCTTGGCCTTCTCCCGTTCACGGTTGCTTTTGTCCTTGGCTTTCTTCCGTTCGCTGGCCGAGAATTTCTTGTTGACCTCTTTCAGGAAAGAAGAGAAATTGTACAGCGTTTCCAGGTTGAAGCGTCCGTTTATCGTAGCCGAACGCTGGTTGTTGATGGTATTGCCGTAAGAAGTTCCGTCTTCCAGTTCCATGCCGCGTTCCCAGGAATAGTTGGCCGTGTAGTTGCCGTCAAGGGACATCCACGAGAAGCACGGTATTTTTTCGAGCGGTACTTTGTACGAGGCCGTGAAGTCCTGTTGGTAGTCGAGCGGAGTTCCGAATCCTTTGATGCTGTGCCATACGGAATCTTTCCATACTTGGTACTGGTCTGCATAGAGATCCTTGTTGACCGGAACGTTCGGCTCTTCAATTTCCGCATGGGTGGCAGAGTTGAACGAGAAGTGAAGGTTTTTGGTCAAGTCCCACTTCAGACTGAAATCGCGGTTCCACAAAAACTCTTTGGAGAAGGAGAGAGGGAGCGACGTCGGGTCTTCCAGATTCTCGATGTCCCGTTCCTGGTACTCGTAATAGTTGCGCAGGATGTTCGTGTTGAAGCTGATGTTTTGCGGCAAGTAGTTGAAGTTCTGGTCGCGGATGATGTCCCACCATTTACTCTTGCTTTTAATCATCTTCTTGAACGGCTCGAAAGGCTTGTATTCGGGAGAATAGTTGTAGTTGAACGCTCCGTTCCAGTTTTTTTCCGTTTCCCAAGCCGTGGTTTCGCCCGTTTTGTTGGACTCGCTGTGCGAATAGCTGAACGAGAAGTTGGCGGGGTCGTATGGCATGGGGTGTTTGGGCGTGGCGATGTTGAACTTCACGTTGCTCAGGCTGAAGTTCTTATTCGTGGTCTCCGTGGTGGTCAGGCTTCTCAACGAGTCTTTTTCGTGTTCCGTGGTGCAAGCATCGAGAGCGTCTTCCAGCAACATGTCCGTGTCGAGCGGATTATATTTCGGTTTGATGACCTCTTTGTTGAACGAATAGTAAATGGGCGCCGTGAAGCGTACTTTCTCCGGCAGCAGCTTGCCCAGTTCGAAGCTGGTCGTGATGCTGTAATTGTACATGTCTTCCTGGTTGCGTTCGCTCACTTTGTCTTCTATGCCTCCGAATCCGGCTGTTTCCATGTGTCCGGTCAGATTGACGGAACCCAGGTCGGAGAATTGTATATTCAGGGTACCCTGTGCGGCCCAACCGCCATCATTGCTGTATTCCTGCAGGCGAAGCTCGTTGGCCCATACTTCCACCGACTTGGTTGCACGGGCATTGTTGCGCACGCCGATCATGATGGTCTTCACCTCGCCCAAGGTCGGGTTACCCATGACGCTTACCTTGTTGTTCGGCCGGTTGTCGTCGTAGACGGAGAAGAGTGTGGTCAGGTTGGTATTGCCGAGGCTCTTCTCGCGGTTGCGTGCCTGTTTTACTTTGGTGAACACCGAGAGGTCGATGTCCAGCATATTCTCTTCAGGCCATACGGCGCGGCACTGTTCGGCGGAATAAGTGTCGTAGCGTCCGGCTGCCGTCAGCTTCAAGGGAATTTCGTATTCGTAGAAGTTGTTCTTGTAGTCCGAGCCGAGCCGGATGAAGATACTGGTCTGATTGTCTTCCGTTTCGGTTACATTCTCGGCCAGCGCGTTGGCATGGACGAACATTTGGAGGTGTTTGTACTGGCGCATGTCCAGGTTGGTGTTCTTGTACACGGCGCGGGCGTCTCCCGTGGCCAGGTTACGTACCGTCAGCGAGAGGGCCTGTTCGTTGTCTTCGGCCAGTTGGCTTTGTGCCGGATCCACTACGCGGCTGATGCCCGGAGGCAGTACGTAGTTCACCGGTGTCTTGTCGTTGTTTTCTTCGATGTTGACAGCCGATATTTCCATGCTTCCGTTCGTGGTGGGCATTTCGCCGGCATAAAGAGCCTGTTCGTAGGAACGCCATTCGGCTTTCACCAGATCCAGTGTGGCGAAACGAAGGATGACGGGCTGTTCGAAACCGGTCAGGAACATACGCATGAACCGTATGCTCGTGAAATCGTTGATGTTGCCCACTTTCTTTTGGTATTCGGTAAGCGGTATGCGGAACTGATACCAATTCACCTCTTCCGTGTTGCCGTTGCGGAGCTTGACGCTTGCCGTACGTTTGTCCACGATATGGTTTTGCCCCACAATGAAGTCTTCCGGACGGATGCTGATTTTATATTGGTAATATTTCTCGTACTCGTTCAATGTGTAGTCCTGATTGATGTCTTCCACGTCGGGTGTGGTCTTGTATGAAGTGTCGTACGATTCGTTTGCGTTTTCATTCGACCGCGAGTTGCCTTCCGGCAGGTTGATATACTTGTAACGGTCGAGGATGCTGCGTTGCTGGGCGTCGTAGTCCGATCCCCGGAAGTAGTGGTAATCGTCTCCGGCCGGGTCGTTCATCAACGAATCGTACACTTGCGGGCTCACTTTCCCTTGTACGGCCATGAGAAACTCACGGTAGGCGCCGAATGTACGTTCTTCTTCGCTGTTGAGTCCGTTCAATCCGATGTCCTGTCGTTCGCGTGCTCCGGATTCGTTGTTGAAGGCATAGACCACGCTGGTGGTGTTGGGCACGCGTCCCCACGCCGTTTCCGTGTAATAGTTGGAGTTTCCGTCGATGGGCATTCCGCTTTCGAAGAATTTCTTTCCGTCGTGGAGGATGTCTTCGCTCACTTCTCCTAAGTTCAAATAGAAGTCACCTCCGTAATCGCCGCCCTTGTCACGGGTGTAGATGAACGGGTCGAGCAACCAGAATTCTACGTATTCGATGTTGGCCGTCTCGAAATCGTTGGTGTCCAATTTACGCATCATGCCGCCCCAACGGGTTTTGGGGTTGGTGAGTCTTCCGTTGTAGTCCAAGTTCGGATCCAGGTTGTAGGCTCCCCGTTCGGTAGGGTAGAATGCGAGGTTCATTACCGGGAGCGAAGCAGCCGAGTTGTAACTGGTCTGCGTCTTGTTGGGATAGAGTTCCCGTTCGTACACTTCGCGCACATAGTGGTTGGAGAGTTGGTTCAGGTCGCTCTTGATATGGGCGGGCGTGAGCGAGGAGCTTTGACGCGTGAAGAGCGGATCCACGGTGTACCAGCTCAACAGGGCGCGGTTGTAGCCTCCGCGCACGTCGTTGACGAGCTTGCTTTCTTCAAAGTCGGACGGCACGCTGGAAATCATCCAGTTGGTGGGCTGCATCACGCTGATGCCGTTTTTCGTGTTCTCGAAGTCGTCGATGTAGGAAGCCGACCCCTGTATCTTCTTGTTTTGCCCGGCAATGAGTTGGGCGAACTCCCCGGTAAAGCTGATTTGCGAAGGCTCGGTCACGTCGATGAGCGGTATTTTGTCTATCAGGTTGGTCAGCCATTGGCTTTCTTTCTTCCACGAGAGGTTGACGCCCCACAGGGTGTTTTTCAAAGGTTCTTCGCCCATGTTTACTTTTGTGGTGAGCGGCTGTTCGTTCAGGAACATGAACGTTCCGCCGAACGTGAAGTCCTTGCTCACGTCGTATTGCAGGTTGAATCCTACGAGCGTTTTGCGCTGCATGCCGTAGTTGTCGTTGCTTTCGAAGTCCACGCTTACGTTCGTGCCGGCATCGATGATGCTTTGGTTGATGATGGTCACTACGCCCATCGAGTAGTCCACCGTATAGTCCGTGTTTTCCGTCAGCGTCACGCCTCCCGCCGTCACGGTCACGGAGCCTTGCGGCACGTTCATGGCGCCGAGGCTGATTTCGGCACCGTTGTTTCCCTTGTACTCTCCGGAGAGCAGGAATTTGTTCTTTTCCGCTATCTGTTTGGCCATGGTCTTGGTGGAGTCGTACAGTGCGTCGAAACAATATTTCTCGGCCAAGGCTTCATCATTCAGGTATTGGCGCAGGTGGCTTCCGAAAGGTTCGGTCACGGGGAAGTAGATGCGTCCTTTATTGATGGTGTATCCTTCCACATAATCGAACTGTCCGTTCGGATTCGGACGGTTGTTGGCATCCAGACGGTCTAAGTTCATTACCCGCAGGAGCTTGGTGTTTTTGTATTTGGCTTCGGGAATGTAGGACACGTACACCCCGGCAGAGTCGCTTTGGTATTGGATGTCCAGCTTGAATTTGTCCTTTTGCGTGGTGGTAGCTCCCAGGCTATACACGTTTTTCATCATCAAGTCCCAGTTGCCCATCTGCGGTGTGTTCGATGTGTTTTTCAGGGCCTTGACGAACAGGGCTTGGGTATTGTCGGTCAGGTCGGCCGAGAACTCGCCCACTTGGTAGGTTGTGCCGTTGTAGGTGTATTCGAAGGCTACGGCCAGGACTTCGTCCGGTTGCAGGGTAAAGTTGAGCGACACGTAGCCCAATGAATTGTTTACGGTGTATTCCGAAGAAGACAACAGGCGTGCGCTTTGCAGCTTCTCGTAGTCCACGCTGCCTTCAAAGCCCGCGATGGCGTCCAGATCGCTCGACGTCTGACTGATGTCGCGTGCGGCGGCATGCTGTGTGGTCATGGTCGAATAGAGGGTGTTGGCGGCATTGGCGGCCACTTGCACGCTGCCTTTGCTCCAAATCGGGTTGGAGATATGGTCATGTTCGCCCAGATCGGTGAAGGCCACGATATTGCGGTTGCTTTCATAACTTCCCGTTTTGTTCGTCACCCAAAGCTCGATACGCTTGATGGTGACGCCGGACATGACGGTGGGCAGCTTGCTCATGTTCTGGTCATAATGTTCGCGGAAGAAGTGGGCGAGAAAGAAATGCCGGTTTTCTTCGTATTCGGTAGCCGAGAATTCGTAATTGTGCGTTTGCGTGCCGCCCTTGGACGACACGCTTTTCGAGGCCGATTTCTTTTGGGAAACGACCGTTTGCAGTTTCAGTTTGCCGAATTGCAGGTCAGCCCGCAGGCCGAACAGCGAGGAAGCGCCTTTGATGAGCGAGGAATTGGTGGGAAGCGATACGTTACCCCCTTCTATCAACTTGATGATTTCGTCTTCCTTGCCTTCGTAGCGCAGTTTCATGCTTTGCGCGTCGAAGTCGAACGTGGCGTCGGTGTTGTAGTTCAGGTTCATGTTGATTTTGTCGCCCACGCTACCGTTCATGCTCATGTTGATTTTCTCTTCGAAATCGAATCCGAAGGTCTTCCGGCGGTTTTCCGAGAGGCTCGGGTTGTCCGTCTTCTTCAGGTTACCCCCGATTTTCAGTTCGGCGGAACCCTGGGTTTTGATACGCACGCCACCGGGACCGAATATTTTCTCGGCCGGTCCCAGGTCGAACTGCATGTCCGTGAAGTCGAATTTGTTTTTGCCTTCATTCTCGAAAGCTTCGCTGTTCTTTTGCCGGTAGTAGTTCTGCAAGGACTTTTGCAGGCTCCATTCCTGGTATTCTTCCGGCGACATTAGCAAAGGGGCGTTCAGGTAACTGTCGCCCACTTTGGTACCGATGGTGTAATTGCCTGTCGCCGGGTCGTAAACGGTATCCGTTTTCAGGTTGTCCGGGTCTTTCAGGTCCAAGCTTCGTTTTTTCAGGTCGTCTTCGTCGCGGGGCGCCGTCCGCTTCACGCTGAAACGTGGCCGGATGGTGTCCGGTTCGGCCGGAGCCGGGATCTCGTTCCGGGGTATATGCAAGAAAGCGGCACCTCCCATGTCCGCCAGTGCGTTGGCACTGATGGCCAGAAGGATGAGGTAGAGCCACTTTTTGCGTAAATCGCTCACGCTCGGCATCCTTCGAGCAAGCTCGGTCTGCGCTCGCTTAATCGCGATTTTCAAGTTTCTTTTCATGCTGTTCCGTTGGGCTATGAAGCTTTCGGCTTCCTATAATCTTTTGAGGGCAAGTTTGATGACACGCTCCACGGCGGCCTCCGGTTCTTCTTTCAGGATGGCCAATGCGACCTTTTGCGAGGGGGCGGGCGGGAAGCCCAGCATGGTAAGGGCGGCCACGGCCTCTTCCAGTATTTCGGAATGTCCGGTTGCTGCGGTCGCGGAAGTGCCGGGGGCTGCCGTCCCTTCGATTTCCACCGATGCGATTTTGTCTTTCAGGTCCACGATGATGCGTTGGGCGGTTTTCAGCCCGATGCCTTTCACGGTCTTGAGCAGCTTGTCGTTGCCGGAACTGATGACGTTGACCAATTCTGCCGGTGTGAGAGCTGAGAGAATCATGCGTGCCGTGTTGCCCCCGATGCCCGACACGCTGATGAGCAGCAGGAAGAGGGCACGTTCCTGGCGGGTGGAAAAACCGTAAAGCACGTAGGCGTCTTCGCGGATGGCTTCGTAAACGTATAGTTTGGCTTCCTGCTTGCCTTGCAGGGCTGAAAATGTGTTCAAGGAGATGTTGAGGCCGTATCCCACGCCGTGGCAATCTATGACGGCGATGGCCGGAGTGAGTTCGGCAATCTGGCCCTTCACGTATTCTATCATGTCTTTTTTTGCTAAATATACTTTAAGAAAACGTGTCCGCCACCTCTTTATTGTGCGCACGCGTTAATTTTTATAGGGCATGCAGAAGAAATGTGAAAAATGCCGGACAACCCTTGACTTTATGTTTCATGAGACCGGCGTGTATGCGTCCGGTTGTCGCGCCGATGGAAAATACGCGATTCTCGCGCGTCGGCTTTTGGGCAAAGTGTCATCCGGAAACGGAGGAAAGGTGTCAAAATGTACGTATCCGGTTCATGCCGTGCATGGAATATGGGGCGGCTGTCAGGAAAAAGCAAGGTTCTTGTATCCATTTGCCGGACGGTTTCGGAACCGGATTTTCACCAGATAATTCAGAAAAACCGTTTTCCGGCCTTCCGTTCCCGTCTTTTAGCCGTCCGAAAAACGTTTTTCACGAGCTTTGTCCGTTTTTGTGCGGAGAAATTTTTTTCGCTTTCAAGAGATTGAAAAATCATTCGCTTGAGATTAAATGTTAAATATACGGTTTTGGAGTGCATAAACTCCGTATATACCGTATATTTATTCATTTTGTCGCACTATTTGGAGGCGTTTTTTTCTGTTTTTCTCGTAGGAAGTTATGAAAAATGTCGGACAAATCCGATTATCCGACCTTACTTTGGGCGTGTGTTTATTTCAAGTACCGGGCCAGCGGGCTGTCTGTGGCACGCAGACCTTCGGCTATGCTTTGCGCGTTGAGTTGCGCACCTTTGAGCGAGGTGTGCGTGTGGTCGCGGTTATAATAAGCTTTGGCGCCTTCTTGGCCTATCCGGTCGAGGGTATCGGCCGAGATGTTGTGCAAGTCCACGAACTCTACGGCGGTTTGGGCCACTACCTCCCGATACCATTTGCCGTAGCTGTCGTTGCGGCGTTCTATCTTTCCGCCGGGCCATTCGTTGCGGGGCGTGAGGGACACCAGAATCGGCGTGGCACCTTTTTCGCGCACGTCGTCGATGAATTTTTTCAGGTACCATCCGAAGGAGTAAATGACTTCGTTGTAAACTTTATCTCCTTTGTTGACCCGGTAAACATGACTGGTATCCTGTGCGCAGGCAATGACACCGCGTGCCTTGCCCCGGCCGATGTCGCCGATGTCGTTATGGCCGAACTGTATCAACACGAAGTCGCCCGGTTGAAGGGCGTTGTAGACACGTTCCCAACGGTTTTCTTCCAGATAAGTGCGCGTGCTCCGTCCGGCTTTGGCTTCGTTCGCCACAGTGATTTTGTCCGTGTCGAAGATGGTTCCCGCCTGACTGCCCCAACCCCACATGCCGTCCGGGGCTTTGTCCTCGTTCTTTACGGTGGAATCTCCCGTGATGAAGACCACGGGTTTGCCTTTTTCGCGTTTCACTTGCGCGGCGGGCGGTTCGAGGTTCGTCAGGCAAGCCTGCAAGGCTTTCAGCGCGGGGTGCGTGGAAGCGGCCAGTCCTTCGGCGGCCGAACGGGCGTTCAGGCGTGCGCCGAACGCACTGGTGTGGATGCGGTCCCGATAGAAGTGGTAATCCACCTTCCATGCCGAGAACCGGTCGTATTTCGAGGCCGATATTTCGTTCAGGTCTACGAAGGGTATGCCTTGCTCTTCGGCCACTTGCCGCGCCCAAAGCCCGAAGGTTTCGTCCACGCGTGCGATGTGTCCGGGGCGTTTCGTGTCCCATGCGTTGCGGGGCGTGAGCGAGAGCAGGATGGGGTGTGCGCCCAAAGCCTTGCATTCACGGACGAAACGGCGCAGGTATTCGCCGTAGCTGTAGACGATTTCCTCCTCACCCGTCTCCTTGATGGTCACACAGAGCGAGTCCGTGGGACTGATACCGCGTATGGAAGCCCGTGCGCGGCCGCTGTCGAAGGGACCATTGTCGTTGTGCCCCAGTTCGATGATGACGTAGTCTCCCTTGCGGATACCTTTCTTCACGTCCGGCCAAAGTTTGCGGTAGAATGTGCGGCTGCTCGTGCCGCCCAAGGCATGGTTTTCCACGGTCAGCCTGTCCGCGTCGAAATATTCGTGGGCGAAATACCCCCAGCCCCATTGGCCGTTGTCGCCGTTGCCTTTCGTGCCGGTACGCATCGTGGAGTTGCCCACGAGGAAGAGCACGGGGTGGTTGCCCTTTCGCGACGAACCGGGCACGGGGCGTGCCGTGTTGGCTTTTTCCAAGCTGTCGAGTGTGAGGTCCGTGACGTGGTTCACGTCCTCCATCGGGCGGAAGTCTTTGGGGTTTTGGGCGGTGGAACATAATCCGCATCCTATTAAAAGGGCGGAAAGCATACAGGTCTTCTTCATGTCAGTCAGTATTTCGATTGGTGTCGCAAAGATAATGTTTTGGACCGGATTCCAGCTCTTTCGATAGAGAAAAACTCTTGTTCCGAGAGTGAATCGTCTTGCAAATTACGGTCTGAATGCCTTTTTATGCTTTTTTTCCTTGGGCACTTGACGTAAAATAAGTACATTTGCGAGATATGTTTTGCCATGAAAAGGAAACAAGTCTTAATCTATACGACAAAATAACTAAAGAACTATGAGTTTAAACATCATTGTACTTGCCAAGCAAGTTCCCGACACCCGAAATGTCGGGCCGGATGCCATGACACCGGAAGGTACGGTAAACCGTTCTGCTTTGCCGGCCATTTTCAATCCCGAGGACTTGAATGCGCTGGAACAGGCTTTGAGGCTGAAAGATGCGAATCCGGGTTCTACCGTGACCGTCATCACTATGGGGCCTCCCCGTGCAGCCGAAGTGATTCGCGAGAGTTTATACCGTGGGGCCGATGGGGGCTATTTGTTGACCGACCGCGCTTTTGCAGGTGCCGACACATTGGCCACCAGTTATGCGCTGGCTGCTACTATTCAGAAATTGGGCATGCCCGATGTGATTTTGGGTGGTCGTCAGGCCATCGACGGCGATACTGCACAGGTAGGGCCGCAAGTGGCGCAGAAATTGGGCTTGCCTCAGGTGACCTATGTGGAAGAAATCCTGAAGTGCGCCGACGGGAAAATGACGGTGAAGCGTCATATCGACGGCGGTGTGGAGACTGTGGAAGCTCCGTTGCCCCTCGTGCTGACGGTGAACGGTAGCGCGGCTCCTTGCCGTCCGCGCAACGCCAAGCTGGTGATGAAATACAAGCGCGCCATGGTGCCGATGGAGAAGCCAGCGGAAGGGTTGGCCTATGCCGAAGAGTACGAAAAGAGACCTTACCTGACTTTGGGACAGTTGAGTACGGCCGATGTGGATGCCGACTTGAAGCAGTGCGGCCTGAGCGGTTCGCCCACCAAGGTGAAGGCCGTGCAGAACATCGTGTTCAAGGCCAAGGAGAGCAAGGTGCTGACGGCTTCCGATGCCGACGTAGAGGGATTGATACAGGAATTATTGGCTAACCATACAATCGGATAAAGATGAACAACGTATTTGTATATTGCGAGCTTGAAGGCACCACGGTGGCCGAAGTAAGCCAGGAATTATTGACCAAAGGCCGTAAGTTAGCCAATACGCTCGGCGTGCAGCTCGAAGCTGTGGCCGCCGGGTCGGGCATTACGGGAAAGATAGAACCGCAGATATTGCCATACGGCGTAGATAAATTGCATATCTTCGACGCTCCGGGGCTGGCTCCCTACACGTCGTTGCCGCATACGGCCGTGTTGGTGAACCTGTTTAAGGAGGAGCAACCGCAAATCTGCCTGATGGGGGCCGATGTCGTGGGGCGTGATTTGGGTCCGCGTGTGTCGTCCGCCCTTCATTCCGGGTTGACGGCGGACTGTACCTCATTGGAAATCGGTTCCCATGAGGATAAGAAAGCCGGAAAGAAGTATGAGAACCTGCTTTATCAGATTCGTCCGGCGTTCGGCGGTAACATCGTGGCTACGATTGTGAATCCTGAGAACCGTCCGCAGATGGCTACGGTGCGCAGCGGCGTGATGAAGGCGGAAGTGCTCGATCCTAATTATAAAGGAGAAGTCATTGTACACGATGTGGCCAAGTATGTACCGGAAACGGAATACGTGGTGAAGGTCATCGACCGCCATGTGGAGAAAGCTAAAAATAACCTGAAAGGTGCGGCCATCGTCATTGCCGGAGGTTACGGCATGGGCAGCAAGGAAGGCTTCGGCATGCTCTACGAATTGGCACACGAGCTTCATGCCGAAGTAGGTGGAAGCCGTGCGGCAGTGGATGCCGGGTTCTGCGACCACGACCTGCAAATCGGCCAGACCGGCGTGACGGTACGCCCGAAAGTGTATATCGCTTGCGGTATCTCCGGGGCTATCCAACACATTGCGGGCATGAAGGAAAGCGGTATCATCATTTCCGTGAACAGCGATCCGAACGCTCCGATCAATGCCATTGCCGACTATGTCATTAACGGTACGGTGGAGGAAGTCGTGCCGAAGCTCATCAAGTATTACAAACAAAACAGCAAGTAAACAACATGGCTAATTACTATTCAGATATACCGGAACTCAAGTATCACTTAGAGAATCCGATGATGAAGCGCATTGTGGAATTGAAAGAGCGCGACTTCAGGGACAAGGACGAATTTGATTATGCGCCGGTGGACTATGCCGACGCGATGGATTCGTATAATAAGGTGTTGGACATCGTAGGCGACATCACGGCCAATGTGATTGCCCCGAATGCCGAAGGTGTGGACGAAGAAGGCCCGCACTGCCACGACGGCCGTGTGGATTACGCCCGTGGGACGGTGGAGAACCTGGACGCCATGGTCAAGGCCGGTATGAACGGCATGACGATGCCGCGCAAGTACAACGGGTTGAACTTCCCTATTACGCCGTACACGATGTGTGCCGAGGTGGTGGCTGCCGCCGATGCCGGTTTCGGAAACATCTGGTCGTTGCAGGACTGTATCGAAACGTTGTATGAATTTGGCGACGAAGACCAGCACAGCCGCTTCATCCCGCGTGTATGTGCCGGGGAAACGATGTCGATGGACCTGACCGAACCGGATGCCGGTTCCGACTTGCAGAGCGTCATGCTGAAGGCCACCTTCGACGAGGAGAATAACTGTTGGAGGCTGAACGGCGTGAAGCGTTTCATCACGAACGGTGACGCCGACATCCATTTAGTGTTGGCGCGTTCGGAAGAAGGTACGAGGGACGGCCGCGGTCTTTCCATGTTCATTTACGACAAGCGCGACGGCGGAGTGGACGTGCGCCGCATCGAGAACAAAATGGGTATCCACGGTTCGCCGACTTGCGAACTGGTGTATAAGAATGCGAAGGCTGAGTTATGCGGAAGCCGCAAGTTGGGTTTGATAAAGTATGTCATGGCATTGATGAACGGTGCACGCCTCGGCATCGCCGCACAGTCGGTAGGGTTGAGTCAGGCGGCCTACAACGAGGCTTTGGCATACGCGAAAGACCGTGAACAGTTCGGTAAGGCCATCATCAACTTCCCGGCCGTATATGACATGCTGGCCACGATGAAAGCCAAGTTGGACGCAGGTCGCGCGTTGTTGTACCAGACTTCGCGTTATGTGGATATTTACAAGGCATTGGACGACATAGCCCGCGAACGCAAGCTGACGCCGGAAGAGCGTGCCGAACAGAAGAAGTATGCCAAACTGGCCGACAGTTTTACGCCATTGGCCAAGGGTATGAATTCGGAATACGCCAACCAGAATGCTTACGACGGTATCCAGGTGCACGGAGGTTCCGGTTTCATGTTGGAATATGCTTGTCAGCGCATTTACCGCGACGCTCGTATCACTTCTATTTACGAGGGTACGACCCAGTTGCAGACTGTGGCGGCCATCCGTTACGTGACGAACGGGGCATACATCGCCACCATCCGTGATTTCGAGCAGCAGCCCGTGCTTCCGGAATATGAGAGCTACATGAACCGCGTGAAGGAGATGGCCAACAAGTTCGACGCTTGTACGAACGCCGTGAAAGAAGCCAACAATCAGGAACTGCACGATTTCGTGGCCCGTCGTTTGATGGAGATGGCAGCCGACACCATCATGTGTCATTTGCTGATGCAGGATGCCACCAACCGTCCCGATTTGTTTGCCAAGAGCCTGAACGTGTATGTGAACTATGCCGAGGCCGAGGTGGAGAAGCATTTCAACTTTATCCGCAAGTTCACGGCAGAACAACTGGACAGCTACCGCCAGATGGCTGTGGAAACGTCGGCTGAATAATCCGGTACGATATATGATCATCATGAAGAGGAATACTTTCTGTGTAAAAAAGAAGTATTCCTCTTTTTGTTAAAAATGGCTGTATCACAGGATGATTGTGGCTTTTTTTATAATTTTACACCCAAATAAATCAAGTTGGTTTGCCAGTAGGAAAAACAAAGTATGTCGGTTTGGAAGTGGGATAAGATATTTTTCCGGAGAAAAAAAGTGCATTCAGAGGGTGAAGAATGTACTGAAAGCAAGCGCTTGGAGGATTTCGAGAGGCAAATCGGACTTTTACTGCATAGCGACCGTTTCATAGCCCGAAGCGATTACCGTTCCATTCACGAAAGATATGCGGAACTGCATGTCAGTCTTTCCAATTTGGAAAAGATGGGGATGTTGGACATGTATTGCGAAAAGAATCGTATAGACCCGAAGAAAATGGATAGATTCCTTTGCCTGTATGAAGACTTGGGCAGTAAGGAGGGTTCCAAGGTAGTTGAAGCGCACAATGACGAATTTGTTAAAAGGCATTTGGCCAAAGACAAACTTTATCTTGATACGATACTTCGTAAGGTGGACCCTAATGTGAAGCTGGATGAGGAACAGCGACGGGTCGTATTGTCCGATGAAGACTACACGTTGGTTGTGGCCGGGGCCGGAGCCGGGAAGACAACGACCATGGCTGCGAAGGTGAAATACCTTGTGGAAAAAAGAGGGGTGGAACCGGAACAGATATTGGTCATTTCATATACGAATAAGGCGGTCGGGGAATTGCGCAGCAAAATCAATAAGGATCTGAAGATAGATTGTCCGGTGACGACTTTCCATAAGACGGGCTATGCCATACTGCGAAAGCGAGACACCGAAAGGAAGACGATCGTGGATGGTGGCTTTATGTGGCATGTGGTCAACAATTATTTAAAAGGGAACATATTGGAGTGTCCGGAACTGGTGGATAAGCTGATATTGTTCTTCGGAAGCTATTTCGACGCACCGTATGAGGGAGACAATCTCAATGATTTCTTCAACTACATATCCAAAGCCGACTTTTCCACTTTGCGTGGCAATATGGATGAGTATGCAGAAAAGATTATAGACCAACGGACCGGCAAATGTGTCAGCATTGCCCACGAGACGTTAAGGTCGGTTCAGGAGGTCAGGATAGCGAATTTCCTGTTCATGAACGGCATCGACTACGTGTACGAGAAGATTTATCCTTATAATATGAGGTATACGTACAAACCCTATACTCCGGATTTTACGATTACCCAAGGAGATAAGACGGTGTATGTCGAACATTTCGGTATTACGGAAAATGGCTGGAACAGCAGATATACGGAAGAACAGTTGGCCCGGTATAAAAAGGAAATAGATGATAAAATCCGTTTGCACCGCAGACACCATACGGATTTGGTTTATACTTATTCCGAATACAACGACGGGCGCGATTACCTTGACCATTTGCAGGAAATGCTCGTAGCCCAAGGGATAGAGTTCCGTCCGAGAACTTCACGGGAAGTTTTCGACAAGTTGGTCAGCACGGAAGAGAACAAATATATCATAAAGTTGGTCAAGCTGGTTTGCACGTTCTTGCATGGCTTTAAGACCAACGGTTTCACGATAGAGCATTTCCATCAGTTTCAAAGCAAGTCCTCCAATGAGAGAAACAAGTTGTTTCTATCCATCTGCGAGCGGTGTTACTTAGAATACTCCAAGCGTCTGAAAGAAAAGCAAGCGGTAGATTTTGAAGACATGATAAACAGTTCGGCAAAAATGCTCCGCGAAAAGGAAATCCAGGGGGAGAGGTTGGGGTTCAAATATATCATAGTCGACGAGTATCAGGACATTTCCCGCCAGCGGTTTAATCTGACTTTGGAGCTGAGCAAACTCTGCGATGCAAAGATCGTGGCCGTGGGCGACGATTGGCAGTCCATTTATGCCTATGCAGGTTCGGATATCACGTTGTTCACCCAATTCAAGGAATCCTTTGGGTACGGGTTGGAACTGGGTATTACCAAAACTTACCGGAACGCCCAGGAAGTAATCGACATAGCCGGTGGTTTCATACAGAAGAACACGGCGCAGATACGCAAAAGCCTGGTTTCGCCCAAACATATAACACGTCCGGTCGTGGTCGAAACCTATACGGAGAACGTAGACCGGAGCAAATATGCCGGAAAGGGTGGGAAGTATTTCCTTGTGGGCGAAACGGTGGAGAGGATTGTCGGGCAGATATTGGAGGAGAATCCGGACGCATCGATATTGTTGCTGGGGCGTTACGGGTTCGACGCCTTTAACCTTTGCCGTTCGTCGGAGTTCACGTACGAGGAGAAGACGGGGAATGTGATTTCCAAGAAGTACCCGTTCGCGAAACTGGATTTTATGACCGTGCACCGCGCAAAAGGATTGGGATACGACCATGTCATTCTCATCAATGCCCGTAATGAGTTGTACGGTTTTCCGTCGCAAGTGCAGGACGACCCGGTATTGAAGTATGTCGTGAGGGACGACCATTCGATGGAATATGCGGAAGAGCGTCGGCTTTTCTATGTGGCCTTGACACGGACCAAAAACCGTGTGTACATCGTTGTGCCGCAACAGCATCCGTCCGATTTCGTGAGGGAACTCGTGAAAGACTATCCCGGCGTGACAGTAAATGGAGAATTGGACGATTGCCGGGAGACGCGCACTGAAATGAAACGGTGTCCCGTCTGCGGTTATCCCATGCAGTTGAGGTACAAGAAGGCATACGGGTTGAAGTTGTGGATTTGTTCCAATGAACCGGAGATTTGCGATTTCATGACCAACAACCTGAAGGGCGGTGATTTGCCTATCCTGAAATGCGACTGTTGCAAGGACGGTTATTTGATAGTGAAAGAAGGATGGGGAGAACCGTTTTTGGGATGTACGAATTACAGGGCCGACCGGAGCGGATGCAACCGTGCGATTTCACGGGACAAGTATTTGAGGTCTGTAAAGCCGTTTTTTGATGAATGAGATACTTTTCTTAACCGGTTTTTGAAAAAAACACGATTTTCTTGTCACAAAATTCCGAATCCTGCGTATTTATGTATGAAGGACTATTAAAAAGTGAAATACCATGGAACGGAAAGGAAACTGTAGCAGTGAGAATGTTTTGTATTATGCCCGGATATTGTTCGTGTGGTTTTGTCTTTTGGGACAAGTGGGCCATGTCGCGGCAAAACGTTTGAAAGTGGAAGTGGAAACGCCCGGGACGTTACCGGAACTGGTGGGGAAGAAAGCCAAATACAAGGTGACGGACCTGACGCTGAAAGGAACATTGAACGGGAGGGATTTGTGCTTCCTGCGCGAAATGGCCGGGAGGGACAAAGAGCGGCAATCCACACCGGGACGTTTGCGCGTGTTGGACATGCGGGACGTTTCTTTTGCCCGTGGCGGAGGAGGGTACGTAAGACACGGGGAATGGAGAGAGGTGCAGGGAGAGCATACGCTTCCGCCTTATTTGTTCAGCGAATGTGGATTGACGCATATCGATTTGCCCGAACGGTTGGACACCATCGCGGAAGGGGCTTTGGGAGCCACACGGATCAGTAGGATCGTGTTGCCGGAAAATGTGTTTGTGGGTGCTTCTGCCTTTTATGGGAGCAGCGAATTGGTGGAAGTGGTTTTCCCCCGGCAGGCGAGGGGCGTCTGGAAGGGTGCTTTCGAAGGATGTGCCCAATTGAAAACCTTGTCGTTGAATCATGTGGACTTTATCAGCGGAGGTGCTTTCCAGAAGATGCCGGCCGTGGAGCGGATTGAGGTGAACGGAGACGTGGGACAACTCGACGGGTGGCGCACTTTTGCCGAATGCCCGCAGTTGAAGCGTGTGGATTTCCATGGCGTAGTCTTGGGAACGGGAGGCCCCACGTTGCTGGCGGACTGTCCCCGGTTGGAACAGGTGGTGTTCCATGGCGATATATTGAGTACGGGTCTCGGCGCGGCAGAGCATTGCCCTTTGTTTGAAGGATATACCGTGAAAGGAAAGGTTCTGCGCAGCCAGCATAAAGACTTCGTTCCGCAAGTATCGGATGAAGAACGTCTGGAGGGACGCGGTTTGGCCGACTTCATGAGCCGGTTCGCGCCGGTTGTACGCCGGATTTGGGCACACGGTGGAGGGGTGATGGGCTATATGAAGAAGACCTCAGCTCCTTGGTTTTATCGTTCGGCCTGTGCTTGGGCATCTGAGGGGAGAGACGAGGAGGCTTTGGCGCATTTGGACATCGCAATAAAGTTGGGATTTGCCAAGTATGACCTGATAAAGGGCGGCAAGGAGTGGGATGCCCTGCGCGGAAATCCGGAGTTTCAAGCCCTTGTGGAAAAGGTGCGTGAAGTGGGGGACTACCTTTATGTGTTGAAGAAGTCCCCGGCCTATCGGGAAGATACCCGTCCGATGCCTGCATTTACGTACCAATCGGCCACGGACAGTAATTTGGTACGTGTGCGCCGCTATTTCAATTTGGATAGCATAGCCGGCGACGGCGACGAAATCAGCCAAATCAAGAATCTGATGTATTGGTTGCATGATGCCATCCGTCACGACGGAGGTTCGATGTGGCCGGACTGTGCACGGAACTCGATAGCCATGTATGAATTGTGCAAGCGGGAAGGGCGCGGGCTGAATTGCCGTTTTCTGGCACAGGTGCTCAGTGAGATGTATCTGGCCATGGGATTCCCGTCACGCTTCGTGACGTGCCAGTCGAAAGCGTATGATACCGACACCGATTGCCATGTCATCAATATGGTGTGGAGCCGCCAGTTGGGGAAATGGATATGGATGGACGCGTCTTTTGCAGCTTACGTCACCGACGAAAACGGTCTGTTGTTGCATCCGGGCGAGGTGCGTGAGCGGCTGATCAAGGGGCTCCCTTTGGTATTGAACGAGGATGCGAACTGGAACCATAAGACCAAGCAGACCAAAGAAGGATATTTGGAGAATTACATGGCCAAGAACCTTTATATGCTTGATGCCCACCTTGAAAGCCGGTTTGAGACGGAGCCTGCTGACGGGTTGGGAAGTCCTCGAATGTATTTGGTGCCGGAGGGATTCTGGCCGTTATCCGGACATACTACCTATGACGACCGTTATTTCTGGCAAGCTCCTTAGTTCGGTGCAAGGCCGGGATGAAGGACGTGTATGGATCAAGGGGCTGTTTTTTCCACGGGAAAAAGCGGCCCGATTTTTCTGCGCCAAACGAAAAATCAATCTCAGGCGAACGATTTTTCGTTCGCCTGAGATTGATTTTCCGATGTCAGCCGGGTGATTTTCGGGGGAACTCCACTGCCCGAAACCGTTTCTATCGTATTGTAGGAGGATGGGCGTGGCATGCCTTGTTTTTTCTTTGAACGAAATGCCTTGTGGCGTGTATTTCCTTATGACACGTGTTGCAAGTACAAACATTATTCATGGTAGAAACAGAAAGAATATGAGAAGGACGTTGATTGTTTCGTGGGCGGTGGTTGTGGCGCTTTGCGCGTCGGCACAGAAACCGCAGGAGATAAAAGGAATCGTGGAAGAGGCGCACGACTCGCTCTGGTATGCTGGCCAGGTTAAGGCTTGGCAAAGAGAGGTGGACGCAGACGAGCAGGATGAAAAGGCATGGCGCAACCTGTTTGAGGCTGCCTGGGGGCTGAATTCTTGTTCCCGTGGAAAGAACGATGGAGGGATACCCCGTATCCTGGAGCGTATGGAACGGGCTATTCCGGAGACTTATACCTATAATATATGTGCTTACCGCGCCTCCCAGGGGCCTGACAACAAGTTTGCGGAGAAGGCGATGACCCTGTTGCCGGACGATATTTCAGACCGTGGATACGATGCCGTGTTGGGATATCTTTGGATGATGGGGGAAACGGACGGGACAGGATGGAAGGCCGGGCTTTTCAATGACATCCTGCGTCGCCAGTATGAGCATGGCAAATATCCTTCGTTTATCCTGCGTTTCGGTTACAACCAGTTGCAAGGGATGGCCGAAGGCGGGCTTTTCTTTGGCAACGGCGACGCGGAGCTTTTCGACAAGCTCATGTTGCAGCGTGCGATGCGTGTGCATACGGACAAGGTGGTGGTCGTGATTCCTTTTCTGTCCATACGGTCCTATCGCGACGCTTTGTGCCGGCAGTTGGGGATTCCTCCCTTTCCCGGGCGCGAGGTCAGAACGGAAGAAGAGTTCAAGGCGGCTGTGCAAGAGATGGTGAAATACGTCATCCGCGAATCCGGTCGTCCGGCTTACTTCTCGCCGGGTTCGCAGTGGGCCGTGCAGGGCATAGCCCGCAAACTTTATAATGAGGGATTGGTGTATCGGTACAGTGAGGAGCCTTATGACAATGTTTCGGCAGCCCAACGTCATGTAGAACGGGATTATCATTTCGATTACCTGACCGAACCGGCCTTCCGTGTGGAGACATGGTGGTCGGGGAGCGAGATGTTGCTGCTGAACTACACGGTCATGTTGGGCCCGTTGGTGCAGTCGTATAGAGAATCGGGTAATCAGGAGCGTGCCGACTGGCTTTACCGGATATTGAAAGCTTCGGTGGAGAACGGCGGGTTTTCAGCCGCGAAGAAAAAGGAGTATTTGGACTATTTGGAGAAATGGCGGTAAAAATAAACTTCAGGCCGTCGTTGCGGAAACTATCGGACGAGGAATTGATGGGACGTGTGCGGCGAACGGGTGACGAAAAGGCTTTCGATGAACTTTACCGTCGTTATGCCCGACGCCTGCACGGCTTTTTCTTCCGTATGCTGGGACGGGAAGAGCAGTTGGCAGCGGACTTCACGCAGGAGCTGTTCTTGCGCGTATGGGCGGCAAGGGGGCGGTATGAATGCGGACGGGAGTTATGTCCTTGGTTTTTCACGATGGCCTATAATCTGTGCCGGAATGAATACCGTTTCCGGAATATTGCGGTCGGTTTTGCGGAAGAGGTGCGTGGCGGGCCGGATACGTATGAGGAACAGCCGGAACTTCGGATGGACATCCGGATGTTCGACCGCGAACTTTCCGCATTGTTGGACAAGTTGCCTCCGGAACAACGTGTGTTGTTTGCTTTGCGTTATGAAGAGGAACTTACGGTACCGCAACTGGCCGAGGTAATGGGTATTCCGGAGGGTACGGTGAAATCGCGTCTTCATTATTTATTGCAATACTTAAGAAAGAAATTGAAGGTTTATGAAACACTTTGAGGAACAAGTCTCACAGGCAGCCGCACGGCTGCGGAATGAAGAAAACAGCCGTTTGCGTGTGCCGCGGAATCCCCGTCGGTCCGGAGGCATTTCCTGGGGATGGGTGGCTACGCCGGTGGCCGCCGTGGCCGGTCTGTTGTGGGGAGTGGAGTTGGGACGGATGTCCGGTGAATCTTCGTTGCAGCAGGTGTCGCAGGTGATAGATACGGTGATACGCCGCGAGGTCGTGCGTGACACGGTTTATTCCGTTCGTCCCGAGAGCAAAGTCGCATCGTGGCAGGTCGGGGAGAAAGGCAAACGGAGCCGGGGGGACTGCGCCCGTTCGCCGGATACAGGCGGAAAGCCGGAAACAGGGACTGGGGACGAGACTTTACAGGCGCGGACGGGGAAATGTGTTTTGGAAGACGGCATCGACTATTCCATGCTCTGGGAGGCTGTGAAAGCAGGTAAGTGACATCTTAAAGTGGATTTTTCAGTATATATTTCGGTAAAAGTCCTCTTTTTACCGTATTTTCTTTGGTTTTCATACGGACTATGGTAACTTTGTCTTCACTAATTGCCAAGTGTATTAATAGTATTTATAATTCCAAAAAAAGAAAGAGAATAATAATGAAGAGAAATCTACTTTTATCCACTTTGTTGCTGGCTTCGGCTTCGATGGCAGCGCAGGGTTTTGACGGTTCGTTCAACGAGCCTTGGGAAACTTGTTATCCCGATGGGGTAAACGCCGTTGGTTTGCAACCGAAAGGTTGGATGGCCTCCAGCGTGTGCAAAAACTTTTTTATCACGATTACAGAAGAACTTGTGGCTCCGGATACCGACCGTAGGGAGGAGGTTAACGGCCATTCCGTTAAGATGTGGAACAACTATGTAGGAATGTTTGGTATTGGAGCAACGGCGCCGGGATATATAACATTAGGAACATCTTGGGCGTATGGTGATGTGACGAATGTGGGCAAACCGGAAGATACCAGTGATGGAGGATCCTATGGGGGGATTGAGTTCACTTCCCGTCCCGATTCATTGGTGTTCTATGCAAAGCGTACGCATGCGCAGGAAGCACCTGCAAACGGTTCCTTTAACTCGAAAGAGAAAGCCATGGCCATCTTTTATTCTTGGACTGGAACTACTTCTTCCAAAGTTATAACCGGAATGAGCAATGCGCCGGTGGAGATAGATATGATAGACCGGGAGAAAGATATTTTAGGCATGCCTACGGGTAGTGAAGTGACAGGGGATGCTAAATTGGTGGCTTCTGTAGAATATCCCATCGAGGGTGACATTGAAAATTGGACGCGTCAGTCTGTGGCTATTGATTATAAGTCGGATGGGAATCCGGAAAAGATGAACATCATATTCTCGGCTTCCGATTATTTCAATCGTTCGGAATTGGGTACGGGTAATGCCCTTTATGTAGATGATGTGCAGTTGGTGTACAATTCACGTCTGAAATCTCTCGTAGTAGACGGCAAGGAAGTGAACGGATTCTCCGACGGTGTGTTCGATTACCAACTGCCTGCCGACTTGCAGGGTAAGGACATCATGGCTACGGCTTTCGGTAAGGACGCGACAGTGGAAACCGTTACGGAAGGCAATGTGACGACCATTACGGTGAAGGATGAAACGGCTATGGGTGAGAAGGTAAACACTTACACTTTGACGTTTAAGGGAGTGAGTGCCGAAATCCAGTTGCCTGCCGAGATTCCGGCGTTGACTTATGGCGACGAGGTGGATGGTTTGGGCTTTATTTCCAATAATACTAAGGACGCTTTGGCGTACAGTTTCTCCAAGGAAGGCGTGCTCGAAGTGGGCGAAGACGGAAAGCTTCGTGCTGTCGGTGCGGGCGAGGTCGTAGTGACCGCCAGCCAACCGGGCAGCGATGATTTCACTCCGGCTGAATCCGAACCCATGACATTGACCGTGGCGAAAGCACCGCTCAACGTGTCGCTGGCCGATGATGCTTGGACATGGCGTGGTATAGCTGTGTCTACGTCTAACATGGACAAGGGGAAATGCCATTATACTTTCGTTTATGACGGGTGGAAATGGAATGATGCAGAAAAAGACGCTTCTGAGGTTTTGTCCAAGTTGCCCACGGTATCGGCATCTGCACCGAAAGATGCGGAAGCTGTAGGTAGCGAACGTGCGGCTAAGTTGAGTGGCGGTGCGGCAGAGAACTACGATTTGAAATTTGCCGAAGATGCGAAATTCAAGGTGGTAAAGAATAAGGTAGGCGTGTATGTCAAATACGGTAGCAACACTTTATCTACGGCTTACGATGACGAAAAATATCGTACGGTAAACGCCGCTGTGGGACAAGAAGAATATATCTTCACGACCGGCTATTCTGATGTGGTGTATGATGATGAGGACGTTTTGGCGGCTTTGGCCACCCAACCCGAAGTGGTGTGCAACGTGAACAAGGATGCCGTTGTGGGCGACGAGTTCCCGGTATCAGTCAAGTTGCCCGAAAAAGTTTCTTTCGACAATTTTGAACTTGTCAGCATTGTGCCCGATGTGGCCAAGCTTGTTATGGCTGAGAGCCCGGGCATTACGGTGACAGTGCCTGAGACGGTGACTTACGGTGATGAATTTACGTTGGTGACCAACGAACACGGGATTACGTACAATAGCACTGTCTTGACTTCCGGGGTGGTAAGCATGACTACAAAAGGCGTGGTTACGGCCAAGAAAGCCGGAAAGGCGGAACTGGTAGTGACTACGACAGCTAAGACGATAGACGGTGTGGATTATGGTGCCACTACTACAAAGGTTGCTTTCGACATCCAGAAGGCTGCCCTCACTATCAAGGCCAACGATGTGGAGGTCAATCTTGACGGTGACCTGTCCGAGACGTATGAACTCGTGTATGAAGGGTTCGTGAACAAAGACAAGGCTGAGACGGTATTTACCGACATGCCCGTGGCTACGGTGAATTTGCCCGAACCGTTGACGGCCGGCACTTACCCCATCAAGGTGTCCGTGAGCGAAGAACCGGAGAATTATGTGGTGACTACGGTAGACGGTACATTGACTGTCAAGGACGGTTCTTCCGTTGCGGGTGTGAGCAGTAAGAATGACAAAGTGGCTTATGCCAATGGCAACCTTTACGTTCCTTGCGGCGGACGCGTGGAAATATACGCCCTGACAGGAGCTTTGGTCGGTCGGTATGAAGGCGCTGTTATTCCGGTAGCTTTGCGTACCAATACATTATACATCGTGAAGACCCAAAAGGGTGCTTTCCGTTTGTGGGTGAAATAAGTTAAGACGTGTCGGCTTTAGATGCCGTACACGTATAATAATCCCCTTATTCTTTCTCTTTCCGGATTGGAGAGGATGGAATAAGGGGATCTTTTTTTAGTCGCGGCGTTCGTTATACACGCCTATTTCATTCAGGTACATGCGTTCGTTTTCGTTCTTCTTGGTGAAAGTGACTTTGACTTTGTTTCCCCAGACTTCATCGAAGCGGTGCACTTTTACTTTTCCGTCTTTCGGAGTCACGGGAATCTCATGCCAAACTCCGTCTTTGAGGTAGTGCACGCGATAGCTGCTGAAACTCTGGTTGTCATCCACCAATGAAATCATGTTGAACGGGCGCGTGTGTTCAAATTCCACTTCGTACCATGGTTCTTTGATTCTCGGATTGGAATGCCAGGCCGATCCGAAGTTGTCGTCGTTTCCGAAATCCATGATGAAGGAATCGTAACTCCAACTGGAATTGGCCGGACGGTGTTTGGCGATGTTTTCTGCCGTAATCGGACGTTCGTATTCGCCCAACGTCATTTCGCCACCTTCTTTTCCTTTCCAAAGGCGGCCGATTTCCTTCAACGCCTCCAAGGCATTGTCATCAATCAGTCCGTCCCGGTTGGGCGACACGTTGAGGATGAAGGTGCAGTATGCTTTGTTGAAAGGTATCAGGTTCTCGTTGACAATCCATTCGGGAGATTTCACGTCCGTTGTGGGGAAGTCGCTTTTCCAGAACCACGACGAGTTCAGCGGCAGGCACGACAAGGCCGGCATCCGGTTGGTGTCTTTGGAGATGTGTTGTCCGGCATTCTGTTCGAAGGACTTGATGTCGGTGTAGAACAATGCGTCCTGTGGGTATTTGGCAGAGTTCAAGTCCATGACGAGGCAGTTCGGCTGGAGCTGTTTAATGAAGTGATAGATGTCGTCGAACGGGACTTCTTCGTATGAAATGCGCGACCAAGGAGCGTCCCAACCGTCGATGATGAGGGCGGAAATGGGGCCGTAGTTAGTCAGCAGCTCCTTCAATTGATTTTTAATCAAATCTATATGGTTGCGGTTGATAAATCCCGGACGTAAACGATGGTGCGTGTCGAGGATGGAATAATATAACATCACGTCCAACCCTTTTTTACGGAAAGCGTCTACGTATTCCCGTACCACGTCTCGTTTCAGGGGACCGTTCATGACGTTGTATTCCGTAGTCTTCGTGTCCCAAATGCAATAACCACTGTGGTGTTTTGTGGTCAGGCATCCGAATTTCATTCCTGCACTAAGGGCTGCTTCGGCCCATTGGTTACAGTCCAGTTTCTTCGGGTAGAAGGTTTCGGCCGGCATGTCGGGGGCGGGCCAGTCTTCGTCCACGAATGAGGGCATGTTGAAATGAATGAACATACCGAACTTCTCATTGACGAATTTCTGTTGCATGGCTTTCAGGTTGTCTTGGGCAAGGACCGAGCCACACACTGCACAGGCTAACATGAGCAGCATGCTTCTTAAACTTTTGCACATAAATGATGAATGTTTTTAATGGTTATAAAAAAATAGTTTCTTTCTCAAGCAAAGGTATGTATTCCGCAGCTTTCAAAAAGTTGATGGATGCTTCAAATAATGTAATAGCTGCACCAAAACGGGGGAAGAGAAAAAGAAACGTACACTTCCGGCTGTTGGATAATGTGGTTTTATCTGCGGAAGTGTACGTGAATCTGTTTGTGAAAGCGGTTATAAGACTACTTTGAAAGTTTGTGTCTTATGTCCTATATCGGCTTTTATGAGATAGACCCCGCATCGGGGAATATCGATTGTTCCGCTGTCGTCGACTGTCATGTGTGAAATGGTGGTGCCGGTTTCGTCCATGACGGTCAGGGTTGTACTTTCGTTCACATGGTAATGCAGTTTGCCGTTTGCACCATATATCCGGACGCCGGGGAGCACATGTTCCTCTACGGAACTGCCGGACGGGTCGAAACGGGACAGTGTGAACGCTCCGCCCCTCTTGCCGTTGTCGATGGCCTGTACGCCCCATTCATACGTGGCTTCCTCGTCATCTATGTACATGGAGTAGACGGTCGTCGAGATTTGTCCCGAGATTTCTCCAGTTTTGATGAAACCGGTCTGCACGTCTGCCGGCACGGTCATGAAGAATTTGTCTGAACCCGACTTTTTCAAATACAGGTTGTACTGCAAGGCTTCTTGGGGAGTGACGTCGTCCGAAGCTACGTCCCAACTGAAAGTAACCATCTTTGTGGCTTGGTTGTAGACGGCTTTCAGGTTTTGGGGAGCGGTGGGGGCTGCGTTGGGGACGGCTCCCTCGTCGGACGATGTGTTCCGGTAAAGTTCGGTGGCGCATTCGCGTGAACATACGTCGCTATGCGCCCATCCCATGTTCCAGGCATCCAGATAACCGTCGTTGTCGAAATCTATCAAGTGGTTATTACCATGGGTTACACGATCGAATGTCCAAGGAGATGCCGTGTCGTACCATCCGCCGCAGGGCTTGAAGCAGAAATCTCCCCGGTTCAGATAAAGCCAAGTCGTGATTTCATGGCTTTCGCCGTGTCCACCTGCTAAGATGTCCGGCAGTCCGTCATGGTTCACGTCGCCGAACGAGGGGGTAGCTCCGTCTACTCCTTCAAATCCGCAGAACAAATCGTCCAACATTTCAAATGTCCGTCCGCCTTTATTGCGGTACACATAGAATGATTTGGCATTTTGCCCTTTCGTGGCAGAGTACCCGGTGACGACGATGTCCGTCCACCCGTCTGCGTTCAGGTCGCAGGGGAAACAAGACGAATCGTATGATCCGTACAGGTATTGCCCGTTTTCAGAGAAAGTACCGTCGCCATTGTTCCAGTAGATGCGGAGATTGCCTTCGCCCGGGCCGTAACCGGATGAAATGATATCCAGCCAACCGTCGTTGTCCATATCGGCAAAATGTACCGAACCTCTTGATAGCCCTGTGAAGGGTTTGTCGCCGTCCAAAGGGGTTTCTTGTCGGATGAACCCTTTCCCTTTATTGTTTTTATAGAGGTAAAGCACGCGCCGGTCGTGGTGTACGACGGGCTTACCGTTTTCATCCGTGATTCCGTTTGTGTCTTCGTAGTCATCCAGTCCGGCGATGATGAAGTCAAGATAACCGTCTTTGTCATAATCGCCTACGGAGACGTAGTGGCGCGACCGTCCGCCGTCCAGCGAGCCGTAGATAGGAGAGATTCCCATGAGATTGCTTTCCGGTGTGGCTTGATTTACTTCTTCAAAGACATATTTTCCGTCCGGTCCGATTCCTTTGTTCTCGTACAGGTAGGCGACCACATCGTCGAGGTCGTTTTCATAGTCCATAGATTTTACTCCGGGTACGAACAAGTCCATTAAGCCGTCGTTGTTGTAGTCGAACCATGTGGGGCAAGCATAATATACCACATCGAAGGGACTGTCCAGCTTCTTGAATGTTCCGTCTTCTTGATAGTCATACAGGGCGGAGAACTTTTTCCGCGAGGTTATCCGTTGGTGTTCGTTGTTGCCGGAATAAGTGACTTCCAGGAATCCGTCGTTGTCGTAGTCGCCCCAAGCCGCGTCGGAGCGGTCGGTGGAGTGGAGGAACTGTCCGCGGACGATGGCCGTGGCCGCTTGTTCGGCTGGCACGGGGTATTTCACTTTTTCAAATACCGGTTCTGTCGGATTGCCCGGTTCCGGAAACTCGGTAAAGTCTTTGTTCGTGAATTCGTCATACACCTCTTTATAATGGAAATCTGTGGCTGAAAACGCCGAGATGCCCACGTCTACGATTTGGTCGTAACCGGTTTGAATACATTTCACGGCTATCAGGTTCCAACTGTTCGGTTTGAGGGTCTGGCGTGCTTCGTCGGAGATGTCGTAAGGAATGTAATTGGAAACAGAACCTTTTTTCGTGGCAGCCCAAACTCCGTTGATATAGATGAAGATGTCATCGTCATGATAAATCATGAAGCGCATGCAGTCGATCATTTCTTGGGTGACATCGCCCAAGTAGAACCAGCGGCGCAGGTAGATTTGCTCAGTTGTCCATGGTATTGAAATGATGCCCTGAGTGGTCCATACGGAACTCCTACCGAACGCTGCGGTACCTTTGGGCCACAGGCTGTCGTCGAACTCTTTGGCGAACCAATATCTCGGTGCATTGTCTTCGGTGATGAACTTCCATTTGTATTTATGTTCCTTAGCGGTCGATACGACGGTCTGTACTTTCACATCGCTATGAGGCATATTGATGCACTCTAATATTTTGTTTTTCAAATCCCCTGTGGGTGAATATGGTTTCAATATGCGCCGGTCATAAGTGTAGATGCCGTTTTTCTCAATTTCCACGTCCGACAACTGTGTGTAAACGGCCGCATTAAGCCCATAATAATAATGGTCCTTGATTTTGTCTGCCAAGTCGTTGAACATGACAGTAAAGTCTTCCGGTGTTTCCACTGTCGTGTAGCCGAAGTCACCGCCTGGCCAGATATGTCCGGGTACTTTTAGTGTGATGCCCCCGTATTCGCCGTTGACGCAAGCACGTTTTTGGTCGATCGGACAAGATGGATAAGGATAGCTGTGAGAGTCCTTTATGTCACCGATTTCGGCATCGTTCCATCCGCTGGCACAGCAGACAAGGCTTTGCGGACTGACTTTGTCGATGACTACTTGCGTCATCCGTTCGGTGTCGAACTGTCCCCACCCCTCATTGAATACGACCCATTGCACGATGCTCGGATGGTTTTCGAAAGCATCTATGATGCGGACGGCTTCCTCTTCGAAGTTTTGCCTTGCGAAGGCTTCGTGTCCTTCTGGAAGGTTCGGACTGGGCAGGTCTTGCCATACCAGAATTCCTTCACGGTCGCAATGCATGTACCAGCGTGACGGCTCCACTTTGATGTGTTTGCGTATCATGTTGAAGCCGAGTTCTTTCATCGCTTTGATGTCGAACAGCAGGGCTTCGTCGCTGGGTGCCGTGTACAGTCCGTCCGGCCACCAACCTTGATCCAGCGGTCCCATTTGGAAGATTTGTGTACCGTTCAGGAAGATACGCGGTGTGCCGTCTACGTTTTTCACTTCAATTTTGCGCATGCCGCAATAGCTTTTTACGGCATCGGTTTGTTGTCCTCCTGAGGATAGTGTGATGTTGAGGTCGTAAAGGTAGGGATGTTCCGGCGACCACAGTTCCGGAGCGTTTACAGGCAAGGTGCATGGGGTGCCTGTGGCTACGCCTTGCAATGAAGCCACAGTGTTACCGTCTGGGTCTGACAACCGGATGTCGGCAGTGGCTTCGCTGTCTCCGGTGGCGTTCACTTGCAGTTTGAAGCAGGAATTGTCCACGTCCGGTTCGATAGACAGTCGGGTTATGTGTACCGGATTCACCGGTTCGAGCCAAACCGTCTGCCAGATGCCGCTGACCGGAGTGTACCAGCATCCCCACTTGTTCAAGGCTTGTTTGCCTTTAGGTTGGCCTTCTGCTCCCGTATTGTCATGGATATAAACGGCTATTTCCTGTTCGCCTCCGTCCGTTAAAGCAGAGGTGATGTCGAAATAGAACGGGTCGTAGCCTCCGGTGTGACTGCCCACTTTCTTACCGTTCACGTAGACCGTGGCTTCCCAATCCACGGCATCGAAATGCAATAGGATGTTTTTCCCTTTCATGCTTTCCGGTATGGTCAGGGTTCGCCGGTACCAATAACATTGGTTGTCGCTTTCTTCCATGATGCCGGAGAGGGCGGATTCGATCGGGAAAGGCACCAGAATCTTCTTGTCGTACGTAAAGTCTGCTTGGTATGCTTCTCCCTCTACGGCCTTTCTCAAGTCCCATACTCCGTTTAGGTTGAGCCATTCTTCCCGTTCCATTTGCGGACGGGGATATTCGCCGAGTACGTTGTTGACATCTATGGTTTCGCTCCACGGGGTCATCATCGGCCCCTGTTTCATCTGCCATTCTACGGCATTTGCCGTCTGTATGCCTGTGAGCAATAGCAGGCTTGCGGCAATCATGTGTTTTATTTTCATAAAGGTTA
Organism: Paraprevotella clara YIT 11840; assembly: GCF_000233955.1. Lineage (GTDB taxonomy): Bacteria > Bacteroidota > Bacteroidia > Bacteroidales > Bacteroidaceae > Paraprevotella > Paraprevotella clara. The sequence continues at coordinate 128,289 of NZ_JH376625.1, forward strand.
TTTTGGGAATGGATGCGAGGTCATGTTCGCCTCGCATCCAAAGGTTAGGTGTTTTTTATTGCACGATAAACTTTTTGGTGGTTGTCTTACCGTTCTTGTCAGTAGCTTTCAGGATATAGATACCCGAATTAAGGTTGTCGATGAGTGTGACACCGCCTTTTACGTTCATGTTTGTTATGGTCGTTCCGTTTACGCTGTAGACAGTGACATGCGTATCCGTGTCGGTATAAATGGTGGCACGGTTGCCATGGCCTCGTACTTCTATTCCATTTCCTTGGAGTATGTTTTCTTTGATACTTTGGGGATTCTCTCCCGGGTCGAGGTACAAGCCATAGATGTTGGCACCGATATTGTCCCTGTCGGGCAGGTTATAGACTACGTATAAGTCGTGTATTCCGCTTAAGTCATCCAAATCACCGGCTGTCGTCAGCTTGTTGCTCCAATTTCCGGTACCTTGTGCCCTGACAACGGCCACGGGTTCGCGTCCTTCGAGTGCGGCATTCAATTCTTCCAGGTTGGTGACGTTCCCCCAGTCAATGTCGTTCAAGTCTGTGTAAAGCGTAAAGTTGGCATCTTCTATGGTACTGCCAATGTATGACGGTTCACAGGATGCTTTGATGAAAACCTTTTTATAGTAATTGTCCTTGAAGTCGATGCCTTTGTAAGCTACGACTACGCCGGCTTTGGTGTAACCTATGTTGCTTCCTTCGCATCGTGCATCCCCACTGATAGGCTTGATGACTTCCCATTGTATGCCTTGGTTGATGTCTGTTCCCTCTGTGGCACCGTTTTCTCCGGTTGTGGTGAACATAACAGCATTTTCAGAAGGTTGTATGTCCTCATATACCACTCCGCAATCCGGATTTTCAAACCAGACGGAATCCTTGACCAATTCGATTTTCTGCAGGTTCGTGGCATCTCCCCACTTTATATACAGATAGTGGCTACCCGTCACCTCTTTCAACGTAGTGGCTACCGGCGTAAAACTGTTCCATTCCTGTATATTGATGCCTGTCCATGTTCTGGCCACCATGTTTTCCGGTTTTACTTCGTCGATATAGAACTCCATGTATTCCGTGTATCTTTCACCGTCATGACCGATATAGGCTACCAGTTGTTGGAATTCTCCGTTGCCGAAGTCTATTTCTTCATTGGATTTGACGATGAATCCGTCGTTTGTACTTCCCCAGCATCCCGTTTCTTCGTTGTATTTTGCATCCTTGTAGGGGTCTTCTTCCGGATTTTCCGGAACTTCTACCGCCCTCACGAGAGCAGAGCCGTCGATAACAGTGGTCAGTTCTTCGTATCCTTCCATTTCGCTGGGCCATGGTTGCAAACCTTCCTCTTCTTCTGGTATGGCTTCTTCGTAGAATTTTACGGAACGCAAGTTTCCATTTCCGACACGGAAAGTCAGCCATACTTTCTGTTTACCGGTAGGACGTGCAAAACCGTCTTCCTCTTTCATGTTTTCGGCAAACATATCGAACTGGTGATAACCGAAAGTTCTTTCCACCCTGATTTCATTGAACGGGACGGCTTCTTCCGGAGTCGCGCCGGCGCTGAGTACGACGTATTTGGCTTCACCATACGTACCCCAACCGTTGGCAAACTCCACACCGGTAGCCTGATAGGCATTTCCGTCTGTTCCGAAATCAATCTCTCCCAATCCGATAACGGTGTTTTCGCTGGTGTTACCTATATTTCCGTATCCCACGTCAAAAGACGCGTCTGTCACCAATTCGATGTTTTCCGCATTGCTCTTCATGAGCGGGATAAACAAGTCGCCGGTAGCAGGTTGAGGCTCTTCCGGGTTCTGTCCCGGATCTAGATACAATCCGTAGATGTTGGCACCGATATTGTCCCTGTCGGGCAAATTATAGACCACATATAAATTATGTATGCCTTCCACATGGCTTAACGGGGCGGTAGTGGTGAGTTTGTTGCTCCACGCGCCGGTACCTTGCGCTCTGACTACAGCCACCGGCTCACGGCCTTCGAGTGCTCTATGCAGCTCGTCTAAGTTCGTCACGGTGGCCCAGTCGATGTCATCCAAGTCTACGTATAAAGAGTAATTAGCCTCTTCTGTGGTACTGCCGATATAGGTCTTGTCGCAAGAAGCGTTGATGAATACATCCTTATAGTAACCGTTCTTGAAGTCTATGTTCTGGTACATTACCACCACGCCAGCTTTGGTAAAACCGATGTTGCTGCCTTCGCACTTGGCATCCCCGCTGATGGGCTGGATTATTTTCCAGGCAGTTTCGCCCAGCGATACGTCTCCGCCTTCCGTAGCTCCGGACTCACCTTTGGTCACGAATACCACAGCATTCTCCGACGGTTGTGCGTTGTCGTAAACGACTCCGCAGTCCGGATTCTCATACCAGACGGGTTCTTTGACCAAATCTATCTGGTGGAGGTTCGTGGCATTGCCCCATTTCACATACAGATAATGGCTGCCCGTCACCTCTTTCAACGTAGTGGCCACCGGTGTGAACTTGTTCCATTCCTGTATATTGATGCCCGTCCATGTCCTGGCCACCATATTTTCCGGCTTTACTTCGTCGATATAGAATTCCATGTATTCCGTGTATCTTTCGCCGTCATGCCCGATGTAGGCCACTAATTGTTGGAAATCTCCGTTGCCGAAGTCTATTTCCTCGGTGGATTTGACGATGAATCCGTCGTTTGTTCCGCCCCAACATGCCGTATTTTCATCGTATTTGGCATCTTTGTAAGGGTCTTCTTCCGGATTTTCCGGTACTTCCACCGCTCTTTCAAATGCGGCAGCTTCTATGGAAGTCGTGATGTCTCCGTAGCCTTCCGCTTGGTTGGGCCAAGGCTGTACGCCTTCCATTCCTTCGGAGATGGCGTTTTCATAGAACTTCACCGAACGCAGGTTGCCTTGTCCGGCCCGGAAAGTCAGCCACACTTTCTGTTTACCGGCGGGAAGGACGAATTCGTCTCCTTTGTCCATATTCTCGGCAAACAGTTCAAACTGATGGTAACCGTAAGTGCGGGTCACGGTCATTTCGTTGAACGGGACAGCTTCTTCCGCCGTGGCTCCGGCACTGAGGACTACAATCTTCTTCTCGTCATAGCTGCCCCATCCATGGGCGAACTCCACTCCGGTGGCTTTGTAGTTTGTTCCGTCTGTACCGAAATCCACTTCCCCCAAACCGATGACGGTTTCCGTCGAAGTGTTCCCGATGCAGCCGTAACCTACATCGAAACTCGCATCTTTGACTAATTCAAGATGAGATGCGTTGTTTTTCATGAGTTCGATGACCCAATCGTCGGCCATCGCCTGACTTGCCCCGAACAGGGACAATACTCCAAAGAGTAACGTGTTTTTTCTCATTGTGATTAATTGTTAAATTATATGGTTAAGTTGTAATGAAGTCCCACAGGCATGATTTGATGTACAGTGCGGCCGCCCCATACCGTCGGAGAATCATGCTGCGAAACCTGTTTCTATAGGGTTATCAAAGATTTCGACGCGGTAAATTTACATTTTTATAAGAGGGAAAGAAGATAATAAATACGTCAAATAGTAATATAATTGAATCAATGACTGCTTTTTTATACAGGTTGCAGCATTTGCTTTGTTTTTTATGGGCTTTTATATTACCTTTGGCAAATAAAAACAGAGATATACATGAAAGCAAAGATAGATTGCATATTGGACTTCCTGAAAGATGTGGCGGCGCATAACGACCGGGGATGGTTTGCAGAACACAAAGGGCAGTACGAGGAAGCGCGCGGACTTTTCGAGGAGATGGTGCAGGCGCTTATCCATCGTATCGCGACATTTGACGGTAGTGTGGCCCACCTTACGGTGAAGGATTGTACGTATCGTTTTTATCGCGACACCCGTTTCTCGGAAGACAAATCGCCTTATAAGCGTCATTTCGGAGCCTATATCAACGCTTGCGGCAAGAAGTCATGGCATAGCGGTTATTATTTCCACCTTCAGCCCGGCGAATGCTTGCTGGCCGGTGGGGCATGGTGCCTGCCTTCGCCGATACTGAAAGCTGTCCGTCAGTCCATCGTGGACGAGGTGGATGAATTCCGCTCTATTGTGGAGGCGGCAGATTTCAAGGCGGCATTTCCCGTCATAGGCGAGTCTCGTTTGAAAACCCTTCCTAAAGGCTTTCCGAAGGATTTCCCTTATCCGGATTATCTGAGGCCGAAAGATTACTCCGTTTGCCACACGGTGCCGGATGATTTCTTCCGTGATGAAAACTGGTTGGACCGTACGGCCAGGATTTTCGAGTTGATGAAGCCCTTCAATGATTTTGTGAACTATACGATTGACGAATGCGAGTGAATCGTAAGATGCTGAACTGACGATTATATTTAACTTGAAAATAAAGAAAATATGAATGTAGGAGACAAGGCGCCCGAGGTGCTGGGCGTAAATGAAAAAGGAGAACGGATTTTATTGAGCAACTACCGTGGAAAGAAAGTGGTGCTTTATTTTTATCCCAAGGACAATACGTCGGGCTGTACGGCCGAAGCTTGCAGCTTGCGCGACAACTATTCTGCGCTGAAGAGTAAAGGATACGAGGTGATCGGGGTCAGCGTGGACAGTGCCGCTTCGCACAAGAAGTTCATCGAGAAACATGAGTTGCCTTTCACGTTGATTGCCGATACGGACAAGTCGTTGGTCAATGAGATGGGCGTATGGGGAGAGAAGAGCATGTATGGCCGCAAGTATATGGGAACTTTCCGTACCACCTTTATCATTAATGAAGAAGGAGTGGTTGAGAAGGTCTTCTCTCCGAAAGAAGTCAAGACCAAGACGCACGGTGAACAACTGCTTGCGTTGTAGATGGCATAGCCGAAGTTACGGCTGCCCTTCCATATACCTATTATATATATGGGAGGGCGGCCGTTTTTTTAGTCAAGTCCGGAGAAACGGGTCAGCGGTTCAGATAATGCCGGGCCACTTCGAGAGCCGTATGGATATTGTCGCAGATGTTTTTCTTGCCGAGCAGTTCGTAGAATCCGCTTTTCTTGAGGGCCTCGTGTACTTTCGGATTAACTCCGGACAGGATGATATGCACCCCTTCGCGATGGCTCATCTCGCACAGGTTGGTCAGGTTATGGATACCCGTAGAGTCGATGAACGGAACTTTCCGCATGCGGATGATGCGTACCTTAGGCTGTTCCTTGGTTTGTAGTACGACCTCTTCAAACCGGTTGGCAATGCCGAAGAAGTAAGGGCCGTTGATTTCGTAGACCTCCGTGTGGTCGGGAATGTGCAGATGCTCTTCCGAAATCACGGTGCCGTCGGCATCGGTAGGGATGATTTCATCCTTAAAAAGGTTTACTTCCGTGGTTTCCATGACCCGCTTGATGAACAACAGGCAGGCCAGCACCAGTCCGAACTCAATGGCCACGGTCAGGTCGAATATCACGGTGAGGAAGAAAGTGATGAGCAAGACGGCCACATCGGACTTAGGATTGCGCAAAAGTTCCCTGAACGTCCGCCAACCGCTCATGTTATAGCTCACGATGACCAACACGCCCGCCAGACAAGCCATGGGAATGTATTGCGCCAGTGGCATGAGCAGCAGGAAAATGAGCAGCAGCACGACGGCATGCACGATTCCGGCCACGGGGGTGCGTCCCCCGTTATTGATATTCGTCATGGTACGGGCGATGGCGCCGGTGGCAGGGATACCGCCGAAGATGGGGGAGAGGATGTTGGCGATGCCCTGTCCCACCAATTCCTGATTCGAGTCGTGATGGTCGCCGATGACGCCGTCGGCCACGGTGGCCGAGAGCAGCGATTCGATGGCCCCCAATATGGCGATGGTGATGGCCGGAGCCATCAGTTGTTTGATGCTTTCCCAATTCAGTTCGGGTACGTTCATGCCCGGAAGTTCGGCTTTAATCATAAAGCGGTCGCCGATGGTTTCCACTTGCGTCGCTATGCCGTATTGTTTCATCAGATAGACTCCCACGGTCATTACGATGATGGCAATGAGCGAACCCGGAATCTTGTGGGTCAGTTTGGGAGAGAGGGCGATAATGGCCACGCTGACTATACCCACGACGGTGGACCATACGTCCAAGCTGCCGAAGTGGCGGATGTACACGATCCATTTCTCTATAAAATCGGCCGGCACGTTGTCGATGGTCAGTCCGAAAAGGTCTTTGATTTGCGTCGTGAAAATGGTCACGGCAATTCCGCTAGTGAAGCCAACCACGATGGGATAGGGGATGTATTTGATGATGGTACCCAGATGGAATACGCCCAGCAGAATCAGGAACACACCGGCCATGACGGTGGCCACGAGCAGGCCCGCTTCGCCGTATTGCTGGATGATGCCATAGATGATGACGATAAAAGCACCCGTCGGGCCGCCGATTTGCACACGGCTCCCGCCGAACAGGGACACGGCCAGTCCGGCAATGATGGCCGTGATGATGCCCTTTTCGGGTGTCACCCCCGAAGCGATGCCGAAAGCGATGGCCAACGGTAGGGCCACGATGCCGACGATGAGCCCGGCCATGATGTCGGCCGTCAGCTTTTCCTTGTTGTAACCTCTCAAGTCGAGAAACAGTTTCGGCTTGAATTCGAATTTACTCATAACCTGATTATTTTGGAATTGTATATCCTGATTGTTTTTAGGAAGTGCAAAGATAGCCCTTTTATGTCACAAACTCTAATAATTTGCTAAAAAACGTTTCTCTCCGGACGGCAGAAAGAATAAAATGCTTGGGGATATGGGGTAAAAACGATACTAAAGCCTCAAAATGGGACGGAAAGCAAAAATTAAGTGTTATCTTTGCGAATATATTTATTCACTATTAAAAACATTTTAAATTATGTTCGAAGGTCAACCTAAGGGTCTTTATGCATTGGCGCTGGCCAATACGGGCGAGCGTTTCGGTTACTACACGATGCTGGCCATTTTTACGTTGTTTTTACAGGCGAAGTTCGGATATTCCGCCGGCGAGACATCCACCATTTTCGGTGTGTTCCTCGGGGCGGTTTATTTTATGCCGCTTTTTGGTGGAATGCTGGCCGACAAATACGGATTCGGCAAGATGGTTACGCTCGGTGTCTTCGTCATGTTCATCGGTTACCTGTTGCTGGCCATCCCGACGGGTGCGAATGTGGCCGGTAAGTCCATGATGTTCGGTGCGTTGGCATTGATTGCTTGCGGCACGGGGCTTTTCAAAGGCAACCTGCAAGTCATGGTCGGAAACCTCTACGACGCTCCTGAGTACAAGGACAAGCGCGACACGGCGTTCAGCCTCTTCTACATGGCCATCAACATCGGTGCACTGTTTGCCCCCACAGCGGCCACCAAGATGACCAACTACGTGTTGGGCATGAACGGCTTCACTTATAATGCACAGATTCCCGCCCTTGCCCACCAATATATGGATAATGCGGCGGGAATGACGGCGCAGTCTGCCGCTACGTTGGAATCGCTCAAGGCCGCGCAGGGATTCACGGGCGACACGGCTGTTTTCTGTCAAAGTTACATCGAAAAGTTGTCCGAAGCTTACAATTACGGCTTTGCCGTGGCATGCGTTTCGCTTATCGTATCCATCCTTATATACTATGGCTTCCGCAGCACTTTCAAGCATGCCGATTATAACGCGAAGACGGCGGCCGACGGGCATGCACCCGTAGAGGAACTGTCTCCGTCCGAGACGCGCCAACGCATCACCGCGCTTTGTCTTGTGTTTGCCGTGGTGCTTTTCTTCTGGATGGCTTTCCATCAGAACGGTTTGACGCTTACGTTCTTCGCGCGCGATTATACGCAGGCGTCGGCTTCGGGTTTGCTGGGCATGACGTTTAACGTGTTCAATCTGGTGCTGCTTATTGCTTTGGTATATTCCATGTTTTCCGTATTCCAAAGCAAGACCGGGCGTGGCAAGTTGGTTTCCGGCTTGGTTGCTTTGGCTGCTGTGGCCACGTTGGGCGTGCAGTATGCGAACCAGGAAAGTACGGTGGAAATCCTGCCGCAGATTTTCCAACAGTTCAACCCGTTCTTCGTGGTGGCCTTGACGCCGGTTTCGTTGGCGATATTCGGTTTCTTGGCCAAGAAAGGAAAGGAGCCCTCGGCGCCCCGTAAAATCGGGGTGGGGATGCTGATTGCCGCCTGCGGTTTCGGTGTCATGGCATTCGGTTCCATGGGGCTGCCTACGCCCGATGCGTTGGCACAGGGTGCCGATGTCAACTTGGTTTCTCCCAACCTGCTCATTTCCACTTATCTTGTCTTGACGTTTGCCGAGTTATTGTTGTCGCCCATGGGTATTTCTTTCGTGTCGAAAGTGGCCCCCCCGAAGTATAAGGGTATGATGATGGGTGGCTGGTTCGTGGCCACGGCCATCGGTAATTACATGGTGTCCATTATCGGTTACCTGTGGGGCGGCATCGAGTTGTGGATGGTGTGGAGCGTGCTCATCGTGCTTTGTCTGCTTTCAGCCTTGTTCATTTTCTCCATCATGAAGAAGCTCGAAAAGGTGGCGTAAGGAATATTTTCGGGAACTTTTCTTGTAAGGTTTCCGGATGAAAAGCGAAACCCCTGAATGCGATTCTGTATAAGGTTGTCATTCAGGGGTTTAATGTTTTGCGCAGAGTCGTGAATTTCTTTGCGCCAAATGAAAAATCAATCTCAGCCGAATGAAAAATCGTTTGGCTGAGATTGATTTTTTGTTTTCAGCATGTTGTTTTTCAGTCCTCCTGCGGGAGGCGTTTGTAAATCTTTATGCCCTTGGATCGGTCTTAGCGGTCTTCCCATATTTCGGCCGTCGCCTTACGTGTCTTTTCAGGGATGTCCGGTGTGGCCGGATAGCCGATGGGGATGATGGCCGCCGGATACCACTCTTCGGGCAGTTTGAAAAGCTCTTGGCAGAGTTGCACGCGGAAGTTGCACACCCAGCAGGTGCCCAACCCCTGTTCGGCTGCCGCCAGGCACAAATGTTCTATGGCGATGGCCACGTCGATGTCGGCATGGTTTTTCTCGTCATACCGCCGTGTCCAGGCCGCCCCGTGGTTTTCGCAGACCAAGATATAAGCCGGAGCCTCGCGGAACCATTCCTTGTCGTAGCATTGCTGCATGCGTGCGCGGTCGTCTTCGCCGATGAAGAGGATGAATTTCCATGGCTGCTTGTTGACTGCCGAGGGAGCCAGACGCGTGCATTCTTTGATATAATCCATTTTTTCTGCCGGAATGGCATCCGGCTTGTAGGCACGCACGGAATAACGTGCCTTGCAAATTTCTTTAAAGTCCATAAACTTGATATTTTAGAATCAGTGAACAAATGTACACAAAAAATAATAAAGCTGTATTTTATGCGGCTGAAAATCCATATTTCTTCTCAAAATATAATTTTGGGAAAATATGAAGTGAAAAGTTTGTTCTTGTGAAAAATTAAACATACCTTTGTGATATGAGATTCCCGGATATGTGAGAGATGGAAAGGAAGCATACTAAACCCAATATATTAATTAAAAAATGAAGAAATCATGTTGACGCAAATTATTATCACTTCTATGACGGCCGTATTTTCGCTGCCTCAATTACCCTACGAGACCAATGCTTTAGAACCTGTAATCAGCAAGGAAACCATAGATTATCACTATGGCAAGCATTTACAGGCATACGTGAATACGTTGAATACGTTGGTGAAAGACACCGAGTATGAAAAGATGAATCTGGAAGAAATCGTACGCCATGCACCGGCCGGTCCGTTGTTTAACAATGCGGGCCAGGTGCTCAACCATACACTGTATTTTGAACAGTTCCGTCCGGTGGGGGCTGGAGGCCCGGCAGTGCCGGAAGGCAAGTTAGACAAGGCCATCCGGACTGCATTCGGAAGCTTTGACGAATTCAAGGAGAAGATGGCGGCAGCCTCCACCGGTTTATTCGGTTCGGGTTGGGCTTGGCTGGCACAAAACGAGAAAGGCGAATTGGTTATCGTACAATGCCCTAATGGCGGAAATCCTGTGACGATGGGCTATGTGCCCTTGTTGGGATTCGATGTCTGGGAGCATGCCTACTACGTAGACTATCGCAATCGGCGTGCAGACCATATCGCAGCTTTGTGGCAGATCATTAATTGGGAAGTAGTGGAGAATCGAATGAAATAGGCTTTCCGTATGGGAAAGTATATTTTGATTAGTTAAGGTTGGACCGCCTGTTGTCGTGAGGATAACAGGCGGTTTTTAGTATCCTCGTGGGAGCGGGGATATCATTGGGCGTCTAATGATTTGATGTAGCCGTGCAGCAGTTTATAGAATGGTGTACGACATAGCGTATGGCTGTTGCCCACGAGAATAAGTTTCATGCGAGCTCGCGTGATGGCTACGTTCATACGGCGCAGGTCGTGCAAGAAACCGATTTGTCCGTTCTCGTTGCTCCGCACCAGACTAATGAGGATGACGTCGCGTTCCTGCCCTTGGAACCCGTCTACGGTGTTTACGCTCAGCAGGTGGCGGTAGGGTTTGAAAAAGGCATCCCGGCGGAGTAAGGCGCGCAACAGTTGCACTTGGCCTTTGTAAGGGGATATGATACCGGTGTCGATGCGTTCCGCCAATATCCTTTCCTTGCCTATCTTTTGGAAATAGGCTTTCAGGATGTTCAGGGTGAGCCGTGCCTCCTCGGGATTGGAGCGGCTGGTGCTGTCCGGATTGCGGGTTTCTCCGAAGTCGGGTACCTCAACCGCCGGGAGAGCCGGTGCACACACTGCGCCGGAAGGTTCTTCCGTCAGGTATGGGGCAGTCTGTTCCTCGTCTGCCGTGTCTATCCATTCCATCGGCGTGTCCCAGTCCAGAATGCCCCTGTATTTCACTTCCGGGGCACTTTCCACCTTTCCGTCGTAGAAGCATTCGCTGGAGAAGCGCATGATGACATCGTTCATGCGGTATTGCGTGCGGAGCAGGCTGACCGCAGAAGGATGTCGGGCGGCAATGGTTTCCATCAGCGTGCGGTCCAGTCCGCCCTTCAGGGCCTCGGGACATTTCACGGTGGGAGGAAGTTGGCGATGGTCGCCGGCCAGGATGACGCGTCCGACCTTTTGGATGGCAATCCAGCAGGAGGCTTCGAGGGCTTGGGCGGCTTCGTCGATGAACAGGGTAGGGAATTTCTTACCCGCCAGTACGCGGTTGGCACTGCCTGCCAACGTGCAGGCAATGACCCGCGCTTCGTTGAACAGGCTTTCGTTGATGGCGATTTCCAGTTCGGTAGCCCGGTCGCGCAGGCGGGCTACCTTTTGGTGAAAGGCTTCACGACCCGACGACGGGCGGCGGGCGTACAGGTCGCGGATGGCTTTGCGGATGGCCCAAAGCGAGGGGTAAGAAGGATGTGCTTTGAAACGCCGTTCGTAGGTGAACGACAACATCTTGTCATTCACGCGCGAAGGGTTGCCCACGCGCAGCACAGCCACACCCCGGTCGGTCAGTTTCTCTGAAATCCAGTCTACGGCCATGTTGCTTTGGGCGCATACCAATACTTGACTTTCGCGGTGGAGCGTCTCGTAAATGGCTTCCACAAGGGTGGTGGTCTTGCCCGTTCCCGGAGGGCCGTGCACGATCATCACGTCTTTGGCGCGTAACACTTCGTTGACGGCAGTTTCTTGCGTGGGGTTCAGCCAGGGGAAACGTATCGGTTGGAAGGAGAAATGTCCGGCCTGCGCTGTGTCGTGAAAAATGTCGCGCAGTTCGGCCAAGCGGCCGTGCCGTGCGGCGCTCACCCGGTCCAGGGCTTCGAACATCAGGCGGTAGGTAGTCTCGTCCAAGTAGAGTTGCACGCCGATGCGGCCGTCTTCCCTCAGATGCGAAAGGGCTTCCATGTCCGGCAGGACTACCGCCATCCTATTGCCGTCTACGAAACTTACGGTGCCGGTGAAGTGAAAATAATGCAGTTGGCCGCCGTGTCCGTTTCGTCGTAAGTCTCCGGAAGCGTTTTGAGTGAAGAAGCATACTTGTTTTCCCGGTTCGAACCCGTGGTCTGTGTCCGTGTATTCCGTGCGTTCCACCTCTATGACTAATTGGTTGAGCGAGTTGTAGTAGCTTCGTCCTAAGCAGAGCGGATACCAACATAGTCCTTGTTTGATTTTACGGGTTACGCCGATCGTTTCCGTTTGGGCGCGGAACTGTGCCTTTTCGTATTCGTATTCCAGCTCGAGCAAGCGGCGTTGCTGTTGGATCCATAAGATGGATGATGTGGGCATGGCGGTTCAGGATTCGGGATCAGTATGGGATGGATGTTCTGTTTTCAGGTCGGCACGGCTTTTGCTTTGGGTGACCAACCATACACCTCCGAAAACCAAAAGGACGGCTGCCCCCTGACTCCATCCGAATACTCCTAACCCTGTGGCTACGCTGACGATACAGGCCACGATGGGTTGCACGTAGTTGTACATGCTCACGATGGTGGGGCGCAGCAGTTTCTGTCCTGTCATCATCATGATATAAGCCAGATAAGTAGCCACGAAGACGACAAAGGCCGTTTCAAACCAAGTGGTTGCCGGGATTTCAGCCCATGGCAGTATGGCCAGGTCCTTATAAGTGAAAGGCAGGATGACGATGGTGGCGTAAGTGAACATCCATTTCATACAAGTCACCACTGTATATTTTTGTATTAGTTTCTTGAATATGGTCAGGTAGACGGCAAAGCTGCATTGGGCGGTAAGACACAGCAGGTCGCCTGTCAGGTTGCCGTTGCCTTTCTGGGCTGCGTGCCCGTTGCCTAAAATGAGCAGCAGGGCGCCGATGGCTCCGCAAAAAATCCCCAAGACCTTTTTGTTGGTCACCGGTTCTTTCAGGAACAGGGCGGCCAGAATCATGGTCACGATGGGAAGGGTGGTGGTGACGATGCTGGCGTTGACCGGGGATGTCAGGGATAGCCCTATCGTAAAGCAACATTGGTTGAACACGATGGCCAGCATACCGGCAAAGAAAAACATCAGTAAGTCCCGGGGAGCGACATCTTCTTTATGTCGGCCGAGAAGGGAAGTGAGCCAAAAGCATAAAGCTGCGCCGACCGCCCGGAAACTTACCAATGCCAATCCGCTGATGCCATGTGCCATGGCATCTTTGCCTAAGGGTGACATCAGTCCCCACGCCGCACAGGCCGCAAACATACAAAGGTGGCCTGTCAGGTTTTTATCTTTATACATCTTTCTTGAAATTACATGTATCGGAAAAACAACTGCAAAGTTAGTGCTTTCATCACAAATTTTAGCATCTTTCCGTTGCTTCTTTCTATGGGAAAACTTATCTTTGCTAAAGCGAAGATAGGATTCGGCATGACTGTTCGCTATCTTCGGGTATGAAGGATTCTGAAAAACGCAGACTATGGATAAGATAGGTGAGTACATACGGCGTATCGAGATCGACTCGCTTTGGAGCGGGCAGAAGCATATCGTGTGGGAATTGAACCGTAAGGTGAATATCCTGAGCGGTGTGAACGGGGTCGGCAAGAGTACGATTCTGAACAAAGTGATATTAAGGCTTTTGCAGGCGGTCAAAGAAGGATGTCCGGCCAAGCCCGATGTGAAACTGACATACGAACCGGCAGACGCCGTGACGGTAAGGTTCGATGTGGTGCGGAGCTTCGACCGTCCTTTGGTCCACAGTAATTTGTTGGAAAAATTAGCGGATGACAGGGTGGCTACCGAGCTGGACTGGCAGCTTTATCTCTTGCAGCGGCGTTTCCTGGACTATCAGGTCAATGTGGGCAACCGTATGATTGCATTGCTGACGAGCGGCGACCCCGAGGCGCGGGAAAAGGCGCAAGCGGCGGCTCAGGCCCGGGTGCAGTTTCAAGATATGGTGGACGAGCTGTTCAGCGAGACCGGAAAGAAAATCGTCCGCAGCAGCAATGAAATACAACTGGAGCAGTTCGGTGAGATACTTTCGCCTTACAAACTCTCTTCCGGCGAGAAGCAGATGCTCGTGATTTTGTTGACCGTATTGGTGGAAGACCGTCAGCCTTACGTGCTTTTCATGGACGAACCGGAAATCAGTCTGCATGTGGAGTGGCAACAGAAGCTGATTACGCTGATACGTCAGTTGAATCCGAATGTCCAAATCATCCTGACGACGCATTCGCCGGCCATGATCATGAACGGATGGATGGATGCCGTGACGGAAGTGACCGACATTACACAATAATTTTCTGAGGAAGGGAGGGGAGCGTTATGGCCAAGAGATTGTCTGAGAACCTGACTTCTTTGTATCTGGGAGCGGCGCAGAGGTTGAAACCCAAAATGGCACGGCGGAAAATCGTGGTGTATGTGGAAAGTTACGATGATGTGTTCTTCTGGCGGACCGTATTGGATGATTTCGAGGATGACAGCCGTTATTTTGAAATCATGCTGCCTTCCCGCAGTACGTTGGGCAAAGGGAAAAAACTGGTGTTGACGAACAAGCTCGGTCCTCAACTGGGAAATTATATGATAGCCTGCGTCGATGCGGACTACGATTATTTGTTGCAGGGGGCCACGCCGACCTCACGGCTGATTAACAAAAATCCTTTCGTGTTCCATACTTACGCATACGCCATCGAGAATTACCAGTGTTATGCGGCGACGTTGCACCGTGTCTGTGTGATGGCTACGCTCAACGACCGTCAGATTGTAGATTTTGAGAGTTTCATGCAAGAGTATTCCCAAATCATCTGGCCGTTATTCGTATGGTCGGTTTGGGTGTACCGGCGGAACCATTACCGGGAGTTTACTTTGACGGAGTTTGGCAATCATGTGAGTTTCAGTGATATTAATGTGTACCATCCCGAACAGACATTGGAACTTGTGCGGCGGAGGGTCAACCGGAAGATAGCTTGGCTGCAGCGCCACTTCCCACAGGCGAAAAAAGATTACGAGATGTTGAAGACGGAGCTATTGGATTTGGGGGTCACTCCGGAGACGACTTATTTGTATATTCAGGGACATACGTTGTTCGACAACGTGATTTCCCCTTTGCTGGATCCTGTTTGTATTTTGCTGCGTAAAGAACGTGAGCGTGAAATCCGTAATTTGGCCGAGCACGACACACAGCGGCAAAACGAATTGTCGTGTTACCAACATAGCCAGAATTCCGTGGAAGACATGCTTCGGAAGAATGTAGGCTTTAAGGATGCACCGCCTTATAAATTGCTTGAACGGGACATCCGTCGTTTGTTAGACCGCATGGATGCCGGAACTACGCAAAATATTTATCCAGCTTCTTAATGAACATGTTTTGGCAGAATACGACCACACTGTCGCCTTCCTGAATTTGGGTCATACCGTTTACGTGCATACCTTCGCCGCGACGTACCAGTCCGCCGATAGTAACTCCGGTGGGAAGGCCGAGGTCTTTCACGGGTTTCTTGGTGACCCTGGCTCCGGCTTTTACTTCAAACTCAGCTACATCGGCATCGGCCACGGTCAGGCATTTCACGTTGGTAACGTCCGAATCCAACATCATCTGGTAAATATGACTGGCGGCAATCGTCTTTTTGTTGATGATGGTGCCGATATCCAATCTTTCAGCCATGGAGATATAGTCCAGATTGTCTATTAACGCCACGGTTTTCCGCACTCCCAGCCGTTTGGCCGTAAGGCAAGCCAGAATGTTGCTTTCGCTTTGTCCGGTCAGGGCCACGAAAGCTTGTGTGTGCTGTATGCCTTCCGTAATCAGTAGCGAAGAGTCGCGTGCGTCTCCGTTGATAACCATCACGTCGCTGTCTCCTAAAGCCTCGTTCAGCTCGTTGCAGCGGGCGGGGTCGCTTTCTATGATTTTCACTTCCATGTACCCTGGGACATTCAGGGCGGTGTGCATGGCCGTGCGTCCGCCTCCCATAATCATGACGTTTTTCACGTCTTCATAATGCTCTTTACCTACAATCTTTCGGATGTAAGGAATGTATTTCTTCGTGGTCATGAAATACACGATGTCGCCCAGTTGGAGCGTGGCATCGCCGTTCGGGATGATGGTCATGTCGTCTCGTTTGATAGCCACGACGTGATAACAAGTGTCCGGGCCGCACAGTATTTTCAGCGGGATATTGAGGATTTCAGCGGTTTCACGCAACTTGATGCCCAGCATGACGAGTGCCCCGTCGTGCACTTCCCACCACTGTCTGACCCAACTGTGTTTGATACCTTCTATGATATCCCGTGCGGCCAGTATTTCCGGGAAGATGAGGGAGCTGATTCCCATGTTTTTAAAAAAGGTTTTGTATTCTTCGTCCAAGTATTCCGCATTGTCGATACGGGCTACTGTTTTCTGCGCTCCCAGTGTATGGGCCAGCATGCAACAGGTGATATTTTTCATTTCGTCGGGCATGACGGCGATGAACAATTCGGCATGGGCGGCTCCGGCTTCTTTCAGGCCGCTGATAGAAGTCGGTTTTACATTGAGGGTCATGAGGTCTACGTTGTCGGCGACTTTTGAAAGTTTGTCTTCGCTTTCGTCTATCAACGTGATATTCTGGCTCTCTTTGGCTAAGAGTTGTGCTAAATGTGTGCCTACAGCCCCGGCACCGGCAATGATAATCTTCATGGATTTACTTTTGTGAAATGGAACGGAGTTGTGATACAATGGCATCCCGGTCGATTCCGACGATTTGCCGTAGTTGTTCCACCGTGCCGTGTTCTACGAAATAATCGTGCAGTCCCATCCGTGTTACTTTAGGGAAGAAACCGTGGTCGGACATATATTCCAATACGGCGGACCCTAATCCTCCGCGGATGACTCCGTCTTCTATCGTGATGATTCGGGAGAAATGTGTTCCAACTTCGTGTAAGATGTTTTCATCCAACGGCTTGAGGAAACGCATGTCATAATGGGCTACCGTGAGAGGATGCCCTTCTTGCGCCTGTTGCTGCTCGAACAGGAGGATGGCCTCTGCCGCCGTATTGCCGATGGGGCCTAACGAAAGCAGTGCGATGTCCTTTCCTTCTTTGAGAAGTTGTCCTTTCCCCACTTCGATGGCTTCAAAATCACATTGCCAGTCGGTCAGCACACCCCGTCCGCGCGGGTAGCGGATGACGAACGGGCCTTGGTCCGGGAGCTGTGCCGTGTACATGAGCAGGCGCAGTTCTTTCTCGTTGAGTGGGGAAGACAGGATGAGGTTGGGGATGGGACGGAGTGCGGCCAAGTCGAATGCGCCATGATGCGTGGGACCGTCTTCACCTACCAGTCCTGCGCGGTCCAAACATAACACCACGTTAAGGCGTTCTATCGCAATGTCGTGGATGAGATTGTCATAGGCTCGTTGGGCAAAGGAGGAATAAATGTTGCAGAACGGGATGAGGCCGTCTTGCGCCATTCCGCCGGAGAAGGTGACGGCGTGTCCTTCGGCGATACCTACATCGAAAGCCCGGTCCGGCATCTCCTTCATCAGGACATTCATCGAGCATCCCGACGGCATGGCAGGTGTCACCCCGATGATTTTCGGGTTCATCCGGGCCAGTTCGAGTAAGGTCTGTCCGAAGACGTCTTGGTAACGTGGAGGCAGGTTGCTCGTGTCCGTCTGTATGCGTTCGCCGGTCTCCTTGTCGAATTTGCCCGGTGCGTGCCAGATGTCTGCCGCCTTCTCCGCCGGTTTGAATCCTTTGCCTTTGACGGTGTGTATATGAAAAAGTTTAGGACCTTTCATGTCTTTCAGAACCCGGAGCGTATGTACCAGTTCGATGACGTCATGACCGTCGCTGGGGCCGAAGTAGCGTATGTTCATACCTTCGAATACGTTCTGCTGGTTGCTGATAAGCGATTTCAGCGAGTTGTTGAAACGGATGAGTTGCTTCCGGCGGTCCTCGTTGAGCCAACCCCAGTTGAATAATTTACGGGAAGCGGCGAAACGCAGGCGGTTATAGAGGCTGCTGGTGTGGAGTTGGTGGAAATAATGGTTCATTCCTCCTACACTGCGGTCTATGCTCATATTATTGTCGTTCAGGATGATGAGAATGTCGTTCGGGGTAGAAGAAGCATTGTTCAGTCCTTCGAAAGCCAGACCGCCACTCATCGAACCGTCGCCGATGACGGCAATGATGTGCCTTCTTTTTTCATTCTGATTGGCCGAGGCCACCGCCATGCCCAAAGCGGCGGAGATGGAATTGGAAGCATGTCCGCAGGTGAACGTGTCGTATTCGCTTTCGGAAGGAGAGGGGAAAGGTTTCAGCCCGTGCAGCTTCCTGTTGGTCGAGAAACGTTCCCTGCGTCCTGTCAGTATCTTATGGCCGTACGCCTGATGTCCGACATCCCATACGATGCGGTCGTAAGGCGTGTCGTACACATAATGCAAAGCGACCGTCAGCTCCACGACGCCTAAGCTGGAAGCGAAATGTCCCGGATTGTCTGCCAGCTCGTCGATGATGTCGCGACGCAGTTCTTCGCATACTTGCGGTAATTTGTCTATGGGCAATCGGCGCAAGTCGGCCGGGATATTGATTTGCGACAAAAGGTTATATGTATTTTTGTTTGTCATCAGCTTGATTTAGTTCATGCAAAATTAGCATAATTTCATATATCTTGCTTACTTTTGCAGGAAAAAATACCGTTTTGACATTTAACGAATGTGAGATATGAAGTTTCGTACCACAGTAGAAACAGGGATGAAGGGATTGGAAATCCGACCCGGAGACGGGCTTACCCTGTTGGGTTCTTGCTTTGCCGACCATATCGGCCGGCGTATGGTGCAGTCGGGACTGGATGCGCATGCCAACCCGTTCGGGGTATTGTACAATCCGTTGAGTATAGCCGTGTGGTGCAGGGCGATGGCTACCGTGGAGCCGTTGCCCGAGGATATTTTTTTCGAATCGGGAGGACTGTGGCACAGTTGGTTGAATGACAGTTCCTTTTCTGTGGAGAACCGTGAGGAATGCCGTGCCCGTCTGGAAAACGTGCGCCGTGAAGAAGCTGCCCGGTTCAGGTCGCTGAAAGTCCTGTTCCTTACTTTAGGTACGAACCGTTATTACCGTCTGAATGACAACGGGCGGGTGGTTGCGAATTGCCATAAGCAGCCCGGGGCGCGGTTTACGGAAGAGCAGTTGGACGTGGAGGGGGCGAAGGCGGTACTCGGAGAGGCATTGGAGGCTCTTTGGCAGGTCAATCCGTCCCTGCAAATCGTTTTTACGGTCAGTCCCTACCGTTATGCCAAATATGGTTTCCATGGCAGCCGGTTGGGAAAAGCCGTGCTGTTGTTGGCCGTAGACGGGATATGTCGTGCGCACGAGGGACGTTGCTTCTATTTCCCGGCTTACGAAATCGTGCTGGATGAGTTGAGGGATTACCGGTTTTATGCGGCAGACATGCTGCATCCGTCCGAGGTGGCAGTAGAGTATATTTGGGAACGTTTCTCGGAAGTCTGTTTCCCGGCGGAAACACGAAGCTTCATGGCGGAATGGGAGGCCGTGGCCAAGGCTTTGTCCCACCGTCCGCTGCATCCGGAATCGGCGGCTTATCGGGACTTCCTGCGTCAAACTATGTTAAAGATGGAACGACTTACTGAAAAATACCCGAAATTAGCCGATACAACCGAGTACGGAAGATTGAAAGATCTGCTAAAATATTGAGGATTATGTCTTATACATTAGAAAGAATAGCTTCGCTCGTCGGCGCTCATTTGTGGGGTAGCGAAACGGTGGAAGTCCGGTGGATTCTAACGGATAGCCGTTCTTTGTGTTTCCCTGAAGATACTTTGTTTTTTGCGTTGGAAAGCCGTCGCAACGACGGGCACCGTTATATTCCCGAACTTTATCGTCGCGGGGTACGTTCTTTTGTGGTCAGTCGTTTGCCGGAAGACATGACATCCTGTCCCGATGCCAATTTCCTGCAAGTGGTCAGTCCGCTGAAAGCTTTGCAACGCTTGGCCGAACGTCATCGCGAGGCCTTCGACATTCCGGTGGTGGGTATAACCGGAAGTAATGGGAAGACCGTGGTCAAGGAGTGGCTTTACCAGTTGTTGTCCCCTGAAAAGAACGTCACCCGTTCGCCGAGGAGCTACAATTCCCAAATCGGAGTGCCTTTGTCCGTATGGAATCTGGATGAGAGAAGCGAAGTAGGACTTTTTGAAGCCGGAATTTCCGAGCCGGGAGAGATGGAAGCTTTGCAGTCGGTGATTCAGCCGACCATAGGGGTTTTTACTTGCTTGGGCGATGCGCATCAGGAGAATTTCACTTCGTATGAGCAAAAGTGTTTGGAGAAGTTGAAGTTGTTCAAGGATGCCAAAGTCCTGGTGTACGATATGGACGATGCGCGCGTAGTCGGTTGCGTCAACCGTTCGGCTTTCAAAGGAGAATATTTTGCATGGTCGCGGCAGCGGCGCGATGTACCTTTATATATCGCATCGGTGGAAAAGCGGGAGGCAGAGACGGTTGTGTCCTATATATATAAAGGTAAGGAGGCTGCTTGTTCTATTCCTTTTATCGACGAGGCTTCGTTGGCCAATTCCGTGTCCTGCCTGGCCGTATGCTTGCATTTGGGGATGAGTCCCGAGACGATTGCCGCAAGGATGGCCGTACTCGAACCGGTGGCCATGCGCCTGGAGGTGAAAGAAGGCCGGTCGGGTTGTACGCTCATTAACGACAGTTACAATTCGGATTATAATTCTTTGGATATCGCCCTCGACTTCATGAACCGTCGTCCCGATTGTGCGGGGCGGAAACGTACGTTGATTTTGAGTGATATCGAGCAGGCTGGCGGTGCGCCTGAGGATTTGTATGGCCGCGTGGCCCGTTTGGTGGCTATGCGCGGTGTGGAGAAGTTCATAGGAGTCGGTCCGTGCTTGTCTGCCGTACAAGGTCTGTTCGGCATGGAGGCATGTTTTTATCGTTCAACGGATGAATTGTTGGGCAGCGGGGTATTGGACATGTTGCACGACGAAGTGATTCTCATCAAAGGGGCAAGGTCTTTCCGTTTTGACGTTTTGACGGAACACTTGGCCTTGAAGGTACACGAAACGACATTGGAGGTTAATTTGAATGCCGTAGTGGATAATTTGAACTATTACCGCAGTTTCATGAAGCCGGAGACGAAGATGGTATGTATGGTAAAGGCGTCGGCTTACGGGGCCGGTGCTGTGGAGATTGCCAAAACCCTTCAGGATCATCAGGTGGATTATCTGGCCGTGGCCGTGGCCGACGAAGGCGTGGACCTGCGGAAGGCCGGCATTACGGCGAATATCATGATTATGAATCCGGAGATGAGCAGTTTTCCGACCTTGTTCGAGTACGACCTTGAACCGGAGGTGTACAGTTTCCGTTTGTTGGAGGCCTTGATTCACGAGGCGGAGAAAGAAGGGGTGACCCATTTTCCCATCCATGTGAAATTAGACACGGGTATGCACCGGTTAGGGTTCGACCCGGAAAAGGATATGCCGTTGCTGGTGGAGCGGTTGAAACGCCAGTCGGCTGTGATTCCCCGTTCCGTATTTTCCCATTTCGTCGGGAGCGACAGCGACGATTTCGATGCCTTTTCCGCCCGTCAGTATGAATTGTTCCTGAAAGGCAGTGCGCAGCTTCAGCAGGCTTACAGTCACAAGATTCTGCGCCATATCTGCAACAGTGCGGGGATTGAACATTTCCCGGATCGTCATTTGGAGATGGTACGTCTCGGTTTGGGGCTCTACGGTATCAATTCCCGGAATAATGAGATTCTCCATAATATCAGTACGCTCAAAACCACGATTCTCCAGATACACGAAGTGCCGAAGGAAGATACTGTGGGATACAGCCGCAAAGGGCGTTTGACGCGTGACAGTCGGATTGCAGCCCTGCCCATCGGTTATGCCGACGGCTTGGACCGCAAATTAGGTTGCGGCCGTGCGTATTGTCTGGTCAACGGACGGCGTGCCCCGTATGTGGGCAACATTTGCATGGATGTCTGTATGATAGACGTGACGGACATAGATTGCCGTGAGGGCGATACCGCCATCATCTTCGGCGATGATCTGCCGGTGACGGTGCTGAGCGACGCTGTGGGTACGATACCCTACGAAATCCTGACGGGAGTCAGTGCCCGGGTGAAGAGGGTGTATTATCAGGACTGACATAAAAAATGGAAATGGATAAGAATACTTTGCAGCATACTGATGTGGGACTGCCGACAGGCAATATGTTTGAGCAGGTTCGCAGTAAAATAATGACCGTGCGTGAGACGGTGGTGATATTAGATGCGGATATAGCAGATTTGTATGGTGTGGAAACCAAACGAGTGAACGAGGCTGTGAAAAATAATCCGGATAAGTTCCCGTCCACTTACATGTTTCGGTTGACACGTGAGGAAATGATATTTTTGCGGTCGAAAAATCCGACCGCAAAAATATCGTCTAAAAGTCGTGTCTTGCCTGCCGTATTTACGGAGAGAGGATTGTATATGTTGGCTACTATACTGAAAAGCAAGAAGGCTGTGAATGTGACGTTTGCTATAATAGAAACATTGCCAATGTACGTCAACTGAAACGGGAACTTCGTACTTTGCATCAGGAAACAGACAGCCACGTACAGCAATCTAAAATGAAACATTTCGGTGAGATGCTTTCAGACATAGTGATGCCCGACTTGGAAACGGCAGAAACAGAGTCTACTTTAGAACTCAACTTTTTGATTGGTAAAATAAAGCATACTGTAAAACGGGTTAAAAAGCAAAATGGTTCGGAGCATACGGAAACAGAATAACCCGTTTTTTAATCTGTTGGGTTGCCGATGTGAGTGAAGGTGATACGTCTTTGATTTTACTTCTTTTAAAGACAGAAGAACATAAGGACAAAATCTTATCCTTATGTTCTTCTGTCTTCTTTGTTTATCCGGTTTGCAACTGTCTCATCCCAAGAAGGAGATCAGCACGCCGGCTGCCACGGCTGACCCGATGACACCGGAGATGTTGGAGGCCATGCAGTAGTTCAACACATGGTTCTTCACATCATATTTGGTGGCGATTTCGTTGCAAACGCGACTGGCCATGGGTACGGCACTCAGCCCGGTGGCACCGATGAGCGGATTGATTTTCTTCTTGCTGAACAGGTTGAAGATTTTCACCATGGCGATGCCGGAAGCAATGGACAACGCAAAGGCGAGGAAACCGCCCACGACGATGCCTATCGTCTGCATGTTGAGGAACGCATCCACGGTCATGGTACCGCCTACGCAGAGGCCCAGGAAGATGGTAGCCGCGTTCATGATGGAGTTGGAAGCCGCATCGAACAGGCGCGAGGTGTCGGCACCGATTTCTTTCAGCAGGTTACCGAACATCAGCATACCGATGAGGGGCACTGCCGTGGGGACGAACAAGGCTACTACCGTTGTGACGGCAATCGGGAAGATGATTTTCAGGACACGCAGGTTTTTGATTTCCGTGGTAGACGGATGCAATTTTTCCTGTTCCTTCATGTTAATCATCAGCTCCTTCTTCGTGCAGGTCAGTTTCACCACCAACGGGATGATGACCGGAACGAGCGCCATATAGGAATAGGCTGCAATGGCAATGGGACCGAGCAGGTGGGGAGCCAGTTTGATGGTCGTGAAGATGGCCGTTGGGCCGTCGGCGCCACCGATGATACCGAGCGAGGCGGCTTCCTGCGGTGTGAAACCCATCAGGATGGCTACCAGCAACACGGCAAAGATGCCGAATTGGGCGGCGGCTCCGAAGATGGACAGGCGTAGGTTGCGCAGCATCGGGCCGAAGTCGGTCAGAGCACCCACTCCCATAAAGATGACGGGCGGAAGGAAACCGGTTTTGATGAGCATGTAATAGAGGAAGTTCATCAGGCCGAATTCATGTGCGATGTCGTGCAACGGCATTTCCCAGATGTTGGCTTTGCTGCCGTTGGCCAGCGTGACCATCCCTTGCGAGTCCGCTTGTATGACCCCCATCTCGCCGCCCGGGAAGTTGGCCAGCAACACCCCGAACGCGATAGGCACGAGCAACAGCGGTTCGTACTTTTTCACTATACCTAAGTAGAGCAGGACGAAAGCCAGCGCATACATGATGAGGAACGACGGGTCGGCAATGATATTGCTGAAAGCCGTCATCTGGTATAGTTTATTGAATATATCTGTTAACTGTTCCATAATTTACTGCTTGGCTATTTTCATGATTACGTCGTCTTCTTCCACGGCATCGCCGGAGTTGACCAAGATGGCCGTGATGGTGCCGTCGAATTCGGCACGGATGGCATTATAGGTTTTCATAGCCTCGATGTAACCCAGGATGTCGCCCGCTTTTACACGGTCGCCCGGTTGCTTCGGAGTTTCTTCCGTGTTTTTCACGCGGTAGAATTTGCCTTCCAACGGAGCCGGGATGTCTTCGCCTTCGCCCGTGGCTGCGGCAGGTTGTGCCGTCGGTGCGGCGGACGTCTGGGCCGGTGCGGCTTGTTCTCCGTAGGCGATGTCCACCTTGTAAGATTGTCCGTTCACGGTGACGGTAACGGTAGAAGGCTGTGCCGGTGCGCTTCCTGCGCCGACCGGTGCGGCGGCAGCCTCGCGTCTCTTTTGCAGGTCGGCCAGGAAGTCCTGTTTGGCCTTGCCGCTCTTGTAAGCCTCATACTGCGACGGGTGCATGGCATACTCGAAGAGTTCCTCGTCGTCTTGTCCCGTGTCCCAGCCTTTTTCGGCCATCATCTGGCGGTATTTGTCCAGTTCGTCCGGATAGTTGGCTTGCGGGTCGGTGTCGGAGAACTTCCGTCCTTGCGCTTCGGCCAGTGCCTTCAGTTCCGGTGCCACTTCGCCCGGCAGGCGTCCGGCCTTGCCCAAAATCATGTCCCAGATGTCGTCGGCAATCATGCTCCAGCGTTCTTTGCCTTTCTCCATTTGGATGACGTTCATCAAGGCCAGGTTTTTCACATATTGGCTGAACGGAGTCACGAGGCAGGGGTATCCCACCTTGGGCCAGATGTAGGCCACTTCGTCGAACAGCTTGACGAGCAATTCGTCCTGCGTCAGTTCGGCTTGCCCGTGTTTGGCCTTCCATTTGTTGAGCGACTCTAGGTTGGTCTCCAGGTCGGCCATAAGCGAACCCATCATGCCGCCCGGCAGTCCCGGGGCGATGAGCAGGGAGTTGTTGATACGGTTGAGCGGATTGCAGTAGAGTCCGAGGAAGTCGTCCATCATTTCCTGTATCTGCGAGCGTACCTCCATGTAGGCCGCCATATTGATTTCTTTCACCTTGAAGCCTGCGTCCTTCAGCATGGCCTGTACGGCCAGGATGTCGGCGTGTCCCGTACCCCATGCCAACGGGGCTACGGCCGTATCCACGTAGTCGCATCCGTTCTTGCACACTTCGAGGATGGAAGCCATGTTGAAACCCGGTCCCGCATGGGAATGGTATTGCACGATGATGTCTTTCTTGTAAGCCTTGATGCCCGCACAGATTTTACCGAGGGTTTCGGGGCGGCCGATACCCGCCATGTCCTTCAGGCAGATTTCGTCGCATCCCAAGTCTATAAGCTGTCGGGCCATGTCCACGTAGTAGTCCACCGTGTGGATAGGCGAGTGGGTGATGCAAAGGCTGCACTGTGAAATCATGCCGGCTTCCTTGGCGTAACGGATGCTGGGTGCGATGTTGCGGATGTCGTTCAGCCCGCAAAACGTACGGGTGATGTCCGTGCCCTGCGCTTTCTTGACTTTATAGAACAGGCGGCGTACGTCGGCTGGTACGGGACTCATGCGCAGGCCGTTCAGTGCACGGTCGAGCATGTGAGTCTGGATGCCTGCTTCGTGGAACGGTTTCGTCCATTGGCGCACGGCGTTGTTCGGGTTTTCCCCGAAAAGGAGGTTTACCTGTTCAAAACCGCCTCCGTTGGTTTCCACACGGTCGAAACATCCCATTCTGATAATGGCGGGAGCCACTTTCACCAACTGGTCCACGCGCGGCACGTATTTTCCGGCGCTTTGCCACATGTCGCGGAACACCAGGCTGAATTTTACTTCTCTTTTTTCCATTGTATGTTTTTCTTTTAAATTTCGATGACTGTTTGTGCTTATAAGCGTTCTACCTTGCTTACGCTTCCCTTGCCTCCGGTGATTTGGCTGACAGCCTCCCGGATGACGGCCAGTGTCTGGGCGTCGATGGCCGTGGCTGTACCGGGTGCGGGCTTCCGTTTCGGAGCCACCGTTTCTTCGGGGGCTACTTTGTTGACTATCTGAATCAGCCATTTGCCCAACTGGATGACAATCATAAGGATGATGAACACCGTAACCATGCCCACCACCATGAGTTGTAATGCTAAACCTATGTTTTCCATTGTTTTGGTGATAATTTATTATGTGAATTTGTTCTTTTGTGTCTGTTTCATGTTATTGCCTGCTAAATTACGAAAATTTCTTGTGGGATGGAAGAATAAGTGTAGAAAAAAATTCTTAAAAAATGCAATCTCGGTATTCGGTTTGTATGGAGGTTTTTCAGGAGTTTCCGATAACCTTGTTTGAGACAAATGACACGAAAATGTGGGTTTCTGGGACAAAAAGAAAGATAAAGACCGATTTCGGGAAGAAAGAAATCAGCGTAAAAAACACCTTTCAGACAATTTTCACTTTATTTTCTATATGTTTTTTTGCATTTTGGGCCGTATTTTAATCTTTGTTAAAGATATTGAGGTGTTAAGCACAGCCGAATAATTTTTCGTTGGGCTGAAAAAACATTTTTTTTCTCCGCAGGATGTGGAAAAAACATCTGTCCGATGGCGTGCCGACGGGTAGAAACTGGTGTGGGGAAGTGCGTAAATCGCCCTCTTTTTCTCTATTTGGAGGTCGGAAGTTGTCGAAATCAGGATGGCACAATGAAAGGTGAATCTTCTTTGGGGCTTACGTGCTTCTTGCCTGTTTGCGCGTTGTATGCCTCATTCTTGTGCAAGAAGTAAGCAAAAGTCGTGGCGGGGGTGACACGAAGGGTTTCTGCAAATGCGTGAGAATCGTTTTTTTCTTCGTGTGTGCCTTGCTGTCCGGAATATGCGATTCTGAGGAGGCGGAAGTGACAATTTGGCAAAATGATATTTAGACAAAAAGACATAAGAATAGAAAGTTAAGGAGAGACATAAGGACAAGGGGATAAAATGGTATTAAGACATAAGAACAAAAGAACAAAAAGCCTTTTAAGACTTGAAAATATGTTCTTTTGTTCTTATGTCTAAAACATAGATATTCTGTCTAAAAACAGTTCATACCGATGTTCGGGTCCTTATCTTTCCGCTTCGATTTCCACCCCGGCTTCGCGGCAATCGGCCCCCATAGGCGGATTTTCCTTGGTCAGGGTCAGACGGATGCGGCTGATGGAAGGGAAGTCGTCGAAGAGTCTTTGAAGGATTCTTCCCGCCACGTGTTCCAATAATTTTGAAGGGATATCCATTTCCGTCTTGATACTTTCATATAAGTCGGCATAGCTCACTGTGCCCTCCAACCGGTCGGTCTGCATAGCCTCGTTGAAATCCGTGTCGGCTTCTATCCCGACGTGGAAGTAAGCGCCTGTCAGTTGTTCTTGCGGATCCACGCCATGGTGGGCATAGAAACGTACGCGGGGCAGCAGGATACGGCTGTTCTTCACTTTCATAGAGCCTATCCGCATCTGGAGGCGCCGCAGTGCTTACAGATGAGGCATCCTTCTTGATATACCAACGATTCGTGACCGCAGTTCGGGCATTTCATACCTTTGGCTTCCGTGCCGTCCGTGATGTATTTCTTCAGGGCACGTTCCACACCGTTTTTCCAAGTGTTGATACTTTCGCTTTCCAACTGTAGCGAGCCGACAAGCTTGATGACGTGTTCGAGCGGCATGCGGTAACGCAGCACACCGGAAATCAGTTTGGCGTAGTTCCAATATTCCTTGTTGAACTTCTCGGAAAGCCCTTCCACGGTGGTCTTGTATCCTTTCTTGTTTTCGAATTGGAAGTCGTAACGTTTGTTGCCGTCTTCGTCCGTATTCTTGATGATACGTCCTTTCATAACGCTTTTCGGAAGGACGATGCCCTCGTCGTCGTCCTGAATACCCGTGAAGATTTCGTAGGGATAGCCGTTCAACAGTCCGACGAAAGCCACCCATTTTTCTTTGTTGTTCTGGAAGCGTACCACGTCGCATTCCAATACCTGCGGACGTTTTTCCGTCACTTCGGGACTTTTGCAGGGAAGTTCCGGTTGTTTTTTCTCGTTCTTCACGGAAATCATCACGCCCGAACGCGAACCGTCGCGATAGATGGTACAACCCTTGCATCCGGAACGCCAGGCTTCCACATAGAGTTGATTGACCAGTTCTTCGTCCACATTGTTCGGCAGGTTGACCGTCACGCTGATACTGTGGTCCACCCACTTCTGGATGGCTCCCTGCATTTTGACTTTCATCAGCCAGTCCACGTCGTTGGCCGTGGCCTTATAATAAGGAGAGCGTGCCACCAATTCGTCGATTTCTTCTTGCGTGTAACGTTTCTCCGTGTCGTAGCCGTTGATTTTCATCCACGTGAGGAACTTATGGTGATAGACGATGTATTCCTCGAAGGCGTCGCCCGTCTCGTCGATGAAGTCGATATGTACTTCCGGGTCGTTCGGGTTGACTTTGCGCCGACGTTTGTACACGGGCAGGAATACCGGTTCGATGCCGGATGTAGTTTGCGTCATGAGGCTGGTCGTCCCCGTCGGGGCAATGGTGAGGCAAGCGATGTTGCGTCGTCCGTATTTTACCATGTTTTCATACAGTTCCGGGTCAGCCTCACGCAAACGGTTGATGAACGGGTTGTTCTTTTCGCGTTCGGCGTCGAAGATTTCAAACGCCCCGCGTTCTTTGGCCATCTGTACCGATGAGCGGTATGCCTGCAGGGCCACGGTCTTGTGCACTTCCACGGCAAAGTCCGTGGCTTCTTGCGTGCCGTAACGGAGGCCGAGTGCGGCCAGCATATCGCCTTCTGCCGTGATGCCTACGCCTGTACGCCGTCCCTGTCCGCTTTTCTTGTATATCTTTTCCCACAAATGACGTTCCGTGCCCTTTACTTCCTCGGATTCCGGGTCGGCGTCTATTTTTTGGAGAATCATTTCAATCTTTTCCAGTTCCAGGTCGATGATGTCGTCCATCAACCGTTGGGCCAGTTGCACATGTTTCTTGAACAAATCGAAATCGAAATAGGCTTCCGGCGTGAATGGGTTGACCACGTAAGCATAAAGGTTGATGGCCAACAGACGGCAACTGTCATACGGGCAGAGCGGTATCTCGCCGCAAGGATTCGTACTCACGGTACGGAAACCGAGATCGGCATAGCAGTCGGGTACGGATTCGCGCAGAATCGTGTCCCAGAATAAGACACCGGGTTCGGCGCTTTTCCATGCGTTGTGCACGATCTTCTTCCACAAATCCTGTGCGCTGATGTTCTTGGCCACCATGGGCGACGAGCTGTCAATGGGGTATTGCTGCGTGTAGGATTGCCCTTCGATGGCAGCGTGCATGAATTCATCGTCGATCTTGACGGATACGTTCGCTCCCGTCACTTTGCCTTCGGTCATTTTGGCATCGATGAAAGCCTCGGCATCGGGGTGCTTGATACTGACGGACAGCATCAGTGCGCCGCGCCGTCCGTCTTGTGCCACCTCGCGGGTCGAGTTGCTGTAGCGTTCCATGAAAGGAACGAGGCCTGTGGAAGTCAGGGCCGAATTTTTCACCGGCGAGCCTTTCGGGCGGATGTGCGACAAGTCATGGCCTACGCCGCCGCGCCGTTTCATCAGTTGCACCTGTTCTTCGTCGATGCGGATGATGCCGCCGTATGAGTCGGCTTGTCCGTCCAGACCGATGACGAAGCAGTTGGAAAGCGATGCGATTTGGTGATTGTTGCCGATTCCGGTCATGGGACTACCTGCCGGAATGATGTATTTGAAGTGATCAAGAAGTCCGAATATTTCTTCTGCTTTGAGCGGATTCTCATATTTATTCTCGATGCGGGCGATTTCGTTCGCGATACGCCAGTGCATGTCTTCGGGCGATACTTCATAAATATGACCGTATGAGTCCTTCATGGAGTACTTGTTCACCCAAACCCTTGCGGCCAGTTCGTCCCCCTTGAAATATTGAAGGGCTGCCTCAAAGGCTTCGTCATAACTGTAAGTCTTCTCTTTCACGACTGTTTGAATTTAAATGGTTTACTTTAGGATTCCGTTATCAGATTTTGTAGAAGCAATAGCGGTCAATCCGGAAGGATGTTGCAAAACTACACATGTTTTCTGATATGACCAAAAGAAAAACTTAAAATCTTGTCTTTTCATGCAAAGTTTTCCATTCTTGTGTGTTATTCACCTGATTATAAGTATTATGTGTTTTTGGCGAATCGGAAAAGTTATCCGAAAATGAAAATCTTATGAAATAAAAACCTTTGAAATCTAATCTATTATGAATCATTTTGTGTATCTTTGCCCGAAGTAAAAAACGAATGAATCATGGAAACAGTAAAGAACCGTAGAAGTATTCGGAAGTATGCCGGAAAACCGGTGGATGAGGAGTTGTTGCGCCGTCTTTTGGAGGTGTCGGAAAGGACGCAGACCATGGGGAACATGCAGCTTTACAGCGTGGTGGTGACGCGTAGCGAAGAGGTGAAAAAACGTTTGGCGCCGGCGCATTTCAATCAGCCTATGGTGACTCAGGCACCTGTGATCCTGACGATATGTGCGGATTTCAACCGTACGGTCAAATGGGCGGAGCAGCGCAAGGCGCAGCCCGGATATGACAATTTTCTTTCATTTTTGAATGCCGCCACGGATGCGCTGTTGTTTACGCAGACGTTTTGCAATCTGGCCGAGGCGGAAGGGCTGGGGATTTGTTATTTAGGTACGACTTTATATATGCCGTCCCAAATTATCGACATCTTGCAGTTGCCCCGCTTGGTGATGCCGGTGGCGACACTCACCGTGGGATGGCCTGATGAACATCCCGAGCAGACCGACCGTCTGCCTTTGGAGGCTGTGGTACATGAAGAGACCTATCACGACTATATCCCCGAAACTATCGACCGATATTACGGGCCGAAAGAACAATTACCAGAGAACAGGCATTTTGTGGAAATCAACCACAAGGAGACGCTGGCTCAAATCTTCACGGATATCCGTTACACCCGTAAGGATAATGAAGCTATGAGCCGGGGCATGTTGGAGGCTTTGAAACGTCAGGGGTTTTTAGACTGACGGGCGCAGGCATGCGTCGCAAGGACGTGCCTTTTACTTTATGTTAAATAAACTTAATGGGGGGGGGTAAAAAAGCTTTGCCTCCCTTTTTGTTTTGTCGGAGTTTCAGTATTTTTGAAGCCGTATAAAACCAACTTTAAAAAAATAAGTGTATGAAGAAGATCTTACTTTTATTGTGCTTGTTCTTAGGCATGCAGACTTATGCCCAAGACGAGGTGAGAGAGTTGACTACGGTGATAAAGGTCACCCCGTCGTCTTCCGAGCGTTTCGACGTGGCGCAGTTGCAACTTGAACTCAACGGGCAGGGGATGCCTGAGAATGGGTTTGTTTGGGATGCAACTTCCAGTAGTTTCAAGGGCAAGTTGTCTTATAACCCTTACGAGGATAACTTCATCCGGCTTTACATGCCGGACCAGTCGATTTCTTACGAAGGGCCGATACTTTTTGATTTCGGCAACCCGGAAATTACGACGGTGGAAGTGAATGCGGATTTCTCTCCTTATCATTATGTGAGTTTCACGTCGGGCAGTCCGGAGGATTACAATGTAGAGTTGGATTATATAGGACTTTCCGATGGCAGCAGTTGGAATAGCTCTTATCCCGGTGTGCAGATTCGGCAGATGGATGACGGCGAATATCTGCGTACAGGTGAGTACATTTATGAACTGTCTGCGTTTACGCCCGAAGGAATCAGCGTAGATGTGAAAAACGGTAAAGTGACCGTAGAGGATGAAGATGTAGCTGTGACTACGGCGGAGAAATTGGATGATATGACACTGGTCACTTTTCAGGTCAAAGATGCTGAGGGGAAACCGGGCGAGGCCGAGGTCATTCTTCTCCAAGCGAATTTAGATTTGTCTACCGATGAACAGGGGAGCGTGCAGGGATATCTTCAGCCCGGTACATATTACTATTATCCTGAGATGGAAGGAAACTATTTGGCTTCGCCTGCGACGGATTTGGCTACTTTTACGGCTTCAGGGAAAACTACCACTGTGGATTATTCTTTCCAAGACAAAGGGTATAAACCCGTGACGTTCCGTACGGAGGGCGATGTGCAAAGCGGTAGCTTGATAATTTCGCCTGTGGGTATGGAGTATAATGAATTTTATGTGAATAATATAGACTTCCCTTATTCCGTTTACATGGTAGATGGCTTGTATAAGTATGTAGTGGAGCCCGGCTACAACGCTAATACGAATTTCGAAACGGCTCATGGACTTGTGAATACGGCAGAAAACCGTGACGTGGTTTGCGCTTTCCATTCCTCCGATTATGGGACGATGCGTTTCAAGTTGAAAGGGGCGGAAGAAGGTTATGCCTATACGATTTATGCCATGAGCGGACAAGAAAGTCGGGCTACTGATTTCATGCCGGTTACAGGTGGTGATGGAGTTTCCGGTACATGGGAGGCCGAGTTGGGTTTGAAAACCGGAGCATACACTTATGCGTTGGAAAGGCAGGATTATGCCACGCAGCAAGTAGACTTCCTGACACTCGGTGCGTTTGATATGGAGGAGCAGCAGGAGGTTGAGATAGATTTGTCAAAGACGGAGAGTGTGCCGGTCGAAATCTCCGTGGCGAATTTGCCGGACTTCATGGAAGGGCGGTCGTTCACGTGCGAGGTCAGTACGTCCCGGGGTGAAAGACTGTGGCAGTTCCGCATAGAAAGCGGAGAGACGAAGTTCCGGACCCGTTTGCCGGAAGGGGAATATGTTTTCAACTGGAACAGTTATTCCTCTTATTCGGGAGAAGATGGCATAGAGCTTGATTACGTGGCGCATGAGACCGTAGAAGGTGTATCGGACAAGGTGGTATTGGACTTCAGTCGTCTGGCATATGCTCGTGTGAAGACCGTTGTGCCCGACGGATTGGAGGCGGATTATTGCAATGTGTCCACCGGAGGGGATTTCATCACTGAGATAGAATTCGAGGGCAGTAGTATGGCGACTTATGTCATACTCGACCCCGGTCAATATGACATACAGGCCACGGCTTCGGATTACGAAGGGGTTGATGTGCATGTATCCGATTTGCAGGCTGTGACATTGGAGGCAGGCCGTTTGACTGACGTGGAACTCAACATAGACCGCAAGCAGGAGGGTATCTTGGTTGAACTGGAAGTAGAGAACGTAAAAGGGCACAATCTGGCAGGGGCTACCGTGACGCTGAATGGTAAAGTGTACCGGACGAATGCTTCCGGTTATCTGACTTTGGCCGATGTGCGTGGTGACGAAATCCGTATGAAAGTGGAAGCTGAAGGCTACTTGCCTTTTGAAAAGGTGTATGCCGTGAGTGACATTTACCGTTATGTCGGAGAAACTTATATGAATGTGGTGCTTATGCCTAAGGGTGGTTCTTCTGTTTCAGCGGTCGAGACCGATGGTCCGTTAAGTGTGGAACGCACGGTCGTGGATGGTCGTATTGTCATTTCCAATGCCACGGATAAAGTCTGGAACGTGCGCTTGGTGTCATTGTCGGGAGCCGTCGTGGCACAGGACGAAGTGCCTGCGGGGACAACCGAATTGCAAGTGGGGCACTTGCGTAAAGGTATGTATCTCTTGAATTTGTATCGCGACGGAATACAGAAGACCATCAAGGTCATTAAGAAATAAGGATCGGATATGGGGTGGGCTACCTGCCCTCCATATCCCCAAAAACTTCCGGCGCACTTGCAGAAGCAGGTGCGCCGGAAGTTTTTTTAAGATAGAAAGCTTATCGTTGTTTCAGCAGCTTTTCTATTTCATCCATTTTGGATTTGAATGCCTTGTCTACGTGCAGCCGGTCTTCTACTACGCTGCAAGAATGCAATACCGTGGCGTGTGTGCGTTTTCCAATCAGCGAACCGATGCGGGCTAATGACAGATTGGTATGTTTTTGGGCCAAGTACATGGCTATTTGCCGTACCTGCGCTACGGGTTGTTTGCGGCATTTGGTGAACACGTCCTCTTGCTTGACATTGAAGTACCCACACACTTTGTCGAGTATGAAATCTATGGTCACCGGTTTGTTCTCCTGTTTTACCGCACGTTTAAGAATCTGTTCCGCCAAAGGCAAGTCTATGTCGCGGTTCCATACGACGGAGTAAGCCATGAGAGAGTTGACGATACCTTCCAATTCGCGTACGCTGTCGTTCACGTTTTCCGAAACGAAGTCGATGACTTCTTCCGGTATTTTCAGGCCGTCCTGCCGTATTTTGTTTTCCAGAATATCATGGCGAAGCTGTTGGTTCGGCTTCTCCAGTTCGGCCAATAATCCCCATTTGAAACGAGTCAGCAGCCGTTCTTCCATGCCTTGCAGGGCTGTGGGCGGTCGGTCGGATGTCAGGATGAGCTGTCGTCCGTTCTGGTGTAAATGGTTGAATATGTGGAAGAACGTGTTTTGGGTCTTGGTCAGACTGGCAAATTCCTGCACATCGTCGATAATCAGTACGTCGATAGTCTGGTAGAAGTTGATGAAGTCGTTTACGGTGTTTTTCCGTACGGAATCCGTGTATTGCACCTGAAAAAGGTGGGCGGAAACGTACAGCACACGCTTTGTAGGGTGAAGTTCTTTGATCTTGGCCCCGATAGCGTTTACCAAATGAGTCTTTCCCACACCGGAAGCTCCGTAGATAAACAAAGGATTGAATGTAGACTGTTTCGGATGTTCGGCTATAGCCTGCCCTACGGAGCGGGGCAGTTTGTTGCTTACTCCTTCGATGAAGTTTTCAAAACTGTAGTTTCGGTTCAACTGAGGATCCAAATCCTGAGGCATGGGAGCCTGCAACGGACTGGGCGCCCTGTTGCTACCCGTTGCCTGTATCTTGGCACGGGGCGTCAGAGGCTGTGTGTTGACCGGCTCGATGTCTACGGTCAAATGATGGGTCTGGTCTACCATCAGGCTGTATTTCAACTGCGTTCCTTCTCCGAAAACTCGTCGTACGACGGAGAATATCAGTCGGCCGAAATGTTCCGACAAGAATTCATAAAAATACTGGCTTGGCAAGCCGAATGTCAGTACTTGCTTCTCGAAAGAGATGGTCTGAATCGGTTCAAACCATGTCCTGTATTGTTTCTCGTCTACATTATTGCGAATGATGGGCAGACAACGTTCCCATAACGATTGCGCTGAACCTTCCATTAGATTTTGTGTTTATCCGATGAACTTCCTATATACTTCTACGCTGCAAATTTCGCAATATTCCGCGATAAAAACAAGCCTTCAGTTCAGGACGAGATGCTAAAGACGTTTTAATTCCCTTGCAGTCAGAATGATAAAAAATAAAAAAATAAAATTGTGCTTTTTGCTTGCTTTTCTCTAAGTGTTTGTCTTGCCGGAGGATAGGCTTTCCGGGGGAAGCCGGGACGGAAAATACAAAGCCGGACACCTTAATCGGGTATCCGGCTTTACAAGCCTTGCGGCCTCTGTTTTTTCGAGGTTAGTTCTTACGTCCGAAAAGCGAGAAGTGTACGTAGCGTTTCGGATTTTCTTTCAAATCTATAAGCAGGTTGTTGGCACTGCCCGCCGTATGAGTCAGATTGTTATACAAAGCACTGTCGTTCAGCAGTAGTCCCAACGTATTGTCTTTGCGGTTCATTTTCTCGGTCATGAGCTGCACATAGCCCAATGTCGTGTCTACTTTGCTTAAAGTGGCTTGCAGATCCAGTTCGTTTATATGGTCGGTCAGGGTAATGACGTTGTCGCCTATACGGCTCATCTTTCCCGTCAGTTCCGGCAGGTCGTTACGCAGAAGCAGATTCAGTTGTCGGCTACTCTGGTTCAGGTTGGCCGTAATGCTTTGGGCGTTTTCCATAATACTTGGTAAATTCGGGTTGGCAGCCAACGTATTCAATGTAGTCAGCAGCGTGTCCACTTTGCCCATGATTTGTTCCACTTGCGGGACGATGTCGGCGGCCTTGTCCATCAGTCCCTTGGTGTCGTCTCCCTGTATGGTGTCGCCCGGAGCGTAATGCCCGTCTTCGGGGTTGCCCAATAAAAGGTTGAGGTTACATCCCCCCAACATTTCAGTAACCAGTGTGCCTTTTGTACCCTTGGGCAGGCGCATGCTTTCGTCTACGCTGATTTCTACCAATACGTGCCCCGGCAGTTGGTAATTATAAAGGATATCGCGCACCGTACCTATTTTATATCCGTTGGCCAACACCGGGCCGGACTTGGCCAATCCTTTGATGTCCGAAAATTCTATGTAATAGGAATTGCTGGACTTGAACAGGTTAATGCCTTTCAAGAAGTTGAGTCCGATAAAGAGTGCGGCGATAGCCACAGCGCCGGTCAAGCCGATTTTAACTTCTTTCGTAAAGTATTTCATAAGTTTCTCAACGTTTATTTGTTCTTTTTATATTCGGAGATGGCTTCAGAGAGTTCCATCTTTTGGCCGTTTTTAAAAGCCACGATAAAAGCCCCTTCAAAATCTTCTTTTATTTTATTGCGTATTTTAATGGCTTCCTGGTAGTCGGTAGTTGCCCCGTACGTGTACTTATAATAAGCCCCTTCTTTATAGAAATCTATCGGAGAAAGGTTTTTGAAACGGGAACTGCCCGCAGGAATCTGTCGGGTGGAAGCCTGGATTTGTATTTTGAATACAGGCCGGGAGTCCGTGGCCGGTTGTTCCTGCTTTTTCTCCTCCGGTTCTGAGGTTGAAGGCTTATCGCTGTTTTGGGTCAATACGCCGATGTCGCTTTCGGGGGTATCCGTTACGGCACCTTCCACGGCTTGCGTTTCATCGCTTTCCGCTTGTAGGACATCCTTTTCCGCTCCCGTTGTCTTTCCTTTCGTATGCTGTCTTTTATAAGAAAGGAAGGCGTTATAAATGCTTTGGCTCATTTTACGGATACCGTTTTGTGAGTTGAGGAAAGCCTCTTCATCGTGTGTAGAAATGTAGCCCAATTCAATCAATACGCTCGGCATGCTTGTTTCCCGTAATACGAGGAACCCTGCCTGATGCACGCCTTTGTCCGGTCGTCCGCCGGTTGTCCTGAACTCTTTTTGGATTTGTTTGGCAAAATCTACACTCTGAGCCATGTATTTGTCTTGCATCAGTTCGAAAATGATGTAACTTTCCGAAGACTTCGGGTCGAATCCCTGATAACGTTCCTTGTAGTCGTCCTCCACCAGGATTACGGCATTTTCCCGTTTGGCCACTTCCAGATTCTCATCGGCGCGGGCCATACCCAGCGTGTAGGTTTCAGTTCCCCGGCCTATCGCCTTGCCCGGCAAAGAATTCGTATGTATGGACACGAACAGGTCGGCATTCGCCCGGTTGGCGATTTCCGCCCGTCGTCCCAACGGAATGAACACATCGGTCTTTCGGGTATAAATCACTTTTACGTCCGGACAATTTTCTTCCACCAGTTTGCCGAATGCCTTTGCTACAGACAGGTTGATGTTTTTCTCGCGGGAGAAACGGCCTATGGCACCGGGGTCTTTCCCGCCGTGCCCTGCGTCGATGACCAAGGTGAAACGGTCTGTTCCGGCCGGTGCGGCCGAGGCATATAAAAACTGTGTCTCTCCGGCGTATGCCAAAAGAAACACGAAAAGGACTTTTATAATCGTTATCGTTTTTTTTAGTTCCATTTTGTTGCAAAGATAGTGTAAGTCGGGTGTAATTCGGCTGGCCCGAATTTGCAGACTACCGCCTATCTCGTGCAAATATAATAGATTTTCAGGTAAGAAACGCCTTATTTTTATGCTTTTCTGTAGGGAGTCCCTGAGATTTTAATAGATTTTATCAGTCTGCCGGTCGGGCATATCCTTTCTTTTCGCTATATTCGCACCGTCATTAACTGAAGGCTCATGAAAAATAATCTGAGGAAAACTTGTGTATGTATTTCAGCCTTGTGCATGGTCGGTGCCGTATGGCCGGTTGCCATGCAGGAGAAAGATGCCGTTTCCGTAAGTGCAGTTAGGAAACCGGAAACGAGGGCGTCTTTTTCTGCTACCGAAGAACGTCTGGGACGAGGAACCGTAGCTGTCAGGCTATCGCCCGATACGGTCACGGTGAGTTGGCGTTATTTGTCCTCCGATCCGGTGCGTACGGTATTCAATGTGTATCGCGATGGCCTGTTGGTCACTCCTAAACCTGTGGCCGTTTCCACACAATTTTACGATTATAACCCCTCCCGGGGAAAATCGGTATATGAGGTACGTCCGGTGATAGACGGTTGTGAAAAAACGTCGTCCGGCGGTAAATGGACGCTTCCGGCCGATGCTCCGTGCGGTTATGTCAACATCCCGTTGCAACAACCGGAGCCGCAGACGATGCCCGACGGTGAGGTTTGCACCTATACGGCCAACGATGCGTCTGTCGGTGATTTGGACGGCGACGGGGATTTTGAGATTGTACTGAAGTGGGAGCCTTCCAATGCCAAAGACAACTCCCACAGCGGTTTTACCGGAACCGTGTTTTTGGATGCGTATGAATTGGACGGCACCCGTCTGTGGCGTATCGATCTGGGGCGTAACATCCGTGCGGGGGCGCATTACACCCAGTTCATGGTGTATGACCTCGACGGCGACGGACGGGCTGAAGTCACGGCCAAGACCGCAGACGGCACGGTGGACGGCCGGGGACATACGATGGGCGACCCCTCGGCGGACTACCGGGTGGGGGCGCAAGAACCGGTGGAAGGCCGGAAGGGGTATATCGCTTCGGGACCGGAGTTCCTGACCGTGTTCGACGGGAAGACGGGCGCGGCCTTGCAGACGGTGGACTATGTCCCTCCGCGCGGACGGTTGGAAGACTGGGGCGACAATTATGCCAACCGCAGCGAACGGTATCTGGCGGCTGTGGCCTACTTGGACGGGCGGCACCCGAGCGTGGTGATGTGCCGGGGATATTATACGCGCAGTGTTTTGGCGGCTTTCGATTGGGATGGCAAGCGGCTGACGTCGCGTTGGGTGTTCGATACGGATTCCGCCCGTTGGGCTTCGTACGCAGGGCAGGGGAACCATAACCTGCGTGTGGCCGACGTAGACGGTGACGGTTGTGACGAAATCACATACGGCTCGTGTGCGATAGACCATGACGGGACGGGGCTGTACAATACCGGCTTCGGTCATGGCGACGCCTTGCACCTCACGGCTTTCGACCCCTCGTCCGACCGCTTGCAAGTGTGGGATTGCCACGAGAACAAGCGCGACGGGAGCGATTTCCGCGATGCCGCGACCGGAAAGGTCATCTTTCAACTCCCGGCTGCCAAAGACGTGGGGCGTTGCATGGCGGCGGACATCGACCCTACGAATTACGGCGTGGAGATGTGGTCGTCGGCTTCCG
Source organism: Paraprevotella clara YIT 11840 (assembly GCF_000233955.1). GTDB lineage: Bacteria > Bacteroidota > Bacteroidia > Bacteroidales > Bacteroidaceae > Paraprevotella > Paraprevotella clara. The sequence goes on from NZ_JH376625.1 coordinate 167,662, forward strand.
GAGGCATACGGAATATAAAAGGAGAGGTGGTTTGTGCCGCGCCACGGGGCTTGCCGATGAACATGGCCGTATGGTGGGACGGTGATTTGCTGCGCGAGATGTTGGACCATGAAACGGTGAGCAAGTACGACTGGGAGGCAAAGGCTTGCCGTCCGCTGGCGACGTTCGACGGATGCAGTTTCAACAACGGGTCGAAAAGCAATCCTTGTTTGCAGGGCGACATCTTGGGCGACTGGCGCGAAGAGGTCGTGGTGCGCACGGCGGATAATACGGCTTTGCGCGTGTATGTGTCCCCGCTTCCCACTCCTTACCGTTTCCATACGTTTTTGGAAGACCGGCCTTATCGGCTCAGTATCGTAACGGAAAACGTGGCTTATAACCAACCCACACAGCCCGGCTTCTATTTCGGTGCGGAATTGGAACGGAGCGGCAAGCTTTTCCGGGGGTATCAGTTTGGAAAATGAGAATATGGAAAATCATATGAACTAAAAATGAAAAAGCAATGAAGAAAAACTTTTTGGCGGCTATCTTGTTAGCCGGAATGATGTCTGCGGGCGGGGCGGCTTGGGCTGCCGGTGAGGCGGACGCTGCTCCTTGGGCCGCAGTCATGGCTGCGGCAGCACAGCAGGATGAAAAGACCGTCACCAGTCCCGACGGTATGACCTTCCTCAAAGTAGGACTGAAAGACGGACGTGCATATTATAAGGTAGGATATTATGCAGACGGGAAAGAAGGGCGGAAGGAAGTGACGATGTTGGAGGAGTCTCCCTTGGGGTTGGTGGCCAATATCGGTGATTTCAGCCGCGACTTGGTATGGGTGAAAGAACAGACCGGTACGCGCGACATCCGTTACGACCTGGAGCGCAGCAAGGCGAGCCGGGTGGACAAGAAGGCCAATACCTTTACCGTGCGTCTGGCCAATGCCAAGAAACAGGAGATGGAAGTGGAATTCGTGGTGGAAGACCACAACGTGGCTTTCCGTTATTTCCTGCCCAAGCAGGGCGGAACGGGCAGCGTGCGCGTGATGAACGAAACCACCGGGTTCCGTTTCCCCGGCAAGACCACGACTTTCCTCACGCCGCAAAGCGATGCCATGATAGGTTGGAAGCGGACGAAGCCCAGTTACGAGGAGGAATATAAGGCTGACGCACCGATGGACACGCCTTCACAGTATGGCCACGGCTACACCTTCCCCGGATTGTTCCATGTGGGGGAAGACGGTTGGGTGCTCGTGAGCGAAACGGGCGTGGACAGCCGCTATTGCGGTTCCCGCCTGAGCGACGCGCAGGACGGCCTGTACACTGTGGCTTTCCCGATGCCGGAAGAAAACAACGGTAACGGCACGTCGGAACCGGCCTTTGCCTTGCCCGGCCATACGCCTTGGCGTACGCTCACGGTGTCCCGGGACTTGGCTCCCATCGTGGAGACCACCGTTCCGTGGGACGTAGTGGAACCCCGTTTCACCACAGAGCATAAGTATAAGTACGGGCGCGGTACGTGGAGCTGGATTCTCTGGCAGGACAACAGTATCAACTACGACGATCAGGTGCGCTATATCGACATGGCTTCCGCCATGGGCTACGAATACACCTTGATAGACAACTGGTGGGACAACAATATCGGCCATAAGCGGATGGAAGAGCTTATCCGTTACGCACGCAGCAAGGGTGTGGAACTTTTCTTGTGGTACAGTTCCAGCGGTTACTGGAACGACATCGAGCAAAGCCCGATAAACATCATGGACAACCCGATTGCCCGTAAACGTGAGATGCGTTGGTTGCAGCAACAGGGCGTGAGGGGCATCAAGGTGGACTTCTTCGGCGGCGACAAGCAGGAGACGATGCGCCTTTATGAGGCCATCCTGAGCGATGCCGACGACCACGGACTGATGGTCATCTTCCACGGTTGCACCTTGCCGCGCGGCTGGGAGCGCATGTATCCCAACTATGTGGGCAGCGAGGCCGTGCTGGCATCCGAGAATATGATTTTCAACCAGCATTTCTGCGACAACGAAGCATTCAATGCCACGCTTCATCCCTTTATTCGCAACACCGTGGGATGTATGGAGTTCGGCGGCACTTTCCTCAACAAGCGCATGAACCGGGGGAACGACGGCGGCCCGACCCGTGTCACCACCGACATTTTCCAGTTGGCTACAGCCGTGGCTTTCCAGAATCCTATCCAGAATTTTGCATTGGCACCGAACAACCTGACGGATGTGCCGGCCTTCGAGATAGACTTCATGAAAGAGATTCCTACGGTGTGGGATGAAGTGAAGTTCATCGACGGTTACCCCGGACGTTACGTCGTGTTGGCGCGTCGCCACGGGCAGGATTGGTATGTGGCTGCCTTGAATGCCGGAAAAGAGACGCTCAAACTGACGGTAGACTTGCCCATGTTGGCCGGTAGCCCGGTGGCATATTACCATGATGGCAAAGACGGCAAGACCCCTCAGGTGGAAGAAACCAAAGTGGGTAAGAAAGGCCAGTTTAAGTTCACGCTTCCGGCTCAGGGCGGTGCCGTGCTGAAGGGTAAGGCTCTGTAAGGATTCACGGCAGGTAATACCGTGGCGTAGAAAAGCCTTCACGCGTTCATGCTTCTTGTTTTATAATGTGTTAGGGTGAATGGTTTACACCTTTTAACCTTCCTGGTTGTCCAATGAAATCCTATAGGAGGTGAAGGGACGGTGAAGGACAGGTGAAGGGAAAAACAGGGGAAAGTTCACCTTAACGTATTGGTATACAGGAAGTATGAACGCGTGAAGGCTTTTTTCGAGGAAAGGTAAAGAAGAGGAGACGGGTCTTTTTTAGGACATATTATCACGTCGCTGTGTCGCTCTGGAAGGGTTCTGTATGTCCGTAATTCGTTTGCCGCACATCGGAGAATCGTTCTCAGCCAAACGATTTTTCGTTTGGCTGAAAGAAATTGAGCGGTTTCTACAAATATAGGATTAAAATCCAAAAACATAGTGGGAAAGAAAAGGTGTATTGCGCGGAAAATAGGAAGATGGAAGACGGAAAAGGAAGGCGGTATGTTCATAGGAATGTGGACTATAGTGATGAAAGGCTGCTGTTTTTGGCGTATTTTTCTGTATACCAGTGTTTTACCCCCCCC
>NZ_JH376625.1:170840-171287 GCF_000233955.1 Paraprevotella clara YIT 11840
TTTCCCCCCCCCCCCCCCCGAAAAATTTTGAAGTTTACATGCTGTTTTCTTTAAAAAAAAGCAGAAAAAGATTTGTTCATTTGAAAAAAATGTTTTTTATTTGCATTGTTGTTCGTGTAAAAATAATGCTAAAGCATAGGCACGGACAGAAAGAATGAATTTGATACTAACGGAATGAAAGCCTTTTTACAGATATGCCATGTGGGACGATATGTCCGGACACCGGAAACACAAAGTTTCCGGACGGTGGGTTGTGACCGGCCACAGCTTTCAAAAAATATTTTGTTAAAGTATCAAAAAACGCTTGTGTATATGTGTTTAATTTATAAACACACACACACACACACATTTAAGTAGTCTTTATGCTTATATATATGCAAATCAGGAAACTGGTTTGTGTGCTGACACCGTAAGGTATCTTGCGTATTCCATGCGCAAGGAGGTTGG
>NZ_JH376626.1 GCF_000233955.1 Paraprevotella clara YIT 11840
AATGAAAGGGGGTGAATATCCTGTATTGGAAGACCTACACGATGCGGTTATCACTTGCTTTGGCGGTGGTGGATTGGCAGGGGTAGCTGAAGCCATAAACAAGGTAGACATTGGTACGGCTATAGGGGCACTACCTGAAGGGGTAAGCCAAACGCCTGTGCAGGAGGATATGAACCAAGAGCTGAAGCGGCTTAAGCTGACGAACTACAAATCGGCTATAGCTCAAGACCTCAGCCTAGACCTGCGCGAAAATCTGAAAGTAAAAAGCAAAGAAGCTGCCTTTATCGACCTCAATCGCTCTACATTCTTACATCGGCTGACAGTGCTCGGCATTCACTTTGCTACCCAGCAGGGTACGGCTCAGGACAAAGCTTCGTGGGCAGAGAAATGGGTGCTGCAATGGAGTCCGGAGGTAGAAATAGAGATAGTAGAAGCGAACCTAAAAGGGGAAACTTTAGAGATCGCTACTGCTTTTGTACTAAAAGAACAGCTAAGCGAATGTACCGATATATCATTAGTAGCCAAGATTATACGCAAAGCCTGCGAGTGTAGGCTCACGGATATTTTCAGCAACGCACTAAGTACTCTCCAACGGCTATTA
>NZ_JH376627.1 GCF_000233955.1 Paraprevotella clara YIT 11840
TGGTTACCATTAGGTAAGTAGACTTAAGCGCCAAGTTGTATCGGGCTATTTGGTCGAAAGTATCTTGAGTAATCGACACGTTGGGGGCTTTGCATTCTACCACTAAGAAAATATCGCCTCGCCGCGTGTAAATGACCACGTCATAACGCTTGGTCAATTCGTTCACTGTCAAGGCTTTTTCTACATTTATCAATGATTTAGGGTAGCCTTTTTCTTCTATTAAAAAGTGCAACACGTGTTGTCGCACCCACTCCTCTGGTTGTAGCACTACGTATTTGCGTCTGATAATATCATAAATCCACCATTTGCCATCCGCTTTTTTGGTTCTAAACTCGTAGGCTTTAAAATTTAGCTCTTTCATAGTGCAAAAGTAGAAATATTTTTTGTATTTTTGCACTATGGAAGAAGTAAAAAAAATTATTGCTAATATAAAGAAAGGAATTATTGCCCCCATTTATTTCTTAATGGGCGAGGAACCTTATTTCATAGACGTAGTGGCTAACTACTTAGAAAAGCACCTTTTGGAAGAAGACCAGAAGGGGTTTGACCAGTTAGTACTATACGGGCAAGACGTGACAGTGCCTGCTATAATAGACTATGCACGCCGCTTCCCGATGATGGCAGAGCGCCAATTGATTATCATTAAAGAA
>NZ_JH376628.1 GCF_000233955.1 Paraprevotella clara YIT 11840
GTAAAGCGGAAAGGCGTTGTTTGCCGAGCCTACATTTGGTCAATTCCAAGAAACGAGAGACAGCTAATAAAATATCACTCAAATAAATTGTAGCTATGAAACGAGGAATCATAACCAACAACTGGCAAGGCATCCATATTTCTGATGGCGAAGTATGGATGACCACTTGGGAACTCGCAGACTTGTTTTATACAACGGCTGGAGCTATCCATGCAGCAATCAAGAGAATCTTGAAAACCAATATTTTGAAGAGCCACGAAGTTTGTAAGTACATCAAATTGGAGAATGGGAACAGTGCCGATGTGTATAATCTTGATATGGTTATAGCCCTATCCTATCAAATAGACACCGGACATTCCGCAACATTTAGGAAATGGTTTATCAATAAAGTTATCTTAAAGCAGAAGAACATAACACTATTTATTCCAATAAGCTCAGTTAACACTTATAATTGCTGATAGCCCCAACTTAAAAGTCCGATGTAGGTTAGCCCTATGTCGGACTTTCATTTTCTATTGTGGCACAGGTGGCATAGAAAAATGCTACATATCGAGGACAAATGCTGCCACTTATTTGACTATGTATCAAAATCTCCAGCAAACAGTATATATTTGCACACAAACGATTAATACATCTCACTATGGAGCAGAAAAAGATAGAACATATAACATTGCATCTGATTGTTTTTGGTACAATCGCAATCATTGGTGTTTTAGCCCGCCAGACCGTACTTCACTATGGTTGGGACGAGTTCAGCAGCTACCTCATTTTGGTGGTATGCACCATTATCATGGGAGCTATCTATCTCAATCTGCAAATGGTATTCAGACAACTCCTTTCCCCTGCAATAGAAAAATGCTTTATGAGATTTGAGTGCTATCGCAACAAGGCTGTAGTCATAGAAGTTCCAACAATAAACTCGGAACTTGCCGGAAGTGCTATAGATTCAGAACCTATCATTTCTGAGCCTGAACCCGAAATTGAAATCGAAACTACCTCTGACATAACAGAAGAAGTTTCTACTCCATTATGTTCCGAACTCAACGAAGACGTGGCAGAACTTCCAAAGGAGGAAACCACGCCTTCTACCAACACCAATACATCTATCGAAGAATCCAACCAGCCATCAGAATACGAAATTCTTCGTGCAAACGCTATGGCAGAGAAAGAACGCGCCTCACAAGAAAAACTCAATAAGGTTATCGCATACACAAAACAAACTTTGGTTTCCTATCTTGATGAAACGGTACTTAATCGCTTATGCAGATATGTAACAGAATATTACCTGTCAGATGCCTTACCTAAAATCGAACCGATAAAGATTGATTCTCAGCTAAAGACTATTGACATCATGCACTTTGGTTGGAATATCGGTAAGGCATTTGGTAAACCACGCTTACAGACAGCCACATTTATAAAGAGGATATTTGCTCATACCCTCCGTGATTCTGAAATATCTACCATTGAACGTAAGATGTCCCATACCGAATCTGTATGTAAGATTAAGCTGGATAGAAAAATTGCATAGCGACTGTTCTACTTTAATGAGTTATAATAATCCATAATCGCATTCAAGCATTCTTGTGTATAATTTTCATCAGCATGTCTAATTGTAGCTGCTTGATACAAAGCACTGAGTTGGTTTATAGTGTTATTTACTATTATAGTAGCATCCTTTATCATATCAGGTAATAGGATATTAATACGATTTGCTTGAGAATAAAATTTATTGCGAGAGCCAGAACTAATAAAATTTCCTATTTCATCCATATCAGGACTATAAATGATTACATCGGCTGGTTCTCCATTTACGGCTGTATTATAAACGCTACATCTCAAATCCCAAGGACCATTATGAACAAACTCATTTCTGAACGTTTCAATTTTTCTTATTATTGGAGGCTCTGCAAATAACATTCCTTCTTTTTTCAAGGAAGAATCTATATTATTCAGACTCTTCCTATAAATAATATCAGAACTTCTCATTTTCTTATACCCACTAAAATCATACTTGTTAAATTCAAATTGTTCTATAGCGATTTTAGTCAAGATATCAAAAACCGAAGCATAAGCTACAAAAACACTATTCAATAATATATGAGCCTCCGTTTCGCGTGTACCACCGCATCTTGCAGCACTAGTATATTGACATTCCTCGTATATAGCTTTACATGGCACTATGGTATAAAGTTGACGCATAAACATCATAACGGCACTTAATCTATCTTGCATTGCTGCAATTTTACTCCACAAGTCATAATGGTAAATAAATCTACCAAATATGGGATGTGTTATTTTTTTTCTTAAAGCTTCATACCACTCCTTTGTGCAATTTAGTTCAGGGCTAATACCTCCATCTGCAACCCATTGTGGCATATTTGAAATTACACGACTATAGTCAATATCTTGAAATATAAAATTGTCGATACTATGATATAAACGTATAATGCTATCACTAATAACCATCTTTATATGACTGCAACATTCATCCACAGGATACAAAGGATTTTCCTTTTCTGCTTGTTCGTTATTTAAATCTTTACTAGTATTCATATCAATTGTCTGTCAAATATTAAATTTCAACACATTTCATTTCCATATTCTACAAGGCAAAGGTACTTAAATCTCTCGTAATCATCACTTATTACCGTCAAAAAGTTATCTATCAGTTATATTTTGGTGAATGATTCCACCATTGAAACACCTGTTTCCTTTGCTGTCGAACAATTAAAAACGATTGGCGTATGCAAAAAGAAACAGTAACATTTGATAAGCTGCCCGAAGCGGTAGGTTATCTGACCGAACAGGTCATCGAGTTGAAAAAGATGGTAGCGGAACTACAGCCACAGCCATCTGACAAACATGTATTGGTGGAAATAGAGGATGCTTGCCGTATCATCCGAAAAGCCAAGCCAACCATTTATACATTGGTACGCAAAGGGCTACTCCCGGCTTACAAGAAAGGTAAGAAACTCTATTTCTATGAGGACGAGCTTCTTGCTTGGATAGAGAACGGGCGAAGAAAGACTTCCGAGCAGACATACGAGGAGATGCTTGCCAATATGCAGAGCGGTGTCCGCCACAAGCCCAAATCATCAGTGCAATTTTAATGGATTGGGCTATGGATACATATTCTATTACTCCGGCATCCATCATTGATGAAGCGATTGATTTAAGCACAAGGTTATCCGGTACGGCATTCCCCGTCAGCATATTCCCAACAAAAATCCAACGCATCATCCGTGAGGTACACGAATGTCATAACTACCCTACCGACTACATTGCCGCAGCCATCTTTACGGCAATAGCAGTCGGCATAGGCAACACGCACCTTGCCCAAATCAAGCAAGGCTGGACGGAAAGCCCCATCCTATATATGGCATTGATTGGAAGACCGGGAGCGAACAAAAGTCATCCGCTCAGTTTTGCGATGAAGCCGTTTCTTGATTATGACTACCGACAGAATCAGGAATTTGAAAAGGCACTTGCCAAGTACGATGAGCTGATGAGCATGAACCGGAAGGAACGTACTGAAAGCGGTAGTGAGCAATTTCCGCAAGAGCCTATCCGCAAACGCTTCTTGGTTTCGGACGTAACGCCCGAAGGGTTGAGCCTCATTCATGCGCAAAATAAACGTGGACTATGCTTGTGGGCTGACGAGTTATCCGCTTGGTTCAAGAACTTCAACCGCTATAACAACGGTTCGGAAGAACAGTTTTGGCTCTCGGTGTTCAGCGCAAAGACCACAATGTCCGACCGCAAGAATGCCAAGAGTTCCATCTTCATCAAGCGTCCGTATATATCGGTCATTGGTACTATCCAAAAGAAAATTTTGAATGAGTTGGCTAAAGGTGAACGTTCCAACAATGGATTTATTGACCGCATCCTGTTTGTAATGCCCAACTTGCAACAGAAAGCACGGTGGAATGACAAAGAACTGCCGGAAGATATAGAGCAAGAATGGAATACTATCATTGACAAGCTGATACAATCGGAATGTAGCCTCAATGAACATGGAGAGATTGAACCGCAAATTCTTCTCTTCTCAGAGGATGCCAAGAAACGGCTTTACGAGTGGCAGCACCATTTCTCAGAGCTGTGCGACCGGGAAACAAACGACACCATCGTAAGTATCTATTGCAAGCTGGAAATATACATCATCCGCTTTTGCCTGATTATCCAACTGGCACGGTGGACTTGCGGAGAGTGTGACAAGACGTGTATCGACCTGCTAACGGTGGAGAGAGCCATTAAACTGACGGAGTATTTCAAGGAGTCCGCATTGAGCGTACAAAATATCCTGAATGAGAATGCCCTCAACAGTCAACAACAGGCGATAGTCAATCGGCTGCCTCCTTCCTTTACCACCGCTCAAGCAATACAGATAGCCGAGCAAAACGGAATGAAGGAGCGGACATTTCAACGCTTTCTCAATGACAACATCGTAACATTGTTCCGCAAAGAGAAGCATGGAAAATATTCAAAGATTAACCCGTGACATTTTTGTCGGTTTTGACACTTTCCAACCGAAAACGACAATAACGACAAAAGTGACACACCTAAAAAGAAACAAACAATGAGTACACATAGATTCATATTAGAACCCTACAAAGGTGTCAGCACCCGGCATACTTGCCCGAACTGTCACCGCAAAAGATGTTTCTCCAAGTACATTGATACGGAGAAACGAATCCAGTTCCCTGATTACGTCGGGCGTTGTGACCACGAACAAAAATGTGGGTATCACTTTACGCCCCGTGATTACTTTGAACGGAAGCCGTCTGAGAAAGAAAAGTTATCTGAAGATAATTTTCGGAGCTATACATTTATTAAAAAAGTCGAGCCCAAAGCCACTTCCTACATTGATTTGGATATAGTCAATCAGTCACTGCAACGCTATCCCGGCAACAAACTGTTTCAATTCTTATCGGCTCAATTCGGAGAAGCGGAAACATTGAAGCTGATGGCGAAATACAAAGTTGGCACTTCCAAGCATTGGGACGGTGCAACCGTATTTTGGCAAATAGATTATCATAACAGAGTCCGCACTGGTAAGATAATGCTTTACAATCCAACAACAGGCAAACGGATAAAAGAACCGTACAATCATGTCACATGGGTACATTCCGTACTGCACAAGGATAACTATAATCTGAAGCAATGTTTCTTCGGTGAGCATCTGCTCTCAGAAGATAAAAGCCGTCCTGTTGCATTGGTCGAGAGCGAGAAAACCGCTCTCATTGCATCCTACCACCTACCCCAATTCCTATGGATTGCATCAGGAGGAAAGAACGGTTGTTTCAACGCCAACAGCCTGTCCGTTCTTGCAGGAAGAAGCGTTGTGTTGTTTCCCGATTTGGGAGCGACCGACTATTGGCAAAGCAAAATCGGGTTGATGAAAAGCTATGGAATTGACGTGCAACTGTTCGATTATCTGGAAGCCAAAGCAACCGAAAGCGAACGGAAAGAGGGATACGACATTGCCGATTATCTGTTGAAAGTACGCCCCGATGAAGCCATACTCCAGCAGATGATTAAGAGGAATCCGAACTTGAAAACACTGATAGAGACATTCGATTTGAAGCTCATCAACGTACAACGAGGCATCTCTCAATCGAAGGTTTCACCGCCTAAGAAACGAGGTTTCAAACTTTGAGCAAAGGGAGAGGAATTGAGACTTTTTTACTGTAGCAAGTTAATGTCGGTGTATTACATTTCCCGACCACTTGCTCCTCAAAAAGTCTGAGGAGGCGGCTCCCGATGGTCACAAATTATTCACTAAAAGCAATTCAAAATGGAAAAGAAACATACGATAACACTCCGTCTGTCATACGACCAATTCGCATGGCTCGGTGCGCTTTGCAGACGGAGCAAGCAGACCCAAAGCGCAGTCATCCGTTCGCTCATCGAGAATGGGACGGTACGTGAGCGAATCACGAAAGAGCATATCCACATCATCCGTCAGTTGATAGGTGAAAGCACCAACCTCAACCAGTTGGCGAAGCAGGCAAATACCTACGGTTTCTTTGCCGTTGCCAAAAGATGCGAGGAGATGGCGCAGCGTATTAACCAACTTATAAAACAACTGAAAGATGATAGGTAAGCAGACCAAAGGGACATCGTTCGGTGGCTGTGTCCGCTATGTTCTGAAAGAGGAAAAATCCAAATTGCTGGAAGCTGTCGGAGTGGACGGCTCACCCGAACAGATGGCGGAGCAATTTGAATTACAGGCATTGCTCAACGACAAGGTAAAGAATATTGTCGGACACACCTCACTCAACTTCTCCCCTGAAGATAGCGAACGCTTGAAGTCAGATGATGTGTTGATGTTGCAAATCGCCCACGACTACATGAAACTGATGGGCATCGAAAACACACAGTACATCATCGCCCGGCATATTGACCGTGAGCATCCGCATTGTCACATCGTTTTCAATCGGGTAGACAATGACGGTAAGACGATTAGCGACAAGAACGACTTCCGCAGAAATGAAAAGGTGTGTAAGATGCTGACGGCAAAATACCGCTTGCACTTTGCCAACGGCAAAGACCATATCAAGGAGGAACGCTTGCGCCCATACGACCGGGCAAAACATGAAATATACAAAGCACTGAAAGAAGAACTGCCCAAAGCTCAAAGTTGGAATGAACTGAAAGAAGCTCTTGCCGACCGTGACATTGATATGAAATTCAAGGTCAGCCGGACTACACGGGAAATACAGGGTGTCAAATTTGAGTACAACGGCTTTTCTTTCTCCGGCTCAAAAGTCAGCCGTGAGTTCAGCTATTTGAACATCGACAACCGATTGGAACAGAATGCTTGTGCATCTTCATTTGAATACCCCAAACAAGGATTCACACATAAAGATGAAGGCGTACAGCAAAGCGTTTCCCATTCTGAAACTGATTCAAGCATCAGTCTTGGTCTGTTAAACGGCAATTCTTCCTACGATGCCACTGCCGCAGAAGAAGCTGAGTTCAATCGTCTGATGAAAAAGAAAAAGGCTAAGCGTAAGCGAGGCTTTCATTTATAATCCACTTTTTATTAATACTTTAAATTCAATTATTTATGGAACAGAAAGATTTGATTCTTGATTTCAATCTCTACTTGTGTGAGAAGTTCGGCTACAGAAACAGTTGTAGCGTGATGCAAAATGCCAATGGCTTTTGTGTGAACATCAGTGAGCGTGATTTGGATTGCTACATCCGCTTTTGGGAGTATAGCAACGGAAGAGGCAACTTCCCCGATTGGAGCATCATCATTGTGCGCAGCAACTTCAAAAAGAGCCAAGCCGAAAGCCTGAAAGATTTGGCTCGTTTCTTCAAAGAGTACATGCCACGCTACGGTTACAAATACCTCTGTACCGAAGGTGATGACTACAAGTATTATCAGACACTCGGCTTGAAACTTATCCATCAAGACCTGTTCGGGCAAGAGAACTATGGATTAGCAATGAAGGACTTGAATGTCTGATACTTGGTTTAGGGTTAAGGAGGGGGATTTTCCCTCTCCTTAATTTTTATCGATATGCTCCATTATGAAAATAAGTCATTCGGATATGACTTTACTTTCCTAACGCTTTAAAGACTTTCGCTATGCAACGTTTTTTCTGTTCCATATTGGGATGCACATAAAGATTTAGGGTGGTACTGATGTTGGAATGCCCCAATAGTACACTTACTGTTTTGTAATCGCAGTTGCTCTCTATGCAACGAGTGGCAAAGCTGTGCCGGAGACCGTGGTATTTCAACTTGGGAATGCCAAGTTGCTCCATCAAGCGTTTGTAGTAGTTGCGGTAGGTTCTTGGTTCAGTGGGAGAAGGCTCATTGGTCAGCACATAGTAATCAGAATTGACTATCTTCTTCAGTGGCTTGACCATTGAAATCAGTTCCTTACTCATAGGAATCTCTCGACAAGAGTTTTTGGTTTTGGGAGTATTGATGACAAGCTCGGTGTGCTTTTTATCACCCTCAATCACATAAATGCGTTCAATGGTTCGCTGTACACTGATGGTTCCGGCTTCTATGTCTATGTCGCTCCATCGTAGCGCACAGACTTCTCCGATGCGCAGCCCGGTACTAAGGCTGATATAAATGCCCAAGTTTCGGAACGTAAAGTTTTGCCGGATATAATCCAGTATTTTCTTGTGGTTTGCTACAGTAAGCACTTCCAACTCCTTGTTTGTTTCAGTAGGCGGGTATTTGATTTCCCATTCGCAATAGCTCATCCATTCGTTTTTTACTCCGAACTTCATCACCATTTTAAGCACGATAAGAATATCCTTTACGGATTTAGCACTCATACCTGCATTGAGCTTTTGTAGTACAAATGTTTGTACGGATTTCTCACTGAGAGTATCTTCATTGCCAAAATATGGCAAGATGTGATTCTCTAAAATCAACATATAGGCTGCTAATGTCGATTGCTTTACATACGGTCGCTTGTCTTCTCGCCAGGCTTCCGCAATTTCTCTAATTTTCTTTTGGGTCATAATCACTTTTTATTAGGTGTTTATAATTAGAGAAATATAGTAACCAATGTTCCCCATTTGAGATTTCCGGAGTTTAGTGGGGAGTGGAAAATAGTAAAGGTTTCAGAACTCTTGGAGTTTTATTCAACCAACTCTTTATCATGGGAACAATTAGATTATGGTAATGGAATAATCAAAAATCTACACTATGGGCTAATACATAAAGGTTTGCCGACTATGGTAGATATTTCTTCTGATTTACTCCCTTATATCAAGAGTGAATCAATGCCAAAGTCATATACATTATTTCTAAATGGTGATGTTGCCTTTGCCGATGCTTCAGAAGATACGAATGATGTTGCTAAAGCAGTTGAGATTGTAAATTGTGATGAGCAACAAATCGTTTCCGGTTTGCATACTATTCATGGACGTGACAAGTCTGATTTGACCGTGATAGGTTATAAAGGATATGCTTTTGCCTCAGATTCGTTCCATAAGCAGATTAGACGGATTGCTCAGGGTACAAAGGTATTCTCTATAAATGTTCGCAATTTCGATGAAGTTCGTGTAGGAATACCATCCAAAGACGAACAAATAAAGATTGCGAAGTTATTGCGAGCAATAGACCTACGTATCGCTACCCAAAACAAAATCATTGAGGATTTGAAAAAACTAAAGTCCGCAATTATTGATAAGTTGTTTGATAATCTCGAAGGGGAAAGATGCACATATCGAGAACTTTTTCAAATTGTAAACGACAGGAATAAAGACTTCCATTTCAACAAAGTAATTGCTGCAAGCCAAGAATACGGAATGGTTGAGCGAGATACCTTAAATCTAAAAGTACAGTTTGATGAAAGTTCTATCAATACCTACAAAATTATCCGCACAGGAGATTATGTAGTGTATTTACGCTCATTTCAAGGTGGTTTTGCATTTTCCGAATTGGACGGCATATGCAGTCCAGCGTACATCATACTACGCCCAAACACACGTATTTTATCATACGGATTTTTGCGATACTACTTCGTATCTCAACCTTTTATAAATAGCCTTCGTCTCGTTACATATGGCATTCGTGATGGCAGATCAATCAATGTTGAAGAATGGATGGATATGCCTATCTCAATTCCAGATAAGAGTATTCAAGATCAAATATTGAAAACAATACAGAGCATAGACAACAAATTGTTGAATGAAAGACATTACTTGAACAGCTTGTTGAATGAACGGCAATTCTTCCTTGGCAATATGTTTATATGAACATCATAGAAAGAAGATGTTTCTTTTGCTTTTGAAATTTGTTAAGCAAGTTGGTTTCAAGACATATTTTCTTATCGAACAAGTTTAATGTGTTGGCAATTCTCTTTTGTACTTCAAGAGGAGGAAGAGAGACTTTTATTCGTGAGAAATTCGGGTAAAACAAGTATATCCGGACACCTCCTTCCCCATATAGACCATATTGATAAATCATGTGGTCTGATTTTAGAAGATGAAGTAGCCAGTCTGAATCTATGTTTTCGGATGGACGAAAGCAGATATACAGTGAACTTATCATACACAGGTCTTCATTGTCGTAACGCCCAATAGAACCGACATTGATACGTGCCGGATTATATGCAAATTCTCCTTTCTCGATAATTTTGTATATTGAGATGTCTTCATCTTTAATCTCCTTGCCATCAAAAATTTCGTTCTGTGGAGAGAATCCCGAAGTATTGGTGACTGAATACATTGGATAAGACGATCTGTCCTTATTGCGGCGATTGAAATTTTCAGTAATGTCTCCTAAGTTCATTTCTCTCCATTGCTCTTTACGAGACAAAGGGAAAAGTCCGGAAAGTAGTTGAACTGAAATTGCGGACATTACTGATGTACAATCCTCAATTAAAGGGCTTATAGATGGTATAATAACTCTGGAATGTGGGCAGTTAGTGGCATTTGAAACAATAAATATTGATGTTGAATTCCTTTATTACTTTATGCAATCTTCATATTTTCAAAAAGAAGTTGAACGTATTGTAACAGAAGGTACTATGAAAACAGCATACCTAAGGGATATAAATCACATAAAATGCCCAATACCAGATTTAGATAGGCAAAAAGAAATTAGTAATCTTCTTTCAGTGTTATCGCTTAAAGAGGATGTTGAAAAGCAACTATTACAGAAATATCAAATACAGAAACAATATCTATTGAGGCAGATGTTCATATAAACATCTGCTCCAACAAATACTGTTTTTGTAGATTAAATGATGCACGAAGTTTTTTCTCAGCAAAAAGTTTGCTCTCCAATTTGCCAAGTACATTTGCTACACGCTTTTGTTCAGCAAGTACAGGGCAATATATTTTAGCTTTACCATAGTCTTTGAAGTAGATATGTGGTATCGCCATTCCTGTTTTGTATAGTTGGAAGTTGAACGCAGACAGCGCAAAGTACAGATACCGCAAATCATGGTTGCCCTTGGATGTAAGATAGTTGAGTGTACCAATTACCGAGAATCTGCCTTGTGCGTAGGAAACTGTACCAACACCTGAACCGTCTTTGATTATCAATATTGCATCACCATTCATTTGTGCCATATTGGTATAGCCAATCAAACCATTTGCGCCAAATACTTTATACAATCCATTCGGCAAAACTTCGCTCTCTTGAAGTGTTGAGCTATGACACTCTAAACACTGAGAAATTGCAATGTTAGGCTTTCCTTTGGTCGTTAGCGCAACTATAAGCCCTTTAATTAAGGATTGTAGTTTCTCAATGATTTTGTTTGGGCCGCGATACGTTCGTCAACCAACTTTAATAATTTTGCAATTTTCGTTTGTTCCTCAATTTTAGGAAGGTATATCGGATAATTAGAATATTCTTGTGAATTAACACCTGGTTGTCCCGAACGTGCTGACATAATACCTATCCATTTTCTATATCGAGAGAGATGTAGTTGAGAAAACACAAAGTAAGCATTGTCAGAAGGTATATTTACTCTAATCAAAAAGCCTGCAAAATAGAGTATACCATCTTTATTATCATATAGATATGATTTTCCAGTACTTGCACCTGTGCGAGCTAACAATATGTCATTAGCTTTTACTAAGTATGAATCTTGCAATTCACCATCAGGAGAAACGACATCTTTATCAATATAGGCTGCCGAAGATTCATCTATGTCAGTAATACGAATATACTTATGCTGTCCATCAAATGGTTTTGCTGCCGCATTCATACCATAATCAAAACCTTTACCAATTTCTCCCAGCGTACACTTCTTCCACTCCCCACTAAACTCCGGAAATCTCAAATGGGGAACATTGAGGATTTTATTTTCGTTATTATTTGCCATAATCATTATTCTTTATCAGGGTTAATATCAAATGGCAATAAGTTATCGCCATTATTGAATCGGTCAAAATCAGAGCTAAACAAGCGATCCTGAATGATTCGATACTTCTCAAATTCGCTCTCGGCAAACTCCTTGGCGAACTCTGCCGTTACCTTTCCAGCATCTGGAAGAATTACATCACCACCTGCTTCAAGGATAATATCAATGCGCTTTGCCCAATCTTCCATTGTCATCGGAATATGACGCTTTGCCATACGCTCTGCCATATCCAGTACAGAGTTGACCAAACGCCCCATATCTTCCAATTCGATACCTTTCAGATAGTTTTTTGCTATACTTACATCGGTCTTAACAATTTTTCCGTTGGGAGCTTTCTCCCATGTGGTCAATCCCATGTGTTCTTTTTCGGCATCGGCTCTGCTAACGATTAGTTCTGCCGCAGTCTGACCATGTACGGCATAGTGCATTTTGTTTTGAACTTTCTTAAAAAACAATCGTGTGGTAGGTGCATCACGGTTGTAGTCAATAGCTGTGGCATAAATATCTGTGAGCTTCTGGTAGAAACGGCGTTCACTCAGCCGAATCTCACGAATTTCAGCCAACAAATGTTCGAAATAGTCCTCACCAATGAATGAGCCATTTTCCATACGCTTCTTGTCTATCACATAGCCACGGATAGAGAACTGGCGGATGATAGAAGTACACCACTGACGGAATTGGGTAGCGCGGATGCTGTTTACACGATACCCAACAGAAATAATGACATCAAGATTGTAAAACAAAGTTTTACGATTCACTTGCCGTTTGCCTTCTGTTTGAACTACCGAGAAAAACTCGGTAGTTGATTCCTTTTGTAGCTCACCACTGGCGTAGATATTTTTTAGATGCAATCCAATATTGTCAGTTGAGCAGTCAAACAGAGTGGCCATTGCTTTTTGAGTACACCAAATGGTCTCATTCTGATACATCACTTGTATGCCCTCTTCTTTACCTTCAATAGCGAAGATAAGGAACTCAGCCGTACTGTTCCGTATTTCAAATCGCTTTGCCATTGCCTCTAATTTTAGTCAACTAACCCTAATTCTTTCAGATAGCCTTCGATTTCTTTATCAAGATTGGCTCGTTTGGCTTCGAGTTCTTTAATCTCCGCCATTACAGCTTTGATGTCGATAGGTTCTTCTTCCTCAAAGGTATCGACATAACGAGGGATATTCAGATTATAGTCATTGTCTGCTATCTCTTGCAGTGTAGCAAGGTGGCTGTACTTCTCGATTTCCTTACGGTCACGATAGGTGTCAACTATCTTTTTGATGTGTTCGGGTCGAAGTTTGTTTTGAGTTTTTACCTTTTCAAACTCCTTGCTGGCATCAATAAAGAGGATATTGTCATCTTCCTTACGGCATTTTTTGAGTACCAAAACACAGGTCGGTATAGACGTTCCATAGAAGATGTTAGCAGGCAGACCAATGATTGCGTCCACATAATTTTTCTTCTCAATGAGGAAGCGGCGGATTACACCTTCGGCATTGCCACGGAATAATACACCGTGAGGAGCAACACAAGCCATCGTACCACCATCGGAAAGGTGGTATATCATGTGAAGGATGAAAGCGTAATCGGCTGTCTTGCGTGGGGCTAAACGCCCGGCTTTGCTGAAACGGTCATCGGTATTGAATTTGTCGGCTGCACTCCATTCGGCAGAGAAAGGAGGATTGGCAACTACTGCATCAAATTGGGTATCACCAAAGGCATCTGCCTCCAGTGTATCACCATTTTCAATTTTGAAATCACTGAATTTGATGCCATGTAGCAACATATTCATGCGAGCCAAGTTATAAGTGGTCGGATTCTTTTCCTGACCGTAAATCTCTACAGCGTTACCGATGTGTGCTGCACGGAGTAGTAGAGAGCCTGAGCCACAAGTCGGGTCATAGACATTGCGCAGACGCTCATGGCCGATAGTTACAATCTCAGCCAATATACGGCTTACCTCTTGCGGAGTATAAAATTCTCCGGCTTTTTTACCTGCTCCGGCTGCAAATTGACTAATCATATACTCGTAGGCATCGCCTAAGATGTCGATTTCCTTTGAGGCTTCCACGCCAAACTTGATTTCGTCAAGAGCCAACAATACGTTGCTTATCAGAGTGTTCTTGTCGTCTGCTGTTTTGCCTAATTTGGGTGAAGCAAGGTCTATATCGGAGAATAATCCGCCAAAATCCTCTTCACTGTCACGTCCGAGTGTACTATCCTCAATACGTTTAAGTGAACGCTCCAACATCGGGAGGATGTTCTCTTTCTTCTTGATACTTTCGATGACAGACGAGAACAGGTATTGAGGTTCGATGAAGTAGCCGATTTCTGAAAGGCAAAGGTCTTTTACCTCTTCTTGCAATTCTGCGGTATCTTCGTCATCCATGTTCCATAGCTCCTTGAAGCTAACTTCGTCATCTTCCAATTCACCATTTACAAAATTTTCTATCTTTTCAGACAGATACTTATAAAATATAAAGCCCAGTGTGAAGTACATGAAATCGCTTGCCGACATATTGCCACGCAAACGGTTAGCCACTTCCCAAAGTTGGTCACGGAGTTTTTGTTGTAATTCTTCGCTCATATTATTTCTTGCTTATTACTAATGTTTCTGATATATATATTATGGGACAATTATATGGATTGTGAGTCAAACATTGATGCTTGTACTTACCTTTAAATGAATTTAATGATATTACTATGTTCCAATATGATGTTGGATTAGAATCATATCCCGGATCTAAACAGAAGATATTAAACATTCCATTGACATCTGCCTCATATCCTATTGCTAATACAGCATGGGCACCGCCTCCTTTGTAATCAATTCCTAACATTATAGGGCTGTCAGTATCGAGGACTGACTTTATTTGATGTATAAAGCCATCACATTGAAATTCTTCATCGTCCTCATTTTTACTAACAACAGTAACCACACTCCCATAGACACGATTGATCAACTTCTTTAAGTCATGAAAATACAATCCATTTCTTAGCAATCCGTGCTTGTCAAAAAACTCGTGAAATAAATTCTCGGTTTCTGATGATTTTTTGATGTTATCATATAAATCCTCCAACTCATTTCTTCTAATTGTCTTTAATATCATTAAATACATCATCAAAGAATATATGGAGCAAGCACCGTCAAGGCTTCCTTGACGGATATGTACAGGATATGACTTTCTGTTCTTAATGCAGCAGCCTTCTTCTGTAAGGTATAGACTGTCTATTATCTTAATCATTTTCTTCTATTACTTCTTGCTCAAATAATTTGCGTAAATCATCTAAGGCAACACCGTTATATGAAAAGTACTTAGCCCCTTGGTATGCTCCGGAATTATTACGTTTATCTTCCGGCATATATGTTCCGACAAATGGAGAAAGTTTATAAATGCGTCCATCATATTCGATGGAGTCGTCACTTGCCACTTTTACCTGTAACCCTGTCGGAACAAACGTGATGAGTTCTCCTATTTTTATATTGACCATACTGAATTTGAAACGACCACGCTTTGCAATCCTTTTATCTTCTTTATCATCTTTTTGGTCGGTTTTTATGACAATCGGTTTGTTGTCTTCGTATTCCGTTACAATAGCATCGTCAATAGTTTGTGCAATATCCTTGAAGATGTCAAGTGCAACCTTGGGGTCAACATTGAAGAACTCTCTGTTTTGACGAATGCGAAGATCCGTCAAGCGGTCTATGGTCTTATGCACGAGTTTCTCAACCTCATTGAATTTGACGGTTCTCATTGTAGCAAAAATCTCGAAGGGCAAAGGCACTGCGGTATTATCAAGTTCCTTGGAACGAATATCCACAGGACGAGTGCTTTTACCTATCTTTACCCAGTCTTCACGGAAACTTGGGTTGGTCAATATATATACATAACCAGGTTCTAGTGATTTCATAAGTACATCTTATTTGGGTGTAATTGAATGACCTAGCTTTTTAGCCAAATTTATAAAGAAATCGATATTGCCTTTCCCTATTTGTGTAGTTAAAGCATATTCTATACCATCGCTTGAAACAAACGGTTTCCTTTCAAACCAACGTCTATCTTTGCTCTTATCGGTAGTCGTCTTCTTCCACTCTGCAATTTCACTCAAAGACAAGACTTTATTGCCAAACACATTCAGTAATTCCTGATATATCATCGGATTTTGTGCTTGAAATAGATTAAAGCACTCCCAAGCCAGCTCTCCTTTGCCAAAATCTCCTTGCCCGTCAATAGTATAATGTGTATAATCTAAAGCAGAACCTTTCTTTTGATGGCTTTTGGGTGTTACTTGGGTGACTATTGTCTCATTATCTGTGATTGGGAGTGTAGTTATATTTTCGGATATACTTATTTGTAGACCATCTAAGAGTTTATCAACCCAATCAGAAGTATAACCTTGTGACAAGTAATCGGATTTTATCAATTTTTTGATATAGTTGTCACTTGCATTAGAAATTAATTCTTTACGATCCGACAAAAGTTTTAGTTCTGCCAAAGTTTCGGTCAACTTTTGTTCACAGAACATTCTTAAATTCACTTCATCGAATGAGTCAAAAGCAAACAATTTTACAAAATCAGTTCCATTGGCTGACATTTCATCGTATTTGATGGTAAGGATCAAATTGGGAAAATCTTTATCATTTGGATTATCATAATAAAGTTGAATGCACTCACCGATATATAAGCCAAAATCTACTTTCTTTTGTCGCATATACGAGTACAGTTGTTCCCGGTTTCTTTCTGTTTGAGAGTGAACTGGTCTTTTAGCTTCTATTACAACCTGAGCAACACCATTTTCATACAGAACAAAGTCAGGACGAATGGATTGGGCAGAACCAATATGAATACTTTCTTCGGACACAATATTATTGCCCCATCTTAGGTAGTACTTAAAGATGGAGTTTATACGGCTTTGAAAATCTTTCTCCGGCAACGTGCTATTTTGTGCATCAGAGAACTCAGTGCGAATGTCATTCCAATGATAATCCATAAAATATATATTAGTCCCAACTAAATGTACGGATAATCGAACGCAATTGGTCAACTATCCTTTTTAATGTCTTGTTCCTTTTTATCAATCCCAGATGTTTCTCTTTCAGCGCATCCTTTATGATGTCTGTTTGCTCTTTCTGTACATAATCGTATTCAGACAAATAATGATTCAGCACTTCGGGAGCAATATCTTCCTCTTGCGCCAAGGTATGGATGGCTTCGGTACGCTTCTTGGTAATGTAGTTGTTCAGCCGCTCTTCCAATTCGGAAGTACCATCAGCCTTTTGTTTCCCGGCCATGAAATTATCGCGATCATCATCCACATTTTCTTGAATAAAACCGTCTATCAGTTTGGCTTTGCTTCGCAGTTCGGCATCCTTAATCATCGTGTCAATAATGGACTGACGGCGTTCGGCATAATCTGTACTATATGGGTCAAGATTTGCAATGAGTTCAAGGATGTATGCCACATTGATAATGTCGCTATGCAGAAGCTCCAAACAAAAATCGATGTCTTCCAAACTTCCATCCGCATCCTCTCCACCTTGTTCGTCATTTGATGCAGGCGTGGCAGATGGCTGTGGTTTTGGAATCACATTGTCATATATATCAAGGTATTTGCTTCGGAAATCCATATATTGCTGTTCCGTCATACCCAAATCATCCGCACTTTCATCGTAATCTTCGTAAATTTGAATTTCTGCGTGTTTGCGAATAATATCACGGAACGCCAACACGAAATCCTTTTTATCCGTTTCACTTTGCAAAAGGTCGATGCTTGAAGTAGTGGGATATTTTTGTAAGAAATCCTTAGCAAGCTGTTGATATTCTGTCTTTACTTCCTCAAATGGCGGACGAACAATTTCCTCTGGGTTGTTGCTGTTGCTGAACAGACGAATGGCTGTATCAACATTGCTTTTCAAATCACGGAAGCAGATTATTTTACCAAAGCGTTTCTTTTCATTAAGCACACGGTTGGTACGACTGAACGCCTGTATCAAGCCATGATACTCCATATTTTTATCCACATACAACGTGTTTAGCTTCTTGGAATCAAACCCAGTAAGGAACATACCCACCACCAGACAGAGGTCAAGCGGCTTCATGTCGGCACGCTTCTTCTTCATACGGAGATTGATGTCATCATAGTAGGCACGAAAATTTTCAGTAGAGAACGAAGTACCGAACATCTCGTTATAATCGTCCATGATGGCTTGCAACTCGTCAGCTTCACCAACACTTTCACTTACATAGTTCCCTGAGTTCATTCCAGTAAGCTCATCATCCTGACTGCTGTTGGCTGCATATGTGAACACAGCCCCAATGCGGATTTTCGGATTGAGTTCTTTGAATATTTTGTAATAGCGTATCAGCATAGGAACTGACTGGACGGCAAACAAAGCATCAAACTCCCCGTCGAATGTGGACTTATTGAAGTTATTGAGGATAAACTTGGCTATTTCCGTCATGCGGTTTTCACTTCCGTTTCCAACCTGTTCGTTACCATGATAGTATTCCACAAGGAAACCCAATACATTTTCATCGGCAATGGCATCCTTTATCAGATAACGGTGAAGACAATTACCAAATATTTCTTTGGTTGTATGCCCGTCTACCGCATTTTCCGTAAATATGGGTGTGCCGGTAAAACCGAATACCTGCGCATTCACAAAGAACTTCATGATGTTCTTATGGCTGTCACCAAAGTGACTGCGGTGGCATTCGTCAAAAATCATCACGATACGAGAGTTGCGGATTTCGTCAATCTTCGTGCTGTACCATGTTTTGCTAACGGCTGTATTGAGTTTCTGTATCGTGGTGATGATAATTTTGGAATTGCTTTGGAGACGTTTAACCAACTCATCGGTATTGTCTGTGCTATCCACAGCACCGGGCTCAAACGCCTCATATTCCGATTGCGTTTGCGTGTCAAGGTCATGCCTGTCTACCACAAACATCACTTTATCCACATCGTCCAATTCTGAAACCAGTTGTGCTGCCTTGAATGAAGTCAACGTTTTTCCGGCTCCTGTAGTATGCCAGATATAACCGTTGTCATTGGAGTTCACCACACGGTCGAGGATTTTTTCCACGGCATAGAATTGGTATGGGCGAAGCACCATCAGGCATTTGTCTCCCTCATGAAGCACGATGTATTTGCTAATCATCTTGCCCAACGTGCATTTATCAAAAAAGAATGCGGCAAATTTGTCAAGTTCGTTAAACGGCACATTTCCTGCATCCGTCCAGTTGAACGTGAACTTATAACCGCTATTAGGATTATTGGCAAAATAACGGGTGTTCACACCATTGGATATGACAAATAGTTGAATATAGTCAAACAAACCATGAAATGAAGTCTTATGGTAACGCTGTATCTGATTGTAAGCCTGTTTGAGTTCGATGCCACGTCTTTTGAGTTCTATCTGCACCAAGGGCAAACCATTGACAAGAATCGTTACATCATAACGACATTTTTTGCGACCTTCCACCGTGATTTGATTGGAAACCTGAAACTCATTCTGACACCAATGCTGACGGTTAAGAAATTCCACCCAAATACGTTGTCCGTTTTCTGTTTCCAAAGGAAATAAATCTCGAAGTTTCTTGGCTTTCTCAAATCGTGTTCCTCCTTCAAGATATATCTGTATCTTTTCAAATTCAGCTTCGGTAAATTCAGTACGACCTAATTCCGCCAACTGCTTTTTATTATGGATTTCCAGTTGACGTTTGAAATTAGACATAAGATTTCCCTCTTCCACAATTTGAACATACTCGTAGTTCATTTTGCGGAGAGTGGCGATAAGTCCATTCTCTAAAGCAGCTTCGCTTTGTATTGCCATATCCTTGCCTTATTATGAGTGGTTATTAGTTGTTTTTCTTAATAGTTAGCATATTGGCATCCAATGTTTTTCTAATTTTCATAGATTACAAATGAAACCAAAACCATCAGACCTATTAATTCTATTGTTGTCTCTCTTTTTTATCAGTTATCAAATCTTTCAAATCAACCTGTAGGATCTCAGCAATCCGCTGAAGCGTTTCCAAATTCGGTTGAATCCTGTTACACGCATAAGCATTTACCATACTGAAACTCTTGTCGAGTTTCTTAGCCAACCATGTTTGAGATATACCTTTTTCAGATAATACAGCCTTTATTCTATTCAGTTTCATTCTTTGACTCGATTTTATAGTGCAAATATAGCGAATTATATTTGATAATAGCATATATTTGCATTAAGAAAAGGCAATACTCAAATGAGTTATACCTCACATTCATCAAAACAATTGAATTACAAGCAAGAGGCAGAAATGGAAATTATCAATCTACTGGACTTCACAGACCGCAACGAGCTAAGGAATTGGCTGAAGGATAACCACAACCAAGCGAAATCGTGTTGGGTTATCACTTCACGCTCTAAACAGCCCACATACAAATGTATTCCATACATTGAGGTCGTTGAGGAAGCATTATGCTTCGGATGGATTGATTCAACTATAAAGAAATTGCCTGACGGACGTCTCGCACAACGGCTTTCACCTCGTCGCAAAAGAAGTCATTGGACTGAGTTAAACAAAGAACGCTGTATAAATCTTGAAGACCGAGGACTTATGACAGATGCCGGACGACAAGCATTTGAAAGAGCCTATTCCTATGAAATAGTCCCGAAAGGCTCTCTTATGGAAGAAATTATCAAGAAGCATAATATGGAATTGAGACCGGATTTGTATAAGTAAGTTTTCGCAATTCTAAAATGTAATAAGGATGATGAAAGAAAGTAGTATATCCCCTATCCCTTCTGATTTTGAGCAGATAAAAAAGCAAAATGAAAGTGGTTCAGAGTATTGGACTTCTCGTGATTTGTGCATTACGTTAGGTTATAGTACCTATCAAAAATTCACACGTACAATAAACAAATCCATTGCGATAGCCAATCATAAAGGACTCAATACAGCAGACCATTTTAACCATACGGTTGAAATGGTCAAATAAGAGTTTGGCTCATTTTGCAACGTGGAGAATATACATTTAACACGTATGGCTGATTTGCTTGGAGTGGATGCACGAACTATCAACTAACATTTTGGACAGTTTTACGAATCAGGAGAACATACAAAAAGAGGCAACTATCCGAAAAATTGGGATAGTTCAATCGAAAGTGAAAAACGCACACCATTGCTCTATAATTGGGATGCAATCTGATAATTAGCATAAATATAACCGTTTAATTTAATTATGTCAAAAGCTAAACTGAAGAAATACCTGTTGTCACTTACCAAAGAACAGATAGCAGACATCGTACTGGAACTATACGATGCACGTAAAGAAGCAAAAGACTATCTGGAGTTTTATCTTGCCCCGGACTGTAATGCTGAATTGGAAAAATGCAAAAAAGCAATCCAAAACGAGTTCTTCCCAACCCGTGGATTTTCCGAAAAACCGTCATTTGCAAAATGCAGAAAAGTCATTTCTGATTTTCAGAAGCTAAAACCAGAGCCAACCTTTGTTGCAGATTTGATGCTGTTTTACATTGAGCAAGGATGTGAATATACACTTGAATTTGGCGATATGTGGGAACAATTCTATACAACATTAGAGGGTAATTTCGACAAAGCTATGCGCTTTATCTTTCTCAACGGATTGTTAGTCAACTATTACGAACGTATCGAAAAACTTATTGACAGCGTATCGGATTGCGGTTGGGGATTCTATGATACGTTACAAGATATTTATTCGGAATATCGGTAGCATACCTATTTACCCAACCCAAATCCTCAACATATCATATAGTATATAAATCCATCCGTTTTTATTTACTATATGACACATTGAGGCATAAGACTACTTATTGGATAAGCAATCACTTATCACAAGATAAAATATTTACTTGGGTCAAAGCCATTGGTTATATGTTCATTTTGAAAGATATATCCCATCTGATTGCAGACAACCTTTGTACCATTTATTTCAGTATCAATATTGGTGTGTGAGTGCCCATAAATCCAAGCATCAATGTGACTATAGGATATAAGCTCGCTCAAATCAGTGGCAAATGCACTGTTTAGAACAGAACCTTTATGATGATCAGCTACCACCTCCAATGTCGGAAGATGATGTGTCACAACCACAATGTGTTTTGCTGTACTTTCTGCCAGACTTTGCTTGATGAAATTCAAACAGAAAGTATGCATCTGATTGAACTCATCCGTTTGAAGCAATTTACCCTGATGCATTATCTGACGAAAATCATTCATACCCTTCCAAACAAAATATTCTTCAGCAGGAGAAATCTGAGACCACAAAGTACTCATGATAAAATCTGTATCATCTATCCGTACCACTTGATTTTGATAATACCCTACATTGTCCTTGAACATCCATTTCCATTGCAATCCCCTATCCATCACATCACAATAATTGTAATACTCATGGTTTCCGGGTACAATGAGTACTTGGCGATAATTGGCAGATGCCCATTTCCAGAAATTCGTCAAAGGTGCAACCTTGTCTTTCAAGTAAAATATATCTCCGGCAAGAACCAGAATATCACCTGTTACAGGTAATTCATTATGTTTTAACCACCTGCTGTTATCACTAAACTCCAAATGCAGGTCACTCATATATTGTATCTTCATTTCTTCTCAATTTATGTGCATCACTGCACGTTAATAATCTATTTATCAATTGCCCCATCAGACGGAAAAGACAGAAAAGCATCATAAAGTTACTATCACAAATGGGGATAAAACAAAATAGTTGGAAAGTCTGGTAAGGACTCTCCAACTATTTTGTTTATATTCTCTCATTAGGTGTATTTATAACCAACTACTATTCAGTATATTCCGATTAAAACGATAGAAAAGTGATGGCACAGATTCTATTGAAGACAAAAATAGAGATTTAATATTATTTATACATACACAAATTCAACTGGCAAGTGCAATCGCTATTATCCGATATTGTTAATCTCATAAATGTGAACCTATCGGAGAGCACTGTTTACCATGCAGAACTACGCATCAAGCACCAACTTAGATACTCATCACGAGTTATTCACCTTACTTAATGCTCTATCTCCAGCCACAACAGATGTACTTCGGATTTCCTAAGACTAAGGGTATTGCTCACTTTGCATAAGTAAACCCAACTAAGATGAAGTACCTCTATCGTTATTACTGCCGTCATCCATATTATTGTCCAAGCGTCATAATATGAGCCTCAGCTCAGTTATTATTCTCAAGTTGAGCATTCAAGAACGCATTTATGCTTAAATCCTCGTCTATTTTCAAAAGGAGAATGACAAACATCATTAGAAAATTGTAATATGCGTTCCTATGCTCTGCTTCACCATTGATACATGATGTCGCACCATGAGAATAACGGTTCCTTAATTGCAGTCCATTTGAATATTCTACAGAGTTGAGATAGAAGTTTATGTAATGTCTTTCCTCCGGACTCAACAGATAATCGTCATATTTAAGCCAACCCTCATCTACCATCTTATCTACCTCTTTTTTAACTTCTGGTTCACAATGGTAGTAAGAAATTTCTTTGTGATACCATATCTTGGATAAGGCAGACACTCTTGGTACATTCCCGAAACAAACGAAACTATTGTCAATTGCCAACAAACCAGCCCCAATCAAAAAGTCTATGTGTGGACGTTGATGCTCCTCGTAATTGCTATATGGCACTCTACCGATATTATTTAGCAAGTCAAAAAGGGTATGATAGTCGCTATCCTTATATGGATCGACGAAACTAAGAAGTGACTGATCTGAGAACAGCATAAACAATGGACCGTATATTGCATTCGAACCTTCTTTGATTACAGCATACTTATGTTTGCCATTCAACAGACTCTTTCCGAGAGCTATTGGCAATGAATACTCCATCTCCAATAGTTCAGGGTCTATCTCACCTTCTTCCACATAAAGTGAATATTGCTTTATGACGGCTTCCATCTCTGGAGCTATGCACTTATTCTTATTTGCGTACGTGTCATCATCCTTAGGCATACTAAGACTAGGGGCTGGATAACCATAAACTTCCTTCAAATGCTTTTCGTAGTAATTTTTAATAAGTCCTTCGAGGTTCTTTCCTCTTCTCCTAAGATATCCGTCAAACATAGCCAATTGGGAAACGGCTATATTATTCCGCATACGCGATATATCATTCATCAGATAGACACCCTTTACTTCTGTATGGGTTATCTTCTCGAAAATATTATCTTGGTTTCTGTCATTGCTCAATGCTATGAGGCCATCAGTATAGAAATAAGAAAACAGGGTTCTGAACGACTCTAACAACTTTGTATCATCAAGCAAATCAAGATAATCCTCATTGTACTCAAACTTCCATATTAAGTTTTCAATCCATTGTCTTTCACGTTGGATATTATTAAACTTCTTAAACTCTATCGAAAACCCAGTTTGAATAGCAGATACTATTGCCCCTTCGGGAATGGTTGCAAGAGATGATTCCAATCTTCTAGCCTTCAATCGTATCTTAGAATTTAGTTTTAAGCCATCAACATCTCGTGACTGCATAATTATTCTCACTACACCGAGATTAGCAATGTTACCACTAAGGTAGTCATCTATAATCCCTTCTCTTTGGCTATTTGTTAGTGACTTAGGAATGAATAACTTTCTCGCGTCCTCAGTCATATCCTTCACATAAAATGCATTGACTAGAAGAACTGATGTATATATGTACGTACGCAAGAAATCTGAGAGTACTGCATCGTTTTGTCTTACAATTTTCTCACAATGTAAAATATTCTCTATCTCATTGGGGAATTGCTCCAGAATAGCCTTCAAGACATCATCCGAGAGCAAATCAAGAAGTCCAAACTTCTCAAATACATCCCAAAAATCTTGATGATATTCATGATTTAGTGATTGTAGTAATGCTACCAAATTGGTGGTATTGCGGAAATAACTGACTATGTCTTTACCAAAACCACTAACTAAAGAAACATAAGACATTATTCTTGTATCATCCCAAACCTTCAATGCTAGTCCGTTATCAATAAACAACTTAGCATTATACAACTCCAAAACGTCGTTAACATTATCATAACTTAATCCAGGTTTATACGCATCTAGAACATCCTGTACTCTACGCAGTTCCATAGTATTGCCAAGGTCATGAAGCGAATAGAATTTTGCTCTTTCAAACATAGGCTATTTCTATTTGTTTGATAATATATCGTTCATTCGATCTATGGTCGTAATCACGGATTCCTTTAAGTTGGAAAACTTAACACATTGATCATTACCATTACGCTCTATGAGTTTATAAAATGCAACCCAGAAAAATAGCATTGATGCTAACGCAAGGAAATAATATTCATAATAAGTTAGCAAGGTTGTCTTGCTGCTCTTCAATGGCGAGTATATGTCCCCGTGAAATCTCTCGCACCTACTAGTGTATAGTATTCCACTAATAAGTAACTCAATTCTATCGCATAGCGGTATTGGTTTGTAAGAAGTGTCGCCTATTTGAATGTCCTGACCATTAAGTAATCTGATAAGCCTTCGTGCAACATCTTTTACATTCCTTGCATTCATACGCCCCTCTCCATCCATATAGACTTTTTCAATGGCTTCAAGCATATCCTTTGGAAGAACTTTTTCTACTCTTTCACGTACAAATTTGATCTGAGGAGCCTCAGATAATTGCTTAGCATAAAATAATCGAACAATTGTATATCGTGCTGCGGAAATAGATGTATTGCTTACAAGATATTCAAATGCATCTTTTAAATCGGCTTCCTTATTAATCAAAGACTCGACAACTTCCGAACTAATTTTTGGGAATATATCATGAAGAGGTTTGTCTTCTTTATATCTCCAGGCTCTATCAGCATATACCCTGATAGAATACTCCAAAGATCTCCACGCGGCATCAAACGCCAAATCTGGATGATATGGCAAAGAGTCATATACATCCAGAAAGGATGAGAATATCTTTGCCAACTGTTTATCTGAAGCAAGTGCAGTAAAAGCAGTCGTTTTATCCATCTTGACAGTGGATAATATCTGCTTAAGCCCTTTATCTGCTAAACGCTCCCTAACATAATTCATGGCCTCTGTCTCAACATCGGTGATTTTAGGCCAGTTATTATTGAGGTTAATCTGTCTTTCTCGTATTTTTTCTTCTATTGTCATAACTTTTTTGATATTGTATTTAGTAGTACAAACATTTCCATTACATGCAGAGTATTGACAAATGTCATGATTGCCACATCTATCAAACGGTAATCTTCGTACGTTTCATTGTCATTCATCTTATAATAGTACTCTACCATCTGTGTATCTGTGTAAAAAATAGTATTATCGTGTGCTATTCCGTTTCTAACATGCGAGTTAAAACAATTTGCAAGATACTTTTCTATTACACCGTAATCGCTTAATTTCTCGATTTTTAAGCCATCTGGAAGCTTGGCAAATTCCGATAATCCATTGATTCCTTTCATACCTGTAGTAGCATTTGGAAAGATGTTAAAATCTTCAGTTAAATCCATATTACACAAACCAACAGGCAACAGCAACATATCATTTAACAAGTTAAATGACTTACTAAAATCAACATGCACCGAATCAACATCGATGGTGTCTATCATGAAATCAATAGCGTGAGGTATGGTTATATCACCCACTTGAATAAAGAACATCACTGGATAATACTTTTCAGAATGTTCTAAAAACGAGCCCAAATAGCGCATAGCATCTTCCTTCCACTTTTGGATATTTGTCGTTCGCTTTACAACATCCATAAGTGCCTGAATTTCTTCTTTGGAATGCGAATGTATAGAGTGAATACATTTCTCTAATACGCCTCCAGAAGCATTGCTTTCGTACTCAGGGGAAGAGAAACTTCTTCTTAACGACTCAACAAAATCAGTATAGGCATCATGACATTCTTTGATTGAAGATAGATCACGTTTGTTATTTTCTAACTCCATTATCTTCATCATCTTCTTCTGAAATGCCATCACATTCCTCTTCTTTAGTATAGGAATCAACTCCTTCAGCAAAGTACGATAGGGGTACACCTCTTTGAGTATTGTTTGCATATACGCACCAAAATGAGATACTTTAGGTGGAGTATATAAGATACCAAGAGCCAAGAATGGTGTTAACATGAATGTTTGACCCACTCCATATTTAATATCCGAAGATATAGGCAGTTGCGGTGAATAACTTATTATGTAGTTAGGCGTTTCCTCTTCAGATGCAACGAACCATTTAGGCAATATTCCTTGCTTATGATTAAAATGACAATCAAACTCATCACCACAATTCGGATTAGGACAACAAACGTGAATAGGCAAATCATACCTATATATACTCCCATCCAGCTGAATCCTCAACCTAATAGGAGTTCCACAGGTATTACATTTTATATATATATTATGTACCATATTTTTTCAAAACAATCAATATGTTCAGTTAATATTATTCTTCTTCCTCCTCCTCAAATCCTTCTAATACATTAGCTATCAATGTTTTTCCTATCTCCATCTGTAAGAATTTGGGAAGACGGAGCAATTTTGCCATAAGCTGACTATAAGTGAATTCCATTTTAGCATCAAGTATGGGTTCTTCTTCAATACTCGTGTCAATTTTCTCAACGGTATCAGCATCTTCAAGAAAATCAGAAAAACTTGGTTCTTCAGGCCAATTTTCTATTGTTCCATCATTGTTGATTCTTAAACGGATATAATCGCCACAATCTGTTGTCTCCGGTATTAATCCGTTAGGTACATAATCAGCTATTTTACATATAACCTTTTTATCTTTATCAAGCAAGAAATATGTTCCACTATCACATACTTTGGCTTGAAGATATAAATCTCCGTATTCCGACTTCCAATTCAAAAGTTTATGAGTCTTCAAATTGATTATCCCCGACCACATTCCTTTAGAAACCAATGGGTATTTGTTTTCGTATAGTTCCCCCATCCATGCATCGGTATAACTACTCATTTCCTCATCATACGGAAAGTATACCATAAGGTAATGAGCCACCTCATTCAAATTCTGCTCTCTGATTCCCAATAATATCTGCTTTGCCATAATCTATAAAATTAAATAGTAGTCAATAAACTTAAATCCACATCAGGAATGATAGCATCCGCAATCTTGTCCTTAACAAGAAATCCCATATATAGCGGAATGGTTAGTACCTCTCCCTCACGTCCTACATTATATTGTCCCAACTTGATTGCATTCTTGACATGATACACATCCTTGTTCTTCAAAACCGTAGTCATGCTTTTTGCCTTTCCAGACTTTGCCTTGACCTCAAGGATAACGCATTCACCTTTGAATCTCACCAAGAAATCCAATTCAAGCCCGCTATCCTTATGGAAGTAGTATAATTTTTGCCCGGACTTGCATAAGAAATCAGCCATTAGATTCTCAAAGATAGCCCCCTTGTACCCAAGAAGATTGCCTTTTAGGATATCTGCCTGTGTACCGTAATCAAGCATTGCCATAAGAATACCTATATCGGTGGTATATACTTTAAAGCATTCTTTGATGGAATTACCCTCTAATGGCAGTTCTGTAATCTGAGTGTTATAGCATCTACGGACTATCCCAGCATCCTCCAACCATTGAATGCTACCGATATATTGCGAAGCCCTTCCTCCCTTCTTGACGATGGAATACTGGAATTTCTTGTTCTCTTTGGCTAATTGTTTCGGAATAGATTCAAAACATTCCCGAATATGAGGTTTGTCTGCATCGTCCGCATACTTCACCATATCTTCTTCATATTCAGCAATAAGATTACGCTGCACCTTATATATAAGTTCGATATTCTTCGTTTCAAGGAAACAGTTCACCACTTCCGGCAGCCCCCCAACAATGACATATCTGTACAAGAGTTCCATCATTGCTTTATGAATTCCCTCTGGAACTATCTGCTCATTCTCAAAGCATGATTTGACAGAATCAATAACCACATCACTAATTCCGTTCGCCCATAAAAATTCCTCAAAATCCAATGGGTACATATCAATCACGGTCTCATACCCTACAGGAACGGAATCTTGTCCTTGTCCTTCCCCTTCGTCCTTCTTCTTTTTATTCTTACCGTAACCTTTCACTCCTAAAAGTGAGCCTGTGGCAATAACATCAAAACGGCCGTCTATATGGAATGACTTCAAAGCTGTCCTTGCCTCCTTACATTCCTGAATCTCGTCAAGTATAATACATGTTTTTCCGCTAATGAAACGACTGCCCGGAATCAAAGCCGAAAGGTTAAGAATAATGGTATCAACATCTATATTGCCAGCAAAGGCGAATTTTTTGTCGGGTTCGAGAATGAAGTTCATATAAACCACATTTTCATAATTCTCCTCTGCGAATTTCTGAACAATGTATGTCTTTCCACATTGACGAATACCCTTTATCACAAGAGGCTTTTTATCCTCTGACTTTTTCCAATCGACTAAATATGTTTTTATTTTTCTTTTTAGCATAATATGAACTTCTTCTTCCGAACGCAAAAATACATTTTTTCAAGCAAACAACCAAATACAATCACACTTTTCAGAACGAATAACTCACACACTACAACATTTTTCCAAACGAAAATTGCTTATATTAGCACATTTTTCCAAGCAAATTAGAAAAATCCCACCGCAAACCGCAGAAATTCCAAGAAAAACACTACCTTTGTATTCATCAAGCGTTCTGTAACATCCATGCGGAAATGCTCTATCGCTCAACACGTTGAATCTGATAGCGGACATTCCACAAAAGGGCTGAAAGGAGGCGGTACAACACGTATATGCAAAACAATGGAATACAACGGTTTGCATTTGTCCCTACATTCTGTGTATTTGTCAAAACAGAGGTTGTACCGATTAAAATGAATAGTCACTGATAATCAGTGATGTAAATATGCTGCATCGGAAAATAACAATATACAACAAATTGATTATCAGCATATTACACAATATACAATAGAAAGTAAAAGAAGAAACAGTCCAACTTAGATGACATTGATAATCAATACATTAAATGCAAAGGAATAATAAAGTATTGTATCAATTTTTCATGATTTTGTCCCCCGTTTGTTCCCTGAACGGATACAAGGGACAAAATTCTGTCCCTCATACAATTTAACAGTGATAAATAGGCAAATTTTATCAGTACCACTAAAACTTATCCAAATTACAGATAATATTCGAATAGAACTGAATTGTTTTTTCAGCCAAAATAGATTCTGATAATCAAGCGATTTGTATATTTGAATATCAGTGATTT
This sequence comes from Paraprevotella clara YIT 11840, assembly GCF_000233955.1. GTDB lineage: Bacteria > Bacteroidota > Bacteroidia > Bacteroidales > Bacteroidaceae > Paraprevotella > Paraprevotella clara. Next base: position 30,127 of record NZ_JH376628.1, read on the forward strand.
TTATAGGGTAATTTAAAGAATTCACTGAAAAATATTTGGAGTATTGCGAAATTATTCTGTACATTTGCGCCTCTTTTGAAAATTTACAATGCAACAAAATAGAATGAACATATTATCCCAAACGACAATTCGAGGCAACAAATGCTTCGAAGTTCAGTCGTATGTTCTTCATGTTTGGAGCATTGAAACGCCAGAGAATATCATAAATACTTTCCAACGAACAGATATAGGAGATAAGATGCGATAGATGCTCGTATCTTGATCTTAAAATAAACAACAGAATAGTTGGAGAGTCCTTACCGAACTTTCCGACTATTTTGTTTTATGCCCATTGGTGACTGTTTGCTCCGTGCAATTCCTCTCCCGTCATTTCCGTACAATGAGCACAAGAACAACCAATTTTAATTAACCGCACAGCAATGTGCACAAAAGAGAGCAAAATGAATTACAAGTTTGACGGAAGCAAGGTGTATTTTACATCGGACACGCACTTTTATCATTCGAATATCATTGACTTTTGCAAGAGGCCATTCAAGAATGTAGAAGATATGAATGAAACGCTGATCGAAAATTGGAACCGGGTAGTTGGTCAAGATGATATCGTGTTTCATCTGGGGGGGGCCTGGGAGGATCCCATGAATGGACCAAGATTCTTAACAGACTGAATGGAAAAATCTATCTCATTCTCGGTAATCATGATCTAAAAAATATCAGGCAAGGGTACGCCAGCAGGTTTGAATTGACAAGCATGCAAATGTACATAGAGGTCGACAAGCAGAAAATCTACCTGAACCACTATCCGTTCCTCTGCTATGGAGGTGCTTACAGGAATATGTGGCAACTGTTCGGGCATGTGCATACGAGCAAGAATAATACGGGAAAAAGACACTTCACGGCTGGATATGCTCTTTCCGATGCAATATGATGTGGGAGTGGATAATAATGACTTTACTCCGGTCTCATTTGAGCTGGTAAAGAGGATAATCCAAAAACAGGTTGAACAAGCAAATAAAAATAAGTAATATGAGAATACAATATATGAGCGATCTGCATTTTGAGTTCAGGGAGAACAGCAGGTACATAAAACAAAACAGATTTCCGGTAACGGGTGATATACTCGTATTGGCCGGAGACATTTTCTATCTGAAAGACAGAGTGGCTCCTTTGGGGAATTTCTGGAAATGGGCATCTAAAAACTATAGGCAGGTTCTTATTGTTCCCAGGAACCATGAATATTACAATTATTGCGATGTGATGGAACGGGGATTACAATGGCGATGGATGTTCAAAGAGAATGTCGGTTATTATCAAAATCAAGTATTGAGAATAGACGATACCGATTTCATAATGAGCACATTTTGGTCGCATGTCGAACCGGCAGGCGAATATTTCGTTTGGAAAGGATTTAACGATTTCCGTCAGACCATGTACAAAGGGAAACTGCTCCAAACGGAAGCATATAATCAGATGCATGACTTCTGTTTAGGGCATATCAAAAAAAGTCTTGCCGAAAGTACGGCAGAACACATAGTGGTCGTGACTCACCACCTGCCTACTTTGCAGGTTGTTGCTCCTCAGCATAAAGGTTCCGTATTGAACAGTGCCTTTGCCAGTGAATACGGAGACCTGATCGCTAACAGCCGGATCAATGCTTGGATTTACGGACATTCGCATACCAATATCGACACAGAAATCGGGAGTACAAAAGTGATTTGCAACCAGATGGGATATACATTTGAAAACGAGCATGTAATCAATGGATTTGATCCGGGGAAATTTTTAACGATTGAAAACGAATGAGATATGGAACGACATAAGAAGACAATCTTTACCAGGCATCTTTTCATAGACTTGGCAAAAGAATGCGGATTGAATGCTGCGATATTCGAACAGCTCGGAAGCGGGCGCGATACAGAAATCGTGGTTGATAACGATACATTGAAGATGTTAGTTAAACTTCAGGAGCAATTTGCTCAACTGGAAGAGATGGGTGACAATGAATACAGAGGATTTTATATCGAATTGCCCCGCCCTACTCAGGAAGAATGGGGAGATTGCGAAGCGTCGATTGCAGACGGAGAATATGAGAGCACGGAAGAATACCTCCGGGATTGGGAATTGTCAAATCCCAGAGAAACGGTATGGTATCATATCAGCTCCGCCAGGTACAGAGAAAATCGCACCATACAATTCACGGATGGGAAACACTCGTATTTTACTATTGCGAATTATTCTCGATATATAAACCGAGTTGGTAACAATTTTCCCAATGAATGGCAAAGGGATTTCTTGGCAAAGTTGACCTTATATTTTCATAAGCTAATCGATACTATCATACAAGATCCGGAGGAGCTCAATTATTATGTAGCGAATCATCTCTTCTCCGCATTGTCTGTCTGGCGCCCGTATATCTCTTTGATAATCCCCTTGAAGTTGTCATCCACCTCCTTGAAATCGCTAAGCAGCTCCTTAGCCAGTTTATTCAAGCTATTGTATCGTGGTTCTATCTGGTAGTCCTCATACACCTCGACCTCTTCGCCCATCTCCAGTTGCTGAATCTGATGCTCTATCTCCATTTTTTTGGCTCGGAGCAGTTCCAGTCGCTTCTCGCGGTTCTCATTCGAGTATTCAACCAATTCCTTCAGTTGGGCAAACAGCGTCTTGAACTTCGATTCCGTACCGATGTAATCCTCTTTTTTCAAGCTCACCACCCAATCCATCAGTTTGCTTGTGTGCGACGAAATCTCGTATATCACCTCTCCCTCTTCGTTCTGATAGTTGGTCAAGAATCCCTTGTCTGTCCAGTCTTTGATGAGTCGTTTTGCTTTCTGTTCGTTCGACTCCCCTAGTCTTGTCATTTCAAGATTATCCTCCACCAACGCATTTTCCTGCTCATCCAGTCGGTTCTCCAGTAGCATGTGAAGCGTTCCTGCATTATAGCCGACTGTCCCTCAAACGCCTCAATGACAAAAGACAAGAAGAAATCCACACTTCTTGATTTTATGAGTCGTATGCTTGGTGACTCTCGTAATATTTGTATTATTTCTTCTACTTGCATGAATGTTATTCGAAGTTATTTTGTTTGAAATCCATCAGTATATTTCTTATATGTTATTGTCACATCTTTGAAGGATAAACGAGCACCTCTTCTTCCCCTACTTCTAGCACCTTTGCTATCTGAAGTAGAGTCTCGAGGCTGGATTATGCTGCATTCGTGCACCATTTTGATGCTGTAGCAGGATCCTTTCCTAATTGTTCTACAAGCCACTTGTTTGTGCGCTTCTTCTCTGCCAACATTACTTTGATACGATTTATGTCCTTATCCATGACTATACATTATATATTATTTAGGGCAAAAATATTAAGTGACTATATACTATCTTACAGCAAAACCCTCTATACACGATTATACGATTTATAGAAGGTTTATATTTTCTATATCCTACTGCTTAACAAGGATCACACTTTAAGGCAATATATAGTTACCATATTTTATATATTTCTCAATTGTGTGGCAAAATTACAGAATATTAATGAAAAACGATAAGTTCAGTGATAAAAAGAAAAGATCATATGCTAAATTCTATGACTTCATTCTTCAGCCTTCTCTATTTACAAGCTTTATTTATTATGTGTTTAACAGCAAGCCTTCCTCAACTACCAGAAAATCTGTATAGACATATTTGATTAGGAGGAAACGCCAGTATTAGGAAAACTTCTTCATAAACCTTACCACTTCCGATATCGTAAAAAAGTCAAACTTACCAGTTCTTATCATATAGAATTGCAGAAATATAAATATAGCGTGCCTTATTTAGTATGTAGACTAGTAAAGTACATACAAAGTACTACAAATATTGAGCATCTCATTGACGGATAAAACTCATCTGAAAGACTCCTTTGATAAAACTAAATTTCAAAATGACAAAGAACGATTCGGACCCAATGGGCCAAGTTTATTTAAATTTTAATTCGGACCAATTTTAATGGAACACTAATGATTCTAAAACTTAATATATATACTAAACCCTTATTTTTCTAATTTTAGTTGAGCCTCTTTCTCTTTAATAAGCAATAAAGAAATATCAAATAAGACTTTTATAGTACTATTTAATTCAAGCGAAAAATCTTTAATCGAAGTGGTCATCTTATCAACATCATCATAGTATGAAATATTTTTTTATCTAATCGTTCCAGTTCCATATTAACATCCTTAATCTCTTGCAGAAATAACTTTCTCTTTTCTATATCTACCGCTTGTTTACCTAATTCCAATAAGATATTTTTTCGATGCATATTATTCTCTTTTATTTGAATATCATATCTGTTTTGATTAACACGTTCTATAAAAGAGAGTTCTTGATCCAATAAATCCGATAGTCCAATACGTGCTTTAATCCAGCATTCTTCATAAGTCTTTTCTAAATTTGTTTTCTGGTGTTGTACATCAACTTCAAACACATATCTATACCGCAAATCTGTTGCATAGATTCGACCTTTCATTTGACATATTTCTGATTTAGATAATGATATATTCTGATGGTCAAGACCAACTGTAATTCCCATAACATCTACTATATTAAGTAAAGCCAAATTATTTTTTAGACAGTCATTATACTCATCCAACTTTTTAATATTTTGTTGATGAATTAACAGTTTATCTTGTTGCATAATAACTTTCTCACTATTTCTATTACTATAAATAATAGCAAGATAACCTACTACAACAGCAAAAATTCCACTACTATAACTTCCCCAAAAATTTAACCAAGAATCATTCGAAAGGTTTGTTTTAATAACATTACCATATGTCAACATCGTATTAATGATAAATGCGATAGCAATTCCACTAATTATGATTCCCAAAACAACATATAAATCTTTTTTTCATCAATTCATATTTATTACAACGATTCACTAACTTTTTTAATCGCCTTATAAATCTCGCTATAAGAATCTCTACCTTTATATGTTTCGGCCAATTCACATGCTTTATCCATTTTTGAGCCTGCAAGCATTTCTTTAACCCATTTATCCTTCTCAAGGTATTTCCGAGTTTTATCATATGTTGGCAGATATTGCTTTAATGCTCTTTCTGTTGCTGCTGAATCTTGGAAATGTCGACATGTATCTTCAAAATGTAGTAAAAACCAATATTCTATTGACTGTAAGCTATCACAAAGAATCACATTAGCATTATTTTCATATTTCTTTTTGAGCGATACCATTTTTTATTCTCTGCATCAGAACGCCTGCTAACATCAGCATCAAAAACACATATTACAAAGACATCTTCATCCAGAAGTTCCTTTATTTTCTTTTCTATTTTCTCAATACTATTGTTTTCAAATAAACGAGGAGAAATAGAGTATCTATAACCAAGCATTTTTTTCAAATGACTGAAATAGAATAATTCAGTCAAACCCTCACCGACGATATGAATAACCTGTCTGGTCACTGTATTTTTTCTTGCTTTTCTCATAAAAATACACGATTATAGATTAGGAACTGCACCGAATTTACCGAACTTATATGCCTTTTGGAGAGAACTGATCCTATTCAATCCCTTGAAATCTGTCAGAGGATACAGTACACTTGAACCATCCAGATTCTTTTCAGTAAACCAAACATTATCTTTTCTAAGCAAATCTTCCTCTCCTAACAGTCCATCATAATGCGTAGTGAGCAACAACTGTGCCTGTTCTGATTCTTTTAGAAAACGTTCAATGATGTATTCTATCAATTTCGGATGAAGAGAAGATTCAATCTCGTCAACTGCGAGAAAAGCATCTCTTTCAAGAATCTTTTGTACTTGAGCAGCCAAGCCAAATGTACGAATAGTACCGTCCGATTCAAACAGTTCCGGAAACTCATAATAATCATTGTTACCATAATCAGATGAAACTTTATGCTGATACATAGTATAATTAATCGGCCCCTTATGCGTTTCCTGTTCTTTGGAAGTAATATTTGAAATATTAAAATCTGCTTCCTGCAGATATCTCAAAATATAATCTTTTGCTGACTCATTCTTGATTGATTCTTCGGCATAACGACTTAAAGATGATGCAGGTACAATAGCCGGCATAACCTGATTGGTTAGATACTGAAGAACCGTCTCTAGTTCTACAATATGTGTATTCACCTGCATATAGGCGGCAAAAACTGACATATTATGCAAACACTTCAATGTTATTTCCTCTTTGACAGCTTGCGACATCTTGATTTTCTGTCCAAATTTAATAACAGATACGTTATTCTCAGTATTTCTTTCAAATATAGTAGCAGGCTGTTGACTTGGATAATAAATTAAACTTTCCTTTGCTACGTGCCATCTATCTAAAGCTACTGAATAGACATAACAAACAGCTTTCTCCTCATTCTTCAAATAGAACGAAATCGAATATTCAGATAACTGCTTTGAACTTGTTTTATTCAGGAGAAACGGGACTACTTGAATTTGTTCTGCCTTATTAAGTGGAGTATAAGTAATGAATGACTTGATAAAATCACAAACCTTAATAATATTACTCTTACCCGAAGCATTTGCTCCATAAATAACAGCCACTTTCAATAGTCTCACACCGCCACCCAATTCAACAACATGATATGATTCCATATCCTTACTTCTATCAGCTTCAAAACTTAATATAGCCTCGTCTCTAAATGAGAACATGTTCTTAAATCTAATTTCTGCTATCATACAATTTGTTTTTCCACAAATATATAACTAAATATCCATATCCACAAATAAGATTAATCTATTTGCATCATTTCTACAAATATCACAAACTAATACCTATTCTATTATTTTTTTATAACCTTAGGCAATATCAATCATTTAAAAATCTTGGATCACAACAAGGAAAAGGTAAGTATACCTACAGAAGAAACCATGAAGATAACTATCTATGTACAGAAGCAGAAATAAGACGTATGTTTGCTGATGCTAATCACCACAGAGATTCTAATGTAAGGTGGACACACCGTATCTATTCCCGATGCAACATGTAGATGTAATTGATAATCAAAAACTTATATTTTAAACGGTAGAAAAATATTTTTTAGACCATAATGGGGTGTTTTTGAACCTGAATTTACTGTTCCTACGTTTATTCTTCAACATAAAATTAGAACCGTGGAAATCTAAATTTTCCAACTGAAGTTCACCTGTTTTCTATCTACTTACAAAGGTACAAATAATACGTGAGTTTTTCGCCAAGTATGTCAACTAAATGAAAGAGAGTTTCGCGTATATCGTTTTGCTTAACAGAGGGAAGAAGGTGAACTATTTTCTCTTTTCCCTTTATTTGACTTTATTTTAATAGACGTATATATGAATACGGCAATAAAGTAAAGGTAGAACACAATATTAATTTATAATTGTTTCCTGTTTTGGAAACTTTGTTGTATATTTGTTAGCGTATAAATATATATGGTATGACAAATAGGTTAGAAAATATAGGTTCGATAATTCGTAATGAGCGTATTCGCAAAAGACTTACTCAGGAGGAACTCGGTGAACGGGTAGGAGTCGGTAAAGCTCAGATTTCAAAAATAGAAAGTGGAAAGGGACTCACAATAAAGACTGTTACAAAAGTGCTCGATGCCCTTGGCATATCTGCTTCTGTTGTTTTAAAAAACGAGCCGGAAATTGATAAAAACGTGATTGCATATATAGTTGCTACCGTTAGTGAATTTGCCAAAAGCCATCATCTTTCTGTTCGTGAGGCAAGTAATTACCTGATACGCTTTAAAGGTATTGATTTCCTTACGGAACATTATGATGCAGAGCATTTACTTTCATTCGATGACAGTGTGCAGGATCTTACGCAAGTATGTTTGAATAATGGAGGAGGTATTCAATGAAACTATATCATGGTTCGAATATAATAATTGAGCAGATAGATCTATCAAAATGTAAACCTTATAAGGATTTCGGACAGGGATTTTATCTGACAGAGATTAAGGAGCAGGTGGAACAAATGGCCAGACGTACATCTGCTATATATGGTGGAGAAGCCGTTGTTACAGAGTTTGAATTTGATGAAACAGCTTTAAAGACTCTTTCGGTCAAAACATTTGAAGATCCAAATGAAGAATGGGCTTTATTTGTGATGGCTAACCGTAGCAGGAAAAACATGCAACCAACACATTCTTTTGACATCGTAATAGGTCCTGTTGCCGATGATACCATTGCAACCTTGTTTCGTAATTTTGATGATGGAATTATTGATTTGCAAATGCTCGTGAATGGTTTAAAATACAAAAAGGTTTCATCACAATATTTTTTTCACTCGGCAAAAGCCATTAAATACTTGCATAGAATATGAATAAACAAATGAAATATCTGGTGGAAGGCATTACTAAAGATATAATAGCTTATCTTATGGAGGATAATAGATGTGACTTGTCAACTGCTCTCAAAGAATTTTACAACTCAGAGACTTTTGCAAAACTCTCTGATGAATCTACAGGACTCTATATTGAAAGTTCGGCTTATGTGTATGAGATGTTAAAAGGAGAGTTAAAATTTGGGGAAATTTAATACGATTGTGTGATTTATTATCTATTAGCTTAAATCGGTAGATATTGTATATTGCTTGAATATATTATTTAGAAAAGCTATGAATAATTCTGATCAAATACGAATAAAAATCCAAGATTCTTTAAGTGCAAATGCTTTTAATGAGGGCTCACGTCTTCATCAAGGAAAATATGATAAGGTAACCTCTTTAATTGATGATCAGCTCAATATTGCGGAGAAATATCCAAATAAATTGGATGAGTTTTCAAAATTGGGAGAAGTCATATATCGTTCTCATAACACTATTTCTATTTCTATATTTGGTGATAGAGGAGTTGGGAAAACATCATTCTTGTTATCGATGCAGAAAATATCAAAGAGATGAATTGTCAGAATGAAATCACATACTCCGAAATAGAAAATACTTATAAACGAAATAAAGATGATTGAAATATGAAATTTAGTTTAGACAGAATAATTATTAAAAACAGGTCTCCATTTCAAAATGACTTAGATTTATCGTTTAAAGAAAATGGAATTATTGTGCTTACATCAGTAAACGGAAAAGGTAAGACGACGCTGCTCTCATATATTATGGATGCATGGGTTGAATTGACCAAAAATATCTATTCCGATACGTACAAAGGCAAAGAAAATTTCTATTATCGAATTTCTTCTTCTTTGTTTGACATGGATTCATCCAAACCATCCATGGTTTATATACGTTTCAAAAACGGAGATAAATATATCGATTATATAGATATTCGAAACAAATGTACCAAAGAAGATTATTTGTCAATGGTACCGTTTGAAGACAGAATTCCTTTTGAAATATTTTCAAAAGAACTAAATGAAAGAGGTTTAACAAAAGAAGTATCATCAACGGTTAAATCATCTGAGATTAAAGATATATTCAACACAAATGTAGTATCCTATTTCCCATCTTACAGATACGAAGTTCCAAACTATTTAAATGATCCCTATAACGTAAAACTATCTTTTAATACAAGAAATCGTTTCAGTAATGAATTACCGAATCCAATCGAAGTTATTACAGGCATAAATGGTCTTGTAAATTGGATTATGGATATCGTTATAGACGGAGAGTTATATAAACGAACTCAGGTAATTGATGGGAAAAATATTGACATCACTCCGGAAAACAAAATATGGGAAAGTCTACAGCGAATTTTAAGAGAAGCTTTGTCATCAAAATATCCTGATGGAAATGTACGCTTTGCCATTGGTAAAAGGAATAAAGGAGCTTCTAGAGTCTCAGTAGTCAAAGCAGACGATTCTGTTGAACTATGCCCTACCATTTTCAATCTCTCGACAGGGGAGCTTGCATTAATTTGTATATTTGCAGAAATATTGCGACAAGGAGACAATCTATTCAACGGAGTAACAAATGAAAGTATTCAAGGCATTGTATTGGTTGACGAGATAGACAAACACCTACATATAAAATTACAGAAAGAATCTCTTCCAAAACTATTAAAGGCATTCCCTAATGTCCAATTTATATTAAGTAGTCATTCCCCATTTATGAATATGGGATTAGCAGACGAATGTCTAGAACGGAGTACAATCATTGATTTTGACAATGGTGGTATCAACGTAGCCCCTACAAATAATGCCGTATATCAAGAAGCTTACGAAGTGTTTCTAAAAGAGCGAAATGACTATGCAACAAAGCTTGCCTCTTTACACAATGAGATGAACGTGTTAACTCGCCCAATCATTATTACTGAGGGGAAAACAGATTTGAAACACATATTAAAGGCTATGGAAAAACTTGGTATCGAAAGACGTTTTGATATATTACAACCAGAGGACCAACCTGATGGATGGTCTAATGTCGACTCACTTATTAACAACATTTCAAAAACAAAAGTCATTGGACAACCGCACAAAGTAATAGCAATTTTTGATAGAGATATACCAAAATTGGTTTCTCAGTATCCAGACCCATATAAACAGCTTGGCAATAACGCATTTGCATTTTGCATTCCATGCCCAGAATCGAGGAAAAAAGAGGGAAGAACTAATATTTCTATTGAATATCTATATTCAGATGACGAAATTCATGCGTTACTTCCGAATAAAACACATTTGTTTTTTGGTAATGAATTTAAAAATGATAGTACACGACAATGTATATCAGATCCGTCATTACGGTTGAACGATAGAAATGGTGCAGGAGAAGATAAAATTATTGAGAATAATGGAGGACAAGCCGTTTATGATGCTCAATATGTAAACCATTTAGCGAAAAAGAATGAATTTGCAGATGCTATTCAAAATGACTATATAGAAATATCTAAAGAATCATGGGAGAACTTCCGCCCAATAATTGATATTATAAATTCAATTATTGATGCTTAGTCTGCTCAATATTGATATAGACACCTTCAATGAGAAAGTTCCTGAATTAAAAAGAATCAATATAATATTAATAAAAAGATGAATGAAATAACTAGTCTCCAATTTTTAAATAAGCATCCAATATGGAATATTTTATTTGATTATCAAGACATAGAAAATTTTTATATATGTGGTGGGTATATTCGTGACTATATCTTATATGGAAATGGTGGTAAGGATATTGATGTTTTTATAAACTGTACGATAGAAGAACTGAATATGCTAATTACATATTTAGAGAAATATGGCCGTGTTGTATATGGACAATATGGCTCACCTCGATTTTATTCAAATGCAATTGATGGGCATTATGTCGACATTGTTCCATTTTACAATTTTGTAGTTTCTCCTAAACCAATTCTTACAATTGACGATTTGTTGAAAAATTTTGATTTTACTGCCAATGCAATAGGTGTTAATATTAAAACAGGCACTATTTATGATCCTGTACATGGCATAACAGATATAAACAATCGTGTTTTACGAGCTGTTCGTTTGGATTTTCCAGAAAGACCTGTTTCTAATGATATACCTCTGTCGGCTATTTCTGTTTTTTGGTTTCGTCTCCTTCATTTTCAAAATAAATTAGGTTTTGAATTTGAAAAGCAAACAAAGGAATGGGCAATAAAAAAATACTTACAGGATTAAAGACCTAGAAATGTTTAAAACATATTTTTTTACTCCAAATATAAGTAAGGAATTTAATTTACATATATACAAATGTTTACATCGATAAATACAGTTTTTAAACAGTTAAATGCTGAAGGTTGGAATGATATAACACTTGAGTATATTAATAAAGGGGTAATGACTGATACATACAAGATGCATACAAAAACTAAAAAGTATGTTGTCCGTTGTTATCCAAATCCAAGAAGATGGTTAGCTGAAGTTGAATATTCATATCTTATAGATTTTGCAAAAAAAGGTATAAAAGCTCCATTGCCAGTTTGTATAAATAGAACAGAAGGTAAAATTGCTTATCTCATATATGAATGGGTAGAAGGTGAAACACTCAATGATAAATTCACCACTCTAAATGAGAATGAATTAAAGAATATTTGTATTGAGGTAATTAGTAATTATCAAGAAATTAACAAAATAAAAGTCGATAAATATGGTGGTGTCAATAGAGGTAGAATCAATGAATATAATTCATGGAGTCATTTTCTTAAGGCTGAAATAGAAAAGTCTAGAAAATATTTTAAGCAGACAAAAAAATAAAATATATTAAAATCTGTAATGGACTTTTTGACTATGTTGATAAAATAAAAGAACCATCACCATGCTTAGTATGGAGTGATTTTAGTTTTGATAATATAATAATATCTAAAGATAATCATTTAGCTGCATTTATTGATTTTGAAGGAATGATGTCGGGGGATCCACTTTTGGGTATTGGTTATATCTTGTCACATAGTAGTCCTACGCATCCTTTTACAAGACTTATCCTTGAACAATACAATATTGATAGAGATGTTGAAGTAAAAAAACACTTGACTTTTATGCTGTGTTTAGATATATTAGATTATCCCCTTATACAAATTTTAATACTCCTAATAATACTATTAGAGAGCCACTTGATGTTTTTCTTTCGTATGTAAATGCAATTGACAATCAATTTATTAAAGAATGTAATTTGTTTAAAAGAGTAATGTAAATAACAAAATTTATGTGAAAAAAATTATAATACTCAGTTTAACTATTATAGTTTGCTTTATAGCATTACATTATACATCGATCTATTATTCAGATGTGTTATCAAAATCAAATGTAGAAATTCCTATTCAGAATTTAACAAAAAATCTGAGAATAAAGGATGAACCGCCTGTATGGTTTGCTATTTCTGATACTTCTATTTCTACTTATAAAGCTATAGATAATTCCGAAAAAGAATTATTATACAATTGTATGGAACCTATTGATTCTATAAAAAATGATTCTCATAAGCAAGAGTATATAAAAAAGGTAAATGAACTAATTTATAAGTCTAACAACAATTACTCTAATACAAAACAACTTTTTGTTTTAACTTTATGTATAGTTTTTCTAGGTTGTTGTGCACGTACGTTTTACGATTATATAGGTTGGGAGTGTTATAAAGGTGGACAAAATATGGATACATGGTGGCCTTGGTATGTTTGTCGACCTATAATTGGTGTGCCAATAACCGCCTTTCTTATAGTTGCATTCCGGACTTCTATGTTTTCATCACTTTTTAGCAGCAAAGATTTAAATACATATCTAATAGTTTCTTTTCTTGCAGGGTTCGCAATGATGGAGTTCGTTACTATGCTGCGTAGATCATCTAAAGCTTTATTTGGATCTTCTAAATTAGTAAATTTATAAAAAGGAAATATGGGCAAAAGTTTCAATTATTAGATATAATTTTATTGGTTGATAAATGCCACTGTCCGAAATTTTGGACAGTGGCATTTATAATCTTCCGTTGTCATTCCATTCTCCGTAAAGAAGTCCTTTTCGGGTATTTTCTATAAATTTGTTCAGGCGGCTTTCAAAAAGTTCGGGTTGATTCCTCTTAATTTGGATGGTATCAATTCTGATTCGCCTATATAAATCAGGGAATTGGCAGAAGTTGTTCCACACTACCGGGTCAGATTGTAGTCTGTGTAATATATCCTTGTCTATGGTAAAACCATTAGGTGACATATCCGGTAGAACGGCTCTTCCGGCATCTGTCATCAATCCTAACCGTTCCATTCTGCGGCATCTTTCTTTATTGAGCTCGGACCAATTGCTTCTTGGCTTTCTGGGGCAAAGTTTCTGGGCTGTGAAATCATCTGCTATTTTTTTGTAGTACTGTCTATCCAGCCGAAACATAGTGCTTCTTCTACAGCATCGATATACCAGAAAATACTGTCATCTGTAGGTCTACCACGTTTCACGACTACCCAACATTCTTTCTCCGTTTTGTGGTTCTGTATTAACCATTCACGCAGCTCGGTTCTTGATTTGACGTTCAGTAAATTATGTATTTCCATTGTTTGTTGTTTCAATTTGCATTTTGCAATGTTGGCTACCTCGTAAAATGGATTCGCAGATTGTTACCCGAAATGCCTTGTCTTTCCATAATGAATGTAAGACGTAAAGAATGCTTTGCTTGAAACACTCACAAAGTAAAGGTGTGGAAACATATCCTTGCCGGTGAAGCATGCACGTACATTCCATAAAGTGCAGATGATACACAGAACCTTTGTTAATGATTTCGCTTTTAACTCCAGGCAGTTTGTTTGCTTCTGAAAAGAAGGTGTCCAAATCACCATTTGCTTTTTCATATAGTTTCTGATAGATTTGTAGTGTTCCACATTTCACACAATTTTTCCCGCATTCCGAAAAGAATGAGGCGCGCTGTTCCTCGTTCAGACAGCTTATCCCTTTTTCGAATCCTTGGAACCAATCTGATAAAGTCATGCTATTTCTTTTTTAGATTTCAAAAATATGGAAATATTTTCAATATTCATTGGTGTGTTTCAAAAGATATTCCGATATTTTCTCAATGCTGTTGAATACTTTTCCTGGATTGCATTTTTCCAGTTTTTCTTGAATAGAATTTGTTACACACCAGGCAGCGGACAAGCATACCACGTTCACCATCCTGCATTGCATTATATCAGAAACAGTATCTCCGATATATACAATTTCTGAAGGAGAAAGATGATAAACATTCAACAATTCATTCAAAGCTTCATGTTTGGTATTTCGTTCTGCATTACCTGTTATGATTCTGTCGAAATCAGAATCCATCCCCAATTGCTGTAATGTAATCTCACAACTCTTTGCTCCTTTGCCTGTGATAAGTGCTACAATTAGGTTATTTTGTCTTAATTGAATAATTAGTTCACGTATACCTTGAAATGGCTGTGGACACATAAAACGATGCAGTTTCATGTAAATAGGATAAAAATCTTGTAGTGCCTGTTTCCAATATTCATTTTTAATCACCTTTCTTATCATTCCTTCTTCGTTCAGACCGAAAGTCTTTATGATATCATCTTCTGATAAAGTCTGTGATATATATGGTTATACAGCCATTCTGAAAGCTTTTATGCATAGTGGAAGCGTATCCGCAATGGTTCCATCCAAATCGAAGGCTACCAACTTAATCTTGTTCATTAGGTACATTGATTTTACGGATGATTTTACAAGGATTACCTGCAGCCAGACAATCAGCTGGGATAGATTTTGTAACGACACTACCAGCACCAATAACACTTCCTTTGCCTATGGTGACACCTGGTAAAATGATGACTCCACCGCCAACCCAACATCCATCTTCGATGGTTACAGGAAGTGCATACGTATGGCGTATATATTTTATTCCATCAGGCGTTTCCACAGGTGTTAATCGTTTATCCAATTCAACCGGATGGGTTGCTGTATATATTTGTACATTCGGTCCTATCAGTACGTTGTTTCCTATAGTAATTCTATTACAATCGACCAGTGTACACCCTGTATTGATGCTGACATTGTTGCCAATCGTTATGTGGCATCCATAATCACATATAAATGGACTGCCTACAGAAACATTCTTTCCAATATTTTCGAACATATCTTTCAGTATAGCATACTTCTTCTCTTTTGCATCGTAGGGCAAGGCATTGTATTCCAATAACAGTTTATGCGTCTTCGTCTTAAATTCGATAAAGATAGGAGCATGACAATCATACCATTCTCCTGACAGACATTTTTCCAGTTCTGTTTTCATAATCAGTTTCCTTTTAACTACAAAGGCAAAATTATACAAGTTTTCTGATTTTACTCTGTAATATTTTTCCTATAATCTGTATCTTTGTGAATATATACAAGCCCATGAAAAGAGAAAACTTACATCAGCCTTTCGAAATCACCCTCAGTGAGGTAGATGATACGAACTTGAAAGAACATGATCATACATTTTTTGAATTGGTATATATTCTGACCGGTACAGGAATTCAATGGATAAACAACCATAAGTTTCCGTATCATGACGGACATCTGTTTCTGATTACTCCCGGCGATATTCACTCATTTGAGATTCATAACAGAACAAATTTTGTCTATATCAAATTCAATGATATTTATATCCATTCTGCTGTTTTAGGTGATGATAATATTCAGAGACTGGAGTTTATTCTCCAGCATGCTAACCATCAGCCCGGGTGTATCCTAAGAAACACCACGGATAAACTGCTCGTCAAACCCATGATAGAGGCTATCATGCGTGAATACCGAAACAAGCATATCTATAGTACCGAGATAATTGCGCAATTGATTAATACTATAATTATAGTGGTAGCCAGAAATGTGGCCATGTTTCTTCCTGAAAGGCTGGATGACAATTCGACAGATCTGGTACTTAATATCCTGCAATATATACAGTCCAATATCTGTTTCCCGGAAAAGATTAAAGCAAAAGAAATATGTCGACATTTTGGTATCTCTCCCAATTATCTTGGAAAATATTTCAAGAAGCAGACCAATGAAACCATGCAACAATATATATTGAATTATAAGATGAAGATGGTGGAAAGCCGACTTCTACATAGCGATATGAGGATAAATGAAATAGTAGAAGAACTGGGCTTCACTGATGAAAGCCACCTGAACAGATTATTCAAGAAATACAAGGATGTCAGTCCTACAGAATTCCGGAAAATAAATAAACTTTTATAGAATGATGACAAGTGGATTCAGATTTTATAAACCATGCCAGCAGTTGAGGGATTATATCAGATACTATTGGATATTTGAGAGTAATCGGCCGACCGAGACCTACACCTTCCCAATTGGTTGCCCTCAGATTATATTTCATAAAAAGTCGGCTTTATATATTCCCGAATTAAGCACGAAGCAGGATAAACTGACTATTAGTGGACAAGTTAACTTCTCGTCCCATATTAGTGCTACGGATAATATAGAGATGATTGTTGCAGTGTTTCATTCTTATGCCATGAGTACCTTCTTAATGTCCCCACATCTCTATTCTATAATAGGGAAGTATCTGGTTATGGATTGGAGAATAAGGAATTAAATTGTCTTGCAGCGAGAGTCTTGGATTGTGAAGATAATAACTTCTGTATATATCTTATAGAACAATGGTTGCTTTCACAGTTAAGAATCAATTCAACATCAAGACGTGAACAGGATATTGACAGGATTATGACAGTTATCCGTCAAATGTATTCTAATCCTAATATTAGGATTTCTGAACTGGCATCTATTGCCTGCCTAAGCAAGAAACAGTTTGAACGTGTTTTTCTTGCCATGGTCGGTATGAATCCGAAAAAGTATGCACGAATCATACGATTTCAGAAATCCCTTAAACTTATGCAAAACCAACCTGAAAGTATCAGTTTAGCGCAAATATCCTATCAATGCGGTTATTCAGACCAGTCACATTTTATACGTGAATTTAGGACACTCAGCGGATATACTCCCTTATCACTAAGAGAAATATGTGAGCCATATTCCGATTTGTTTACCACTCCATTATAATGTCTCTTTTGTTCTATCCGTACTCAAACGTCCTTTTTATTTTTGTACCAGAATTAAAGTTACAGAAATGAAGAAAGTAATAAATCCCGAAATGACCACACGAGCATATGCATACAAGATGTGGATGCAGGCACCTATGCCAATGGTTACATTTTTCAAGACGGTAGATGTGACTAAACTTGTAAAAACTAGTAAAGAGAAAGGACTGAAATTGAATATGTTGATGTGTTGGTGTATCGGCAAAGCAGCTTCTGGAATTAAGGAATTCTATATACTTCCTGTTGGTGACAGATTGGTTCAATATGATACAATTGCCGTGAATACGATTGTAGCCAATAGAATTGGTGAAATAAATTCCTGTGATATTCCTTTTTCAGAAAATCTGATTCAATTCAATGATGATTATATCCGATTGACCAAACAAGTAAGAGAAAACTGTGAAAACTATGATTTAACTGAAAGTATGGTTATTGGTACCTCTGCTCTTGTGAATTATGAAATAGATGGTGCTGTTGGTATGTATAGTGGTATATTCAATAATCCATTCCTGATATGGGGAAAAATAAAAAAACGTTTCTTCAGGAAATACCTGACTATTTCATTTCAATTCCACCATACACAAATGGATGGAGCTCATGCTGTCAAATTTCTAGAGGTACTTCAATGTGTAATTAATTCCAATTCTCTGAAATGAAAATCATATAATATAAAGTTTCAACTGACTAGAATAGTCGGTTGAAACTTCTTTGGCCGTTATTACATCACCAAAATCCTTATTATTACCATCACCATTATAATTCCCAAAATCGCTATAAATCCGCAGCAAGCAATCGTCTTCCAGACCAATCCAGAATGCAAAAATTCTACATTCGCCACTATCATACAGACCAAGAAAGAGGATAGGGCAATTAGAATGACAATCAAAATATAAAATGCTTTATATGATAGAGAAATACGGTTATCCATTTGAGTAATCCTCTGCTCTACCTCTGTACACTTGGTTTCAATTTGATCAATGAACCGGCCAAGAACGGTATTGCCAAATATTACAGCCTGCTCTTGCGTATCCTGAGTAATAGACAGTTTGTATTTTCCTAATAAATCTACCAATGCGGTAAGATCCGTCCTCAATCTATACACATTGTCATTCAACTCGGCAAGTTCATTTACGTCTATACTAAGCAGACGTTTTTCTTCTTCAAGATATTCATTCTGAGGAGTACTTTTGGTAACCTGCGTTTCCTTCATTTCAGCGGTATTGTATATACTAATTGAAAAGTGCGCCACTTTTCTAACTTAAAATAGCTCCACCATAGGCTCAAGTATAGACCTTTGCATGTTATCAATGCAAGGGCAAAAATGAAGACTATGGTAGAAAGACAAGAGATAATCCATTTATACCGCGTATGTGGTTATAGTAAACGTCGCATATCCCGTGAACTCCATTGTTCACGGCACACTGTCGACGATATATTGTTTGAGTATGAAGCTGCTCTAAATAAAGAAGATCCGGATGAGGCACTCAGCGATCTGTTAAGTAACCCTCCCCGCTATGATTCTTCCAAACGCCGTCCCCGGGTGCTGACTCCGCAGGTGAAGTCTGAGATTGACACCTGTCTGAAACGGAACGATACCAAGTTGGCTCTGGGTATGCGTAAGCAACGTATGCTCAAAAAAGACATTCACCTGTACCTTTTGGAGAAGGGGTATTCGGTGAGCTATCCCAGTGTATGTAATTATATACGTGGCAAGGAACAAGGGAAAGGAAAAAAGAGTCCGGAAGCCTTTATACGGTTGTTTTATAAGCCGGGGGAGGTGATCGAGTTCGACTGGGGAGAAGCAATACTGTTCATTGACGGGGTGAAGACCAAGTTTTATCTGGCCGTCTTCACCTTCGGACACAGCAACGGACGTTACGCCTACCTGTTCCGGCACCAGAACACGCTGGCTTTCATGGAATCACACCGTAACTTTTTCCGGGACATAAACGGTGTGCCTTCCCTGATGGTGTACGACAACATGCGGGTGGCGGTCAAGTCCTTCGTCGGCGGAGAAAAGACACCTACGGATTCCCTGCTGCGGATGGCCGACTTCTACCGGTTCCGTTACCGCTTCTGCAACGTGCGCGCCGGCTGGGAGAAAGGACACGTGGAGCGGAGTGTGGAATTTGTTCGCCGCAAGGCTTTTTGCCATACGGACCGTTTCAAGGACGTTTTTTCGGCGCAGGAACATCTGAGTGCTGTCTGTAAGAGGATGAACGATTTGGATACCAGTCCGTCAACAATGGGAAAGAGCCTGCGGGTCGATGCGGATTTAGCATCCCTGCAGGGACTTCCCGGCCATCTGGGGTGCTTTGAGGTGGCTGAGTACACGGTAGACAAATGGGCTACCATCCACATGAAGCATGTCCATTGTTCTGTTCCGGACACACTTGTCGGAGAAAAGGTGCGCGTCAAAATCTACAGTGAGAAAATCGTCATCCTTCACGGAAAGGAAAAGGTCGCCTCGCACCAGCGGAGTTACCGTGGCGGGGATTGGCGTATCCGTCTGGAACATTATTTGAACACATTGCTCCGCAAGCCGGGGGCGTTGACACATTCCGTGGCATGGCATACCGCACATGACGGGATAAGAAAACTGTATGAGAAACATTTCCAGGGAGAGAACAAGGCGTTTGTCATGCTACTGTTATATGCGAAGGAGAACGGGTTCTCACAGGATGAAGTTGTCAGGGCAGCCTTGTCACTTCAGGCAAGGGGTGTCAGACGGATATCGGCCGAACAGGTCAAAGCCATGTTGCAATCGGGAGCGGACAAGACGGAGAATACGGAAAACACGGATCCGGATTCCCAGGAGCAGGATATTGAAAATGCGGCCTTGGGAACTCTTGACAGCCTGACTGCACTTATGGGGAACATGGAAATAAACTTTTTACAAACCAATAAACAAATGAAACAATGAAATCGGAAAAGGAGATCGTTTTGGCTTATGTGGAAGAACTCAAACTGATGGGAATCAAGGATGAACTGGAAGATGTATGTGCGTTAGCCCTGCAAGAAGGATGGAGCCACATGCGCCTGATTGCGGAACTGTTACGCAAAGAAACACAGCGCAGGGCGGAACTGCGCGTCAGGACACGCATGAAGGCCGCCAGGTTCCCGCAGATGAAGTACCTCCATGAACTGGACACGGAGGAACTCCCGGACGATGCCAGGAAAGCGTTGCCGGAACTGGAAACACTTGACTTTGTCAGAGAGGGAAGGAATGTTGTACTGTATGGCAATCCGGGAACCGGAAAGACACATATTGCCACGGCGCTGGGTATCAAGGCTTGCCAATGTAATCATACGGTACTGTTTACATCTGTTCCCAAACTCCTTGTACAAATCAGGGAAGCAAGGTCTGCCAAAACACTTGGAATACTACAGAACAAGTTTGAGAAATACGACCTGGTTATCTGTGACGAGTTCGGATATGTCAGTTGTGACAAGGAAGGTGGAGAAATGCTGTTCAATCATCTCTCGCTCAGGTCTGGAAAGAAAGCGACAATCATTACGACCAATCTGGCGTTCAACAGATGGAATGAAATTATCAAAGACAAAGTGCTGGTCGCAGCGATGGTAGACAGGTTGACACATAAGGCCTTTCTGCTGAATATGAGCGGACAATCATATAGGCTTAAAGAAACACAAAAAACAATGAGAGGGTAAAAAGAGTTAATACAATAATGTACTTTTGCAAAAAATAAGGGTGGCGCTGGTTTCAAGTAAAAGATGGAGCAGTTTTCAATTAGCATCTACACCCGAGGGGTATGAACTCAAACCTTACTATAACCAAAGTGCTTTTGTGGGCGACAGCATACACAGTGTATTAAAGACCATCTACGAAGGATTGTTTCTAGCCATCATCGTAATGATACTCTTCCTTCGTTCGTGGAGGTCGAGCCTGGCGGTCATGCTGACAATTCCCGTCACCGTGGCTTTCAGTATCCTGCTTTGCTATCTGGCCGGCATCACCGTCAACGTCATGTCGCTCGGTGCGATGGCGGCCTCAATAGGTCTCATCATCGACGATGCCATTGTCATCATCGAACAGATATATCGGGAACATGAAGAACGTCCCGGCGAAGACCGTTTCACCGTCGTACGCCACGCCATCCACAACCTTTTCCCAGCCATGGTGGCCTCTTCCCTATCGACGATTGTCATCCATTTTCCCTTCCGCCTGATGAGCGGACTGGCCGGCAGCTTCTTCAAGGAATTGTCCGACACGATGCAACTTACACTCGTGGCTTCATTCCTCGTGACATGGCTGCTCCTGCCTGTGCTCCACCTCGCCATCGGATACAAGCAACCGTTGCGCCCGAAAAACCTGGACGTGAAGTCTCTCGAAGAGGACTCCGTTCGTAAAGTACGTTTCCTGACCATAGTTTACCGCAAACCACTGATTGCCGCCGGATTCGTCCTGCTTTTAAGCCTGGGAGGCTGGTTTGCGTATTCTCGGCTTACCTCCGGTTTCTTGCCCGACCTGGACGAGGGTACGATCGTGCTCGACTATCACTCGCCGACCGGAACGGACATTGAAGAAACCGACCGGCTTTGCCGCCAGATGGAACGCATTATCATGGCACACCCAAACGTGCAGACCTATTCGCGCCGCACGGCCCTCGGCATGTCGTTCAAGACGCGTCCCTCGAATTTCGGGGACTATCTGATTCAACTGAAGACCAACCGCAAGGCCAGTACTCCTGAAGTCATCAGCGACCTGCGGCGGCAGATTTCCCAATCCGTGCCGTTGATGACCATCGGTTTCGGACAACGTATCTCCGACCTGCTTGGCGATTTGATGAGTACCGCGCAACCCATCGAGGTGAAGATTTTCGGGAATGATTACGAGACGCTGCAAAGCATGGCGGCAAAAGCCGAGCATATCATGAAAACCGTACCGGGAATCGTGGATATAGACAACGGGCTGGTTCCGGCCGGCGCTTCGTTGCTCTTCAGTCCGCGGCAAGACCGGCTTTCGCAATTCGGCATCACCCCGACCGACTTTCAGGAACAGCTTACGGCCCATACGGGCGGGATTCCCCTTTGCCAACCGGCCAACATGATAGAACCGAACCCGGCCCAGGCCGCCATGACAGGCGGACTGCAAATAGGCTCTGTGCAGGACGGCGAACAAATACGCCGCATCCTGCTCCGCTTTACGGATTTCAAAGACAACTCCCCCGAACGGTTGGAACAGCAACCCATTTTCCTGCCCGACGGCAGCACCCGTCCGCTCGGCTTCTTCTGCGACGTACGTGTCATCCCGGGCGAAATAGAACAACGGCGAGAAGACTTGAAGAGCGACATAACGCTGACGGCACGGTTGGAAAACCGTGATTTGGGCAGTGCCGTAGCCGACCTGCAATCCACACTCGGCAGCCAACTCCATTTACCGTCGGGCTACAGCATTTCTTACGGTGGAGCCTATTCCGAACAACAGCAGTCATTCCACGAGCTCCTGATGATACTCTCGCTTGCCGTATTATTAGTGTTTGCCGTCCTGATGTTCCTTTTCCGCGAATGGCGTATCTCGCTTGCCATACTGTTCATCTCCGTGCTCGGCACCTGCGGTTGCCTGTTGGCATTATGGTTGACGGACATCCCGCTCAACGTCAGCAGTTACACGGGCATCATCATGGTGGTGGGCATCATAGCCGAAAATGCCATTTTCACCGTATGGCAATACAAAATGAACCGGCACACAGGCGGGACAGTCTCAGAAGCCGTGGATTATGCCATAGCCCTACGCATCCGCCCCAAACTGATGACAGCCATCGGTGCCGTGCTCGCCCTGATGCCTTTGGCTTTGGGCTTCGGGCTGGGCGCACAGATGCAACAGCCGCTGGCAGTAGCGGTCATTGGCGGGTTCGTTGTCGGATTACCCTTACTTCTGTTGGTACTGCCCGGTATGATGTTGTTAATTTATAAAAAGAAGGAACAATACGCTGACAAATAACTAATTTTGCAACAAATAAGACATCTAATGAAAATCCTGATTATAGAAGACGAACGAAAGCTTTCGGACAGCATCGTGGCCTACCTCAGCGGTGAGAAATATTTGTGCGAACAGGCCTTCACGTATACCGATGCCCGAATGAAAGTAAACCTGTATGAGTATGACTGTATCTTGCTCGACCTTATGCTGCCGGGCGGAAACGGACTCGACCTCTTGCACGAAATCCGGAAACAACGCAATCCGGTGGGCGTAATCATCGTATCGGCAAAAGATTCGCTCGACGACAAGGTGAAAGGTCTGGAAATAGGCGCAGACGACTATCTGGCCAAACCTTTCCATTTGCCGGAATTGAGTATGCGCATCTATGCCATTATCCGCCGCAAAACGTTCTCGGCCAATAACATATTGGAGAGCAACGGTGTCTGCATCAACTTATTGAACAAGTCGGCCGCCGTGGGCGACACTCCGGTGGAACTTACCAAATCGGAATATGAACTGCTGCTGTTTCTCATCGGCAACAAAAACCGAGTCATATCGAAGAGCGCCATGGCCGAACATCTCAGCGGCGATATGGCCGACATGATGGATAACCACGACTTCGTCTATACACACATCAAAAACCTGAAGGCCAAACTTGCATCCGCCGGTTGCAAGGACTGCATCAAAAATGTGTATGGGACGGGATATAAATGGGCTGAGCCATGAAAGAAAGAAGCTTGATGTACAAGTCGCTTGCACAATTCATCATTTGTGTGGTGATATTGCTTTTACTGGCCACCCCTCTGTTTTACGGGTTGACCAAAAGTTTTTATGCCGAAGACATGATCGACATCATCGAAGCCGTACAGGTAGGGAAGCCTATACCGAGCCTCGACCTCGAAGAAGACATCCTGCACGGCATCATGATACAGTTTGCCCTCATCACCATCGTATTGGGCACGGCCATCGTATTGATGCTGCGCTTCATTTCCGGTCGCCTGTGGCAACCGTTCGACAAGACACTGGAAGCAATAGAGCACTTCAAACTGGAAAACGGGACGTACCCTGCCCTACCGAAAAGCAACGTAAAAGAATTCAACAGGCTCAACAAGACCTTGGAAAGGCTGATGACAGACAGTATCCACAGCTACCGGTTGCAAAAGGAATTCACCGAAAACGCCTCGCATGAATTGCAAACCCCGTTGGCCGTATTCCAAAGCAAGCTCGACCTGCTGCTCCAACAACCGGAAATCACCGAACGCCAAGCCACTATCATACAGGATTTATACCAAATGAATATCCGACTGTCGCGCCTGAACCGCAACTTGCTATTGTTGGCCAAGATGAAGAACAACCAGTTCGACCGGACGGAATCCATAGATGTCGTAACGGTGATAAAAGAACTTTTGCCTTATCTCGAATGCCTATCCGAAGGGCTGGTCCTGAACAAGGACTTTCCGGCAAGCTCCCTGTCGGTAAAAGCCAACCGCACCCTATTGGAGAGCATGATAAACAACCTCATAGTGAATGCCGTACGCCACAATAGGCCTGAAGGGGAAATAAGCATAGTCCTGTCCGGCAAACAATTGGTCGTGATGAACACATCCGACGAAACCGCCTTGGACGAGAAACTGATTTTCAGCCGCTTCTACCGTCCGTCGGAAAGGGTAAAAGGCAACGGCCTCGGACTGTCCATCGTCAAAGCCGTATGCGATTACCACGGTTGGAATATTTCATATGCCTATTCCGAAGGAAAACATAGATTTGCAGTTAGGTTCCCGTAAATCTTCAAAATTTCGACAAAGTCATCCGATATCTTTGCAGTCCTAATCCAGAAGATCATGACAGCATGAAAAGAATCGCATTATGTATTGTCGGCAT
Source organism: Paraprevotella clara YIT 11840 (assembly GCF_000233955.1). Classification (GTDB taxonomy): domain Bacteria; phylum Bacteroidota; class Bacteroidia; order Bacteroidales; family Bacteroidaceae; genus Paraprevotella; species Paraprevotella clara. The sequence continues at coordinate 55,439 of NZ_JH376628.1, forward strand.
CTGCCACCTCACGTTTTCATCGGCCCAAAACCCGTCAGACAGTATAAAGGTGGGAAAAGAAGGCGGTTTGCCTGTTCCTATGGCAAAAAACTTTGGTCAAAGACTTGACAAGTTCTCCTCTTCCCGCCTATACCAGATGACGTATATCGGAGTACCGTTAATTGTCGGCGGTTTGATTGTAAAGGGAGAAGACGACCATTTCCGGAACCTGCGCAACGAATACTTGCCCCGATTCAACCGACATTTGGATGACTATATGCAGTATGCTCCGGCAGTAGCCATGCTCGGCCTGAAAGCTTCAGGCGTACAAAGTCGCAGTTCATGGGGCAGGTTACTTGTTTCCGACGCCTTTTCCACACTACTGATGGGAGCTACGGTAAACACCTTGAAACAGACCACAAACATAGAGCGTCCGGATGGTTCGAACCGGCATTCGTTTCCTTCCGGACATACCGCCACGGCATTTATGACTGCCACCATGCTCAATAAAGAATACGGACATAAAAGCCCGTGGATCGGCATCGGAGCATACAGCGTGGCCACCGCGACGGGACTCATGCGAATGGCCAACAACAAGCATTGGCTGAGTGATGTCTTGACCGGCGCAGGCATCGGCATACTCTCCACCGAACTGGGTTATTATCTGGCAGACTTGATTTTCAAGGAAAGGGGAATCAACCGTTTGGCCAACGAAGAAGTTTTCAGCCGGATGGACAAACCTTCATTCCTGAGCCTGTACTTCGGATTAAACATCCCACTGAGCGGTTACGACATCGACGAACAAACGGAGTTCAGTACGTCATCCGGTAGTACGGCCGGCGTGGAAGGAGCCTATTTCTTCAATCCGTACATAGGTGCCGGTGGACGGTTTACCGTGTCCAACACGTCGATAATAGTCAACACCGACCGGGCTGAGAATAATACGTTCGACGTAATTTCTTTCTACGGAGGAAGTTATTTTTCCTATCCCTTTTCTTCACGATGGATGATTGGCAGCAAACTTTTGGGAGGTTATGTGCATTATCCGTTATTGCAACTGGCCGACCGTCTGGTCACCGCAAGAAACGGTTTCAGTTTCGGAAGCGGGGTTTCGCTGACGTTCAAGGCCAAAGCACATTATGGAATCCGCTTTTTCCTCGACTATGATTTACTTCCGTCGCATAGTAAAAACAGCGGGGAATACATGAACATGCTCACACTGGGTTCGTCGTTCATGATTGCGCTATAAGAAAGTATTTTTGAAAATTTGAGCCTTACAACAAACACCATCCCCGTACAATGCACTATATTTGCACCAACAAAAGGCTGACGATATGGAACATTTGGAAGTTTTTGACTGTTCGAACATACTTATCGCATGTTACTTCAACGACGACCGGGGATGCGCCCACGAGAACAGGGAACACACGCTCATTTATCTATGTTCCGGCGAACTGGAAATAGAGGAACGGGGGAAGAAAACCGTCTTGCATCCAGGTGAATGTGCTTTCATGCGGCGCGACAACCGGATGTGGCTGCACAAGAAGGTGGAAAACGGAAAACCGTACCGCTCCATCGTGTTGAAATTCTCCCGGCCTTTCCTAAGGGATTTCTACCGGTCGCTCGACAACCGGCTCATACCGGGAAATGCCAAGCGCGACAAGACAAGCCTTCGCGTCCTCCCCTCCGACCGCCCGGACATCCGTTCACTGTTCGAATCGGTCATTCCTTATTTCGAAGCCGGAGAGAAACCCTCCGAAGACATGCTGAAACTGAAAATGACCGAGGGGGTATACGTATTGCTCCGCACCGACCGGAACCTTTATGCGTCCCTGTTCGACTTCGTGGAACCGTGGAAGATAGACATCCTCGATTACCTGAACGAAAACTACATGCTCGACCTCTCCATGAACGAAATCGCAAGCTACACGGGGCGCAGCCTGGCCACTTTCAAACGGGACTTTGCCAAGGTCAGCGACCTGACTCCGCAAAAGTGGATTATCAAACGCCGTCTGGAAGCCGCCCGCGACTTGATACTATCCGGAAAGAAAAAAGTGACGGAAGCTTGTTTCGATGTGGGATTCAAAAACCTGTCGCACTTCTCTAAAATATATAAGGAAGCATACGGCGTAGCCCCATCGTGGAGATGAACGTAAAATGTCGAATCCAAAAAACATATCATCATGAGAACCCAAAAAACTTTATTCATCCTATCACTGACTTTAATTTTTCCCATCATGGCAAAATCACAAGTAAAAATCCAACAGACCGCCGGACGCGACGCGCTCGGAGAGTTCGCACCCGAGTTCGCACACCTGAACGACGACATACTCTTCGGGGAAGTATGGAGCCGCAACGACTTGCTTTCGCTCCGCGACCGTTCCATCGTCACGGTGGTGTCCCTCATGTCTCAGGGGCTGACCGATTCCTCTTTCAAGTACCATCTCGAATCGGCCAAAAAGAACGGGGTGACCCGGACAGAGATGGCCGAAATCCTCACCCATGCCGCATTCTACGCCGGATGGCCCAAGGCATGGGCCGCGTTCCGCATGGCAAAAGAGGTATGGGACGGGAATGCCGAAAGCGTGGCCGCAGGTTCGGTCGAAGCCTATGCACAAACCATCTTCTTCCCGGTGGGACAACCCAACGACGCATACGCCCGGTATTTCACGGGCCAAAGCTATCTTACCTCTATCGTGAAGGACGGTGTTCCCGTGGTCAATGTGACCTTCGAACCGGGCTGCCGCAACAACTGGCACATACATAAGGCCTCCAAAGGCGGCGGACAAACCCTCATCTGTGTGGGAGGACGCGGTTATTATCAGGAATGGGGCAAGGCCCCGGTGGAACTCCTGCCCGGCGATGCCGTCCACATCCCTGCCGGCGTAAAACATTGGCACGGAGCTGCGCCCGACAGTTGGTTCTCCCATCTTGCCATCGAAGTTCCCGGCGAGGATAGCAGCAACGAATGGTTGGAACCCGTGGACGAAAAAGAATATGCCAAACTGAAATAGATCTTACAAAAAGGCATCTTGGTTGGGCATACGATTTTGCTCCGGTTGGCACAAAAAAGTTGTTTTGTGCCCGCCGGAGCATTATTTTCAGGACAAATTCTCACCGACATGCGAACATCGATGAAACAGAATGCAGAGAAAATTTTACTACCGTTTGTCCATACCCGGAGAATAAGCCTTGGAAAAAGCATACAACCCCATGAACGTGAACAATCCGTTCAACATCAGCAACTCATATCCGAAACGATAGCCGTAGACCGAAGCGGTCCAGATATCTAACAAGTAGCAACACACGGGTGCCGTGACACAAATCCACGGGACAGCCGCAGGCCACGGTTTGCGCCGGATAAACATACCGAAAGCAAACAAACCCAACAACGGCCCGTAAGTGTAAGAAGCCACCACATAAATGGCATCGATGACACTGGAATCGTTTACGGCTTCAAAACACAGGATAAAGCCGACAAAGAGCAAAGCTATCACTCCGTGTACCCTCTTTCTTACCGCCTCCGGACGGGCAAACCTCCGCTCCACGTCCAGAATGTCCACACAAAAACTGGTAGTCAAGGCTGTCAGTGCGGAATCCGCACTGCTGAACGCCGCCGCGATAATACCGATAGTAAACAACACCAACACTTCATTCCCTAAATAGCCTTCTGCACAAAACAAGGGCAGAATGTCGTCTCCCTTCACGGGCAAGGCTATGCCCTCGCGCGATGCCAAAGCCAACAGCAAGATGCCCATCCCCAGAAACAGCATATTCAGAGGAATGAACGAAAGACCGTACGAACACATGTCTTTCTGCGCATCACGCAGGTTCTTGCACGTGAGGTTCTTCTGCATCATGTCCTGATCCAATCCCGTCATGACAATCACAATGAAAACACCGCTGAAGAACTGTTTCACGAAATGCTGCCGTGAAGTCCAATCGTCCCACTCTATCCAACGGCCGTAAGGGCTTTCCGTTACATGCCGTATCGCCTCAGTTACCGTAAAATCATTCAAGCGACACAGTTGGTACAAAATCAATACCAATGCCGTTATCAGACATAAAGTCTGCAAAGCGTCGGTCCACACCAACGACTTTATGCCTCCCCTGAAAGTGTACAGCCAAATCAGGAAAACCGTTCCGGCCGCCGTAATCTCGAACGGAACGCCCATGCTTCCGAACACATAATTTTGCAAAATCAGGCACACTAAATACAACCGGGCAGCGGCTCCCAACATTTTAGACAACAAGAAAAAAGAAGCTCCGGTGCGATAGGCCGTCTTGCCGAACCGGACATCCAGATAAGTATAAATAGAGGTCAGGTTCAGCTTATAATACAAAGGCAACAATACGAAAGCCACTACGAGATACCCAAAAAAGAAACCTACACACATCTGCATGTAGGTCATATCCACATCCCGTACCATTCCCGGTACCGACACGAAACTCACGCCCGACAACGAAGCTCCTATCATGCCGAACGCCACGACCCACCAAGGCGACCGTCTGTTGCCCCGGAAAAACGTATCGTTGTCCCCCGCCCCACCGGCCTTACGGGAGACGGCAAACAGCAGAAGGAAATAAAGAGCCGTTGTCAGTATGATATAAAATGCACTCATACGGCTCTTCTGCTTACGGTACCACGTTCATCCGTCGTCCCCGGAGGACAAGCGCTATTCATCCGTATTATCCTCTTCCAAGGTAAAGCGGCTGCTCCCGTCGAAACAATGCGTACATACCTGACATTTAGGCAAGCCTATGGCTTCTATCAGGTCTTCCAGCGTGTTGAACTTCAAGGAGGAGAGGTTCAGGCGTTCGGCTATCGTATCCACCATACGTTGGTATTCCGGCGACCCCGTCTGCGCGTATTTCTCCAAGTTCTTGTTCTCATCCCCCTCGAACTCCTTGATCAGCCGACGCGTAATCAACTCCATATCGCTTTTCGACGAAGTGAAATTGATAAACGGGCAACCGTAAATCAACGGAGGGCAAGCGATACGCATGTGCACCTCTTTGGCTCCATAGTCGAATAAGATTTTCGTATTGTCGCGCAGTTGCGTCCCCCTCACGATGGAATCATCGCAGAAAAGCACGCGCTTGTCTTTCAGCATGTCGCGGTTGGCTATCAGTTTCATCTTGGCCACCAAGGAACGCATCTCCTGATTGCTCGGCGTGAAGCTCCGGGGCCATGTAGGAGTGTACTTGGAGATGGCACGCTGATAGGGCACTCCCTTTCCTGCCGCATACCCCAAAGCCATACCGATACCGGAATCCGGTATACCACAGGCACAATCCACTTCCGCCCGGTCTCGCTCTCCCATCTTCTTGCCGCAGGCAAAACGGAACTCTTCCACGTTCTTACCCTCATAGCAGGACGTGGGGAAACCGTAATACACCCAAAGGAAGGAACAGACTTGCATGCGCTTGTGCGGACGGCGCAAACACTCCATCCCCTCGGCCTGCAACCGGACAATCTCGCCGGGACCAAGATAATACACGGTCTCGTAATCCAGATTGGGAAATGCCGTAGACTCCCCGGTTACGGCATACGCTCCTTCTTTCTTACCGACTACGACCGGCGTGCGCCCCCAACTGTCTCTTGCAGCTATAATGCCATCTTCCGTCAGCAACAACAAGGAACAAGACCCTTTGATTTCCTTATACATGTGTTCGATGCCTTCCACGAAAGTCTGTCCTTGGTTAATAAGCAAAGCTATCAGTTCCGTAGGATTAATCTTACCCGAACTGAACTCCGAGAAATGCATGCCCTGCTCCAGAAGCTTTGCGGCCAGGTCTTCCGCATTATTGATTTTCGCTACCGTCACGATCGCAAAACGCCCCAAATGCGAATTCATCAACAAAGGCTGTGCATCCGTATCACTGATGATACCGACACCGGCATTCCCTTTAAACTGCCCTAACTCGTCCTCAAACTTCGTCCGGAAATAAGTACTCTCCAAATTATGTATCGAGCGGATGAAACCATGCTCTTTACTATAAGTGGCCAATCCGCCACGCCGCGTACCTAAATGAGAATTATAATCTGTGCCGTAAAACAAATCGGCCACGCACTGCGTCTTTGAGATGACGCCGAAAAAACCGCCCATAAATATCGTGTATGTGAATTTGGGCACAAAATTAAGAAAAAACAGCGATACACAATATCCATTTTTATTATTATCTTTGCCAGTATCACTTTGAAAACCGATAAACGTGAGTTTCATACGATATATATTGTGGGGATGCATGCTGTCCTTTCCTCTGGTGATGCAAGCGCGCTTGGAAGCCGCCGACTCCATCATCAGTCGGATGCACCATGCCGCTTCACAATATATGGACTTCATCCACGAATACCGCGCAGAGTTATACATCAAAGCCCAACTGGATATCATCAAGAAAAACCGGGGATTCCGTTTCATTCCGGGATTGTTCAGAACTCCGAAAGACGCCAACCGTTTTATCGTAGAGACATACAGCGACCTGCACTACACCGCTCCCAACATATACGACCAGAAAATCAAGGCTTATACCGGCACGTTGGGCGAGGCTCGTGAAATACCGGGCATTACGGATTATTTCAACGTCAATATCTATGCCCCTTACCTGATGGGACAACGCCTGCTCTCCCCTTTGGCTCCCAACAGCAATAAATACTACCGCTACGCCATCGACTCCGTGTCGTGCGACCGGCAACAACGCATCGAATACCACATTCGTTTTATCCCCCGTAACAAAAGCTTCCAGTTATTGGACGGAAGAATGACGATTACGGAAGGAGTATGGAGCGTACGCGAGATTTCATTCAAAGGACAAGCCGATTTGTTGCTTTTCGATTGCCGCATCACCATGGGAGACATCGGTACCGACACGGAATATCTGCCGGTGAAAAACGACATCAACGCATCGTTTGCCTTTGCTTTCAATATCATGGAAGGATATTACGAATCCAGCCTGACTTATAAGGAAATACATCACCGTCGCAACACACCGGAAGACAGCATTTCCAAACCGAACTACAACCTCACCGCATCTTTTTCCCTACAATGCGACCGTCAGGCCTATACAAAGGACTTTGCCCGTTTCGACTCTCTGCGGCCCACTCCTTTGAACAACTCCGAACTGTATATATATAAAAGGTACAAGGCACGGATGGATTCCATGAAATACATACAGAAAGAAACGACCCAGCCTTTCAAGAAAAACATCTGGGGCTCGGTGGGCGACTTCTTCCTGACCGATAGCGACTGGAAACTAAGCAACAATGCCACGTTGCAAAACTCTCCCTTCATCAATCCGCTGATGTTCAGTTACAGCAAAACGACCGGCATCGCCTACCGGCAAGATTTGAAATTCAACACCACATTCCGAAACAGCCAATCCCTTCACGTCGGGACACGCTTAGGATATAACTTCACTCACAACGAATTTTATTGGAATGTAGGTGCCGAATACCAATATTGGCCGGAACACATGGGAACGGTAAAAGTCAACGTCGGAAACGGCAACCGCATCGGGAACAGCCGCATTATCGATGAACTCAAAAAGATTCCGTCGGACAGCATCATCGACTTCGACAAACTGAACCTGGACCTTTTCAAAGACTTGAATTTTGAAATCAGCAACCACCTCGAAATCACCAACGGCCTGTCCGTAGGACTGGGATTCATGTTCCATCGCCGTACACCGGCCGAGCATCCTGAAGAAAGTTTCCGACAGGTGGAACTTCCGGAAAACGTGGCAGAAGGCTTACAGGCCAACATACGGCCGCAGTATAACAGTTTCGCACCGCGCATTCGGGTGGAATGGACTCCCGGCCAATACTATTACATGAACGGCCGGCAGAAAATCAACCTGAAGTCCCGTTTCCCGACTTTCATCGTGGACTACGAGCGTGGACTCAGGAACATATTCAAAAGTACAGGCGTTTATGAACGCATTGAATTCGACATGCAACACCACATCCGTACGGGCCTCCTCTCCAACCTGTATTACCGTATCGGAATGGGACTGTTCACCAATCAGGAAGAAACTTATTTCGTAGATTTCGTCAACTTCCGCAAAAGTAACCTCCCCGAAGGATGGAACGACGAAATCGGAGGAGTATTCCAAGCTTTAAACGGCCGATGGTATAACGCATCTCCCTACTACGTCAGAGGACACATCTCTTACGAAGCCCCGTTTCTTGTGCTACGCCATCTTATCAAATATACCAACCATGTACAAAACGAACGTTTATACCTCAACATGCTCACCATGGACCATTTAGGGCCTTACTTCGAATTGGGTTACGGTATCGGAACCTTTGTGTTCGACATGGGACTGTTCCTCTCTCTGGAAAACTTCAAACAAATAGGCTTCGGATATAAAATTACCTTCGAACTGTTCAGTAAATAATAACCGGAAGTCCCTACTTCTTTATCATTTTCCCGAACGGAGTGATATACATGCCTTCAGGCCATTCCTCCGGAATATGTCCACCGGGACAAATCTCTCCCCTCTTTATGCCATCCGTTCCATAAACCGGCAAAAGGCAGCCGCCCATCCGAGTCTCTATCCCCTCCGTCCCGGCAGGCAACTCATTTTCAATCAAACGCACAGAGTGAAAAGCGGTTCCGGTATACACCAAATACCCTCTACCGGGTGCCACCCAGCTTCCAGCAGCAGCCCGCACAAAACGTGTACCGCTGTCATCCAACAGAAATACGGTCTTCCCGTCATCTTTAATATCATACCGACCGAACACGGCATAAAAACCGTCCGTTGTTTCTACATCACTCTCCTGAGGTTGCACGACCGTGTCCTCTCCATAAAAGCAGACTACGGATTCACGAGGTTCCGAAGGTCTCCAAAGATACGGCATTCCGGCTTGCCAAGCCTCATCGGCTTCCATTTCCCGGAATACGGCTCCGTCACCGGTTATCTCTTCAAAACAAAGGCGTTCCGATGTTATGGTTTCTCCATCCGCATCTTCCCAGGCCACTTTCTTCACGGCATACGGCAAACCTACAGTCAGCCACCCTCCATCATTCTCCGCCTTCCTGTACCACACGATTCCCGTTTCTTCCGGTACCGTGAAGGTATATTTAGGTCCTAAGGTACAACTGTCACACCCCACCATCCGAGTCACAGCATTTCCTTGTATGCCCTCATCCTTCCGGTCGATTTCAACTACGTTGGACCATCCTTCCGGCAAACGTCCGGCCTCTCCCTTACGCACGTAGGTCCAGACATATCCTTTGGGCATCTTCCCGTCGCCCACCATACTTTTCCCTTGTGGTAGGGCTATTTCGGTAAAATCTATCCGTCGGGCTTGAGCATAATCCAATGCAAACAAAGAATCAGCCAACCAGTCTCCTTTGAAAGTCCAATCACCGTCTTCTCTTCTTTCCGATGTTGGTGATTGCACCTCCTTATAGATAAATAAGGAATCACCTACATCCTGTTCGCATAACTTAAAAGAAACACCCCCAACAGGCATCAGGCCGAATTGTTTTTTAGAAGAAACAGACGTAAAAATGTCCTCTTTCGTATATAAGGGCGTTTTTGACAAACGAGCTGAGGCTGACGGAATGATTTCAAACCTATTACTATATTTATTATTGGGCTTAGCAGGCAAACGAGTCAATTCCTCATCTGTCAAAGTCAATAAAGAAGCATATTCTTGCACACGCCCGGTAGTATAGGCTAACCATGCATCCAAAACTATATCACGAAACGCATAAGCCTTCCCTTCTACCGACATTTCAAAAATAGCCGTTCCGCCGTCATTGATATGGATTCTTCCGTTTCTGTCCAATGCAAGCTTGCGTGCAGCGCGGTTTTTCTTCCCCGTACCGGTTTTATCCTGCGATGCCATCACGTACAACGAGTCTGGATGTGCCGCACAATATCCGGCCAATACATAATGCGCACCGTCCTCCAGTTCACGAACATTCTTTATACGCCTGAAGGTTTGTGCTGAAACGACTTCTCCTCCTAAACCCAACAGGAGAATACAACTATATAAAAAACATCTGACTTCCATGGTGTTATCATTTATGTCCAATCGACCGACCACCTTCTATATGTCCCGGCTGTGAGTCTATAATTATCGTATCTTTCTGAATCGGTCCCGGTTCCGGATCTGGGTCGGGAGTAGGTTCCGGTTCTTCGGGTTCTTCGGGCTTTTCTGGTTTTTCCGATTCTTCAGGTCCTTCTGGCTCCTCCGGTTCTTCGGGTTCCGGCTCCGGCTCTTCCACGTCCCCGCCATTCGTCAGCCACTCATGATAAGCCACGTTTTTCAGTCCGACCACTTTGAAATAAGTCTTCACCAATCCCAACAAACCTATCCGACGCCCCAAGACCTCCGGATTATCCACAAGATTGGCTTCTTCCCGCACATCCGTACCCTTTTTAAGCTCTATCGGCATGCAACGCGAAGCATCCCTTTCATCTTTCGAATCCGCTATCAGAAGATTCGTATTTACGCCGGCAGCCCGTATCTCGTCAATCGTAAACAGAGCATTCTTCATCGTAGCGTCACACGCCCCTACGATATACCCCACGACCATTTCCTCATAATCCGTATCCAAGTCTACCCCTTCATACTCCGACAATATCCCGGCTACCGTCCAGGCTCCCTCATACTCAGGCGGCAGAGGAACCTCGTCTTCCGCTTCGTCTGCCCCTCCCGGTTCATGGCCTTCATTCCCCGGCTTATCGCCCGTTTGCCCGGATTGTTCCGTATCCTCCCCCTCTTCCGAAGGTAAATCCACTTTCTGACAGGCTGCAAATCCTCCGACCAGACACAGCCCGCACAGCATCCTCACGAGAAACTTATATCCTGCCTGCATATCATTCTATTCTTCGGTCAACGTCTCTTTCAGACGTTTGAACTTATTTTTCATATCGTGCGAATAATACAAATTATCCCACCATGCCCATATAAACACCAGCAAGTCAAAAATCAACCAGCCGACCAAAACCCAATGACAAGTCTCCATGATGTAATCATTTAAATATTTTTCATCCTTGCAAATATACGATTTTATCCTAAAGTCCGCTACCTTTCGATAAAAAAAACTATCTTTGCACACAATAAAGTTTACTATTTATTATGGAAGTCATTCAAACCGCCATCGAAGGCGTAGTGATTATCGAACCTCGGTTGTTCAACGATGCAAGAGGCTATTTTTTCGAATCTTTCTCACAACGGGATTTCGACCGGTTAGTCCGCACCGTACATTTCGTACAAGACAATGAAAGTAAGAGCAGTTACGGCGTACTGCGCGGTCTTCATTTTCAAAAACCGCCATACGCACAAAGCAAGCTGGTACGCGTCATCAAAGGTGCCGTATTGGATGTGGCCGTGGATATCCGCAAAGGCTCGCCCACGTTCGGCCAGCACGTAGCCGTAGAGCTGACAGAAGAAAACCATCGCCAGTTCTTTATCCCCCGCGGTTTTGCCCACGGCTTCAGCGTGCTCTCGCCGGAAGTTATTTTCCAATATAAATGCGACAACTTTTATGCCCCGCAAAGCGAAGGAGCACTGGCATGGGACGACCCAGACCTCGACATCAACTGGCGCATTCCTTCCGACAAAATCATCCTGTCGGAAAAGGACAAGCATCATCCTCGCCTGAAAGATGCCGAATGGTTGTTTGATTATTCAGAAAACTTATATCAATAATGCAGCACATCATGGATTTTAAAAGAAATATCATCATTACCGGAGGAGCCGGCTTCATCGGCAGCCACGTGGTACGCCTTTTCGTCAACCAATATCCGGACTACCATATTATCAACCTGGACAAGCTGACCTACGCCGGAAACTTGGCCAATCTGAAAGACATCGAAGACCGGCCGAACTATACTTTCGTCAAAGCGGACATTTGCGATTTCGACAAGATGAGCGAACTCATCCGGCAATACCATGTGGACGGCATCATCCATCTGGCCGCCGAAAGCCACGTGGACCGGAGCATCAAAGACCCTTTCACTTTCGCACGTACCAACGTCATGGGAACGCTCAGCCTGCTCCAAGCGGCCAAAGAGTATTGGGAATCCCTGCCGGAAGGCTACGAGGGCAAACGCTTCTACCACATTTCGACCGACGAAGTGTACGGGGCATTGGAACTGACGCATCCCGAAGGCATCGAACCGCCCTTCACCACTACGGCCTCATCTTCGGAACATCACTTGGCATACGGCGAGGCTTTCTTCCTGGAAACCACGAAATATAACCCGCACAGTCCCTACTCCGCTTCCAAAGCCAGCAGCGACCATTTCGTCCGTGCTTTCCACGACACCTACGGCATGCCGACCATCGTAACCAACTGTTCCAACAACTACGGTCCTTACCAATTCCCGGAAAAGTTGATTCCGCTGTTCATCAACAATATCCGCCACCGCAAGCCCCTCCCGGTCTACGGCAAAGGGGAAAACGTGCGCGACTGGCTTTACGTCATCGACCACGCCCGTGCCATCGACGTAATCTTCCATAAGGGCAAGGTGGCAGAGACGTACAACATCGGCGGCTTCAACGAATGGAAGAACATTGACATCATCAAAGTCGTCATCCGTACGGTAGACCGGTTGCTCGGCCACCCGGAAGGCTATTCGCTCGACCTGATTACTTACGTGACCGACCGCAAGGGGCATGACTTACGCTACGCCATCGACTCCACCAAACTGAAAGACGAACTGGGCTGGGAACCCAGCCTGCAATTCGAAGAAGGCATCGAGAAAACCGTCCGTTGGTATCTCGACAATCAGGAATGGATGGACAACGTGACGAGCGGAGACTACCAGAAGTATTACGAAAACATGTACAAGGACCGGTAATCCGCCGTCCTGTCCACGAAGACATACGCCCCCGGAAACCTTTATAGTTTCCGGGGGCGCACGTTTTTCTATCGGCAAGAAAGAAAGGATAAACCTTAGCTACGGCTCACTTCCAATCCCTTTTCCGACAAACTCATCTCTACAAAACGGGCACGGTCGTTCACCGCCTCCTGTACTAAGATTTTCCGGATACGGGCCGCCGCCTCTTCGTCCTTGGCCATCATGTAAAGGAAACCGCCGCCCCCCGCACCGGGCAACTTATACCCCAGGCACAGGTCGTCTATTTTCTCAATAATCGCACGGACAGCCGCAGGATTCGTCCCCGCGTCCAAACGGCAATTCTGCATCCATGACCTCCTGACCAAACGACCGGTCTCCTCAAAACTGTTCCGCTGTATGGCATCGTACATATCCAAGGCATGTGTCTTCATCCCGCCCAACAACTCCAAACGGCCGGTCTCGTTCAGGAACATCCCTTTCACGATTTCCGCCAGGATGTTCTTGGCCGTACGTGTAATGCCGGTATAATACAACAAATGGCATTTTCGGTACTCAGGTGCAGTAAACACGTAGTCGGGCAACCAGCGCACCAAAGGCTGTTGGCAAGCCCCCGGTTGGGTCTGAAGCAATTTCACGCCCTGCAAGATACCGCCGTATTGGTCTTGCCAACCTCCGCCCGTAGTCAGCAACTGTTCCAGCACAAGCGTACGGTTGCCCGTTTCATAACGGTCCCATCCCAGCCCGCAGAAGTCATTGACGGCTCCCAACACGGTAGAAGCCAGAATAGAACTTGTCCCGAGTCCGGAACCGGCCGGAATGGCAGACAGCAATGTAATCTCGATACCCGCCCCGAAAGCCTCCAACTGCGCCTCTAACGACGCATGGACTTCCGCACTGAAATCCGGGTGGAAACCGGCCAACACCAATGCTGCCTTCGGAATGGAAAAAGGAGAGCCTACCTTGTTGAAGGCCGCAAGTTCGTCATACGTACGCACCACCTCCATCGCGCCCAAATCAATGGAACGCATCACGATATGACGTTCCCGGCAAGGCTTCACGTACACCTGCAACGGGGGTTGCCCGTTCAGTTCGATGGAGAGGTTCACCACGTTCCCGCCCTCCATCAGGCTGTAGGGCGGCGTGTCCGTCCATCCTCCGGCCAAGTCGATACGCACCGGACTGCGCCCCCACACGATCTGGTCCGCATAAACCGACAAACGGGGCGACTGCCGAACCGCACAGGCCGTGCCGGTCAGCATCTTGCGCATCAATCCGAAAGCCTGTTCTTCATATTTCCGTCCGTCTTCACCTTTCAGGTCGGCCACACGGGCACGGAACATCGCATCGCTGATGCGCGTCAGTCCGTCGGCACTCTCCGGCAACACATCCGGCAAAGGCAAGCTCCCAGCGGCATAACCGCGAGCCACTTCGTCCAGATTCAACTGATAGAACACGCTGCGCTCATAATGGGCAGCCAACAAAGGCAGATTCCTCGTCCGGAACACCTCACGTTGGCGCGTCAGGCGATGCAGGTTGGCATACGCCGACAGTTCGTCGGCCGACATCTTACGGGCCGACCGCCATACCTTCCGTCCTTCTTCCAGTTCCGGTTCGGTGGTCATCCAACGCATCGCCCGTCCCAAATCCTCCACATTGTCGCACAAAGGAAACAAACGGGCCGCCTGCAAATCATGGTTTTCCTCTATGTCTTCCGGTTTCAGGCCGCGCCCGGCCAGCCACTCCGTCACGGGCATGCCCTGATACAAGACCGCCCCATCCGACAGGTTACCCTTGAAGGCATCGTTGAAACCGTAAGGACGGGCAGCAAAAGCCTCCTCGCCCACCGGCACCACATCGATGCACAAACCATCAGCCAACTTCAGCGACCAACGGTTTTCAGGCACCCCCGTAATAATGTTGCGGCACGCCAATGTCCAGTCGCGCCCCACGAAGCTGTTCTCTATCCAAAGTTCCGAGTTCGCGGCCCCCAACGTCACTTCCACTTCGGCATTCTGTACGAACATGGCCGGATGGGGTTTGGCCTTGCGGTGCATGATTTCCCGTTGGTCCGTCACGATGTTCTGCACGGCCAATGTGGAAGAAATCATCTCGCGGCTCGTCCCGTAATGGTAAAAGTTCCCGCCTTCCAAAGGCAAGATGGCCACCGTCAGGCTGTTCAGTTCCGGGTCGTCCAACGTAGGGCAGTCGCCCAATGCCAAACCGAACTCAGAGTACATGTCGTAAAAAGACAACCGGCCGTCACGATAAGAACGCTTCACCATCAGTTCTACCGCCCGGTCGCTCAGCAACCAGATTCCGATGTCCATCAGGAACAAGTGCTTGCTCATCAGTGCACCCAACTCGGCCACACTGGGTTTCTGCAACATGAAAGCCAACCTCTCCGGCGAACGGCGTTCCGATACGAATACCCCATGGTTTTGAGCCAGGCTCGGGTCTACCCACAGCCCGTAGCACACCACGTCGGCCTCGGGGATGTCCTGCAAAGGCCGGTCGGTACGGATATACACGTCGCCACTGGCTATCAACGTATGCAACGAATGCGGCGCACGCTCCATAATCTGCTCGTAAAGGGGTAATTGCAGCGACAACAGATTCTGGTCCAAGCGTTGTCCCCGCTTCCACCGGAACACCGGTACCGGAGTCAGTATTTTCCCCGAAGGCGCGTAGGCCGGCAAACGCCGGCTCTGCCCTCCGGCATGCAGCAGGATGCGTTTCTCACGCGACAGCCACGCCGCAAATGTTTCTCCTTCGTCCGTCTCGGACGCCTTGCAGGCCTGCAACAGCCATGCCGTTCCTCCCCCCGAACCTAATTTATGCCCGATGGGATCCGACGTACAAAACCACTCTTTCCGGTCGGCCCGCTCTACCTCATGGAAGCATGCCACCAAATTCGGCGGAAGCGACAACAACTTTTTCATATCCTATACCTTATTATATATTAGTGTCCCTGATGATTGATACAGATGCCTTTCAGATACCATTCATACAAACGGTGCACCCCTTCGTCTATCTCCACTTTATGATGCCAACCGAGATGGTGGAGCTTCGTCACGTCCGTCAGCTTGCGCATCGTGCCGTCCGGCTTGGAGGCATCCCAACGCAACTCGCCCTTGAAACCGATTTCGGCCATAATCTTCTCGGCCACTTCGCGGATGGACAGCTCCTTGCCCGTCCCCACGTTGATGTGGCAGTTGCGGATGTCCCGTTCGCCCGGCGCATACGTGTCCTTGAAATCCACGTTCAACAGCACGTGCACACTGGCATCCGCCATCTCTTCGCTCCAAAGGAACTCACGTAACGGTTTGCCGGTACCCCACAACGTCACAGCCTCCGGCGTGATGCCGTAATGCGCCAGCACGTCGAGGATGTCCGCTTCGGCAGAAGCGGCGTCCACCACCCGCTTCACGCCATCACACACCACGCTCACGGGACGCAGACCGATATCCTTGCGCACAGCCTCCCAGTCCCCTTCGTTCAGGCACTTGGCCAAATGAATCTTACGAATCATGGCCGGCAACACATGGCTGTTCTCCAAATGGAAATTGTCGTTCGGCCCGTAAAGGTTTGTCGGCATCACGGCGATGTAGTTCGTACCGTATTGCAGGTTGAAACTCTCGCACATCTTCAGCCCCGCTATCTTGGCGATGGCATACGGCTCGTTGGTATATTCCAACGGAGACGTGAGCAATACCTCTTCTTTCATCGGCTGCGGAGCCTCGCGCGGATAAATGCACGTGCTGCCCAAAAAGAGCAACTTCTTCACCCCGTGGCGGAAACTCTCGCCGATGACGTTCTGCTGTATCTGCAAGTTCTGGTAGATGAAATCCGCACGATACTGCAAATTGGCCATGATGCCTCCCACGTGGGCGGCAGCCAACACCACGGCGTCCGGCTGTTCTTCGTCGAAAAAAGCCTTCACAGCCGCGCCGTCCAACAAATCCAATTCCCGGTGCGAACGGCCTACCAGATTCGTGTACCCCCGCTGCATCAGGTTATTCCAAATGGCGGAACCCACCAATCCGTGATGTCCCGCCACATATATCTTAGCATTCTTATCCAACATAGCCGTCTTATTCTTTATCCAACTGGGCTTTCAGGTGCAGTTTCTTCACGAATTTCATGTCATGCTCCACCATGATACGCACCAGTTCGGGGAATGTCGTCTTCGTGGGATTCCAGCCCAAAAGGGTCTTGGCCTTCGTCGGGTCGCCGAGGAGCTGTTCCACCTCGCACGGACGGAAATATTTCGGGTCGACTTCCACGAGCACATTGCCCGTAGCCGCGTCGACACCTTTTTCGTCCACGCCGCTGCCTTCCCACTTCAGTTCCACGCCCAAGTTCTGGAACGCCAACGTACAGAACTCGCGCACAGTGTGCATTTCGCCCGTGGCGATGACGAAATCTTCCGGCGTCTCATGCTGCAAAATCAGCCACATGCACTCCACATAATCTTTGGCATACCCCCAGTCGCGGCGCGCATCCAGATTACCCAAATACAGTTTATCCTGGAAACCCTGTACGATACGGGCGGCCGCCAACGTAATCTTACGCGTCACGAAAGTCTCGCCACGGCGTTCGCTCTCGTGATTGAACAAGATTCCGTTCACGGCAAACATGCCGTAGCTCTCACGATAGTTTTTCGTTATCCAGAAACCGTATTGCTTGGCCACGCCGTAGGGCGAACGCGGATAGAAAGGCGTGGTCTCCCGTTGCGGCACTTCCTGCACCTTGCCGAACAGTTCGGACGTGGAAGCCTGATAAATGCGGCAAGTCTTCTCCAACCCGCAGATACGCACGGCCTCCAAGAGGCGGAGCGTGCCCACGGCATCAGCCTCGGCCGTGTATTCCGGCACGTCGAACGACACTTTCACGTGGCTCTGTGCAGCCAGGTTATAGATTTCCGTGGGATGGATGTCGCTGATAATCCGAATCAGCGAACTGCTGTCCGTCATGTCGCCCCAATGCAGGTTCACCAGACGGCTCTTCTTCATGTCGCGCACCCATTCGTCCAAATACAAATGCTCGATACGTGCGGTATTGAAAGAAGAGGAACGGCGCATGATGCCATGCACCTCATATCCTTTTTCAACCAAAAACTCGGCCAGATAGGAACCGTCCTGACCCGTAATACCGGTAATCAATGCTACTTTTCTCATGATAATTCAAATAATGTTATAGTGTTTAGTGTGAATGCTGCAAAGTTATAAAAAAATCAAGTACCAGCATACGAAAAATCAAAAAAAACAAGAAATGGAAATGCCTGATAACAAACAAGTAAGCAACCTGCTTAAAAAGAAAAAACAATCTGCGCCAAACGGAAAATCGTTCGCCTGAGATTAATTTTCCGTTTGGCGCAGATTGATTTACGGTTCTGCACCGATTAAAAAACGGACTTTAGGGTGTCCGGATTTTATCCCTACGCAGGGCTATCGCAGGATGTTGGTCACCAACGAAGCGATAGACACCAGGATACTGATAGAGCTTACCCAATAGCTCGTGCTCGAACCGATATCTGAGTTCTTGGCCTTCGTCTTGTTGGGCGTCACATACAGCACGTCGTTCTGCTGCAAGTAAAAATATGGTGACTTGATGATATTGGCATCGTTCAGGTCCAACTCGTGAATCGTCTTCTTTCCCGTAGCGTCCTCACGGATGAGTTTCACATTGTCGCGACGTCCGTAAACGGTCATGTCCTTGGCCAAAGCCAAAGCCCCGTAAATCGAAACCTTCTCGGAAGGCACGGTGTAAGTACCCGGGCTGGTCACTTCGCCCAACACCGAAATCTTATAATTGCTCAAACGCACCGTCACCACCGGCCGGGTCTTCAGATAAGTACCCTCGATTTTGGAAGCAATCAGGTCTTCCACCTGGTTCACCGTCATCCCTCCCACTTTCAATGTGCCGAGAACCGGATAGTTGATGGTACCTTCGTTCGTCACCAGAAAAGTCTGCAAAGTAGGCTGCGAGGTCAACGTCCCACGTCCCTGTCCCACAGCCGGTGTAGCCGTCAGATTAAAAGGGATGACCGCTTCGGCGTCTTCCGGACAATTCACCGTGATGGTCAGTTCGTCCTTAGGCATGACACGCGCCTCATAAAGCACGGCACTCGAATCGAGGTCGACCTCCGCACTGTTGATCATATAAGGTACGGTCTTATAAGAGGTACAAGATGTGGCGAACCA
Organism: Paraprevotella clara YIT 11840; assembly: GCF_000233955.1. Taxonomy (GTDB): domain Bacteria; phylum Bacteroidota; class Bacteroidia; order Bacteroidales; family Bacteroidaceae; genus Paraprevotella; species Paraprevotella clara. Next base: position 74,446 of record NZ_JH376628.1, read on the forward strand.
CATGGCGGCCACGGCCCACACTGTGAAAATTTTCATGCTGATTTTATTCATATAAGATAGAAATGGTTTTGAATTACACGTATGATTCCAATATCGTAGTCTCGCCTTCAGGCGCAAGCGTCACATTCTCCGCTTCGGCCGACACCAAAAGCGTATGCCCGGCCGTGAGCTTCACTTCTTCTTCACCGCAGGACACCCGGCAAGCTCCTTTCGTACAAATCAAAATGACAAAACTGTCCAAATCGGCGTAATCGCACGTCATCGGCTCGGTCAACCGGTAAGCACTGGTCGTGAAAAACGAACTTCTTACCAGTTCGGCCGGCACATTGGCCTCTATTTCGCGACGCGTCTCCGGCTCCGTCACGGCGTAGTCTATCGCCTCCTTGGCTTCTTCCACATGGAGCTGGCGCGGCCGCCCTTCGCTGTCTACGCGTCCGAAATCATAAATCCGATAGGTCACGTCGCTGCTTTGCTGTATCTCGCAGATAAAACAACCCGTACCGATACTATGTACCCGCCCGGCCGGCAAATAATATACGTCGCCCGGACGCACGTCATAGCGCCGGAGCACTTCGGGCAGAGTCTGGTCGGCCACGCGCGCCGCATATTCGTCCGCTGTCACCTGCCGGCTGAACCCATCCAACAGATAAGCTCCCGGTGCTCCGTCCACCACATACCACATCTCCGTCTTGCCCGGACAGCCGTGGCGACGCTGCGCCAACTCGTCATCCGGATGCACCTGCACGGAAAGGGGCTGGGCCGCATCGATAAATTTGATAAGCAAGGGAAAACGTGTACCGAAACGTTTGAAGTTCTCCTCGCCCAACAAAGCGCTTCCGCCCTTCTCGGCCAACTGCGTAAGGGTCATCCCGTCGTACGCACCGCCTGCCACAACCGATTCATTGCCCGGAATGCCGGACAGTTCCCAACTCTCACCTATCAGCCGTTCATCGGCTTTCACCCCCTTGAACGGAAGTATGCGGTGTCCTCCCCACAAGGTTTCCTTGAATATATCCGTAAAACGGAACAATTTATTTTCCATATCCCATCCGTAAAAAATCGTCCAAAATTACGAAATTCATACAACACAAGCAAATAAAAAGGAATATTTAAAATTCAGCCCTGCGTACGGGCAAGTGCCACATTAACCGGAAACATGAAATACATCCGGCCTCCCAGGCCGGATTTTATAACCATTTTATTAACTAACAAATAGAAATGTATTATGAAAAAGAATTTGTACGACGTGACGAGACTGGCAACTTTGTATTTTCCCGACTCCACCGAACGGAACGCACGACGGAGGCTGTTCAAAGTATTACGGGCCGAACGCGACCTGTGGGCACGCCTCACGGCACTGCACTTCGGCATCAGGCAACGGAGCTTCACGCCCCGGCAATACGAAATGGTCATCGACATCCTCGGCAAGCCGGAAGAGACGGACGACGATTTCCGCGAATGGCCGTACGACTCGAACCGCAACATGTAGGTAACGAAAGAGGAAAGCCACTATAAAACAGGCAGAAATGCACATTTTTGCGCAGAAAACGGCAGAAACGTGCACGAATGTGCAATAATGCACACCCCTTCCGCCGGGCCGACATACCTTTGCATTGTCATCCGGACGACAAGAGAGTTACAAAATCAAAAAACAAACTTTTAAAAACAAAAACATTATGAACTACAAAGTCATCGAACGCAAAGACCCGCGCAACCCGGAAGCACCGGGCAAGTATTACGGTTTCATCGTCAACCTCTCCAAAATCGGAATCGAGGAGATTGCCACACGCATCAGCGGCACCTGTACCGTCACGCGGCACGACTGTTTGGCCGTTCTGTCGGCCTTGCAGGAACAAATCATCTATGCCCTGCAGGAAGGCAAACGTGTCCATCTGGGCGACATCGGCAGTTTCCGTACCGTGGCCAACGGATTGGGTAGCGATACGGCCGAAAAATACGACCCGGCCTACATCACCAAGCTCCGCGTCTGCTTCACGCCCAACACCAAGCTCAAAAAAGCCATGTCGCTCGACAACAAGGCTTTCACGCTCGAACGGGTGGACTTCTTGCCTGAAGAGGAGGACAGCGAGGAAGAAGGCGACATCTAATTCCGGAAGGAAATGGAAAAGCTGAACAAGCAAAGAGGGTTGCGTAACTGCAACCCTCTCAATATCCGACGCACGGCAGACCTGTGGCAAGGACTGGCCGAACGACAGCCCGACCCGGAGTTCTTTACGTTCAGGAGCATGCCCTGGAGCTACCGCGCGGCCTTCATCGTGTTGCGCACCTATTGCCATAAATATGGTTTACGCACGGTACGCGACATCATTGCCCGATGGGCACCGCCCGAGGACGGTAACGACACGGAAAACTACATCCGGAAAGTATGTGTGCTGACCGGCTTCCCGCCAGACAAATGCCTCAACCCGTACGACCCTTCGCACATGGCACCGTTGGTAGCGGCTATGAGCCGGGTGGAATGTGGGGTGAAGCCCATTATGAGCCAGATAAAAGAAGGTTGGTCGCTCTATATGGGTACGGACTGCCCCTCAGTAATTTAACTTTTAAAACATCAATGCCTATGAACAAAACTGTTTGGAACACCTTACTTAATGTAATCATTGCCGTGGCCAGTGCCATCCTTGGCGCTATCGGCGGATCGGCGATGTAACGCGCAGCCTGAATGACAAAAAAGGGAAGACGAAATCACTTCGTCCTCCCTTCCAATCTAATCTATGAACCTATTTTTATTGATATATCATAACGGTGGTTCAACGCACCATTACTTTCACGGATTGAGTCGTGCCATCGCTCATCTTATCCTGACGGATGTAGATGCCGCGCTGCTTCGGTTCAGCCACACGCACACCGTTGATAGTGTACCATGCGGAACTTACCACCGTAGCCTTGCCGTCGGCAACTGCCTCTTCCACTGAAGATACGAAATCATCTGGCATGTTAGCATCTCCATCACCATAATAATAGAGGCGGAAATTGTCAAAGCAAGTCCAGTCGTTCGTAATCTTACCGGTTTTGCGTACGCCCAATACCGGTTCTTCACCCTCTTCTACACGGAAACTAAAGTTACCTTCATATTTTCCATCTTCAAAAGCAGCCTTTGCACCGGCAACATCATTGACAATACAATGGTACAACAAATCTTGATACTCGTTCGTGAACAAAGAATCCGGCAATACTTTATCGCCACTCGTATACTTATATTCCTGAACATTGTCAAAAATAGAAGCCAACTTATTGTTCCACTTAGACTCTTTTCCTTCCAAATATACCTCTGCGTTCAACACTTCCTCTGTGCTGTCGCGGCGGGTCAAAGCTGCAGGAGTGATATCCCCTCCGCGATAGAAGCCATTGTAAACCAAACGGTAGTAACCAGCCGGCATATTGTAGAGTTTCTGATGAATTTCACAACTATCATTAAAGATTTCATAATTCAATCCACCCGTAGCTGTACCACCGGTAGTCGTCCAACCATCTGCAGATGAAGCGTCTTTCCATTCAGCCGTAGTTGCATCATAAGTCCGTTTTTGGAAGCTCGGATTGATAATTAAGCCTGTAACATCCAACTTATCCTCCTTGCTGGCCGAAGCATAATCATAGTTACCACTCATCATCTTAGTGTAAGCCTTGTCAAGCTTGACATTATAGCCGTCGATTTCTTCCATGGAAGCAAAGATACCGTCACTGTTTATCTTTTCGTCTATTTCCAATACTACCTCATCAAGTTCTTCAAAACCCTCCGTATTGGCGTAGTCTTCATAACTACCTTCTCCCGTAGAACCCAACTTATCCGCATGATTGTCTTTTTTCGTTTCCAATGCGGTAGCTGCATCGATAGCTTCCTGGCCAAATTCCATGGCCTCCGTCAAAGCATCGAAATGCTCTTTATAAGTTTCCGGAGTCAGGTTGTCTGCCACAGCCACAGCCTCCTCAATAGCCTTGTTCAGCCCATCCTTGGCATCCTGAGTAGTTAATGATTCTGCTGCCAACATATCTTTTGCAGCCTGAATCTGTACATCCAAAGCAGACTTGGCTCCCGACATATCATCAGCGCCTAAATAAGTAACCTGGAAATTATCGAAGACTGCCCATGCGGCATTCCATGTCACACCAGACATCTTTATCCCCACACGAAGTATTCCGTCTTCACCCACATAGCAAGACAAAGTACTAAGATAATTTTCCGGATTTGCCTCAAAAACAGCCTGTGCAGATGCTTTTCCATGACATACATACTTGCCGGACAGACTCGCATCCCACGTAATTTCGTCCATATCGTCTGTCAACTTTTCATCCTGCGGGAAATCCATCACATGATGAAGGGGCGTTGAAGCATCATTTCCGAACAAAGAGGCTAAAATCTTATTGGTCTCATCACCTTCTTGTCCCCAGCCTTCCTGCCATTTATTGTCGTTCTGTGAACTCGGAGAATAGAAACCTTGCATCGTTACTTGATAAGAACCTTCCGGCAGACCTGTCAACTCTTGGGTAACATTCCATTCACGACCATTCCAAACCTCAGATACATTGGTATTATCGTTCTTGAAGTCGCCATTACCATTTTTCGTGAATGTCCATCCGTCATTGCTTTTCGTAAAGCTCGGATTCGTCATCAGCCCTGTCACATTATCCGTCTGCCCGTCAGTCAAAGCAGCCACAACACCGGCTTTCAGAAGACGATCGGCACGCGGCTGGATACTATCAAGTTCATTCGGGTTAAATGTACCGCCATCTCGTGCTTCCTCCAATTCACCCAAATAATCTTCATAATCGTCGAACACCACACCTTCCTTCGTATAGATAGAATTCTCCAGTTCTGTATCCAACTCATTGATCTTAGCATCCAGATTCTCATAAGCCTTCACATCCAAAACCAAACTATCCATACGAAGTAGCAAAGAATTGGCTATAGATTGTAAAGAATCGTCAGTCACTTCATTATTGGTAACTGCTTCTTTAGCCAAAGCAATCATTTCTTCATATTTCTTGTCGCCTTCCTTGCTATGCTTCTTACCGGCTATATCGTTTGCATATTGTTGTTCAGCCTCCGTAATATTCTGGTTCAACGCATCACGCATCGTAATAGCACCCGCTTTACCCATATATTGCAAAGTGAAATAACCTACGGCAGACCAACCGTCCTTACTGCCTTCGGAACGCATGCCGACAGTAGCCGTACCGCCGATTACAGAAAAGTCCACCGTGTAAGGCGCTGCATAAGAAGAACCGTCCGGTGAAGGCGTATCAGCTTCTTTCTTACTCTCGCCCGCTACCGTCTTAGCATACAAGAAAAGACCTTTTGGACCGCCGTTCTCAGCCGTCTGCTGCGTCATGATATAAGCCTTCAAACGGTATTTTCCATCAGGCAATTCGCTCAAAGACTGTTCAATGTAATAATCTCCCGTAGGAGGAGTTGCCACCCATCTTTCAAAGAATGTACGGAAATCAAAACCGTCAGACGTACCGATTTCGCCTTCTTTCTTTGTTACGATACCGAAATTATTATTGTTGTTAGCGCGCCAAGAAGTCCATCCGTCTGCACTTTCGAACGAAGCATTCTTAATCATAGCTGTCAAATCGGCGGGAGATGTTTCGGAAGCAGAACTGTATTTAAATTCCAACACAGCATCTTTCAGTTCTTCAGCCGCATCTTCTATTTGTTCCACCGTAGCCTTGTCACTCTCATACAACTCCTTGTACTTCGCATAATTCGTATAGCCGGCCTCATCGGCAGCTTCCAATTGCGGCTTCAACACATTCTTTTTAGCCGTATATACTTCGTACACTTCCGGCTCTACGAACTTCCAATCGAACTCAGCTTTTTCATAACCGGCTGTTCCGGGCTGGATCAAAGGATTGATAACTTCATTCCACCCTCCATCTGTATTAGGATTTACTCCAATCCACGTATTTTTATAAGCAGCATTGTTGGTTTTGTTGGTACCGTAAAGAGGATCATCCACATTCACCCGAATACGATAAAGACCATTATCCTGTGGCACGATATCCCACAAGATATGTCCTTGCTTGCTGTGATCCACGTAACATTTTATACCGGGATCCAAAAACACTTCATGGAAACCACCGTTACTCGGTGCGTTCATCAAAGACAAACGATAGGATTTGGCTGCCGAATAATCGTTGGCATCTTGCGGATGGGTAATCAACTCATAATCGGGTCCATAACTCAACGTCACTTCCTGCCCCGTATTCGAAACAATAAAGGTGGTGTTATAATCCGCTCCATTGGACATGAACTTTTCACTGGCCACATGATAGACGTAATACACAAGCCTTTGTCCGCCCTTGATTCCATCCAAATCCGGTTTTACGAACGTCAGTTCCGGATCAGCCCAATCGGCCGCCCATAAAGGTAATGTAGACGACGTAGCGCCACACAAAGCCACCAAGGCAAGTAATCTGTTTTTCATCTTCTTACAGAAATTAAGTTAATACTAATATTTTGCTTTTTAATAGGATTTCTTATAAGGGGCAAATTTACAATAAATACTCAATCTAAAAAATAATCCGGATGAAAAAAAGAAGATAAGCCTCTATTTTTAACACAAACACGGCAAATAGAGAAGGGAGAACGAAATCACTTCGTCCTCCCCTCCAATCTAATCTATGAACCTATTTTTATTGATATATCATAACGGTGGTTCAACGCACCATTACTTTCACGGATTGGGTCGTGCCATCGCTCATCTTATCCTGACGGATATAAATGCCACGCTGCTTCGGTTCGGCCACACGCACACCGTTGATAGTGTACCATGCAGAACTTACCACCATAGCCTTACCGTCGGCAACTGCATCTTCTACGCCATTTGGAATATCATCGGGACGGTTGGCTTCACCGGCACCTAAATAATAAAGATGGAAATTATCAAAGCATGTCCAGTCATTAGTAATGACCTCGTCCTTCTCAACCCCAATGGTCACACCTTCGCCATCTTCCTTCACCTCGAAGCTGAATGCCCCTTCGTAAGCATTGTCCTCGAAAGCCTTGCGGGCACCCACCCTGCCATTTACGACGGTATGGTACATCATATCCGGCATGTCCGGGAACAAAGAGTCTGCCAAAACAATATCACCGCTGTCATAGCTATAAAGCGTCACATTATCAAAGATGGAAGCCAATGGAACGGACAACTTTTCGGAAGCCGTTTCAACGTAAACCTTTGTATTCAGCACCTCTTCCGTGCTGTCGCGACGCGTCAAAGCGGCAGGCACGGCATCCCCACCACGGTAGAAGCCATTGTAGGTAAGACGATAATATCCTTTGGGCAAAGCATATACGGTCTGGTAAAGTTTGACATCACCAATATTGTACATCTCGTAAACCAAATCACTAGCCTTCAAATTGCCATCCACCTTATTGCATTCCCATCCGGCTCCGGAGCTTACTTTCTCCTGCGTATCGGCATCCATTTCCTCAAAGCTCGGATTGGTTATCATGCCCGTAACATCAACCGGGGTATCTTTTGAAGCCCCATTGAAATCCACTTGCGTGGCCACCATCTTGCAATAAGCCTCGTTCATACGCTGCATGAAACTTTCAATCTGAGCCAAATCGACAAGCGAACGTTCGTCGATGGCCAACAAGACTTCATCCGACACAAGTTCCAACAAAACATCATATTCGTCCGTACCGATGTATTTATCATATCCCTCAGCACCCTCTGTGCCATTGAACTTGTTATCATGGGCTGTAGCCACGGCCTCCAATTTGGTTGCCGCCGCACGTGATTGGGTCTCAAGGTCGATAGCTGCATTCAACGCTTCCGCATTAACGGCATACGATTCCTGAGTCAATTCCGTCTCCAAAGCCGCAGTAGCATCGGTAATGGCTTTCTGCAAGGCATCTTTCGCCGCCTGGGTAGTAAGCGTTTCCTTATCATCAAACAGCACTTTTGCATCGGCTATCCGGGCCTCCAACGCTGAAACCGCTCCGGTCATATCCTCCGCACCCAAATATTTCAACCTGAAATTGTCATACGTAGTCCAATCCCCCGCAAGTCCCGAATCCTCGGTCATCCGCACGCCCACGCGCAATTTGCCGTCAGCCTTCACATAACAAACGAATTTGTTCTCGAAATGACCTTCTTCAAAAGCCTTATGCGTTCCCGTCAAAGCATCCAAGGCATACTTGCCATTCCTCAGTTCGTCATTCGGCAATGACAATTGTACATCTTTGCCCCAACCTTCTGCCTGCATCGGTTCGTCAAACACCTCATCGTAACAATGATGGAGCTTTACGGAACCGTCGTTACCGTAAGCATACGCAGTAACCTGCGCCTCCTTGGCCTCCGTACCCCAAGCTGCCTGGCAAGCATCATGCCACGTAGGCCGTTGGAATCCTTGTACAGAGACTTCATAAGATCCTTCGGGCAAGCCCTCTATTTCCTGGTAGACATCAAACGTCTGTTTATCATACATCTCACCCGTTTCCACGCCTTGCCCGGAACCACCCTGCCATCCGTTGGCATTGTTGGTGAAGTTCGCATTGACCAATAAGGGCGTAAAGTCCTCGATTTCTCCTCTTAAAGCGGCAGCCCTGAAGTCCTCCATGTAATAGCGATCCATACGAGGTTGGACGCTGTCTATCAAAGCCGGATCGAAACTGCAATTCCCCTGCTCCACCTTAAGCGTATTGTCGATATAATCCTCCAAGGTAGGCCACTCCGCATCTTCATAGGGAGGTGCCCAATATTTAGTTTCAGCCTCAGTAAGCAACTGAGCCAGTTTTTCATACGCAGCCACGTCTTTGGCCATTTCGTCCATCTGCTTCTGCAAAGTCTCAATCAAAGCCGACACGGTCTCAATATCCACGCTCGCGTCCGCAGCCACTTCCTTGGCATGCTGGATAAGCGTCAAATAACTGTCCTCTCCTTTTTTGCTCATTTTTTTGTTGGCTTCCTTGTATGCCCCGTAAGTCTTTTCAGCATCTCCGATATGCTCTTTCAGATAATCCTGCATGGTCATGGCACCTGTCTTTCCCAAATACTCCAATTTGAAATTGTCCACGCCCGTCCACTCTGAATTAGGGTTTTCCACTTTTAAGCCCACCGTAGCGGAACCGCCTATGACAGAAAACTCGAGCGTGTAGGGTGCAGCATATCCCCCTCCGTCGGGCGACGGCACGGTGGCCTGCAATTTCACCTCGCCTCCCTTCGACTTGGCATAGAGGTAGCGTCCTTTCGGGCCTCCGTTTTCCTCCTTCACATTCGTCAGGATATACGCACTCAACCGATAACGCCCATCCGGGATATCATTGATTTCTTGCGTAATAGACCAACTCGTTTGCGGATTGGTGGCCGTCCAACGCTCAAAGAAACCTTTGAACTCTGTTCCGTCGGAAGTAGTTTGAGAAGAAGACTGTACCCCAAAATTATCTTGCCCACTGATGGCATCGCGTTGCAAAGTCCATCCATTTTCCCCATTGTCGAAAGCAGGATTCTCTATCACGTCGGTCACATCAGCCGGATGTTCTTCCGAAGCCCCCGAAAACTTAAAGTCGAACACAGCCTTTTTCAATCCTGCCGAAGCCGCTTCTACTTTCTCCAAAGTGGCAGCTGCATCCTGATATACTTTGTCATATTCGCCATACTCCGTATATCCGGCCTCATCGGCACTCTCCAACCACTTTTTCAGCACACGCTTTGCCAAGAGGACTTCGTAAGCCTCCGGAGTCACAAACCTCCAATCCAACTGGGCTTTTTCATTTCCGGCTGTTTCCGGATTGATAAAGGCGTCCACTCCGGTACGGGTCTCATCTACTAAACCTACATATTCTGCCGCATGCTCGGAATTCAATCCGTAAGTCGGGTCGTTATCACTTATCTTAATCCGATAATTTCCATCACCCACCGGACGAATCTCCCACAACATATGTCCCTGTTTGTTATGGTCTACGCAAAACGCATTGTCCGTCGGGCTATAATAAAGTTCGTGGCGACCGGTATTACTTTTCCCGTCCCACATGGTGAAACGCCACCCCTTGGCTTTAGAATACTCCTTGTCAGTTTCGGGGCGGTTACTCAATTCATAATCGGTATCATAGGTCAAATCCAGCTGCTTTCCCTCGTCAGCCACAATCACTTCTGTCCCCCAATTATGATTATAATCACCACACGTTATAAACTTCTGGGTAACCACATGGTAAATATAATACATGCCCCCTCCGGTTCCGTCTGTAGCCAAATTAGGTTCTACAAAATTCGGAATAGGATTTTCCCACTCTGCTGCCCACAAAGGCAAAGCAGACGAAGTTGCACCACAGAGTGCCATCACTGCAAGTAAACTGTTTTTCATGTTCCTTGAAAATTAAGTTAATACTAATATAATGTTTCGCTTTTAATAGGATTTTTATGGGCGTAAAGGTACAATAAGTATTCAATAAAAAGAATAATCCGAAAGAAAAAAATCAAAATCAGCCGTTTTTTTAACGCAAACAAGCTATTCTTTACCCCAATGGCAAGCCTTTCTGCTTGACAAAACATCCATAAAATATAAGGGAAGACGCTTGCAAGTACGAGAATAAGTACTTATCTTTATGCAAACGATAAAAACATAAGGTTATGAGGACTGCAAATTATTCTGAACTGAGAAACAAGCTGAAACATTACCTTGACGGGGTAATCAATGACAGCGAGCCGCTGTTGGTACACCGTCCGGGCAATGAGAGCGTGGTTGTCATGTCTTTGGACGAATACAACTCCATCAAAGAGACTGAATATATCATGAAATCTCCGGCCATGATGGACGCCATCAGGAAAGGAGCGGAAGAAATCAAAGAAGGTAAAGGGACGGCCGTAAATATTGATGAATTATGGAAATAATTTTTCTGGGACAAGCGGAAAAAGACAGGGAATATTGGAAGAAGTCCGGGAACAAAGCCATAATGAACAAAATAACCGCTTTACTTAAAGACATTGCCGAACATCCATACACCGGCATAGGCAAACCTGAACCATTAAAATATGAATTGGCCGGATACTGGTCGCGCCGCATCAATTCGGAGCACCGTATCGTTTATTCGGTCGACGAAGAGGTGGTGAGGGTGTATGTGCTTTCCATAAGATACTATTACGCCGGGAAATAGGGAGCCGCGCCCGGCGGACAGTCCCCTTTCTTTACTGAAAGCGACAAAAAAAGTCTGCGCCAAATGATTTTCCGTTCTCAGCCAAACGATTTTTCATCTTCAGTTGAATGATTTTCTATCCTCTGCCAAATGATTTATGCTGATGGCAGGAGTCCACTCTCAGCCCATGGATTCCAGATGAGAAAGGAACACGCTTTTCACCTTGCGCTTTTTCCACGCCCTACAAGGAGAAAAAAGAGAAATGGGTTCGCATCCTTCATACACGCTGCAAAACAGACACTTACGGTGAAAGGACATCCCAAAAGCCTTCACCATAGGTCCACTACAGAAGAGCCTGCTTTCACCATAATATATTGTCTCACATAATATTACGGTGAAGGATGACATTCATTCATCACAAAACGGCTACCGCTGCCGATAGATACGGAAAAGGGAGGACGAAATCACTTCGTCCTCCCTTCCAATCTAATCTATGAACCTATTTTTATTGATATATCATAACGGTGGTT
>NZ_JH376629.1 GCF_000233955.1 Paraprevotella clara YIT 11840
AGATGGCATCGCACGATTCCAACTCCGGTACCAAAGCCATGGCGGAACCCGAACAGTTGACGAACACCACTTTCTTGCCTGCCGCCTTCAACGCCTTCAGGATGTCGCGCTGCACCTGAGGCAACTCGATAGAAGTACGGTCGCCTCCAGCAAAGCCCGGGCAATATACAAAATACTTGTCTTCTCCCTCCAAATTAGGAGAAATTCCACCTACGAAAATAACCGTTTCGGCATCCTTTACGCGTTCAACCACCTCGGCAGGCGGAATCTGGCGATGTACTCCGATGTCGAACTTCAGCAAGGCCTCGGCACCAGCCTGCATGTATTCGATTTTAATTTCATAATCCTTTCCGGCAGCAGCCTCCAATGTATATTCCCGTTTTGCACTGGAGTGTTCTCCCCAATAATCAATGACTTTTTCGCCATTCACATACACACGGTAGCCGTCATCTCCCTCTACGGCTAACGTATACTTATCCGAAACTTCCGGACGGAAAGTACCCTCATATACCGCCGTGAAGTTTTCCAATCCCACTCCCGACGTAAACACTGTATGCCCCCCATTGCTCAAACTGATAGGAGACGGCAATTCTTGGGTAGCCACAACCTCGCCCCGCATCTCCATATTATTCCAATACGTAGCTTTCATCCCCGGCCGACCGTCATGGGATACCTTATTATAATAGGAATCAAACACATGATTGTCCAGCAGCTCGCAACCTTTCTCGTACGGTACGTTGCCAATCGCCCCACGGATACCCTCCAGAATGGTATAAGTATGTGCCGGCACACCTTTATAATTTCCCCATTGCATGACGGAATCCACGGCATTCGGCCCCATCACGGCAATCTTTCCGGCATCGCCTTTGTCTAACGGCAGGATACCGTTGTTATGTAACAGTACCATGGACTTGCGCGTGACATCCAAAGCCATCCGGCGATGTGTTCCGCAATCCACCGTATCGATGCTGATACGGCTCCAAGGCACAAGCGCATCGTCGTCCATCTCGCCCAAAGCAAAACGAGCTTCCAACAGGCGGCGAAGACTGGTGTCAATGCGGTGTTCCGTAATCAACCCTCTTTCTACCGCCTCATCCAAATGGGCATATTCCACGCCACATTCCAGATCCGTCCCGTTGATGACGGCTGAAGCACTGGAGGTTGCCGCATCCGGATGGGTCTCATGGCGACCCTGATAGAAGAAATCGCTGATGGCTCCGCAATCGCTCACCACCAAATGCTTATACCCCCATTCGTCTCGTAATATTTGCGTGAGCAACCGGTTGCTTCCACAACAAGGTTCCCCTTCAAACCGTTGATAGGCACACATGACTTCTTTCACATCCGCCTCTTGCACCAACGCCTTGAAAGCCGGAAGATACGTTTCCCATAAATCACGCGGTTCCAGATTTTCCACATCGAAAGAATGGCGCTTGGCCTCGGGGCCGCTGTGCACAGCATAATGCTTGGCACAGGCATGCGTCTTGTCATACTTGGCATCAGCCGGCCCTTGCATGCCCCGGACTACCGCCACGCCCATACGGGTGGTCAAGTAGGGGTCCTCCCCCCAAGTTTCCTGCCCTCGTCCCCAACGCGGGTCGCGGAAAATGTTCACATTGGGATTCCAAAACGTCAATCCTTCGTTGCCCCGTCCGTAACGGCCATGACGCCGGGCATCATGGAATTTGGCACGCCCCTCATCGCTCACTGTCACATAAATATCTTCTATCAGCTTGTCGTCGAACACGGAAGCCATCCCCATAGTAATGGGATAAACCGTAGCCAAACCGTTACGGGCCACTCCGTGCAACGCCTCGCTCCACCAATTATAAGGCTTGATGCCCAAACGCTCCACGCCGGGAGACTGGTTTTGCATCAACGAGATTTTCTCTTTCAACGTCAACCGTTTCAACAAATCGTCCGCACGCTCCTGCGGTGACAAATCAGGATTTTTATAAGGTTCGTCCTGCGCCGGAGAGGACGTAGCCGCCATGACTCCCACACAGAAAGCAAAAACTAAATTTCTCATTTTTTTATCGTTTACTATTCAACACATCAAATACATTGTGTACTTTATATCCTCTCTCTGCTCAAAGTCCTACTGTTTCCCGGAATTTGATATCATCGGAAGAAGCTCCCACCATAAAGGTATATTCTCCCTTAGGAGTGATAAACTTGCGCTCCTGCTCATACCAATAACGCAAATCCTTCCTCGGTACACCGATCGTCACTTTGGACGTTTTACCTTTCTTTATATGTACCCGTTTAAAACCATGCAACTGTTTAAGCGGCATGTATGTGCCGGTTTCCGGATACTTCACGTAGACTTGTGCCACCTCATCGCCATCATACTTCCCGGTATTGGAAACTTCAAAGCTGACTTTCACAGTATCTTGCTCCACATTCACTCCCTTGCTCTTGTAGCGGAACTTGGTATAACTCAAACCGTAACCGAACTCATACAAAGGTTGGCCTTCAAAGTACTGGTAAGTACGTCCCTTCACGGAATAATTGTCAAAAGCCGGAATCTCATCCAAAGAATTATAATAGGTGAGAGGCAAACGACCGCCCGGGTTATAATCCCCGAATAAAACCTCCGCCACAGCATTTCCGCCCTGCTCACCGGGGTACCATGCGTTGAGAATAGCCGGGACATTCTCGTCCATCCAGTTTACGGCCATGGAACTTCCGGCCACCAATACCACCACCGTATTCGGATTGACCTTATAAAGTTCCTTGATAAACTCCTGCTGGTCTACCGGCAGTTCCAAAGAGAAACGGTCCTGTCCCTCCCGTTCTATGGACTTATTGATGCCCAACACTGCCACCGTCACATCGCACTCTGCCGCGACCTTACCGGCATCACCGAAACGAGCCAATACGTTTTGCGAACCGGCCGAAGGAGCTTTCCAATACAATCCGGCAAAACAGTCCCCGCCGTTGTCAAAGTACTCCACCTGCAATTTATACGTTTTTCCGGCTTCTAACTTTATCATGGCTTCATCCATCTGCACGCTGTGCTCGGTCCAAGCGTCTATCACCTTCTTGCCGTCTACATACACCCGGCAACCGTCATCCGACTTCATCCCTAACGTGTACACTCCGGACACGATAGGTTTCAACTGTCCCGTCCATCGAATAGACATAGGTGCTTCCGGTTGGAAACGGTCGGGCTTGTGCACCGGGTCATAAAGCAACTCTTCTTCCATCCGGACAGAAGCTTCACCGGACAAGCTATTGTTCCGGTAATATTCCACTTTCAAGCCCTCGGGGAAATAGGTTTTCGTCACCGGCTCAAAATCTTCGCTGGCGGAAACCCAAGGAGCATAAGCGACCTTGAAACCGTATTCTTCCGCATACTGCTTGATTCCGTCAAGAATCGTCACCGGCTCGTTCTTCGGCGTACCGCTGTAATCTCCGAACTCGCAATGCCCCGCACTGATGCCTACAACGGCTATGGATTTTACCTTCTTGGGATTCAACGGTAAAAAGTTATCTTTGTTTTTCAGCAACACCATACTTTGACGCGCTGCCTCCAAAGCCAAATCCTGATGAGCCTTGCAGCCTACCACGGACGGTTCTATCTGGTTATATGGGTTCTGTGACGGGGCGTCAAACAATCCCAACATCATACGTCCCCGGAGAATCCGGTAAGCAGCGGAGTCTATATCCGCTTCGCTCACCATATATTGCCGGTAAGCCTTCAACAGCCCTTCTCCATATACCTGATTACCGCATTCCAAATCCAGCCCGACTTTAACGGCCAACGTTGCGGCCGCCTCACGGGTCTTCACATAATGGTGCTTGGTAATCATCCATTCGGGAGCACTGCAATCCGAGACGATGTAACCATTGAATCCCCAATCTCCACGCAACACATTCTTTATCAAATAGGTGTTCACCGTACAAGGTACATCGTTCACGGCATTGTAGGCCATCATGATAGATTGCGCCTTTCCCTCCGTAATACAACGCTCGAAAGAAGGCAGGTAATACTCTCTTAAATCGCGCTCAGACACCTTGGCATTGCAACTCGAACGGTTGTGCTCTTCATTGTTCACCGCAAAATGCTTCGGCGTGGAAACCGTCTTCAGATACCGGGGATGATCGCCTTGCAAACCTTTCACAAAAGCCACTCCGAGCACCCCGCTCAAGTAGGGATCCTCTCCATACGTTTCCGGTGTACGTCCCCAACGAGGGTCACGGGCCATATTGACCGTAGGCGACCAAAAAGTCAGCAAGTCGCTTGCTCCGGCTATCTGCTTTTTTCCGTATTCCAATTCTTTCCATCGTCCGCGCGCCTCGTCCGAGATGGCAGAAGATATACGATACAATAACTCCGGATTCCACATGGCAGCCATACCTATGGCCTGCGGAAATACCGTGAAATCCCCCGGCCGCACCACTCCGTGCAAAGCTTCATTGCCATGATTGTACTTATCTATCCCCAAACGCCCGATGGCCGGGGCGTCATTGACCAACAAGGATATCTTTTCTTCCACAGTCAAACGGGACAACAGATCCATGATACGCTCGTGTTGAGGCGCTTTCATATCTCTGAACAACTCAGTTCCTCCGCCTGTTTGCCCCGACAAAGGCAGGGTACACAAAGCCATGGAACAGCCGATTACTTTCAATACATTCATACTTGACAGTTTAATAGATTATTGTGTTAAAGGTTTTAGGTTGTAATTTCAAAATCATCATCTTTTCGCCGCAGACCAGCCGTACGCCACGCTCGGCAGCTTCCCTGTTCATGCAAAATACAACGGTTTCCCCATCCGGATTCCGGAAGGCCAGCACGTCATTCCCTTTTTCTACTTTGAGCTTATGGGCACCCGGTTTCAAGAAATGGCTCAAATGTTTCAGCAAATAGAACTCCGGTGTATAGACCGCCTCCTTTGTAGAAGAAAGGACACGCACCAATGCGTTCTGTTTCCATCCCCACGAACTGGCTCCTTCATCCTGAAGCACCATATTAAAATACATATACGTATTCACGCCTCCGTCAAGATAAGTTTTAATCAAATCAAAGGTATGTTCGGCAGCCGCCCAATCGAAAGTACCGCTTCCACACTCGTTTTCCGTCTGCATCAACTGCATTTCAGGATATTTATCATGTATCTCGCCCACAATGTCCTTGCCTTCCCACTGTAAACCGATGCCACGTACATAACGGGCCGCTGCCGTATCCTGCATCACGCAGTCCAAATCAGCCATACGGTTGCAGTTGAACGTACCGAAATACAAATTCACTTCCGGATGCTCTTGTGCAAAGAGCGGACCGAGATACCGGCCGATAAAGTTGGCCATTGAAGCGGGTGTCCAACTGCAATTCGGCCATTGGTTCTTGGTGTAAGGCTCGTTTTGGAACTGCAACAAAGAAATGTTTATTCCCTCCTTCCGATAGGCTTCCACAAACTTGGATTGATAGAGCGCGTATGCCTTCAGATACTCCGGCTGCTGAATGAGATGGTCGCCTTCCACCTCGTTCTCTTTCGTAAAATCATTATGGTCTCCCGGTGCCGTAGCATAATGCCGGGTGGCTTTCATCCACACCGGCGGCGTCCAAGGCGAAGTCCATAACCTAAGCTCTGGATTCTGTTTTAACGCAGCCTTCACGTATGGAATCATCGCCTGCTTGTCACGCTCTATGGTGAAATGCCGCATTTCAAAGTCTCCGGCCGTATCATTGCATGTATAATAATCACGGGCAAAGTCGTTAGCCCCCATAGGGATACGCCCGTATGCAAAATGTATCCCTTCCGGAGCAAACAAAGCCTGCATGACCTCCTCCCGTCTTTCTTCCGGCAGCAACGCAAGGGCATCCCATCCAATCTCTCCGAAAGACCCGCCGAATCCGTCGAACGATTGTTCCTGTTCATCGGAAATCACAATGTCCGGCACTGTCCCATCTGCCGATTGCACTTCCACCACCGCTTGTTTCCAAATTTCCGTTTCAGACGTGGTATACACCTTTACCTCTTGTGTGCAAGCCAAAAGCCCGTAACTTGCCCACAGACAAATCCCTAATCGATAATTCTTTTTCATTTCACTATTTCAGTTAACATTTACTCATTGTTTTTCATATCCAAAGAAGGAGGTACGTCTTCCGCCCCACTACCCCATTCCTTGTTGCATCGGTTTCCCATGACAAACTCAAGTTTACCTCCATTGACGATGTCTTCATGGCTAAACCAAGGTTTTGTCCAAACCTTCCCATTCAACTTAGCCGACTGAATGTATTTGTTCTCTTCCGAACAGTTTCGGGCTATGATTTCCAATGTCTTCCCATTGCTCATTTTCAGTTCTATGGAAGAGAAGAAAGGACTTCCGATATGATAAACCGGCAATCCGGGTGTTACCGGATAGAATCCCATCATGGAAAATACCACAAACGCTGAAAGCCCTCCGCCGTCTTCATCGCCGGGCATCCCCATCAGGTCGTTGCGGAACCACTGATGTACCAACGAACGTATGCGATGTTGCGTCTTCCACGGAGCACCGGCATAATTATATAAATAAGGTATATGCAAAGAAGGCTCGTTACCCATGGAATACTGCCCCACGTTGCCCGTATGGTCGGGAAGCTGGGCATAAAACTCATACTTCGGCCGTCCTAACCACTCATTGAAGGTGGCATCGAGATTCCGGACGAACGCCTCTTTTCCTCCCATCAGTTCCACCAAATCGCCTGCATTGTGCTGCACGTCCCAACGATATACCCAGGCGTTATTCTCGCCATAGTAATCCCGCGCCCCCATTCCTCCGGAGAAACGGTAGTCGAACGGTTCTATAAACTTGCCTTCTTTATCTTTAGGATGGAAAAAAGAAGTTTGCGGATTGAACAGGTTCCGGTAGTTATAAGAACAGTCCAGATAATGTTCCGCCTCATGCTCCAAACCCAACGCGGCAGCCATGCGAGACAGACACCATTGGTCGTAAGAAGTACCCAAGGTAACAGCCACCGCCTGCCGCTTTTCCCAAGAATTTACTTCCGGCACGGTTTCTTTCTCGCCGGGATAGAGAGCCGGAATATATCCTTTCTCCATGTAGAAGCAGTCCAACCACCCGGGAGCAGCGGAAGACCACGGTGCCAACGTTTTCTTCTCCACGCTGTTTTTAGCATACGCGTACGCTTCCCGCAAATCGAAATCCCGGACACCCTTACACCATGCATCGGCCATGACCGACACACCATGATTACAATTCATCCGGCGCGAATCTCCCGTAATCTCCGGGAAATTCGGAAGGCTGTGACGTCCGTCCGTCTCCGCCATTCTCAAAAAAGAACGAATCATATCCGTATGCTTAGGAGCGTCGAGCAAAATGCGCAGAGGATGTGCCGCACGGTAACTGTCCCAAACCCAGTCATCCGTATAATATGCGTGCCCGCTATCATCATGTACCTTGTTGTCATAGACGCTGAAATAACGTCCGTCCTCGCTTACGCAGACCGGACGCTCCAAACAACGATACAAAGACGTATAAAACACATGACGGTCGTTCTCCGTACCTCCAGAAATCCGAATCTTTCCCAACTCTTCATTCCATATACGACGGCCTTCTTCGGCCACCGTCTCCAACTCAAATCCCGGTATTTCCCTCTTCAGGTTCTTCTTGGCCTGCTCCACACTGATATACGATACGCCATAACGGACGTTCAAAGAAGACAAGGCAGGACTCCAGGACAGTGCCACACAAATGTCGTCTCCTTCCGCCTTCCGTTTTTCCCTGTTCCATTTTCCGTCACGGAACACACCGCTTTGCTCCGGTGTCACGTCCGTCTCCATATAAATGTACACTTTCAGGTTATTCCAGATATTCTGATAACCGTAGACCGTGTTCCCGTCGACTGTCAGTTCTCCATTTCCACCGTTCAGCACCAAATAAGGAACCGCATTCTGCCGCCGATAATCAAAATGATAAATGGCCGACTGGCGGGAAGGGGCAAAATCCACGTGCAACTGCTGGTCGCATAAATCCACCTTATAATAATAAGGCTTCACCACTTCATTGTCATAATCATAATCCATCACACGTGCCAAATCCGTCTCGTCGCCTTGAAAGGGAGACAAATTAAAAACAAAGCTTCCCCGATGGCTGATTTGCAACACAGGCAAACCATGTAACTTTCCGGATGTGTAGTCTCCTCTTTGGGGGTAAACCCTCAACATACTGTTAGGCAAATGCACAATGGGATAAGTCGGAACCAACAAATGGCTGATGTTTCCCATATAGGGATTCACATAATCCACCGGTTCGGCTTTCGATGCCGCTACAATTTGTTGTTTCATGGTACACATGCCACAAAACAACAACAAGCACAGAATTTTCTTCAAGAATCTGCTTGTCATACATATCTGTTTAAAAAGGTTAGGTGGACAAAAGTAATGATTTAAACGGCTTCCTCTTTTATAAAAACAAATCAAAATATAAAAAAAACAAGCCATCGGCAATCAAATCCACAGGATTCACAAACATAAAAGCATTTGTCTGCCATCCTTTCTAAAAACGACAGTCTTGAAGAACTGAAACGATGCACGATTCCATGAACGCATATAATCCAAAAGAAAGTATGTCCAGACGCGGTTTATCCCCAACGTCCGACATACTTTCTCTCTTATCGCGTTCTTATTAAGATTATTTATCCGATGTCCGTAAACATGGATACAGCATCCCTAACGTCCTACAACAATACAAACTTCAGTTTATTCCCTTCCGGTGTATCCGAACTGTTGCCATACATGATTTCGTACTCGCCGGGAACCACGCGCATCGTGTTCGTAGACGTGTCGAAGAACTCGAAAGCATCGGGAGACAGTTCGATGGAAACCGTACGGCTCTCGCCCGCCTTCAGGTCCACACGACGGAAACCTCGAAGGCTCTTCAACG
>NZ_JH376630.1 GCF_000233955.1 Paraprevotella clara YIT 11840
ATATGCTGGGCGACTAAAAGACAGTCTTGGCGAGTATAGCCAGCACCCTGTATTTAAGCAGGGTAGTGATGTTATTGAGCCGGACTCTATCCGCTTCAACTACCGCAACCAAAAGGCGATTATCCGCAACGCCTACACTAAGCAGGACGAGAACAATGTAAAGGGCGAAATCATCAAGAAAGAGAACGACTCTACTTACTTTATGCGCAACGCCATCATTACTACGGCCGAAGACCTCGACGACCCCGATTATTACATCAAAGTATACAAAGCTAAGTTCGTACCTAAAAAGAAGATTATCGCAGGCTTCAGCAATATGTATATAGTCGATATCCCTACCCCTATCGCTATCCCATTTGCTTATTACCCAATGGTATCGGGGCGCTCTTCAGGGCTTATCTTTCCTACCTTTGGCGAGGTGAATAACCGCGGTTATTTCCTTCAGAACATAGGCTATTACTTTGTAGTTAGCAATAATTTCGACCTTGCCCTCACAGCCGATTATTACACTAATGGCAGCTACGGACTGCGTGCCCAATCGGCCTATGT
>NZ_JH376631.1:0-201 GCF_000233955.1 Paraprevotella clara YIT 11840
GTAGTTTCACCTGTATTTCCTAGTTGGGTATGGTTAGTTACTACAAAAAGTACTTTTTTATGCTGTGCTACCACTGCTATGCTGTTGATAAGGGTAAGCAATACTACTAATTTTTTCATTGTTTTTCCTTTTTAAATTCGGGGGCAAAGATACAGCTAATAATATATGTATCACTATAAGGTATGTCACTTTTTTGGGTGA
>NZ_JH376631.1:316-429 GCF_000233955.1 Paraprevotella clara YIT 11840
ACCCAATATTCGTGGGTAACGATTTTGTCATCGTGTAGTAAGGCTGCAAAGATAATAATTTTCTATTCCCCAATTGACGATTTTATCAGTTGTAGCATTGCTGCATCTATTTT
>NZ_JH376632.1 GCF_000233955.1 Paraprevotella clara YIT 11840
AAGAGGGTTCTACTTCACCTCGCAGCGATTACCGCCGTTATACCGTCAATGGTAGTATCAATACCCAAATCACAAATTGGTTAAAAGTAGGTTTCTCATTTGCTGCCGGACATACTGAGCGCGAAGGCGGCTCTTCTCTCAATATGCCTAAGGTGATAGCTTTGCCGCTTTACAGTCCTACTTACGAAGATGGCAGACGCAAGAACTATATCCCTGGTATCACTAGCCGTTCAGCTGGTTTCTATCACCCCGACTACTATGCCGAAACACACCCTACCGAGTCCTTCAACGATGACTTTTTGCCATCAGGGTTCGTTACCATAGAGCCTATTAAAAACCTTATATTCAAAACACAAGGAGGGGTACAATACGGCTATGGCGAATCAGAACAAAGAGAATTGCCATCGTTTATAGACTATAAGTTCTACGATGATCCTAATCCTTACACTTTTGTCTCTAACAACCGTACCCTTCGCAAAACGCTTACTAATACATTAGAGTACCGCTTTTTGTTAGGTGAAGCTAAAAAGCACAGCTTCAATGTGTTATTGGGGCAAGAGTCTGTCGAAAACAGCACTAAACAATTAGATGCGGCTACTTATGGGCAGCCTGCCGAAGGACTTACAATGCTCCGTCACGGTAGTAAAAATAAA
>NZ_JH376633.1 GCF_000233955.1 Paraprevotella clara YIT 11840
CCAATGTTGTCCTAAACGATTTATAGGTACGATGAATATGAGGTTGTTATAGATAACAACCCCTTCAAAGCTTTTTTGTGCCCATTTATATCACTTCAGCTGGCTCTGGCGGAGGTGTAAATGGCTCATTCAACCACTTTTCGAGCTCTATTTTCGTGAATGTGTTCAATCTAAGTGATACGACAAGATTGGCGAGCCCCCATTTGTACTTTGCAATGTGCTTTAGCCAGCAGAGTAGCAGCATCGTTGACAAAGCAGTCCATATTTGCGTCTCAACAGCATTGCGTGATGTACCAATGAAACTCTTTATTTTCAACAGCTGCTTGATGTTTCTGAAGAATATTTCAATCATCCACCTTGCCTTGTAGAGTTGCGCTATTGTGGAAGCAGCCAGCTTGAAGTTGTTGGTGAGCAACTGTACCACATAGCCATGTTCGTCATTCCAGACAGCTATGCGTCTGAGCGGTTTGGTGTATTTTTTCTTTGTCTGCTCACCTGTCTGCTCAATAATCTCGTCGATGAGTACATTTTGCGCCCTCGTTTCGGGCAATAAACGTTCTTCAATTTGTGAGTAAAGCAGGTTGTCCCTGTGCCTGACAACAAAAAACACATTCCTGCTGTCCCAATTGTTGAGAAGGGAGAAATCGCAATAGCCACGATCGGCAACGACTACAGAATGAGGTGGAACGGGGATATCCAAAGCACCCCTGTTGTCACCGCATTTACCATCAGTAATGTTTACGAATTCAGGAAGAAGGCTGTCATAATCAAGCAATGTATGCATCTTCACTGCGCCTTTCTTTGTTGTGTAATGTGCCCATTCGTAGAGCGACATGGTCAGCGTGATGGTAGATGAATCCAGCAATTTGATTGGCATCTTGAAACGGAATTTGGTGCGTTGCCATATCGTCTGCTGTCCAAAATGAGCAAGCAGTGCATAGAATATCCGCCGGAACACGCCACTGTCCCTTTTGGCATTCTGATAAGCGACAGTTGATTTAGAGGGAGCGCGACAGATTCCGAGGTGGTTCAAATTGCCATTGGCTGAATTCAGTCCATTGGAGATATCACGTACAGAATCGCATCCAGAGAACTGGCAGAACATCATGCTTATGAACTGGCTCCATGTGTCGTAGCCTTTGCTGTGCTTGTCCGTTTTTTCTTCACGAATAATTTTCCTTATGCATTCTTTCGGAAGTCTACCGATTGCTTGTGCGAAAAGTGTTATATTTGCCATAGGAAGTAAAAGAGGTGGTTCTCTTTGCTAAGGTAGTTCATTCTACCTTAGCTTTACTTCCTTTTTTTTGTTTTTATCGAAAAACGTTTAGGACAACATTG
>NZ_JH376634.1 GCF_000233955.1 Paraprevotella clara YIT 11840
CATAGCCTCTTCTATCTCGTCTATAGAAACCCCATTAGGAGTAAAAATAATCTGTTGTGGGGCAAAGCCTGCGCGCAAGCCTAATTGTACTTCCTGAATGGAAACCGTATCGAGTCCTGCTCCTAATTTTTTCATCAGTTTTAACACTGAAATATTAGAAAGCGCCTTCATAGCGTAATTGATACGCAAATGAGGCACGCTGCTAAAAGCAGCTGTAAGTCGCTGATATTGAGAGCTTATTTTATCAGCATCATACACATACACAGGACTTCCGTAGGTATGTGCTATTGATAGTAAATCTTCTATTTTCATCTTATAAATGTGTTACTTAATGAGTTACAGAACTGCAAAGGTAAGATTTTTGCAAAAATAGTACTACAGAAAATAAAAAAATAGTATATTTGCCACAAATTTAGGACGCAATGAAATTAATTATAACATTTTTGTCTGCGCTATTGAGCTTTGTGGTATGGGGGCAGCAATCGGATTTTGTACGTTTGAAAGACCTCTCTGCTGACTTTGTGTACGAGTTAAAATACGCTACGCCCGACAACTTTC
Source organism: Paraprevotella clara YIT 11840 (assembly GCF_000233955.1). Classification (GTDB taxonomy): domain Bacteria; phylum Bacteroidota; class Bacteroidia; order Bacteroidales; family Bacteroidaceae; genus Paraprevotella; species Paraprevotella clara. The sequence continues at coordinate 559 of NZ_JH376634.1, forward strand.
TAAAGCAGGCGGTATACGATTGTGGCGAGTGCTACTTGCGCAAAAGTACAGCTGAAGCCTTAGTGAAGGCTAATGAGGCTTTTAAACAGCTAGGATACCGCATTAAGCTGTTTGATTGCTACCGACCGCTCAGCGTTCAAAAGAAAATGTGGAAGATACTGCCCGGCACTCATTATGTAGCCAATCCCGCTAAAGGGTCTAAGCACAACAGAGGAGCGGCGGTAGACCTTACAC
>NZ_JH376635.1 GCF_000233955.1 Paraprevotella clara YIT 11840
TTTCTTGTCTCGGTACCTCCTCCTTTTTTACAGCTTTTGCCCTTTCCTTTTATCTCTCTTTTGTGTACGGCTCCTGACACATGCCCTATATTTTCCTTGTGTGTCTTTCGTTCCAAACTCTCTTTCTTCCTGCTGTTCTTTACCGTCCTTCCTATCTCCGTCCTTGGGCTTTCCGTTTCCCCTTGTGCGTGTTTTCAGCCTCGTTGCCCCACCTTCCCGGTGCCATTCCCCCTTTTTCCCCGCCACCCTTTTTCTCCTCTTCCTCCTTCGTTCCCACGTTTTCCTTCCCCTTTTCTCCGCTCCTTTCCTCTCCTTCGTTTTCCATTAAGAAAAAAGTTTTCCCTTAAATCGTGCATGATTTTGAGTGTTAAATATATGTTTTACAGCATATTCCTTGCTTGTTTGGGGAAGTTTTCCTAAATTTGCAGGAGTTTCCGCTTGAAAAAAAGTGGTCATAATATTTGGCAGTTACTGGAAAAGTGCCTACCTTTGCACTCGCTTTCGGGAAGCAAGGCCT
>NZ_JH376636.1 GCF_000233955.1 Paraprevotella clara YIT 11840
GCAGAAAGCTATGTAGCACGTGGCACTGGGGAGGAAATAAGTAGGTTATGCAGTCAGCCTCTCACACCAGAGTATTTTACCCGTACTACCATACTGGTAAAACAGTTTCATATAAGTTATGTAGCCCGCAAGATTTTACAAAGTCGCAAAGACGGTAAAAACTTTACCTTATACGAACCTCTACCAGTGCACACCCCTGCACCTATAGGGCGCAATGCTGCCGAACAAGAACAAATTAACCAACTATCGGCAAACCAAAAAGTAAATAAACAGCACACCGCCGATAAGTTAAAAGACAAAAACCTAACAGAGGCTAAAGAATATATAGCTACCGAAAAGCGTTATTACCTTACCGTCTTAGCTTATGTAGATGCTATCGAGCGCATAATATCTTTAGCTAAAGCAGGCAAATTTCCTTTTAGTATTAGTGTAATAGAGCATTATTTATTACACAATTATCGCCAAGCCCTTATAGTTTTGTACGACATAACCACCGAAGTAAACACCGCTATAGCCCTTACGGTAGCACGTGAAAAAGGCACAGAGGCAA
>NZ_JH376637.1:0-2543 GCF_000233955.1 Paraprevotella clara YIT 11840
AATAGCGTTCTATCTTTCTTTCTAAAAAAAAATATGAAAAAACGCCCTTTCTCTAACCTCTGATTTCCAACCACTTAACTATCCCCCTCAAAAAAACTTGAAAAAAAGTTGCTGAAAAATTTGCAGAATTAAAAAAACGCCGTACCTTTGCACCCGCAAATGAGACGATAAGTGCTCTTGCAAAAAGAAACAACACGTACATTGACATAATGTTGTACAGCACAAAAGAAGATTTAAAGAATCGAGTGAAACCTGAAGTCAATAACTTAAAAATCGGTTAGAAGAAATTAAAGATTTTAACGATGAAGAGTTTGATCCTGGCTCAGGATGAACGCTAGCGGCAGGCCTAACACATGCAAGTCGAGGGAGGAGCTTTCGGGCTTCGACCGGCGTACGGGTGCGTAACGCGTATACAATCTGCCTTTCACATAGGGATAGCCCGAAGAAATTTGGATTAATACCTAATGGTATATAGGGATGGCATCATTTTTATATTAAAGCTGAGGCGGTGAAAGATGAGTATGCGTTCTATTAGCTAGTTGGAGAGGTAACGGCTCCCCAAGGCTACGATAGATAGGGGTTCTGAGAGGGATATCCCCCACACTGGTACTGAGATACGGACCAGACTCCTACGGGAGGCAGCAGTGAGGAATATTGGACAATGGTCGGAAGACTGATCCAGCCATGCCGCGTGCAGGAAGACGGCCTTATGGGTTGTAAACTGCTTTTGCAGGGGAAGAATAAGGAGTACGTGTACTTTGATGACGGTACTCTGCGAATAAGCATCGGCTAACTCCGTGCCAGCAGCCGCGGTAATACGGAGGATGCGAGCGTTATCCGGAATCATTGGGTTTAAAGGGTCCGTAGGCGGGCTAATAAGTCAGAGGTGAAAGCGCTCAGCTCAACTGAGCAACTGCCTTTGAAACTGTTAGTCTTGAATGGTTGTGAAGTAGTTGGAATGTGTAGTGTAGCGGTGAAATGCTTAGATATTACACAGAACACCGATAGCGAAGGCATATTACTAACAATTAATTGACGCTGATGGACGAAAGCGTGGGGAGCGAACAGGATTAGATACCCTGGTAGTCCACGCTGTAAACGATGGATACTAGCTGTTTGGTTGTAAGACTGAGTGGCTAAGCGAAAGTGATAAGTATCCCACCTGGGGAGTACGCACGCAAGTGTGAAACTCAAAGGAATTGACGGGGGCCCGCACAAGCGGAGGAACATGTGGTTTAATTCGATGATACGCGAGGAACCTTACCAAGGTTTAAATGGAGACTGACAGGTGTAGAGATACGCTTTTCTTCGGACAGTTTTCAAGGTGCTGCATGGTTGTCGTCAGCTCGTGCCGTGAGGTGTCAGGTTAAGTCCTATAACGAGCGCAACCCCTGCCATTAGTTGCTAGCGAGTCGAGTCGAGCACTCTAGTGGGACTGCCGGTGCAAACCGTGAGGAAGGTGGGGATGACGTCAAATCATCACGGCCCTTACATCTTGGGCTACACACGTGCTACAATGGTCGTTACAGAGAGCAGCCACTGCGTGAGCAGGCGCGAATCTATAAAGACGATCACAGTTCGGATCGGAGTCTGCAACTCGACTCCGTGAAGCTGGAATCGCTAGTAATCGGATATCAGCCATGATCCGGTGAATACGTTCCCGGGCCTTGTACACACCGCCCGTCAAGCCATGGAAGCTGGGGGTACCTGAAGACGGTCACCGAAAGGAGCTGTTTAGGGTAAAACTAGTGACTGGGGCTAAGTCGTAACAAGGTAGCCGTACCGGAAGGTGCGGCTGGAACACCTCCTTTTTAGAGACGACCGATGTTATAGACGAATAGAAGGATAACACCTTTTCTTTAAATCTTGCTGGACAACAAAAAAACAAGCAGTCTCATAGCTCAGCTGGTTAGAGCGCTACACTGATAATGTAGAGGTCGGCAGTTCGAGTCTGCCTGGGACTACGAAAAGATAAGCTGAATTGAGGAAATTCTAGGAGCTGAAGAGTTAGATAGTTAAATGGCTAACGACTAACGACTAATAACTAACGACTAAACACGGGGAATTAGCTCAGCTGGCTAGAGCACCTGCCTTGCACGCAGGGGGTCAAGGGTTCGAATCCCTTATTCTCCACAACACGCACCCACAAGTTCCCTCTCCTTTGGAGAGGGTTAGGGTGAGGAAAACAGTACATTGACATATTGGGATAAAAAGCATAAGAGATCAATAATAGATTATTGATAATCTAACGAAAAAATATTAAAAAGAATCAAAGAGAACGAGGTATTTTCTTAATTTAGAATTTAAAATTCAGAATTAAGAAAGACTACAAGCGCGAAAAGTTATGTAAGGGCGTATGGGGGATGCCTAGGCTCTCAGAGGCGAAGAAGGACGTGATAAGCTGCGAAAAGTTGCGGGGATTGGCACATACGATTAGATCCGCAAATATCCGAATGGGGCAACCCAGTACATTGAAGATGTACTACACCGATTGGTGGGCAAACCTGCTGAACTGAAACATCTTAGTAGGCAGAGGAGAAGAA
>NZ_JH376637.1:2553-5193 GCF_000233955.1 Paraprevotella clara YIT 11840
AGTAGGCAGAGGAGAAGAAAACAAAAGTGATTCCCAGAGTAGTGGCGAGCGAAATGGGAGCAGCCCAAACCCATATTGTTACGGCAATATGGGGGTAGTAGGACCCAGATATAGGTTGTAAAACTGGATTAGAAGTGTTTGGAAAGACACACCATAGAGAGTGAAAGTCTCGTATAGGTACAGCTTTATAAATCTTATGGGTATCCTGAGTAGGTCGGGGCACGTGGAACCTTGACTGAATCCGCCGGGACCATCCGGTAAGGCTAAATACTCCTGAGAGACCGATAGTGAACCAGTACCGTGAGGGAAAGGTGAAAAGAACCGTGAATAACGGAGTGAAATAGACCCTGAAACCATACGCTTACAAGCGGTCGGAGCAGCGTCAGCTGTGACGGCGTGCCTTTTGCATAATGAGCCTACGAGTTACTGTTACCAGCGAGGATAAGTATTTCAGATACGAATCCGTAGCGAAAGCGAGTCTGAATAGGGCGATAAATAGTTGGTAGTAGTAGACGCGAAACCTGGTGATCTACCCTTGGGCAGGTTGAAGCGCTGGTAACACAGCGTGGAGGACCGAACTGGTTGTCGTTGAAAAGACTTCGGATGACCTGAGGGTAGGGGTGAAAGGCCAATCAAACTGGGAAATAGCTCGTACTCCCCGAAATGCATTTAGGTGCAGCGTTGATGCGAGTTTAATAGAGGTAGAGCTACTGATTGGATGCGGGGGTTTCATCGCCTACCAATTCCTGACAAACTCCGAATGCTATTAAATGCTCATCAGCAGTGAGGGTATGGGTGCTAAGGTCCATATCCTAAAGGGAAAGAACCCGGACCATCAGCTAAGGTCCCCAAATATATGCTAAGTTGACCAAACGCGGTCTGACTGCACTGACAGCTAGGATGTTGGCTTGGAAGCAGCCATACATTTAAAGAGTGCGTAACAGCTCACTAGTCGAGCGGTTGGGCATGGATAATAAACGGGCATAAGCATATTACCGAAGCTATGGGGTTATTACTTGAAGTAATATACCGGTAGGGGAGCATTCTATTGGCGTGGAAGCTAAAGGCGTGAGCCATAGTGGAGCCTGATAGAAAAGAAAATGTAGGCATAAGTAACGATAAGGCAGGCGAGAAACCTGCCCGCCGAAAGATCAAGGTTTCCTCAGCTATGCTAATCAGCTGAGGGTTAGTCGGGGACTAACGCGAACCCGAGTAGGGGTAGTGGATGTACAATAGGTTAATATTCCTATACCATTAGTCTGTTAAAAGTGACGGAATGAGATAACTACCGCGTACTGACGGAATAGTACGTTTAAGGAGTTGTTATGACTTCGAAAGTACGCTGAGGCTTCGGCCGAGGTGAGTGTGGTGACAACGTTTCCAAGAAAAGCGAAGGCTAATGCCCGTACCGTAAACCGACACAGGTGATTGGGATGAGAATTCTAAGGCGCTCGAGAGATTCATGGCTAAGGAACTAGGCAAAATAGACCTGTAACTTAGGGAGAAAGGTCGCCTATCATTAGATAGGCCGCAGTGAAAAGGTCCAAGCGACTGTTTATCAAAAACACAGGACTCTGCAAAATCGAAAGATGAAGTATAGGGTCTGACACCTGCCCGGTGCTGGAAGGTTAAGAGGAGAGCTTAGCAGCAATGCGAAGGTTTGAATTGAAGCCCCAGTAAACGGCGGCCGTAACTATAACGGTCCTAAGGTAGCGAAATTCCTTGTCGGGTAAGTTCCGACCTGCACGAATGGTGTAACGATTTGGACACTGTCTCGGCCATGAGCTCGGTGAAATTGTAGTATCGGTGAAGATGCCGATTACCCGCAGTGGGACGAAAAGACCCTGTGCACCTTTACTATATCTTCGTATTGGTCTTGGATAAGTGATGCGTAGGATAGGTGGGAGACTAAGAAGCGGCTATTCCGGTAGTTGTGGAGTCATTGTTGAAATACCACCCTTTGCTTATCTGAGGTCTAACTTTGCACAAGGCAAAGGACAATTCGTGGAGGGTAGTTTGACTGGGGTGGTCGCCTCCAAAAGTGTAACGGAGGCTTCTAAAGGTTCCCTCAGCACGCTTGGTAACCGTGCGTAGAGTGCAATGGCATAAGGGAGCTTGACTGAGAGACATACAAGTCGATCAGGTACGAAAGTAGAGCATAGTGATCCGGTGGTTCCGTATGGAAGGGCCATCGCTCAAAGGATAAAAGGTACGCCGGGGATAACAGGCTGATCTCCCCCAAGAGCTCACATCGACGGGGGGGTTTGGCACCTCGATGTCGGCTCGTCACATCCTGGGGCTGGAGAAGGTCCCAAGGGTTGGGCTGTTCGCCCATTAAAGTGGCACGCGAGCTGGGTTCAGAACGTCGTGAGACAGTTCGGTCTCTATCTACTGTGGGCGTTAGAAATTTGCGTGGATCTGACTCTAGTACGAGAGGACCGAGTTGGACGCACCGCTGGTGTATCTGTTGTCTTGCCAAGGGCATAGCAGAGTAGCTAAGTGCGGATGGGATAAGTGCTGAAAGCATATAAGTACGAAACCCGCCACAAGATGAGATTTCTTTTAAGGGTCGTGGGAGATGACCACGTTGATAGGTTACAGGTGTAACGGTGGTAACATCATAGCCGAGTAATACTAATA
>NZ_JH376638.1 GCF_000233955.1 Paraprevotella clara YIT 11840
TTATCGGTCGTCTTACCGGTGGTTCATTAGGCGCTAAATTCTCAAGCAAAGGAATGCTTTCATTCGTATCGCTCTTAGGATTAGTGTTTGTACTCTTGGCTATCTTCATACCTGAAACACAAATGGTAAATATGCCTGTATTCAAAGCTGATATATCATTCGGTTTAGCACAAGTGCCTATGAGCATTATGTTCCTTATCCTTTGCGGCTTATGTACTTCGGTAATGTGGGGAGGTATTTTTAACCTTGCTACTGAAGGTTTGGGCAAATATACGGCTGCTGCTTCGGGTATCTTTATGGTGATGGTATGTGGTGGAGGTATCCTACCAGCTATACAAGGATGGGCTGCCGATGCTGTAGGTTATATACAAAGTTACTGGGTAATCGTACTTGCGATAGCTTACCTATTGTTCTACGCATTAGTAGGTAGCAAGAATGTTAATACCGATATTGATGTAGCTTAATTTTAGAATGTTTATAATGTGAAAAAGGCTGCCCTGCTCTTTAGGGTAGTCTTTTTCTTTTTTAACATATGGAGCAGATTTTCTATTTTATTGCAGAACTCACCGTAGCAGCAGGCGTATTTTACGCTCTTAAATGGT
>NZ_JH376639.1 GCF_000233955.1 Paraprevotella clara YIT 11840
TTATGATTGTCCATCTTTACGAAAGTACCGCTAAGAGCCACGCCCCAAATGGTAGCACGCTTATAAGGGTCATCTTCAGCGGACGCTTGCATCGATAGAGGCACCATCGCACCTGCCGAATAAATCATAGCTGAACCATTGCCCGTATTAGTATCAGCTACTGCATCGTAGAATTCAGAGTTGCCGATGTATTCCGTTTTTACGCTAATTTGCGCAAAAGAATTCACTCCCAAAAGCAAGATTATAAAAGTAAATATTTCTTTCACTATAATAAAGATTTAAGTATTACAGTGGCAAAAGTACAGAAAAACGAATTGTCAGAAGAAAAAGAGTTGTTTTTCTATACCAAAAGCAGAATTTACTATACTAATTGTTTTATAAAAAAGGCTGCTTTGTAGCAGCCCTTTATCTTATTGGTCTAATGCAACAGCTGCTGCAAACAGACCGAGTACTACTATTAGCAGTATTAATCCTATAAGCGAAATTACAAGTCCTGCAATAGCTAAACCTTTTGGTTTTCTCGTTACCCCTATTCCCGAGAAGATAAGTCCTAGTAACCAGAGTATCCATCCTAATACAGGTATCCAAAATAAGAAAATGGTAACTAAGGCTATGATAAACCCTGCGGTACCCATAGCGTTAGAAGCAGCAGGAGCTTGCTGAATAACAAAGGTAGGTTGTACTTCTTTTTGTGCAGGTTGCTGTACAGGTTCTTGT
>NZ_JH376640.1 GCF_000233955.1 Paraprevotella clara YIT 11840
TTATATCGTTGATAAAATACCGAAAATCACGCTTGTTCATTTCGAGGGCGTAATATTCGTATAGTTGTTTTTTGGTGCGAATAGTAGGGAGGTGCTTCATAGTAATTATGGGGTTTAAAGATTGTTTTTTTTGAGTTCATTTTTATAGGTTTGTATGAGGGCTTTTACGCATTCTTTTTGGGCTTCTTCGTAAGTGTCTCTACGTCCACAGCATTTATCAAAATTATTGTTATCGTAAATAGAGTAGATATAGAAATTTTCTGGTGCAATGTAAGGGCGAATATAGCTGTATAAGCCACGAGCTCTAAACCACGCAAATACTTGTTCCCAATTGGGGCATAGAATGCATAACAAAGGGGCTTCCTCATAAGGTTCTAAGTCCTCAAAATAATATTCAGATGTATCCTCAAATACCTTATCTAAATCCATTTTGAATTTTATTTCATCGCTTTTGCGATATACAAATAGACATTTTTCATCAAAGCCTATTCGTTCTAACATAAAGGCTATATCAAAAGGGACAAGCCAATTAGGACAGTTGTTATTTTTCATTTTCTTATTGTTAGTATTATTTTTAAACAAATCATCAATATTCAAATTATCAATGTTACCTAAGTT
>NZ_JH376641.1 GCF_000233955.1 Paraprevotella clara YIT 11840
AGCGGCTCTTTTATAATCATCTACTGATATAGCAGGTACATAGATATTAGGGATTTCGTTGGCACTCAAGTTAAAGAAGATATCATCACCTAAAGTAGGAGGGTTGAGCGCATCAATCGTAATGCTTTGCAATGATTTGCAGTATCCGAAAACAAGGCCATCAATCTTTTCTACAGAAGCAGGTAAGAATACTTTAGTAAGAGCTGTACAGCTAGCAAAAGCGGCTTCGCCTATTTGCCTAACTCCCGAGCCTCTTAAGTCTATCTGTGTAAGAGCGTGGCAAGAGTGAAAAGCACCATTACTTATAACCCCTACTTTTCCAAAAGTTACTTCTTTTAGATGGTAGCAGTGAGAAAACATACTGCTAGAAATTTCGGTAGTATAAGGCAATTGTACAGATACTATATCTGAGAAATAGAAAGCTCCTTTGCCAAAAACTACATTAGAGGCAGTGTTAAATTTTACACCTCCTGTAAGTTTTGTCCCAGCAAAAGCACTTTCACCTATTTCTTTTAAGCTATTAGGAAATACGATAGAAGTAAGATTTGAACCTTTGAAGGCTTCAGTTCCTATAGT
>NZ_JH376642.1 GCF_000233955.1 Paraprevotella clara YIT 11840
GTCCTGCGTAACATCATGCGCAACTTTTATAGTCTGCTCAAAGCCTGTGACCCTTACCTGCGTTTCGTGTTCCTTACTGGAATCACCAAGTTCTCGCAGCTCAGTATCTTCAGCGAACTGAACAACATTAAAAACATCAGCATGTTGCCGGAATACGCCGCCATCTGCGGTATCACAGAAGAGGAAATGGCCACCCAAATGGACGAGGACTTGGACATTTTGGCCGGACGGATGGGCATAAGCCGCGAAAAGACCGTGCAGAAACTCAAGGACAATTACGACGGTTACCATTTCACTTGGCCTTCACCGGACATCTATAACCCATTCAGCCTGCTGAACGCTTTTGCTGACGGGCGGTTGGATTCTTATTGGTTCGGCAGTGGTACACCCACTTACCTTATCGAAATGTTGAAGAAGTACGGTGTGCAGCCCCAACAAATCGGAGGACGGAAAGCTATGGCGGAATCTTTCGATGCCCCGACGGAACGCATGACGGACATCGCCCCGTTGCTCTATCAAAGCGGTTACGTCACCATCAAGGGGTATTCCCCCGTCACGCAGCTCTACACGTTGGACATCCCCAACAAGGAGGTGCGCATCGGACTGATGAAAAGCCTTTTGCCCGGCTATTTAGACCGCCGCACGACCGACGGATTGACCACCGTGGCCTTGCTCTATGAAGCCATTTACGAGGAACGATTGGACGACGCATTGCGGTTGTTGCAAACGTTCCTTTCCACTGTTCCTTACTGCGACCGTACGGATTACGAAGGCCACTACCAACAGATGCTCTACATCATCTTCAGTCTTTTGGGTATCTATGTGGATGTGGAAGTACGTACCCCAAGTGGGCGGGTGGACATGGTGATGCGCACGGCCACCACGCTCTACGTCGTGGAACTGAAACTGAACCAATCCGCCGAGGCTGCCATGCAACAGATCGACTTGAAGAACTATCCCGAACGCTTTGCCCTGTGTGGCTTGCCCGTGGTGAAGGTCGGAATCAACTTTGACATGGAACGGCACACCCTGAAGGATTGGATGATTACGAGATAAAATACACTCAACCCTAAGAGTTTGCAAAAATATCCTTCATCCTTCAGGATATGTGGTAAATATCTATTATATAACATATTACGGGCTGAAAGATGAAATGCTCATCTTTCAGTTCCCTTTCATGGCTGAGAGCCGTCAAACGCTCTGCGCCAAACGATTTTCCAATTTAAGCCAAACAATTTTTCATTCTCAGCCGAATGATTTTCCGTTCTCTTCCCTGCGGAATGAAGCTTGGCTGAAAGATGCCTGAAACATCCTTCAGGTCGTAACTTCAAAATAATGAGCGGATTGACATGCATCCTGAAAGATGAAGGATATTTTTGGAAAAATCCTGTGTAGGACCATTACAACTAACAATATTTGAAAACCAATTCCATTTTTTGACTTATTTAAGAGGAAACTACTAAGGTAGGTTTGTTTCCATATACCCTACGTCAGAAATGGATGCTAACACTATAATCAAATGGATAAGGATATGAAAATAGCCGTAGCCGGTACAGGTTACGTCGGGCTTAGTATCGCCACACTTTTAAGTCAGCACCACCAAGTAACGGCCGTAGATGTCATCCCCGAAAAGGTGGACTTGATTAACCTAAGGAAGTCACCCATTCAGGACGAATACATTGAGAAGTATCTGGCCGAAAAGGAACTGAACCTGACCGCCACGCTCGACGGAGCTAAAGCCTATGCCGATGCGGATTTCGTGGTCATCGCCGCACCGACAAACTACGACCCGGTGAAGAACTACTTCGATACCAGCCACGTGGAGGAAGTCATCGAATTAGTGAAGAAAGTCAATCCCCATGCGGTCATGGTCATCAAGAGCACCATTCCCGTGGGGTATACGGAAAGCGTACGCAAAAAGTTGGGTACGGAAAACGTCATCTTCTCGCCCGAATTCCTGCGCGAGAGCAAAGCCCTGTACGACAACCTCTACCCCAGCCGTATCATCGTGGGCCGCCCCGAAGGAGACACCCGGTTGAACAAAGCCGCACACGACTTTGCCACCCTCCTGCAAGAAGGGGCAATTAAAAAGGACATCGACACGCTGTTCATGGGACTGACCGAAGCCGAGGCCGTGAAACTCTTTGCCAACACCTACCTGGCCTTGCGGGTATCCTACTTCAACGAACTGGACACGTACGCCGAAATGAAGGGGCTGGACACGAAAGCCATCATCGACGGTGTGAGCCTCGACCCACGCATCGGGAGCCATTACAACAACCCCTCGTTCGGTTACGGCGGCTACTGCCTGCCCAAAGACACCAAGCAACTGTTGGCCAACTATCAAGACGTCCCGGAAAACCTCATCGAGGCCATAGTGGAAAGCAACCGCACGCGCAAGGATTTCATTGCCGACCGCGTACTGCACACGGCCGGTTACTACGACTATTACAACCGTGGAGACTTCAATCCTTCCGAAGAGCGGAAATGCGTCATCGGCGTATACCGCCTGACGATGAAATCGAACTCGGACAACTTCCGCCAATCGAGCATCCAAGGCGTGATGAAGCGCATCAAGGCCAAAGGTGCGGAGATCGTCATCTATGAACCCACGTTAGAAGATGGCAGCACGTTCTTCGGCAGCAAGGTGGTGAATGACTTGGATGCTTTCAAGAGCCAAAGCCATGCCATCATTGCCAATCGGTATGATGCTTGCCTGGATGATGTGGAGGAAAAGGTTTATACGAGGGATATTTTCAGGAGGGATTGATAATAAGATTTAAATAGAATAATTTACATTTTTGATGCCTAAAAGAAATACAAATAGAATCTATAACGCTCTCTATAGATATTATATAGCCTATAATAGCATTTTGTGTAAAATCATAGTTCGTTTCAAACTTTTATTTCAAGATGTTATTATAGGAAATGAATGTGTATTTTATGGAAATATGACATTTGAAGTAGGTAATGGTGGTAAGATGGTAATAGGAGATCGATGTATTTTTCGTTCCAAGAAAACCTCAAACCGCATAGGGTTGAACCATAGATGTATTTTTTCCACAACCCCTGTAGATTCGTCTTGTGAGCTAAGAATCGGAAATGATTGTGGATTCAGTGGCACATCCATATGGTGTTTTAAAAAAATCATAATTGGAAATAACGTCCGTTGTGGTGCCAATTCTTTGATTATGGATGGAGATGCCCATTTTGAGGATGAGCGTACATCACCGCCCAAACCAATAATCATAGAAGATAATGTTTTTATAGGCGCAAATGTGGTTGTGAAAAAAGGAGTAACAATCGGAAGGAATTCTGTTATTGGAATGAATAGTGTGGTGACCCATAGCGTTCCCGCTAATAGTATAGCGGTGGGAAATCCATGTCGTATTATTAAACAAATCTCTATTTAGTTTCCCGACAAAGTGATTCAAAAATGAAATCAAAATATAATGTCTACAATATCAGGTAATAATAAACGAATAGCAAAGAACACAGTATTCCTATATTTCAGAATGTTCGTGATGATGATAGTGTCACTATTTACCTCACGTGTCGTTTTGGATGTACTTGGAACCGAAGACTACGGTATTTACAATATCATAGGAGGAGTGATTGTACTTTTTTCATTCCTCAATGCTGCCCTTAATGCTGCCACGCAACGATTCATTAATTTCAACCTCGGAAAGAATGACCTTAAACAAGCCAACAGCGTATTCTGTATGAGCTTGAACGTATATGCCTTACTTAGCGTGGTAATTGTCATATTAGCTGAGACAATCGGATTATGTTTTGTCAATACCCAATTAAACATTCCGGAAGAAAGGATGGGGGCCGCCAACTGGGTGTATCAATGCACTATCTTGACCTTTATAATAAATCTCATCCGTATTCCTTATAATGCCTCAATCCTTGCATACGAACGTATGGACTTTTATGCTTATACAAGTTTAGGAGAGGCCGTGTTGAAACTGTTGGTAGTGTATCTTTTGTACGTATCATTCTACGATAAACTAATTGTATATGCCCTCCTTTATACTGTGGTACCTTTGTTGATTACAATAATCTATAAGTTATTTTGTATAAGGAACTTTGAAATTTGCCTTTACCGTAGGACATGGGACAAGCATATTTTTCAAGGTCTTTTTGGATTTACGGGTTGGTCGTTGTTCGGTAGCCTTGCCACGATGTCGGCCCAACAAGGACTGAATATTCTTATTAACGTATTTTACGGTGTCACTGTCAATGCTGCTGTCGGAATAGCTAATCAAGTGTGTGGGACAGTAAACCAATTCGTAAGCAATTTCCAAATGGCCTTCCGTCCTCAAATTGTCAAGGATTATGCCGCAGGGGAATTTGATAGGTTTTACAGACTGATATTCAGCTCATCCAAGTTCTCTTTCTATTTGATGTTTTTGCTTACTTTACCCATTATGCTTACCATCGACACAATACTGTCAATATGGTTGGTGGATGTACCACAATATACGGCAATCTTTTGCCAACTTATTCTCATTATTCTAATAATAGAAGCCACAGCAGCACCTTTGTGGATGTCTGTAGAAGCAAAAGGAAATATAAGAAATTACCAGATATTGATGTCCTGTGTGATTCTCCTGAATTTTCCTTTATCGTATATGGCATTAAATCTTGGTTTTCCAGTATATACCGTTTGGTGCATGAAGATTTTCGTTACGCTGTTGGTTTTTGCAACACGTTGTTGGTACATAAATAAAAAGCTTGGTTTTCCCTTAAAAGACTATTGCAAGGAGGTCTTGCTATCCATATTTATGGTATCAATAATAGGGTTGCCCATTCCGCTAGTTATAAAAATGTCCATTGACGGTTTATGGGTAAACTTTATATCTGTCATTGTAACTTCCGTTTTGGTTGCCATCATTGACATCTATATGATAGGACTCAATTCTTCGGAAAGACGAATTGTCAAAGACATCCTGCAAAAGAAAGTTCCATTCCTAAGCAAAAAACAATGATAGATATTTGTGAATATAGCCAATGTACAGGGTGTATGGCATGCCTTAATTCATGCTCTCACTCTGCTATAAACATTGAATTTGATGATGAAGGTTTTGAACGCCCACACATAAATCAAGATTTATGTGTGGATTGTGGCTTATGCGTACAAGTTTGCCCTATCAACCATCCCCCAAAAGCCAATGAAGCCAAAAAAGCATTTAGTGGTTGGTCTCAAAATGAAACCGTTCGGATCTTGAGTTCGTCTGGTGGTGCTTTTACGGAAATATCACGGCATGTTTTGAGAGATGGCGGTGTGGTATTTGGATGTGCTTTGAATGATAAATTACAGGCACAACATATTTATGTTGAGACCTTAGATGGTTTGACTGAAAAGCTAAGCGGAAGTAAATATGTGCAGAGCCATATTGGTGAGACATATAAGTTGGCGAAGGCATTTTTACAGCAAGGGCGAAAAGTATTATTCAGCGGTACACCATGCCAGATTGCAGGTCTAAAGAATGTCTTGCGAAAGGAGTATGACAACTTACTTACGGTCGATTTGATTTGCCATGGAGTTCCTTCACCCAAAGTTTTTGAAGACTACAAAAAGTACATACAACAACGTGAAAACATGGAACTTACTTCCGTGAAATTCCGTTGTAAAAAATCCTCATGGATTTTTTTCAATATGACCTGTACAGGTCATATTGAAAAAACGGCTTCGCCGAAACTGTATGAAGGGTATTATTATGAAGACCCTTATATTCGTGGTTTCTTGCGTGATTATTTCCTACGTCCTTCATGTCACCATTGCCATTTTACGTCTACCAAACGCTATAGTGATTTCACCATAGCAGACTGGTGGGGATACCAAAAATCATCTGCCATTGACAAGGATTTTGCATACAAAGGTGTCAGTCTATTGTTGGTAAATACGGATAAGGCATTAAAACTTTTACCTCATTTGAAAATGTACTTGCGTGAACGGACGATGGAAGATGCAAAACGTACGAACATTAGTTTGTCACACCCCTTTCCTTTTACTACGAAACGGGATTCTTTCTGGAAAGACTATAAGACAATACCATTCGACAAAATGGTAGAAAAGTACATGATGCCAGAAAAGGTGACATGGGATGTGAACTTGCGACAACACCATAAAAATACGGACTATTTATTGATAATAATCAGATTCTTGATGTTACCTCAAAGAATCTATAATAAAATTTCAAAACTATTGGCAAGGCATGAAAAGTGAATTGAAACGACTTCTGCAATTAATTGTTATTTTTTTCAAGGCTTTTTTTACTTTCAAGAAGAAAGTATGGCTATTCAGTGTCCCTTCCCATCCGAATTTGGGCGACCAGGCTCAATTAATGTGTACGGAGAAATGGATAAAGGAGAACTACAATGGATATAAAATCATAGAAATGGAACATTTACTTTCACCATTCCCTCATTTTAATATGAAGGTGTTGGCACTAAACGTAGATTTCTGGCAACACATCATACTTAAAATGGTTATCAGGAAAGATGATGTTTTTATAGGCCACAGCGGTTATTTTTTTGTGGATCACCATGGCGGATGGTATTCTTACGATTATCTTCTTCGATATTGGACAAACAAGTTTATAATTCTTCCACAGACGGTGAATTTTTATGCTCCGGTAGTAAAACAACGTGTTTCAAAGGATTTTGGTAATAAGCGGAATCTTACGTTGTTATGCCGTGATGAAGTCTCATACAATAATGCGAGGGGAATGTTGGGAACGACGAATCTTCTTTTATATCCAGACATCGTGACGAGTTTGATAGGAACTCGTGAGTATAAAAGCCTACGGAACGGTATCTTGTTCTGCATGCGAGATGATATAGAAGCATTTTATTCCCCGGCAGACATTGACGGTTTGATGCAACGTTTCGGCAATATAAGAAAGGAGAAAATAGACACTACGCTTCATATTTCAGAGAAAGAAATGAAACTTCACCGTGACCGACTTATAAACACGATGATTGAGAAAATTTCTACTTTCGAGGTTGTTATAACGGATCGTTATCATGGAACCATCTTTTCCGCAATAGCAAGTACACCGGTTGTGGTAATCAATTCTGCCGACCATAAATTAAGCAGTGGCGTGAAATGGTTTCCAAAAGAATTTGGATTGAATGTACAGTTTGCCAGTAATCTTGAAGAGGCTTTTCAAAAAGTTTCCTCTATACTTAAAAGAAAAGAACATTTAGACAATCCTCCGTATTTTAAGGAAAATTATTGGGATAAATTGTTTGAACGATTATTATGAATGGTTTTATTTCTCTTATTAAGTCGTTAAAGCCTTATAAGACAGAACACTGGATAATACTTTGCATACTACTGTATTCTTTTACTGGCGTATTGAAGTATTATATTCCAAGTGTATTTCTGAATATCATTGTAACAATATGTGGTTCTGGTTTTATTATCATAATTCTCAAAAATAAAAAACATATTCATTTAAGAGGAATGACAAAAATAATTTATGCATTCCTTATCATGTGGAGTATATGCTTGACTTTCCACATGTTATTCATCGCTGATATACGCAGTACTTTTGTGGAATATCACGGGATAACCACTTGGATTCTAACATATCTCGGTTCACCTTATTTTTTGCCCAATTTAATGCCTTTTATTTTATTGGTGATATATAAGTTATCTTATTTTGACTTTAAATATTTATGGAGGGTGATGTTATTACTTTGTATCCTGTATTTATTCTATTATCCTTTTGCTTTTTGGAACATGGTACATTATGACTGGTCATTTAATATGATTGGGGCAGAATGGGGAGAAAGTGGTACTTATGGCGATTTTATCACCAATAGTACCATGGGAATTGCATCATTGGCACCATCTGTCATCATGATTTACTTCAAAAGATATATATCGTCTAAATATTTCAATTTCTTTTTTGTTGCATACATACTCAGCATACTTCTCCAATCTTTTATGGCAAGACGGGGAGGCTTGGTCATCTCTCTCACTTACCTTGTTGCTGCTTGGTGCATGTATTCCCTGAATGATAAAACTACCTCAAAAATAAAAATGGTCGTAATGGCAATTGCCGTGGTTGCATTATGCTACGTATTATTTAATAATATGGCAGATTCCCTTTTCGCTTCATTAATTGAGCGAGGAACGGAAGACACCCGTGAAAGCGTAGAGCAGGGATTTTATGATGACATGAAATCCACAGAAGACTGGCTCTTCGGACGAGGGTGGTTTGGACAATATTATGAACCGGCCTTTGGCATTTACCGTTCTTCCATTGAAACAGGGTATCTGGCTTTAATCCTTCGGGGGGGATTCCTATATCTCTTACCATATGTAACCGTCCTCGCATTAAGTTTCTTCAATGGGTATTTCAGGTCAAAAAACTTGTTCTGTAAATCGTTCGCATTAATTTGCCTAATGCAAATAATCAGTTTATACCCTTTCGGGTGGCCTGCATTTAATTTTTCCCATTTGATCATTTGGTTAGGAGTAAGCGTATGCAATTCATCATATATGAGAAAACTGACAGATAATGAAGTTACAAAACTATGTTTTTAATATATCATACCAGAATTATAATGTTATAAATAATGAAAGTACTATGGTTTGCAAATTCTCCATGTGGTAGCATAAAGAGGAATAACATAAAAACAATAACCGGAGGTTGGTTGATTTCATTGGAAGATGAAATAAAAAAATGTTCGGATATAGATTTGAATGTCGCCTTCTTTTCAAAAACCGAAGAAGCTCCATTCATTTTCGAAGATGTACGGTACTTACCTATACTTATACCTTCAAGAAAATCAAAAATAGGACATATCCTTGATAGAAGAAAGAATATAGAATCTGTAGATAAACGGATATTACCTATAATGATAGATATAGTAAATTCGGTTAAGCCAGACTTAATACATATACATGGAACAGAACAGTCATTTGGCCTGATACAGGATTACGTTAAACATATTCCAGTTGTTTTTTCAATTCAAGGATTGTTAGCACCATATACTGAAAAATTTTATTCAGGCATCCCTTGCGCAGAAGTCGAGAAGAGAGAGACTTTTTTAATGAAAATTCGAGGTATAGACACAAAAAGGTTGTATCGTAGTTTCTATTATAGGGGGCGTAGAGAATGTATGTTTTTGAAAAAAGCACAATATATTTTAGGCAGGACATCATGGGATCATAATGTTACGGGACTATTGAATCCAGACAGAAAATATTATATAGTCAATGAGATCCTTCGTCAACCTTTTTATATAAACCAATGGAAAAAAGAGAAATATAACGATATTATTCAAATTACCAGTATTATCTCACCAGGTATATACAAAGGATTTGAGACGTTACTACAATCGGCTGAACTTTTGAAAAAATATACCCATTTAAATTTTGTATGGAATGTGGTGGGTTTATCCTTTGATGGCCGATATGAAAGATTATGTGAAGATTATACCCATATAAAAGCCTGTGATGTAAATGTTCGCTATTTGGGTTTACAATCGGCAAACAACCTTTCAAAGATTTTGGTTAGTTCTGATATATATTGTCATGTCAGCCATATGGAAAACAGCCCTAATAGCGTATGTGAAGCCATGCTTATAGGAGTGCCTGTTTTAGCTTCTTATGCAGGGGGAACAAGCAGTATTCTCGAAGATGGCGAAGAAGGATATTTGGTTCAGGATGGAGATGCTTATGCGATAGCGGGATCTATTGTAAAAATGAGTCAAAGCTTTGATTTATGTAAAATATTGGGGGAAAAAGCACGTCGAAAGGCGTTAGCAAGACATAATCCGCAAAATGTGATTACAGAATTAACAAAATCTTATAAAGACATATTAAGAAGAGCAAATGGAACTTCTATACATTGTTAAAGCATTATACAATACGTTGTATTTTAATTTCAAAGCTTTCCCTTTCAAAGAGGCTGTAAGATTTCCTATTGTTTGTGGAGCAACTATCTGTTTCGGAAAAATAGAAAAAAGCAAAATTCATTTTCGGAACGGCATTGCTTTTAAAAGAATGACTGTAGGTATGTCAGAAGGTTCTTTCCGTTCAGGCCATAAGCAAAGGACATATATCCATATTGGCAAGAATGCAAACCTTATAATTGCAGACAAACTTGATATCCCGTGTGGATCGGTTTTGAATGTAAATGGTTGTGTGGAATTTGGCAAAGGGTTCATGCCGAATTGTTTCTTAACTATATCTTGCGAAAATCACATCTCAATCGGGAGTTATTGTAATATAGGTTGGAATGTCACTATCATCGACGGTGACGGACATCCACTGTGCTGCTTACAATCTCCTTATAAGCAGATCAACCCGTCACGCCCTATCATGATAGGGAATAATTGTTGGATTGCAGCCCATGTAACCATCATGAAGGGGGTCAGCCTATCAGATCATACGACAATCCCGTACGGTTCCATCATAACAAAATCATGCGAAATTCCTAATGTCATCTATGGTGGAAATCCCAATACTATCATAAAAGGTAATATTGCACGACAAGACTTTTATAAATAAAATATTTGACATGAAGATAAAACGATACGCAGTCTTATTGACTTGTTTCAATCGTAGGGAGACTACCTTGAAATGCCTGAAACAATTATATCGGCAAAAGACATCTGGAATAGTAGATGTGTATTTGTGTGACGATGGTTCTACCGATGGTACCTTTAAAGCAGTAAAGACGGAATTTCCCGACGTTTATTTGTCTAAAGGAACAGGAAATTTATTTTGGAACAGGGGAATGTTGGCTTCATGGGAAAAAGCTTATGATAGCGGTATTACATATGATGCTTATATATGGTTGAATGATGACGCTTATCTGATGGAAGATGCATTGCAAGAACTGATAGACTGCTCTGCTTTATGTAATGATAAAAGCATCATTTGTGGTTCTTTCCGTGATGATGTGGGGTGTTTTAGTTATGGAGGACGAGACAAACAGTACAAACCTTTGATACCAAATGGAACATTGCAACCAGTATATTGGCTGAACGGCAATTGCGTATTAGTACCAGACTATGTGGTAAAAAAAATAGGTTTACTCGATTCCATGTTTCAACACCACATGGGGGATTTTGATTATGGTTTAAGGGCTATTGAGGCCGACATTTGCATAGTCTCAACCCGTAAATATATAGGAACATGCCCAACTAATCCCATGGCTTCGCATAGAGAAAGAAAAAGTGGTTTGACGTTATGCAAACGTTTCAGAAGATTGTATTCACCGCTTGGAGACAACCCAATTATAAATTTTAAATATACGAAAAGGCATTTTGGGCTGGCAAAAGCCATTAGGTTGTTTCTTGCCTTACATTTCAACAATTTACTTAGTGACCATCTTTACGAGTTGAAAACGGTTAGAAAACAAAACTCAAAGATTAAAAAACTTATGTAAACATGAATAATCCTAAGATTTCTATTATCATACCAACTTATAATGTTGCAGACTTTTTATTACAATGTCTCAACTCCGTAGCAAAGCAAACTTACAAGAATATAGAGGTCATCGTCATCATAGATGGAGCTACAGACGGATCTTTCAAGATTGCTAAGGATTTTTGCAGAAATGACGACCGATTTTCCGTATACTGGCAAGACAACGCAGGAAGTGGTCCCGCTAGAAACAACGGATTAGACAGAGCTACAGGGGAATATATCATGTTTGTAGACCCTGATGATTGGTGTCAAAAAGACTATGTAGAAAATATGCTGAGACTACAACAACAAGAGAACTATGACTTGGTGACAGTCAGTGAGACTACAATATATTTCAATAAACATGGAAAGATAAAAAAAGTAAGACCTCCGCATTTTCATGGAATGCGATTTTACGGCAAGCAACAAGTACACGACAATTATCTCACCCTATTTGAAGAAGGAGCTATACAAGCCCCTCATTGCAGAATTTACAAAGCAAATATAATCAAAAAAAACAATGTCCGGTTTCCAGACTTGCGTCGTTCACAGGATATTGTTTTCAATTACAGATATTACAATTTCGCAGAAAGTGTTCTTGTAACTAACAATTCCGGTTATATGTATCGGGTTTTAAGTAAGGAAAGAGCGAAAAGAATAAAACCTGATTATTACAAAACGATAAAACTCATTTATAATGACCTTAACTTATTACATGAAGAATGGCATTCTACATTTGACAAAAACATTGTTTGTACCATTTTGTATGGAATGGTATATCCCCTGTTCGAATCAAACATAATGAGAGGGAATGACATCAAATATATTGCTATGGATACTACCATACGGGAAATCCTTGAAAATTCCCGTCCAACAAAGCAACATCTTTCAATGGTAAGGAAGTTTGTCCTTCAAGGCCATTACGGATTAGCAACAATAATAATAAAAATGGTATTTTTCTTAAAAATGATAATTCAATAAGACTAATATGAGATTGATTAGAAGTGTTCAAGCTATTTTTATAGTCTTTGCTTCTTATAAGGAATTCCGTTCAGTAGTATACAAAAGACTGGGAAAAATCAGGATATTGACGAGTTGGATTATAAAAGGACAAGATTGCTTGTATATCTGCATAAAAGATATAGAGGGAGGTCTTATAATACAACATGGTTTTTCTACTATTATAAATGCCAAGAAAATCGGTAAGAATTGCCATATCTACCAACAAGTTACAATTGGTTTCAATGGAACTGAATCTCCTATTATTGGAGACAATGTGAGGATTTGCTGTGGTGCAAAAGTCATTGGAGGAATTCATGTCGGCAACAATGTCGTTATTGGAGCAAACGCCGTAGTATGCAAGGATATTCCCGACAATGTTGTCGTGGCAGGAGTTCCAGCTAAAATCATTAGAAATCTTCAATAAAAATAAGTACACTATATACAGAAACAAAAAACATCAACCAGTCTATACTATATAAAGACAGTAATAAGAAATCATAATTTATTAAAATAGGAAAATACATTATGATACAAAATCACAACAATATCAAACGGCTAATACACCGCATCAGCGAAGAAATAAAAGCTACGTACGATGTAGCAAGAACAATCAGTTGGAGAGCGGCTTTTATTACTTTCCGAGCCAAAGTAGACATACAAGTAATGAACTACAACGGTTTTAAGGAAAGTGAAGCAAGAAAAAAACGACTGCTGAAAAAGCATCATATAATGCTAGATTTCTTAGACCGTAAGTTTAAAGCATATTGGGACAATTATCAATGCCCAAAGTCTATGCTTGCCACAGACGAACGACTGCATGACAAAATTTGGATATGTTGGTGGCAAGGGTTAGACCAAGCTCCAGAAATAGTAAAAGCATGTGTGGAATCCATACGACGCAATGCCGGTAAACTAGAAGTCGTTATCATCACTGATGAAAATATGAAAGACTATGTACAATTTCCAAAATGGTTAGAAGAGAAGCATAGAAAAGGAATTATTTCCAGAACAATATTTTCAGACTTGTTGAGAATGAACCTACTCTCTACATATGGTGGAATCTGGATTGACTCAACTTTTTTCTGTACCAAGCCTTGCTTTGAAGAGTACATGAATTTGCCATTATGGTCTATCAAACGCCCTGATTATTTCCATGCATCCGTAGCCTGTGGCTATTTCGCCAACTATTCTTTAGGATGCAGTTGTGAAAACCGTTGGGTCTATGCCGTAGTAAGGGATTTCCTCTATAACTATTGGAAGACCTATGATAGATTAGTGGATTATCTATTGACAGATTATGCCATCGTCCTTGCTGAAAAACACATTAAGCCGTTTGCCAATGCTTTCAATGCCATTCAACCCAACAACCCTGAATGCGATGAACTCTTCAAAGTCCTCGGCAGACCTTTCAATGAAGAAATGTGGCAACACATCAAAAAGGATACAATGCTTTTCAAATTGACATGGAAACAAAGTTATCCGAAAGAAATTAACGGCAAGAAGACATTTTATGGAATGCTGATAGAGGGAATTTTGTAGAATATCACAGTTTTCTATTATGAAAATTCTATTAATCGACGTATACAATTTTAATAAGGGCGGTGCTGAAACTGTATGTTTCAATACTGGTAAACTATTAGAAAAACATGGGCACAAAGTCGTATATTTTTGTCTAAAATGGACCGGTAACAATCCGTCTCCCTACAGCAAATATTTTCCCGAATCGAAAGAAACCCGAAAAGGAATGTTGAGACAAGTAAGGAATATGGTGAACTATTTCTACCACTTCGAAGCTGCCAAGAAAATGGAGAGGTTATTAATGGAAGAGAAACCTGATATCGCCCACATCCATCTGATATGGGGGCAAATAACCCCTTCCATACTTCCTGTATTGAAGAAGTTTCATGTGCCTATCTTATTTACGGTACATGATTATCGTATTGTATGTCCTGCTTATACGTTTCGTAACGGAAAAGGCAAGATTTGTGAAGAGTGCAAAGGTAGATTGTTTTATAAATGCTTCATACATTCCTGTTGTAAGGGCAACAAGATTATGAGTGCCATAATGGCAGCAGAACAGTATTTCCGTAACGAATTCTTCAGTCCAACCAAATATATTGATGGTTTTCTTTATGTGAGTAACTTTGCAAAGAGCATTCAAGAGAAATATATGCCATCAATAAAAGACACGCCGAACATCACGCTCTATAATTTCTCTACAGATATTGTCGGGAAAAACAAAATGACAGTTAAAACCAAATACTACCTTTTCTTTGGCAGGTTATCTTATGAAAAGGGGGTAAAAACGCTCTTGGAGGCATTCAAAGATTTACCTGAAAGCCATCTGAAAATAGTGGGTACGGGACCTAAAGAGAAGGAACTGAAAAACTATATAGCAACTTATGGTATGAAAAACGTGGAGTTCGTAGGATATAAGAAAGGCCATGAACTTACGGATTTGGTAAGGAAAGCCTATTTCGTCATCGTACCTTCAGAATGGTATGAAAACAACCCAATGGCTATCATTGAGGCTTATTCTACAGGAACTCCCATACTTGGAGCACGAATTGGAGGTATACCCGAGATTGTTATAGAGAAGGAGACTGGTTATTTGTTTATGAGCGGTAACAGCGAAGATCTGAAAAACAAAGTGGAACTTGTTGACGGATTAACGGCAGAAAAGTATTCGAAGCTCAGTGAAGGTGTTTTGAAATTTGCCGGTGAGAATTTGAGTACAGAAAACTACTATCCAAAGTTGATAGCTTTTTATAATCGTTTTTTGCACAAATAAACTATCGCCATGAAAATTGTAATAACTGGGTTCGTGGGATTCCCTATATCATGGGGGAGTAGAAACACACTGTGAGGAATTGTTTCCACGAATGGCGGAACGTAGCGTCGATATAACGGTTATTCGCCGACCGAACTAATACCTGCGATAAACTTACAGAATGGAAAGGCGTAAAACTTATGACCATACTTTCTCCAAAGAAAAAATATTTGAGGCCATTATACACACTTTCCACGCCATAGGTATAGTGTCAACTTGGAAGTACAACTCTTTGATGCCCTTTTCAAAGTAAAACTACCATGAAAGACGTCGTCCGGTTTTCCTGTCCGGAATAACAGACTATATGGATTTCCAACTAATTTCCTGTTGAGCCGTCTTTCCTTTGCCCCGTCAGCCAAAGCCAAAAGGCAGAAAGACATGTCAACGATAGAATGCCGACATATTGGAGTGTTTCTTTGATTCGGGTGACAAATGCTCTCATGAGTTCTCGAAGTTGTGGTATTTGAGTGTAAAAGTAATGAATTATTTTCAATGCGGATGATAAAATGAAGAAAATAGTGGTAACCGGTACCCGCGGCATACCCGGTGTCATGGGTGGGGTGGAGACGCATTGTGAGGAATTGTTCCCGCGCTTGGCGGAACGAGGATGGGACGTGACAGTGGTGCGACGCTCCAATTATGTGGAGGATGGCCTGAAGGAGTGGAAGGGTGTTCGGCTCGTCACGCTTCCTTCTCCCAAGAAAAAGTCGTTTGAGGCCATCATCCATACTTTCCGTGCCATCAACGAAGCCCGGAGGGTGGGGGCGGACATCTTGCATATCCACGCCATCGGTCCTGCTTTGCTCGTGCCGTACGCCAAAATGTTGGGGATGAAAGTGGTATTTACACATCATGGGCCGGATTACGACCGTGATAAGTGGGGGCTTGCCGCCAAAACGATGCTGAAACTCGGTGAACGCATGGGCTGCATGTTTGCAGACGATGTCATCGTCATATCCGATGTGATTCGCAATCTGATAAGTCGAAAGTACGGGCGTACAAACCGTGTACACCTTATATATAATGGAGTGTCGCGACCGGAAGTGTGCGATTTTCCTGAATATTTCGAGGAACTGGGTATCGAGAAAGGGAAATACGTTTTGGGCATGTGCCGCTTTGTCCCCGAAAAGAACTTGCATCATCTTGTGCAAGCATTTGCCCGGATGAAAAATGCCCGGGGGATTAAACTGGTCCTTGCCGGTGATACGGATTTCGAAGACGACTATTCCCGGTCGTTGAAAGAAGCGGCCAAAGCAAATGGGGTAGTGTTGACCGGTTTTGTCAAAGGGCGCAAGCTCCATTCTCTGTTGACCCACTGCCGCTGCTACTGTTTGCCGTCAAGTCACGAGGGGCTTCCGATAGCCTTGCTTGAAGCTATGAGTTATGGCGTAGAGGTTGTAGTCAGCGACATCCCTGCAAACCTTGAAGTAGGTTTGGACAAGGGTTGCTATTTTCCGGTAGGAGATGTAGAGGCGTTGGCACAAAAACTGGACAAGATAGCTGCTTTGCCTTTAAAACATACAGACTACGGCATGTCGAAATACGATTGGAACCGGATTGCCACACAAGTGTCGGAAGTCTATCTTACCTTGACAACAGGAAACTCAGGAACGCGCCCATGACCTTATCCCTGTCGGCAGCATATTTGATACACTCGAAAGGGAATCCCAACGTAATCGCACGGTAGTCTTTCCCTTGATAAGCCACGGCTGCCGAATAATTGGTTGGTGTATATAATAAGGTGGAAAACGCTTCGGGAAGGGGTATCAGGCAGTCTGCATGTGTAACGGCATAGTGTTGGGAGTTGAGTTCCGTGTACAAATGAAGGGTGGTATTCATTCCTGTGGCTTGAGAATAGGCATCCAAGGTGACCGGAGTGTATGCGTCTACTTTCAACGTATTACGCAGGAAGTCTGCATTTTCCTTTTGCTTCTGGTCCCGGGCTATATAGGCACCGCTCACCAACAGGCTGCCACGCATGCGGGTAAATTCTTGTAACGCACTACATAAAGCAGGTGTCAATGACGGATACGGCCGGGTACTGTATCCGTCATTTTTTTGCAATCCCAAAATCAAATCCACGATGTTGTATTCGTTTAAGTCCACAGACTGCGCCTCTACTGCCGTACGGGAAACGGATGCAAACGAATATCCGCCAGCAGTGGCTATGGCCTCACCATGCATGCGGCTATGGTCGAATGTATTTCCCGCTATCATCTTGCCTTCAAGTTCATTCCCGCTAAAGCCCCACGCGCTCTTGGGGTTCAGTTCTGTGTTGAATACGATTTGCCGACCGCAGAATCCGGGAGAGCGCATATAAGGAACACCGGGATCCGCTGACAGGTCGAATCCCCGGGTCGAATCCGTCAGAATAACCTGTGGTCCGGCCACCCTCTGAAAGCCGTCGATAATCAGGACCTTGGCAAAGGCATTCTTGGCTATCATGGCCGACAGTTCCTCCGAAGGAAAACTCTCTCCACCGTCGTTCACGGCTGTCACTTTGAACGAGTAAATCACATTCTCCTCCGCACGGAACGAGAACCGAGGCTCATGTACAAATATACCATTGTCGTAACCGTTCTCTCCCTGCTTGGTATACACGACATAGCCTTTGGGAGTGGCAGAAGGTTCCAACGTATCTTGCCCAGGTGTCCAGGTTAATGTTATTTCTTTTTCATCCGGGTTCAAACGAGTTTGGAAACAAGTGACGGGAAGGGGCTGTACGACATAATCTGCCTCATGTTGATAGGATGTATATTTCAGTACTCCTTTATATATGGCCCGTGCCAAATTGAATTTGAATGCAGGATCGTGCCCCAAGGCCATATCCCGGAAATTCTGGTGGGACAACATTTCCAATATCATGGCCGGAACTTGGGGCTCGCGCGTTTCACTATAATTCCGGTCGAACATTTGGCGTCTTTTCCATTGTCCGTAAAGTCGGTTCAAATCCTCATCCACTTGCGTCATAACCACATCGCATAGCTCACGTGAGGCCAAACGCGACATTCCGGTCGCAAACGTCCCTTCATTAAAATCCGTGGTATAAATGCCTAATGTACCGACAAAAGTACTGTCGGGTGCCATGCCGGCATCGCTATGAAGCGCGATGGCCATTTCAATCGGTACGTGCAATCCGCTGTCGGCCGGAAAATAAGAAGAACCTCCGGCCAGATAGTTTGTCATATATGAACGGACATTGATGTCGTCGCTATAATCGTTTGTCCCGTTTTTACCGCTGTATACGGAATAAGGCATGCCGCTCCATTGTGCATTGTAACGGGCACCTTCCAAGTACCTCGGGAAACCGCTTACGACTTCCTGCAAAGAATCTCCACGAGCAATGTTTCCCATTCCACCTCCGAAACGTACGGCATCTGCTGTCACCGTTCCGCGATAGTTGCTCAGATTGCTTAAACTGACATAGTTGGAATGGGGCTGGTCTTTGTCGAAATCAAACGTTCCGAGATAAACCCAAGTTCCTCCTCCCATTTGCTGGTTGACTTTGAAGGTCGTAGACATACCTTGGTGACGAACCACATAATGGGCATCGGAAACACTCGTAGGTAAAGTCGCGTATGAAACATATACGGCATAACGTCCGGATTCAGGTACGTCAGGCGTCCAACGTATTTCGGAAGCCTGGCTTTTTCGGGTTACCGTATGGGTACTGCGCACCGTCCCGTCCGTAAAAGGGTTCTCGCCGTTAAGGTAAGTCCGTTTAAGTTGTGCAAATCCTACACCACCGTTTTCCCATGCATATTTGTTTTCATGTTCTGAATATGTTCCGCCCGAATCCCGGGTGTCATTGTCCACTATTACTTCGTGGGGCTGCCAATCCCTTTCACGAGGTGTAAAGACGTACGCCCCGGCGTTTTCCAGCATGGGGAGTAAGTAGGGAACGACTATCGTTTGAGTGAACAAATCTTCTGTCGTGCAATACAAATACGGTCGTTGCCATGTCCACTCTTTTTGGTCGTTCTTGTAATAACGTCCATGACTGGCCCAAACAGACAAATGGCGTTGTTGCATACCTTTGGTGATAGGATAGGGGCGTTGCGTCCGTTCCACCCACGGGGCTCCGCGATACAAAGCCTGCCCCCATTTCTTTTGAACCTCCGATGGAGTTCCGCTCATATCCGTAACAAGATTCTCTATGGGGATACCGTTGCCATATATAATAATAGTATAAGCATTGTACGGCGCAGGAAGCAAACGTTTTACGTCGCGATAGATACTTTTGACCTTATCCCTGCTAAAAGACTGTCCGGCAAAGAGTTCATTCAGATAAATCTCTGCCGTCCGCGCAGAAGCATCCACTTTAACCCTTTCTATCTTACAGCGGTCGGTAGCCGTAGTATAAGATGTTTGATAGTCAGAGAAATAAACCCCTAATCTGGATTTTACTACTTTCTCTCCACTCTGTGAATATACGGAAAGTCCCAGCAAGAATGCTCCCGCCAGGACCATAAGTCTTTTCTTCATACTTACCATTATTTTAATCCGGTTGCGAACTTTTCAGGATGCCGCCCTGTGAAATCTTTAAAGTATGCTTTAATGTCGTTCATTTGTTTATCTATATTTCCGTTGGGGACGACTACTTGCGTGCAACGTATGGTTTTGGTCGGATAATCAATTCCATACAATAAAATGGGCAGCCCGGCCTTCAAGGCGATATAATAGAACCCTTTTTTCCATTCTTCCGTACGTGAACGAGTGCCTTCCGGAGTGATGCAAAGGTGAAATATATCCCGTTTCCGAGCCACTTGTGCCAACTGGTCCGTCATACTCATCTTCTTACTTCGGTACACTGGAATTCCCCCCAACCATCGCATTAAGATTCCCAAAGGCCAGAAAAACCATTCGCTTTTCATCAGGAAGTCACAACGAAAATTCATTGCACGACTATAAAGCACTCCCAACAAAAAATCGAAATTACTTGTATGAGGTGCCAACGCAATGATGTATTTATCTCCCATGGGAACCGTCACGTCGACTTTCCATCCCATCAGCCTGAACAGGAGGAAACTGCAAAAACGTCGGCTCATTTAGCAAAGCTGGCTGATAGTGCTGACAATGTCGCTGACCTGTGCATTGAAATCCATGCGCAGCTTCTTGTAGAATCCTTTTACGTTTCTCGGTTCCGTATGACTGATCCTGCTGACAAATTCATCATGCATCAACAATATGCGGGTCATTACGTTATCCACATCTTCTTGTTTTATATCTACTTTGTAATGCGTCAACGCTACACATTCTGCAAACAGTTCACTACAGATATAGTTGATATTCTTTTTTAATGTTCTTCTTTTAGCCATATTCTTTAATCTCAAATTATGATGTAAATTAGTAACTTGGACAAAGATACGCAAAGTTGACGATATCGGGAAATTTTATAGAAGAAAATAAACTGTATGTTTTTGGGGTGAGAGTTTCTTCATTCCGACAAAAAACATTAATTTTGTGTGCTGAAAATGCTTTTCAACAATTAATTAGAATCACAACATGGAAAAAAGTGCATTGCAAATTGCAAGAGCGGCTTATCAGCCCAAGTTACCCAAAGGATTGCAGGGTAACGTATCTGTAAAGGAAGGCGTACCCACGCAGTCTGTGGCCGACCAAGAGGAAATCAAGAAATTATTCCCGAACACTTATGGAATGCCTCTTATTGAGTTCGTTCCGGGCGAGGCTCAGTCTTACGCCCCGTTCAACGTCGGTGTAATTCTTTCCGGAGGCCAGGCTCCCGGCGGGCATAATGTCATTTGCGGCTTGTTCGACGGTATTAAAAGACTGAACCCGGAAAGCAAGTTGTATGGCTTTATTTTGGGTCCCGGTGGACTGGTGGACCACAAATATATGGAATTGACGGCTGACATCATAGACCAATATCGCAATACGGGCGGTTTTGACATGATCGGTTCCGGACGTACCAAACTCGAAAAAGAGGAACAGTTCGAAAAGGGACTTGAAATCATCAAGGAATTGGGTATTAAAGCCATTGTCATCATCGGTGGCGACGACTCTAATACGAACGCTTGTGTCTTGGCTGAATATTACGCAGCCAAGAAATGCGGTGTGCAGGTTATCGGATGTCCAAAGACCATCGACGGCGATTTGAAGAACGAACAGATCGAAACTTCTTTCGGTTTCGATACGGCTTGCAAAACGTATGCAGAGGTTATCGGCAATATCCAACGCGATGCAAACTCTGCCCGTAAATATTGGCATTTCATCAAATTGATGGGACGTTCGGCTTCTCACATCGCTTTGGAATGCGCTTTGCAGTGCCAACCCAACGTTTGTATCGTATCGGAAGAGGTGGAAGCCAAAAACCAAACGTTGGATGATATCGTTACTTATATTGCTCAAGTTGTAGCCGACCGTGCGGCCGATGGAAACAATTTTGGTACGGTATTGATTCCGGAAGGCTTGATTGAGTTCATCCCGGCTATGAAGGCTTTGATTGCCGAATTGAACGACTTGTTGGCAACCCCAGAAGGTGCTGCATTGGCTAAAGATCAGCAACGCGAATGGATTTTGAATAAACTTTCTGCAGCAAACAAGGCTGTATACGAATCTCTTCCTTTGGGAGTAGCGGCTCAGTTGACCATGGAACGTGACCCGCATGGAAATGTACAGGTTTCACTGATCGAAACGGAAAAGCTGTTGTCCGAAATGGTGGCCAACAAACTGGCTGCATGGAAGAAAGAAGGTAAGTTCAACGGCAAGTTCTCAGCTTTGCATCATTTCTTCGGTTATGAAGGCCGTTGTGCGGCTCCTTCCAATTACGACGCAGACTATTGCTATGCTTTGGGTACAAGTGCCGCCATGTTGATGGCTAACGGCAAGACCGGTTATATGGCTATTGTGAAGAACACGACGGCACCGGCTGCTGAATGGATTGCCGGTGGTGTGCCCATCACCATGATGATGAATATGGAGAAACGTAATGGTGAGATGAAACCGGTCATCAAAAAGGCATTGGTTCGTTTGGACGGTGCTCCGTTCAAGGAATTTGCATCAAGACGCAACCAATGGGCTCGTGAAACTTGTTTCGTATATCCCGGTCCTATACAGTATTTCGGTCCGACCGAAGTCTGCGACCAAGCTACCAAGACGTTGCAATTGGAACAAGCTAAGTAATTCATTTATAGATATGCAAGTCCCTTTATCCGTCGATGAAGGGACTTGTTATTTTTCTGAATAAAAGGATAATAGAGACCGTTTCTATCATGTGTGCACAAACGCCGCAAACTATAAAAAACAGAAAAACGATTGTTCAGAGGGGAAGCCGTAAGAAAGTGGATAGCACTCCCACAGCACGTAGTCCTAAGAGAAAAACCGTTTCGCGCAAGAAGCAAAAGAAAAAAGGGACAAGCAAATGGTTGTTTTTCAAACGCTGGCCGTCGTGGGCGATATGGGTAGGAGCGTTGTCTTTAGGAATAGCTTATATACTTTTCTTTTATTATTTCTTTGTCGGTCCTTATTCATTCCGTTGGAAAGCCATCTATGGGGATCCTGTATACCCTGAAGGTTTTGACGTGCACGGCATTGATGTTTCTCATTATCAGGAGAACATAGATTGGGAACGTTTGCGCAATGCCAGCTTGAATTCATCCCCTGTCAGTTTTGTCTTCATTAAGGCGACCGAAGGTACGACACTATTGGATGACAATTTTAACCTAAACTTTTATGAAGCAAAGCAAAATGACTTTATAAGAGGAGCTTATCATTTCTTTTTGCCGGATGTGGATGCCCAAAAACAAGCTCGGTTTTTCTTGAAACAAGTACATTTGGAACCCGGTGACCTACCTCCTGTTTTAGACGTGGAAAAGGCAGGACGACTAACGGAAACACAGCTCCAAAAGGCTGTAAAGACGTGGCTGGATATTGTAGAAAAAGAATATGGCGTGAAACCCATTATTTATACGGGATACAAATTCAAATTGCACTATCTGAATACTCCAGCATTCGATGAATATCCTTATTGGATAGCGCACTATTATGTGGAGAAGTTGGAATATAAAAGAAAATGGAATTTCTGGCAACATACGGACTGTGGAAAAGTTACCGGAATCAAAGGGAATGTAGACTGCAATATCTTCAACGGGTCGTTTGAAGACTTGATGAACCTGACCATACCGGAACAGGAAGACAATTATACCGACCCTGAAGATTCGTTATAAAGAAAAATAAAGCCGCCGGAAGTCCTACAGACATTACCGGCAGCTCTGGATTCATATCGCTTATTACAAACGTTCGAATAAAAGCGTTGCCCAGTTCTCTTTTTCCGTATGGTTAAGGTAGTTCAGCCCCAAGCTTTTCGCTTTTTGCACAAGCAAAGGCATATCCTCTACATAAAAACCGCTGAGAATCATTTGGCTTCCCGCATGCATAACCGATACGAACGATGGCAAGTCGGCTAAAAGAATATTCCGGTTGATATTGGCCAGAATCAAGTCGAAAGCGTCTTTTCCTTGTAATATGGAGGCGTTCCCTTCAACCACTTCCATGTTTTTCACACCATTCAGCAACATATTCTCTTTCGTATTGTCCACACTCCAACGATCTATATCGTAAGCCCACACCGATTTTGCCCCTTTCAAAGTACAGAAGATACCCAGCACTCCCGTTCCGCACCCGGCATCCAATACGGTTTTATGTCCGAGGTCCATCCCGAGCAAACGTTCCAATATCATGCCCGTAGTGTGATGCGTACCGGTACCGAAAGCCTGATGAGGATCTATCACGATATCATATTCGGCTGGAGATAGGTTATGATGCTCCGGGCTATGAATCAGAATACGGTCGGCGATTCGGACCGGTTCAAAGCCGTTGCGTTCCCATTCCTCGTTCCAATTCTTATCTTCCGCTTCTGCCAACCGGTAGGTCACTTTCACCCCGTCCATGGGAAATATGTCTGTCAAGCTATCCAATACGGAACGCTCGAAAAGTCCGGTTTGCACATATCCTTTCACCCCCTGTGGAGTATCTACAAAACTTTCCAAACCGGCATCGGCTACCAATGCTATCAAGATGTCGGCAGCATCCCTGCTATAAGGGGATATAATGAAATCCAATTCCAAATATTTCATATTGTTTATTTTATGTCGAGAATCTATTGATTCTGCAAAAATAGCAAAAAAAGAGTTATATACTAAACTTTATTCTCGTTTCCGTATTGTCCGACAACCGAGAAAAAGTTATATTTGCATATAATATAGGTAAAGGAGGAAAGACAATGAAAAACAGAATATTATTTTCACTCGTCGTTGCAGTGATTCCGTTTTTTAGCTTTGCACAAATAGATGACATGTATTTTGTTCCCCAAAAAGAAACGAAAGAACAGAAGGAACAACAGACAAGGTCGCAACCTTCAATGCACGCGATCTCCGAATATGCAGCAACAACAGCAGCCAATGGACATGTTCAGAATAATGCAAGAGATGTAGATGAGTACAATCGGCGATATCGTTGGGAAAATGATAGTACAGCCGCAAATGAGGAAGAGACGGCAAACGAAGAAAATGCGCGAGCCGACAGCATTCAGGGATTGGAAGAAGATTATCAATACACCAAACGAATTCTTCGTTTCAACACCCCAACTATCGGCGTTGCGGTCAGCAGTCCTTTATACTGGGACTTACGTTATGGTCCCAATTCCATATATTGGGATGTATATGATGATGGATTTTACGCATACGCTTATCCTAGCAGTTGGTATTGGGGACCTACCTTTTCCTACTCGTGGGGATGGGGATTATACAATCCTTTTTGGGGGTGGGGAGGCCCTTGGTATGCCGGATGGTATGATCCTTGGTATTGGGGACCACACTGGCATCACCCGCATTGGGGACATCCCGGTCATGGATGGTATCCATCAAGACCGGTTACTCGGCCCAGTGTAAGATATCGGGAGAATAGTACACTGGCAAGAGGAACATCCCGCACTAATGTAAGAAACAGTTCTTCAGCCAGAAGGGCCATACGAAACTCAGGCAACACCAACCGGCAAACTATTTCGGAGAATTCTGCACGATTTACTCCAAATCGTTCTTCAACAACTACCAGGCAGTCTCCTCGTACGCGTACGACTTCAACTCCTCAACGTAACACTCAACCGTCGAGAAGTTCTAACTTCACGCCATCGACCACAAGAAGTACTTTCCGTCCGTCGGTAAGTTCCCCCAGCCGTTCCGGAGGCGGTTTCTCCCCATCCAGGGGTGGAGGAGCACGAGGCGGTCGACGTTAACAAACAAAGATAAACCATAAAAGGAAGAAATAATGAAAAGAAAAAACCTCATATTTGTAAGCGCATTGCTGGCAAGCCAGTCTATGATGGCACAGACACCATATATGAATGAGAATTATATGCCGACCGATTTAATCGGAAGTGCACGCTACGTAGGTATGGGCGGTGCATTAGGAGCATTGGGAGCCGATTTGTCTGCCGCTTCTTCCAATCCGGCTGCATTGGGACTCTATCGTAGAAGTGATGCAGCTTTATCATTCAGCGTATTGACCCAGCAAGAAAAACCGGATTTAAATGCAGACATGACCCATTTGTCTTTTGATCAGATGGGATTTGTGGTAAGCATCCCGGTTATGGCTAAAAGCGTAAGATATGTTAATTTTGGAGTCAACTATCAGAAAAGAGCCAATTTCAACCAGTCATTTATCGCAGATAACGGAGCCTTGAACGGTTTGTCGCAGACGCAACAAATGGCAGACATTCTGAACCATACCCAGTATTCCACTCCTTTGGCAGACCTGATGTATAATTCCTGCCTTGTGAATCCGGAATACATACGGGATAATCAAGGTAATGTGCAGGTAGACCAAGAGGGCAATCCCTTATATGATTCCTATAATGCCTTAGCGTCCGACCGGAATAATTATGACCGTACGACGGAAGGCGGTATCGCAGGATATGATTTCAATCTGTCGATGAACATTAAAGACCGTGTGTATTTAGGTTTCACTTTGGGAGTGAACGACGTAGACTATTACAGTTACAGCACCTATCGAGAGTTCGGCACGATTTCGGACGGCCAAGGCAACTCTTACAGTGATTTCGAGAATTATTCCTTATATAACACCCAACATGTAAGTGGATATGGAATCAATGTGAAGTTGGGTGGTATATTCCGTCCCATCGGAAATTCCCCCTTCCGCATAGGTCTGGCCGTAGAAACACCGACTTTCTATCATTTGGAATCTTATTCTTCATATAGTATAGACTCTCCCATGATGGAGGATGAGAACTATGACATCTACATCAATCAAGACAGAAACGGTAAGTTTATATATACCAATTATCTTCCGGATGTAGATTTGGCAAACTTGCACATGAAAATTACCACACCGTGGAAATTTCGAGTTTCGTTAGGACATACGATTGGAACTTATCTGGCTATAGGAGCCGAATATGAATACGCCGATTACTCTAAAACGAAACAGGGGTATGAAGACTGGGACTACGACTATTGGGGCTATGGTTATTCCAGAGGAACGACACACGACCGCGATATGGATGCGTTGCACAAGTCTACGTTACGCGGAAGCCATTCTTTCAAATTCGGTATGGAATTGAATCTGACGGATAATGTCGCATTCCGTGCAGGATATAATTATTATTCCCGCATGTTCAAGGAAGAAGCGACTTTAGATCAAACAGGGCCTTCTCCGGCTTTCGGTTACCAAACTACAACAGATTATCTGAATAAAAATGACGTGAATATATTCACAGCCGGTTTAGGCTACCACGGAAAGCATTTTTATGCCGATATGGCTTATAAGTGTCGCATACAGTCGGGAGATTTCTATGCATTCGACGATACTTACATCACGCAAACCAGCGGTCGTCTTACTCCAGTGGATGTAAACCTAAATACCCATCAGGTATTTTTTACATTAGGATATAAATTCTGATTATAAAGGAGCAAAGTCAGACGAAAAAAAATAGCAAAAAAGTTTTGCGTTTCAAAAAATATATCTAACTTTGCATCGTCAAAAAGGTTGGGGTATTAGCTCATCTGGCTAGAGCGTTTGACTGGCAGTCAAAAGGTGGCAGGTTCGAGTCCTGTATACTCCACATTTCTTTCTTATAAAGAAAGAAAAAATCAAGTAAAAGACATTTATTCAATGTCTTTTTTTGTTATAATCCTCTATATTAAAGCAATTCTGGTACAAGGTATCTTCTTTGATACATATAGTATTTCTTTATTCGGATACTCTTTTGGTATTTTATTCTTTTTTTATTGCAAAACATTTGCATTTAAAAATCGTTTGCACTATCTTTGCTCCAGAAGATGATAAATAAATGGAAGCAATAGACAAAATAAGAGAAGCTGGATTAAAACTGACCCCACAGCGCAAAGCCGTATATGAGGCTATGATGGAGTTGCGCCATGCTCCTATTGAGGCAATTATTTCCTGCGTGCAATCAAAAGACAAAGAAATAACCCTTTCTACGGTATATCGTATACTCGATTCTTTTTATAAAGCTGGTTTGCTATCGCAAGTATACCATCCCCAAACGAACAAATGCTATTATGATATCACGGTTCATAGTCACCACCATTTGTTCTATGGGCAACAAATCGTAGATTACGAAGACCCTGAACTTACGCAATTGATACGGCAACACTTGGAAAAGAAAAATCTTGTATCGGCTGATATAGAAAAGATACAAGTACAAATCACAGTTAATAAAAGTTTAATTTAGAAATGTTTTTGAAATGAGAAGTATCACCACATTTGACTTGCAGTATGCGCACAGATTTTATGGCTTCCAAGGCGAAGCCCAGTACCTTCACGGACATACCGGTGTATTGACCATTGAAGTGGAAGACACGGTAAATGAAGGTGTAAACATGGTTTATCCATGTAACGAAATTCAGAAAGTAGCTTGGGACGTGCTTAAAAATTTTGACCATGCCCTTGTTCTTCGGGAAGATGACCCTTTATTACCGGCTATTCTCGATGTGTACGAAAAGCAAGGTATCAAGAATGGTCATCCCCAGAACAAAATGAAAGGCGAAGCATTCAAAACTCCGCTCGCTACAGCCTATCCTGACTGTCGTTTGGTAGTAACCAAGGAAACTATGACTGTAGAAGGTATGATTAAAATCGTATATGATCTCCTAAAAGAGAAATTAAATATTGCTAAGATCACCTTTACGAGCGGAGTGAATGCCGGTTCTGCCGAATTTGAAACGAAAAATAATATCGAACGTTGTCCATTATGCGGTATTACCTTAAACAAAGAGGGAGTATGTCCGAAATGTGGATATAAGAAAAAATAACACTTCAATGTTGTTTTATTCAGAGGAGGCATCGGTAACGATGTCTCTTTTTATTTAGCTTTGTAATATCTGATGCTTAGAGAACAGAAATATAAGAGTCTATCTTCTATTTTTTCCTTTATTTTTCTCCCTTTGAAAGTGAGCTTATCTAAAGGATTTTCTGTATATTTGCCTATGTAAATACTCAAAGTGTACCAACGTTTACTCTTAAATCTCTTTGCTTATGAAAAAAGGGACATTTTTATGGTTGGGGCGAATGGGATTACCCTTGTCTTTGGCATTATGCCATATATATCCTCTCGCAGCACAGAACAAAGTGATTCTGCCGGATTCCATTCCCTGGATGTTGTCTGATTCATTAATGAGAGGAGACATACTGCAAATCGGCTATGCTACAGGAGACCGAAGAACCGTAGCCGGTTCCGTAGATCAGATTTCTGAAAAGAGAATGAACAAAGGTATGATTTCCAACCCTTTGAACTCTATTAACGGACAAGTAGCCGGTGTCAGCATGTTACCAGGAAGGGAGGCCATGCTCAACTCCGTACGTGTCAGGGGTACAACATCCCTTACCGGAGGTAATGACCCTTTGGTAATCATCGATGGCGTGTTTGCTGATTTGAGTACGTTAAGTATGATTTTTCCAGCCGACATCGAAAGTTTCACGATCCTCAAAGATGCTTCAGAAACGGCTCAATATGGCGCACGAGGTGCTTCGGGTGTCATAAAAGTAAGTACCAAACAAGGACACAGCGGAAGTTTCAGTTTGAGTTACGACGGGAATTTCAGTGTCGAGTCTATTTATAAAAACATGAAAATGCTTTCCGGAGATGCTTTCAGGAGCGTGGCACACGAACGCGGTATATCTATTTTAGATTTAGGTTATGACACGAATTTTCCAGAGGAAATTACGCGTATGGGATGGGTACAAAATCATCATGTAGCTTTTGGAGGTGGTACGGAATCCTCTTATTATCGTGCTTCTCTGGCACTTTTGGATCGAAAAGACGTAGTGAAAAGTTCGGACTACCGGAATTACATGGCCAAGATAGACATTACGCAACGGGCGTTCAATGACCGCCTGCGTTTCGACCTGG
Organism: Paraprevotella clara YIT 11840; assembly: GCF_000233955.1. Classification (GTDB taxonomy): domain Bacteria; phylum Bacteroidota; class Bacteroidia; order Bacteroidales; family Bacteroidaceae; genus Paraprevotella; species Paraprevotella clara. The sequence continues at coordinate 29,677 of NZ_JH376642.1, forward strand.
GGGTAATGGGGGCCGTACGTAAGAGCAACAATTTGGTAGATATACAAAAGACATTTTATTCAGCCGCAGCTTTCAATCCCACTTTTCCGGCCCATAAGAACGCGACGGGCGGTTGGGATCAAGTGACAACTGCCAGTTGGATTACCAACCCTTTGGCCTGGATGGAAGTAAGCGACGAAGAATCGAATGCACATTTTAATGCCCATCTGAAAATGGAGCTGGTCCTAACCCCCCATTTGGTACTTTCCGCCTTCGGATCTTACTTGTACAATGTCATAGATAACGGACAATATCTTCCTACTACCGTATGGGCACATGGACAAGCTTATCGAAGCGAACAGAAGGTGGAAGATGTGCTGGGAAACGTGATGTTGAACTTCAATCGAGCTTTTGGAAAACATAAACTGGACGCTCTCCTGTTGGGAGAAGCGCAACAACGTGTTATGTCCGGCTTCCATACGACTGTCACGAATTTTACAACCGATAAGTTTGGTTTTCACAACCTACAGGCCGGAGCCGTAAGACTATGGGAGGGGACGGGCTCTTATTATGAGAATCCTCGTCTGGCATCTTTTTTAGGACGTGTCAATTACGTGTATGACGATCGTTATGTGGCTACCGTAAACATGCGTACCGATGCTTCATCCAAGGTAGGACGCAACCATCGTTGGGGCTTTTTCCCATCGCTTTCCGCGGCCTGGATTCTGAGTGAGGAAAATTTCATGAAGTCTTTCTACTGGCTGAACAATCTGAAACTCAGATTCGGGTATGGATATTCAGGAAATCAGGATGCCATTGATTCTTACAATTCCCTCCAATTGGTGAAACCCAATGGCGTAGTATCCTCTGGCGGTGACCCAACGGTGACAATGGGGTTGATACGCAATGCCAATCCTGACTTGCGTTGGGAGGTAAAACGTACGATGAACATTGGACTGGATGCTGCTTTTTGGGACGGACGGGCTATTTTCACATTTGATTATTACCATTCCGTCACGGACGACATGCTGTATCAATATGATGTAAGCGTACCGCCCTTTGCCTATAATAAATTGCTGGCCAATCTGGGATCCATGCGTAACAGCGGAGTGGAATTAGGATTCGGCTTCACTCCTTTGCGTAAAAAAGACATGGAACTGAACGTCAACGTCAATGTAACGTTCCAACGCAATAAGCTACTTTCTCTGAGCGGAATGTATAATGGAGAATATATGTCGGCTCCACAATATACACCGATTGCCGACTTAACCGGTGCAGGCTTTCATGGTGGATACAATCACATCGTATACCAAATCGTAGGGCAACCTTTGGGTGTCTTTTATTTACCCCATTGCACAGGACTCATCCAACGCGAAGACGGAACATACGCATACGAGATAGCCGACCTTGACGGGGGAGGTGTGGACTTGGAAGACGGAGGAGACCGTTACGTAGCCGGACAGGCCACTCCCAAGACTCTATTGGGCTCCAACATCAGCTTCCGTTATAAGAATGTGGACGTATCGTTGCAAATCAATGGTGCTTTCGGACATAAAATTTATAATGGAACGGCCTTGGCTTATATGAATATGGGAAGTTTTCCCGATTACAACGTAATGGCAGCCGCTCCCCAACGTAACATTTACGATCAGACTGCTACAGATTACTGGCTCGAAAATGGAAACTACGTGAATTTTGATTATTTGACTATCGGTTGGAATATCCCGTTGAAGAAATGGGGCAAATACGTGCAGCATCTGCGTTTATCGGCTTCGGTAAACAATCTGGCTACCATTACAGCCTATTCCGGACTGACTCCTATGATCAACAGTTATATCGTAGATGCCACACTCGGAGTGGACGACAAACGGAACTATCCGGTATATCGTTCTTATACCTTGGGATTAACTATTCAATTTTAAAGCATGACGACATGAGAAAGTGGATTTTATGGGCGGGATATACCCTTATTTGCTGTTATGGTTGTGCAGGATTCTTAGATGAAGCCCCGCGAGACCAGTTACCCGAAGAGGACGCTTATGACACGCCAGCCAATATATATCTGAACACTGTAGCTACCCTCTATAACTATGTAGGCGGATACGAAGACAGTCAAGGGTTGCAGGGAACCTGTCGAGGCGTATATGACTTGAACACACTGACCACAGATGAAGCCTTGTTGCCGACCCGTGGAGGAGACTGGTACGACGGCGGACTTTGGCAAGGACTGTTCCTGCACGATTGGGGAGTCAATAATGACGTGATAGCAGCTTCGTGGGAGTATCTATACAAAGTGATTGTGCTTAGCAATAAGTCGATAGAACGTCTGACGGAACTGCAGAACCGTAAGGATGCTCCTGCAGAATTGAAAAATTATGTGGCAGAAGTCAGAGCCTTTCGGGCGATGTACTACTATTATTTGTTAGATATGTTCGGGCGTGTACCTTTGGTATTATCTTCGTCCACCCCCATGAAAGATGTCAACCAAAGCGAACGTGAGGACGTATTCAAGTTTATCGTAAACGAATTGCAGGCGGCATTGCCTTATCTGAATGAAGCGCACAGCAATCAAAAAGGTGAATATTATGGTCGGATGACCCGTCCGGTAGCCTGTTTCCTGTTGGCCAAGCTATTCCTGAATGTAGAGATTTACACGGATAACGACTGGACGGACGGAAGCCGTCCCAGTGGAAAAACATATCGAGTGAAAATTGGCTCCCAAACACTGAACGCATGGCAGGCCGTACAAGCGTATTGCGATTCGATACGGGGTATGGGATACCAATTATCCTCGCGCATGGCTGATAATTTCGTGGTCTATAACGAGCCTTCGGAAGAAAATATATTTACGATACCGATGGATAAACATGCATTGCAAAACCAAATGCAATATTTATTCCGTTCCCGCCATTACAACCATGGAAAGGCTTACGGACTGAGTGGAGAGAATGGAACCAGTGCTACGGTTGAAACTTTACGTACATTCGGTTACGATACTGATTCGGTAGACCATCGCTTCGAAGACAGTTTCTTTGCCGGAACGGTTTTGGACCCAAATGGCAACCCGGTGAAACTGGATGACGGAAGTACCCTGGAGTATCTACCGTGGGCCATACGCTTGGACGTATCGGCACAACCTTACGAGAAATCCGCCGGTGCACGGATGAAGAAGTATGAAGTAGACCTGAAAAGCACAAAAGACGGTAAATTGTCGGACAACGACATCGTATTGTTTCGTTATGCCGACGTATTACTGATGAAAAGCGAGGCTAAAATAAGAAACGGGGAAGACGGAACAACCGAGCTGAACGAAGTACGGCAACGTTCTGGTATGTATCCTCGTCCGGCTACCCTTCACAATATCCTGGAGGAACGTAAGTTGGAGCTCGTATGGGAAGGATGGAGAAGACAGGATATGATTCGTTTCGGCACCTATACGCAAGCTTACACCGACCGTCCGCAACTGGAGGGTGAGTCATCAGGCTACACCACGGTGTTTCCTATCCCAGCCAAGGTGCTGTCTTTGAATCCGCGCTTATCCCAGAATCCCGGATATGAGAAGTGATGAATTGCTTGAAAAACCTGATAGGTTAAAAAAAACAAATACGGAGAATTTTCTATTTAAATACCTACTATTAGTTACTAAATTAATGCTACATTTGCGGCGATTTGCAATATCGAGTTTACAAAATGGCCCAAATAATCATACATCGAGGTACCGTGAAAAGCGTGAAAGGAAAACACATCTGTGTGCAGATAACCCAAGCTTCCGCGTGTTCATCTTGTGTAGCTAAAAAAATGTGTAATTCATCGGAAAGCAAAGAGAAGCTGGTCGATATTGTCAGCTCCGAAGCATTTTCTTACCGGGTAGGAGAGGAAGTACTCCTGACCGGAAGTGTGGAAATGGGACTGACAGCCGTGTTTTGGGCTTACGGTGCGCCGTTGTTGCTATTGATGGTTGTCTTGCTTGCTACTTTACAAGTCACGACTGACGAGCCATTGGCAGCCCTGATGGCATTAGTAGGCCTGGCAGCCTATTACGGTGTGCTCTATCTCAACAAAAACAGGTTGACAAGAAAATTTTCATTTACCATTAAACACATAAAATAAACATTGTTATGAACGTGATTTTGATTGCAGTAATCATTCTGGGAGTCGTAGGGCTGGTGGCATCCATCATGCTGTATGCGGCATCCAAGAAGTTTGCTGTCGTAGAAGATGAACGCATCGGACAGGTGGCCGAAGTCTTGCCGCAAGCCAATTGTGGGGGATGCGGTTATCCGGGATGTGCCGGTTTTGCCGCTGCTTGCGTGAAAGCGGCAGACGGCGGTTCGCTCGAAGGCAAGTTATGCCCCGTAGGCGGACAACCGGTTATGGAAAAAGTAGCCGGAATTTTGGGGCTTGCGGCTACGGCCAGTACCCCGAAAGTCGCCGTTGTGCGTTGCAACGGGACTTGTGCCAATCGTCCGCGTGTGGTGGATTACGACGGAGTGCGTAGTTGCCGCGTGCAACTGTTAGCGGGCACAGGGGAGACAGCGTGTGCATTCGGTTGCTTAGGAGGCGGCGATTGTGTGGCGGCGTGCCAGTTCGGTGCGTTGTCCATCAATCCGGAAACAGGGTTGCCCGAAGTGGACGAAGAACGCTGTACGGCTTGTGGTGCCTGCGTCAAGACCTGTCCGCGAAGAGTCATCGAGCTCCGGCCGAAAGGACCGAAAAACCGCCGAATGGTCGTGATGTGCGTAAACCGCGACAAGGGCGCTGTGGCTAACAAAGTTTGCAAGGCTTCCTGTATCGGTTGCGGTAAGTGCGTGAAGACCTGTCCGTTCGAGGCCATCACTCTCAACAACAATTTGGCCTATATCGACCCGGAAAAGTGCAAGTTGTGCCGAAAGTGTGAGGAAGCTTGCCCGAAAGGAGCCATCCATGCCATCAACTTCCCACCGCGTAAGCCGAAAGTGGAGAAACCGGCTGCAACAGCAGCCCCGAAACCAGCCGAGCCGGCTGCACGACCGGTATCCGCTCCCGCAGCACAGCCTGTAACCACCGTTACATCGGAAGAAAAGAAAGAAGCATAATTCATAGGATTGTCAAATTAAAAAAGAATATCGTGAAAACGTTTAAGATAGGTGGAGTTCATCCATCTGAAAACAAACTTTCCGCCACTTCTCCCATCCGCCGGGCCGGACTGCCCAAACAAGCTGTCTTTTCGCTTTATCAGCATATCGGCGCACCGGCCAAACCGGTCGTAGCCAAAGGGGATGAAGTGAAAGTAGGCATGATGTTGGCCGAGGCAGACGGCTTCGTGTCAGTTCCCGTTCACTCCTCCGTGTCCGGAAAAGTGAGCAAGATAGATGCGATTGTCGATGCCAGCGGCTACCGTCGTCCGGCCATCTTTGTAGACGTGGAAGGGGATGAATGGGTCGAGACGATCGATCGGACCCCCGATTTGGTGACATTGGCCCAAAGGCCGGAGTTGACGGCCGAAGACATCGTGAACAAGGTGAAAGCGGCCGGTATTGTCGGTATGGGCGGTGCCACGTTCCCCTGCCACGTGAAACTGACTCCCCCAAAAGGGACAAAAGCCGAATGCGTCATCATCAACGCCGTGGAGTGCGAACCGTACTTGACGGCCGACCATCGGTTGATGTTGGAAAAGCCGGACGAAATCCTGGTGGGAGTGGATTTGATCATGAAGGCGGTAGGTGTGGACAAAGGTTATATCGGCATCGAGAACAACAAACCGGACGCTATCGCCCTTCTGACGGAGAAAGCGAAAGCTTATTCGCATATTGAGATCGTGCCTTTGCAAGTGAAATACCCTCAGGGAGGAGAAAAGCAGTTGATTGCCGCTGTTACCGGACGTGAAGTCCCGGCACCGCCAGCATTGCCCATTAACGTAGGAGCAGTGGTGCAAAATGTAGGTACGGTTTTTGCCATCTACGAAGCGGTGATGAAGAACAAGCCCCTGTTTGAACGTGTCATCACCGTGACCGGCAAGGAAGTGCAAAACCCCTCCAACCTGTTGGCCCGTATCGGTACGCCGATGAACCAACTCATCGAGGAATGCGGCGGCTTGCCGGAAAATACAGGAAAAGTAATCGGCGGTGGCCCGATGATGGGAAAGGCGCTGATGAACCTCGATGTACCGGTATGCAAAGGTTCTTCCGGTCTTTTGCTCATGAGCGAAAGGGAATCCCGCCGTGCGGAACCGCAGCCCTGCATCCGTTGCGCCAAATGCGTCAGTGCCTGTCCGATGGGGCTCGAACCCTATTTGTTGGCCACGGCTTCCGCGTTGCGCAACTGGGAGTTGGCCGAAGAGAACGACATCACGTCATGTATCGAATGCGGGTCGTGCCAGTTTACCTGTCCTTCCACACGCCCGATGTTGGATAATATCCGTATGGGTAAGACTACTGTAATGGCCCTCATCCGGGCTCGTAATGCAAAATAAAAGAGAAAGATTATGGCAAAGAAATTAATTGTATCGCTGTCGCCCCATGTGCATGGACGGGATAGTGTACAAAGAAATATGTATGGAGTGTGTATCGCACTCATACCGGCTCTGCTGACCTCGTTGTATTTCTTTGGGTTGGGAGCCGCAATCGTATTGGCCACGTCCGTGGCCGCCTGCGTGTTCTTCGAGTGGGCTATAACGAAATATGTATTGAAACGCGACCGCGTAACGATAACCGACGGTTCGGCCATCCTGACCGGACTGCTGTTGGGTTTCAACCTGCCTTCCAACCTGCCGATATGGATCATCCTCATCGGAGCGTTGGTAGCCATCGGCATCGGCAAGATGACTTTCGGCGGATTAGGGTGTAATCCCTTCAATCCGGCATTGGTGGGGCGCGTGTTCCTTCTGGTTTCATTCCCGGTGCAGATGACCACATGGCCTGTGCCCGGACAAATGGCAGCTTACCTTGATGCCGAGACGGGTGCCACTCCGTTGGCCGTCATGAAGGAAGCCATCAAGAGCGGAGACGCTTCCGTGCTCCAAAGGCTACCGGACGCCATCGACATGCTCGTCGGGCAGACCGGGGGATGCTTGGGCGAGGTGAGCGCCTTGGCCTTATTGATAGGGTTGGCCTACATGTTGGCCCGACGCATCGTGACATGGCACATTCCGGTCTCCATTCTGGTTACCGTTTTTGTACTGGCCGGACTGCTTCATCTGTACAATCCCGTTTATGCGTCTCCCGTAACAGTGTTGCTGACGGGCGGTATGATGCTGGGTGCCTGCTTCATGGCTACGGATTACGTAACCTCACCCATGACAGCGAAGGGGCAGATTATTTATGGAGTGGCCATAGGTCTTCTCACCGTAGTCATTCGTACTTTCGGCGCATATCCAGAAGGCATGTCGTTCGCCATCCTGATTATGAACGCCTTTACGCCGTTGATTAACACCTATTGTAAACCTAAAAGATTCGGGGAGGTCGTAAAAAAATGAAAAAGTTAGAGTCTTCATTACTCAATATGGTCTTGGTGCTGACCGCCATTTCCCTCATAGCCGGCGGGACTTTGGCTTATATTAATAAGGTGACACAAGGCCCCATTGCCGAAATCAATGCAAAGAATTTGCAGGATGGCATCAAAAAAGTGATTTTGGGAAGCCAACCCGGCGATTTGAAAGTGGAAGAACCGGTTGAAGCAAACGGTTATACTCTCTATAAAACCGACAAGGGAACGGCTGTGAAAGCTGTAACCAATGGGTTTGGCGGACCACTCGAAATATTGGTAGGCTTCAACGAGGACGGCAATATTCTGGGCTATACGATTCTGGCTACGGTGGAAACCCCCGGACTGGGTGTGAAAGCCGACACATGGTTCCAGGAAGGCGGTAAGGGCAACATTATCGGACGGAATCCGGGAGAGAAGGAACTGGCCGTATCCAAAGACGGCGGAGACATCGACGCCATCACGGCGTCTACCATTACCAGCCGGGCTTTCCTGAATGCCGTGAATGCCGCTTATCAGGCGTTTAAAGGAAATACCAGCGATGCAGCGAGCGGAGCCAGCGTACAGGTCGGACGGGTGGAAAACGCAACCGGAACCGGAAGTGATTCTATTCATTAAAGAAAGGAGGGACGTAATATGAATAATTTTAAAGTGTTGATGAACGGTATCATCAAAGAAAACCCGACGTTTGTACTTCTTCTGGGTATGTGTCCCACTTTGGGTACGACTTCTTCCGCATTGAACGGTATGTCGATGGGATTGGCCACCACATTCGTGCTCGTATGTTCCAACGTGGTAATTTCTTTAATTAAGAATTTGATTCCCGACATGGTGCGTATTCCGGCATTCATTGTCGTTATCGCATCTTTCGTAACCGCCTTGCAAATGTGCATGCAGGCATTCGTACCCGACATTTATGCCACATTGGGCTTGTTCATCCCTTTGATTGTGGTGAACTGTATCATTCTGGGACGTGCCGAAGCATTTGCCAGTAAAAACGGAGTGGTGCCTTCGTTTTTCGATGGAGTGGGAATGGGGTTAGGATTCACAATCGCCTTGACTGTCCTCGGAGCCGTACGCGAGATTTTGGGAACGGGTAAAATCTTCGGTCTGGAAGTTTGGCCGGAAGACTACGGCATGCTGATGTTCGTGTTGGCTCCCGGAGCTTTCATCGTATTAGGTTACTTGATTGCCATTGTGAACAAACTGAAGAAAGCGTAATTTGTAAACTTAGAACAATATGGAAGCAATATATCAGTATTTAATCGTTTTCATTACCGCCATATTTGTCAACAACGTCGTGTTGTCACAAATCCTCGGTATTTGTCCGTTCCTCGGCGTATCCAAAAAAATCAATACGGCCTTAGGCATGTCGGGCGCGGTGGCGTTCGTTTTGGTGCTCGCCACACTGGTGACTTACTTGTTGCAGTATTATGTTTTGAATCCGCTCAACCTCGGCTACTTGCAGACCATAGCTTTTATCCTGGTCATTGCGGCATTGGTGCAACTGGTGGAAATCATCCTGAAAAAGGTTTCCCCTTCGCTCTACCAAGCTTTAGGGGTATTCCTACCTTTGATTACTACCAATTGTGCCGTCCTCGGTGTGGCCATATTGGTTATCCAAAAGGAATTCAATCTGATGATGGGCGTATGGTATGCCCTAAGCACTGCGTTGGGCTTCGGACTGGCTTTAGTCATTTTCGCCGGCATCCGCGAGCAACTCAACCTCGTGTCCGTACCTAAGGGGATGCAGGGCATGAGCATCGCGTTAGTCACCGCCGGTCTATTGGCCATGGCATTTATGGGTTTCAGTGGAGTAGACAACGGATTGAAGGCATTTCTGAGCCTCTAATCTGCCACGTTTTTTCAAAACCGATACGACCTGCAAAGAAAATGCAGGTCGTATCGGTTTTTTATAGCCTAAAATTATACAACATATAATTAAATTTAGTACATTTGCTACTGTTACAAAAACAAAAAATCGAAGCTTACTAATATGAAAGAGACAATTTTAGTGACAGGCGGTACCGGATTCATCGGTTCACACACGACGGTGGAACTCCAGCAGGCTGGTTATGACGTAGTCATCGTAGACAACCTCTCGAATTCACGTGAAGATGTATTGGATGGTATCGAAAAGATTACCGGCATTCGTCCGGCTTTTGAGAAAGTAGACTTGCGCGATTTCGACGCCACCGAGTCCGTATTCAAAAAATATCCGAAAATTAGCGGTATCATTCATTTTGCAGCGAGCAAGGCTGTAGGTGAAAGCGTACAGAAACCGTTGCTGTATTATCATAACAATATCGTTTCCCTGATTAATCTGCTGCAGTTGATGCCGAAGTATGATGTGAAGGGTATCATCTTCTCTTCATCATGTACCGTATACGGCCAGCCGGATGTGCTACCTGCGACAGAGGAGACCCCCATCAAAAAGGCGGAAAGCCCATACGGTAATACCAAACAGATTAACGAAGAAATCATCGCGGACACCATCAAGAGCGGTTCTCCGATAAAGGCCATTTTGCTGCGTTATTTCAACCCGATCGGTGCACATCCCACGGCATTTATCGGCGAAATGCCGAACGGTGTGCCTCAGAACCTGATTCCCTATCTGACGCAAACGGCCATGGGTATCCGTAAGGAATTGAGTGTGTTCGGAGACGATTACGACACGCCGGACGGCTCTTGCATCCGCGATTATATTTATGTGGTGGATTTGGCTAAGGCACACGTTTGCGCCATGACGCGCATCATGGAAGACCAGACCACCGAACCGGTGGAGGTTTACAACATCGGTACGGGTACGGGTACTTCCGTGCTTGAATTGATCAACGCTTTTGAGAAAGCTACCGGTGTGAAATTGAACTATAAGATCGTAGGACGCCGTGCCGGTGACATCGAAAAGGTGTGGGGCAACGTGGACAAAGCCAACAAAGTGTTGGGTTGGAAAGCCGAGACCCCGTTGGAGGACGTGTTAGCCTCTGCCTGGAAATGGCAATGCGTGTTACGCGAAAAAGGAATAATGTAAATAGATTAAGGACACAGAAAACGCTTTATGCGTAATTGCACATTAATCCGGTTGGTATTTCCAATATGTGAATAGGCGGGAATGTCACGCTTTGAACTATTTAAGGCAGGTTAGTGTGCAGAATAGTTTTGTCGTGTTTTATTTTGTGTTTGTGTTGTTACTCTCTTCCGACGTGAGTCGGAAGAGAGCTTTTTTTGAATTAAACCGCGACATGATGAAACTTACATACAAAAATCATTCTGCGGCAAACGGTTTTTCATTTGCCGCAGAATGAAAAATCGTTTGCCGCAGAACGGCGTTTCGTTTGGCGCAAGGTGATTTTGGATGCGTAAGAGATTGAAAACCAATAAAAACAAGTTCGTATGAAATGTCTACAAACGAAAGATGCCGATTATCCTATATATGGATTGTGGGCTTTCTCGAATCCGATTTCAGTGTGTGGCCCGTGCCCGGGATAGACACGGGTATCTTCCGGCAGTGTAAACAGCTTGTTCCTGACGCTCTCGCACAAGGCTTCACTGTCCCCGCCGGGGAAATCCGTTCGTCCAACGCTGCAATAGAACAAAGTATCACCGACAAATACGGCTTTTTCTGCGGCACAGTAAAAACAAATACCTCCGGGGGTATGTCCAGGAGTGCTCAGGACGGTCAACTTGTGATGTCCGAACAAGATGTCATCCCCCTCCGTCAAGTAACGTGCAGCCGCCGGAGTAAGCCCTTCTTTCATCACCTGTGCCAACGGTCCGAATATCTCCGCTCCCATACCTTTATATATAGGTTCGTCCGCCCGGTTGAACTCCGGACCGACATGAAAGGTCTCCCACATGAAGGCGGCCCCGAAACAGTGGTCGTAGTGCATGTGGGTACAAAGGTGGTGCCTGACCTGTAAACGACGGTCTTCAATATAATCCGTAATCCGCCTGCGGTCGTCATCGGTAAGGGCACCGCAATCTATGACGACGGCTTCACGGGTGTCGTCGCTCACGACGTAGCAGTTCTCCTCCAGCATGTTTACCGGAATTTTTTTTATGTCCAGCATCTTTCCTATACTTTTAAAGTGAAACGTACACCACTTTCTTGGTGGCAAAATATTCTTCCGTAAAGAACTCTTTCAACGGGGTAACCATTGTGCGGTTCTTCAACGGGTTCGTCTCTTTCTCCAATTCGCCCCCCTTCAGGCAGATAAGGCCGTTGGGGATGGCGTTGTGCTGCACGGGAGAAATGTTCTTGCGTATAATCTTGACCAAATCTGCCAACGGCATGACGGCACGGCTTACCACGAAATCGAATTTGGCCTTCTCTTCCTCTGCCCGACAATGGCGGAAAGTCACATTCTCCACCCCGAGCTCCCTAGCCACTTCCATGCAAACCTTGATTTTCTTACCGATACTGTCCACCAGATGGAAATGGCAGTCGGGGAACATGATGGCGAGGGGTATTCCCGGAAATCCGCCTCCCGTCCCCAAATCCATAATCTCAGTGCCGGATTTGAAACGAGTGAATTCGGCAATTCCCAAGGAATGCAATACATGATGTTCATACAGATTGTCGATGTCTTTCCTGGAAATGACATTGATTTTAGCATTCCAATCATGATAGAGCGCGTCCAACTGATGGAATTGTTCTGTCTGTTTTTCCGAAAGTTCCGGAAAGTATTTTAAAATCAGCTCCATATATCTTTATTTTTTATTTCGTATGGGTTTCCAACCTACTGTACGGCAAAGTCAGCCTGATAGCCCCGACTTCGTACGCAGCTATCTCGTCGGCATTGTAAATGAAAGTAATACCTTCTTTTCCCAGTTCATAATTCAAGGGAATGTAAATGTCGGTAAGCCGCAGTATGCCTTTATCCTGCAATTCCTTCCGGTTGCGGCAACCGTACGTTTTCAGGAGTTCCTCTGTCAGCAGGGAAGGAAGCAAGGCCAAGGAAGCAGGAGGCAACACATCCTCCAACTTCACCAACTCACCTGTTTCTGTATCGAAATTCAAACATTGCTCCTCCCGGTACTCCCGTGCTCCTCCCTCGTACTTTACTTTATGAATCAGATAACACAAATATCCGTTCAGTCCGTCTTTGTGTTCCGTGGCCATCCGGTATTTGTAATCGTACCACGAGGAGTTGATGCCGCTTTGCCGGTCGGCTTTGTACAAATCGGTCAAATCTCTCCGGTATTGCTCCGCGTACGTCAGACAGAACGAATCGGCAGCCGAGGCGAACGAACGGTGCATTCCTCCAAACAGATGAAAGGCAATGGTCCGGTTCATGTTCCGGGCGGCACGGGTCGTGTCGTTTATCTCGTCCGCCTCTATGATAACTTTACATGCAGGCGAGTGTTCGCTGCTGTCCAATGGTACGGTCTTCTCAACTTTCAATTGCTGAAAGGACAACGAACAACTTCCATCTTCACCTCGGCATGCACATAAAAAAGCCATGGCAAAAGCAAGGCCATATATATATTTACTCATCTTTCCGTATTTCATCCCAAAAGCCTGTTATGAATGCAAAGGTAGTGAAAGGCGGGCGCAGAGGCAAATGAAAACGCAATTTTCTGATGAAACCGTACCGGGCTACCTCTTGTCGGCTTCCGCCTTTTACGCAACATATCGCTTTTACCGATAAATCGTAAGACAAATGCTTTTTGTAGCAAAAATACGATGGATTTCTGAAAAAATATTCGTACTTTTGGACACTATATAACAAGCGATAAACAATGATACCGGACTTCCAATCCTGCATGCTGCCTTTTCTTCGGAAATTAGAAGACGGCAGCGTCCATTCAATGACAGAAATACAAAACGCACTTATCAGAGAGTTTCATCTGACGGAAACCGATATAAAGGAAATGTTACCCAGCAATAGGACCACGCGTTTCAGAAGTAACGTAGGATGGGCCAAAACCCACATGCAAAAAGCCGGTTTGCTGGAAACTCCTCAACGTGCACAATATAGAATTACGGAGGCGGGATTGCGCCTGTTGCAAACTCGTCCGGAGCATATTAATATGAAATTGCTTTTCAACTATCCAGCTTATAAGGAATGGATAGCTTTATCCAACAGAAACAGTGAACCGAAGCGGAACTCCAAACAGGAATCTGAGTGTGTCATACAGACACCGGACATCATCATGGAAGAGGAATATAAGAAGTTACGCAATATACTGGCGCAAGATTTGTTGGAGCGTATCTTAAAAAAAGACCCGGGCTTCTTCGAAGCCTTGGTTATCAAATTACTGGTAGCGATGGGATACGGCGGTTCCTTAAACGAGGCTGCGGGCATGGTGGTAGGAAAGAGTGGGGATGAAGGCATAGACGGTATCATCAAAGAAGATAAACTCGGTCTGGACAACATTTATATCCAGGCTAAACGTTGGAATAACGTAGTGGAGCGTCCCGAAGTACAAAAATTTGTCGGTGCTTTGGCCGGCAAAGGAGCCACCAAAGGGATATTCATTACCACATCCTCGTTCAGTCGGGGAGCACGGGAATTTAAACCGCAGAACAATATCAAAATCGTGCTGATAGATGGGAATCAACTGTGTGAATACATGATAGATTATAATATCGGGGTGTTTACTGCCAACACCTTTGAGGTGAAACGAATAGATATCGACTTTTTCGAGTCGGAAGAATGAAAATAAAAGGAAATAAGTGAACGTCGGACAAAATTACCTGTAAGCATGGAGATAATGCGTTTGAACGGGGTGGATGCCAGACTGTATCCGCTTGTGGGACCGTTGGTCATGAACCCGGCCATTTTAAGACAGAACAATAATTATCCCTTTAAAACCTCCAACCGCTACTTGTGGTATATCGCCATATCGGACGGAGTAATCGTCGGATTCATCCCCTTGAAGAAAAATGAAAAGAGTTACCATATAGACAATTACTACATACAAGGAGACCGTACGGAAACGATTGATGCTTTGTTGCATCGTGTCATCGACGATTTAGGAACCGACTCTTTACTGACGGCCTTGGTGCATAAACGTCATACGGAGGCTTTCCGTCAAAATCATTTCCGAACGGATAAACAACTGACTCTTTATGATAAAATGGAGTATATTCCTGTCCCTGAAATATGATACGCCAGTTAAATGTATACGAAGCCACGCAACGGAGATTAAAAATCATTTTTGATTATTTCGACTATGTATATGTATCCTTTTCCGGAGGTAAGGACAGCGGCGTGCTTTTAAACTTATGTATCGACTACCTCCGAAAGTATGAACCGGGCCGGAAACTTGGAGTATTCCACATGGATTACGAGGCACAGTACCGGCAAACTACGGAATATGTGGAACAAACCATGGCTTCCCATCCTGATATTCTGGAGGTATACCACTGTTGCGTTCCTTTTAAAGTTTCCACTTGCACTTCCATGTACCAATCCTATTGGCGTCCGTGGGAGGAGAGCAAGCGTGACATCTGGGTTCGGGAAAAGCCCAAAGATTGTTATACGGCCAAAGACTTCGACTTTTTCAACGAGGAACTATGGGACTATGATTTCCAACACCTTTTTGCCCCATGGTTACGTATGCAAAAGAAATGCAAGCGTGTCTGTTGCTTGGTGGGAATACGCACGCAAGAGAGTTTCAACCGATGGAGAAGCATACACAGTGACAGAAACTACAAACGTTTGGCCTATTATAAATGGACTCACAGGCTCGACCATCACATATACAACGCATATCCCATTTACGACTGGAAAACCACGGATATCTGGACTGCCAACGGAAAATTCCAATGGACATACAACCATTTGTACGACTTGTACTATCAGGCCGGAATTCCTATCGCTCACCAGCGTGTGGCCAGTCCGTTTATTTCCCAAGCCATCTCGGCGTTGAAAGTTTATCGTATCATCGATCCGGACACTTGGGGAAAAATGTTAGGCAGAGTCAACGGAGTAAACTTTGCAGGTATGTATGGCCGTACCATGGCAATGGGGTGGAGGATGATTAAATGTCCTCCCGGCTTTTCTTGGCAAGAATATATGTATTTCCTCTTAGACACGCTCCCGGAATCCACTCGGCAGAACTATCTCAACAAACTGGACGTAAGCATCCGTTTCTGGCGCAAGCGGGGAGGATGCTTGAGTGAAGAGACGATACAAAAGTTACGCGAAGCCGGTGTGGATTTTACACTCGGAGAGAAAACGGCCTACCATACGGACAAGCAGCCGGTAAGAATGGAATATCTGGACGACATCGACATTCCCGAATTTAAGGAGATACCGACCTATAAACGCATGTGTATCTGTATATTGAAAAACGACCATACGTGCAAATACATGGGATTTGCACAGACCAAACAGGAAAAAGAACAGCGCGAAAGAGTAATGAAGAAATATAAATCGTTAGAACATGGACAAATATAAAAGCCCTGTATACAATATTATCGCGGTGCCCATCGAAAAGGTGGTGGCGAACGAATATAACCCTAACATAGTGGCTCCTCCTGAAATGAAACTTCTGGAACTTTCGATATGGGAAGACGGCTACACCATGCCCTGCGTATGTTATTATCGGAAAGACGAAGACGTGTATGAAATCGTGGACGGATTCCATCGTTACCAGGTCATGAAAACCTCACCACGCATTTATGAACGGGAGAGGGGCTTGCTTCCCGTTTCCGTCATCGACAAAGACCTTTCGGAGCGCATGGCATCTACCATACGGCACAACCGGGCCCGCGGCATGCATTCGGTGGAATTGATGAGCCACATCGTGTCTGAACTGACCAAATCCGGAATGTCGGACAGTTGGATCATACGCAATATAGGGATGGACAAAGACGAACTTCTGCGACTGAAGCAAATATCGGGATTGGCAGAGCTTTTTGCCGACAAGGCTTTCAGCCCGTCGGATGACTGGCTGGAAGAATAATTCCATAGAGGAAACTCCTTCTTATTTTTGGGAATACAATGTGATGACAAGAGAGCATAACGTCAGCAAGATGCCGACTGCGGTCACACCTGCCCATCCGCCGACGTGCCAGAAACTTCCGGCCAGAAAAGTCCCCATGGAACCGCCGACAAAATAAGTGGTCATGAAAATGGTATTGACACGATTGGAGGCCGAGGGACACAGTTCAAAGATACTGGCTTGATTGCTGAGTTGGATACATTGCATACCGATGTCGATAAGCAGGACTCCGGCAATGATACCGGCATAACTGTTTCCACCCCAATACAATGAAGCCCATGCCGACAAAATCAGACTGCAACCGATGAAATTAAAATTACGTATGCCCACACGTTTCACATATTTCCCTACGAAAGAAGCCGTGAGTGCCCCAGCGATTCCGCATAACCCCAATCCGCCGATTACATCGCTATCGGCATAGAACGGGGCGTTTCCCATCTTAAAAGCCAAGCATGACCACATCGCCAGAAACGCTCCGAAGGCCAATCCCGACCGTATGGAATAAATGCGAAGGGCCGGATAATCCCGGAGAAGGTGAAACAGGGATTTCATCAAAGTACTGTATCGCCCCTCGAACGTAGGACGTATGTCGGGAAGTACCTTCAGGACGACGAAGGCACAGATACACATCAGTCCGGCGGCAATAAAGTACATCTCGCGCCATCCCAACAGTTCTCCAACCCAACCGCTAACCACTCTGGAGGCTAATATTCCGGTAAGCAGACCGGAAATGACCACTCCCACATTGCGACCCTTATGCTCGGGGCGGGAGTATTGGGAAGCGATGGGAACAAATATTTGGGGAATCATGGAACAAACACCCGTCACTAAAGAAGCTGCCCAAACCGTATAAATATTTTCAGCCATCGCCATAGTCAGCAAGGCAAAGACGAGCAGGAGAAAATTGATCAATATAATCTTTTTCCTGCGGTACAGATCGCCGAGCGGTACGATGAAGAGCAGACCGAGCGCATATCCTATTTGCGTAATCATGGCTATCAGATTGGCCTGAAAGTCCGAGACGCCCAAATCGGCCCGCATAAGGTTCAGCAGCGGCTGGTTGTAATACAGGTTCGCTACGGAAATACCGGCCACGATGGCCAATGTCCATAATATATGTGCCGGAAGACCGGCATTTTCCTTTAATTCAGCATTCATCGGCTTTTTCTTTTTTAATAGTTCTACCCCGCAATCCGGCCGGGCATTCATCCTTGTCAGGAATACTTTCTCGGGTAACGAAACAGAATGCTCAGCAGCGCGCAGGCTCCCATGATAAATGGATAATATAAATAAGGTATGATGTCTATCGGGTTGATGGATGCCAACCCGGCAGCCATCAGGAGCTGTGCCCCGTATGGAATCAGCCCTTGCGTAAAACAAGAAAACGTATCCAGAATACTCGCGCTTTTACGTTTATCCACTCCGTACCTTCCGGCTATGTCATGAGCCAGCGGCCCCGCCGTAATGATGGCTACGGTGTTGTTAGCCGTACACAAGTTGATAACGCTCACTAATGCCGCTATGCTTAATTCCGCCCCGCGTTTGGAACGTATATGCCGGGTCAGTGCGTGCAGGATATAATCTATACCTCCGTTGTAGCGAATGATTTCCATCAGTCCGCCCGCCATCATCGTAATGATAATCAGTTCCCCCATTCCGGTGATACCTTCTCCCATGGCAGCAAACCAACCGAACAAATCGTATGTACCCGTAAAAACACCAACCACACCGCTCAATACCAACCCGAGCACCAAGACTACCATGACGTTCACTCCCACGACGGCCGTAACCAGCACCACCAGATAAGGAACCACTTTAATCCAGTCCACTTCGGGCAGTTGTTGCGGTGCGTGGATATGTACTCCCATAAAGATATACAATGCGAACGCAATGGCTGCCGCAGGCATGACAATCTGTGAATTGACTTTGAACTTGTCGCTCAACTTACACCCTTGCGTACGGGTTGCCGTGATGGTCGTATCGGATATAAACGACAGGTTGTCGCCGAAAAAAGCTCCTCCGGCTACGATGGCCACCAATAACGGAAGGCCGGCTCCTGTCTCACGGGCGATGCCTGCCGCCAAAGGCGTTAACGCCACAATCGTACCGACCGAAGTCCCTATGGAAAGCGAGATGAAGCACGCCGCCAGAAAAATACTTCCCAGCAGCAGGTTGTCCGGCAAAAGTCGCAGGGAAAGATTTACCGTCGCATCGATAGCCCCCATAGCTTTGGCCGATGCGGCAAAAGCTCCTGCAAGGATAAAAATCCATATCATCAGCATAAGGTTCGGCGAACCGGCACCTTGGGAATACACCTTTACCCTCTCTTCTAACGGAACGCCACGCATAGTCGCAACCGCATAAACGGACGACACCATGAAAGCCACCGTAATAGGCACTTTATAAAAATCCCGAACGATAATGCTGGTCACGAGATAAAGGACCACGAAAACGAGCAGCGGACTGATGGCTGCCACACTTTTTCCATTTATAGACATTTCACAACGTTTACATGTAGACGGCCTGTTATTTCTCGTCGGCCGTATAATAAATATAATTCTCAGCCGTCAACAATTCAAGCGGCATGTAATTGCATTGCTGTATGGCTTTCTTCAATACGATATGGTTGAACAGGGCCTTCACGCTGTTATAGCCCTGTTTCCACGGATGCTGGGCGATAAGAAAATCAATCGTGCCCTGTTTTAAACATTCCACATTCCGTTCCACCATGTCGTAGCCGAACAAATGAAAATCTTTCAAGCCGTTACGTTGAAAGTATTCACCCAAAATGTAAGCACGGGAACAGAACGTGATGCAATGCCGGACGTCCGGATGTTCATCCAAAAACGTACGTATCCGACTTTCGTAGCCGTCCTCTCCGTCAAGTTGCAGGGAAAGTTCCACCACCTCGCAATCCGGATAATATGTCGTCATGTATTCCCTGAAACCCACCTCACGGTACTCTTGCTGACGGGAAGCCACACGTCCTTTCGACATGAGCTTCATCAACAAAATACGTCGGGCGTGTTCTCCGGCCTGCATCATGAAGATGCGCCCGGCAAAATAACCGCTCTTCAAGGAGTCTTGTCCGAAGAAAGCCAACGGCTCTATCTCGGGAACATTGGAATCCAGAAAAACAAAGGGAATGTCCTGTTCCTGCAACCGGCGGCAAAATGCCTGAGTCACATCGAAATTCTGTGGGACAATGACCACCCCGTCCGGCTTTTTATCCCAAATGCGCTCGGCGGCAACGGCAAAAGAACTACCTTCAAACTGGTCGTAATACTCCGTAATCAGCGAAAGGTGGAAATCGCCCCGGTTAAGGATACACTGCTGCAAACCTTTTTCCACGTTGGTCCAATAAGCATTTCGGTCGTGGTCGGGTAGCAGACAGCAAAACGTATATTTACGGTTATATGCCAAAGCACTGGCATACATATTAGGCTGATAATTGATTTCTTTCAATACAGCCTCCACTTTGGCTCTCGCCTTGCCCGATACATTGGGGCGGTTATGCAACACACGGTCTACCGTACCCACCGAAACACCGGAACGTTCGGCTATGTCTTTGATTCTGATTTTATCTGACGAATGGACTTCCCACATGATATTTTTCTTATTCGAGATAGAAAATGTTGCGAATATACATTATTTTAATGGTCCGCACGGTATGAAAAAAATAAAAACTCGTTTTTTTGAATTATTTTTCCGTAAAAAAGAACGTTTCACGGAAAAAATATCTATTTTTGTATGTCAAAAAGACAAGCTGTGTGGGTTAACAGCAAAAATTAAGACTGATAATAACCAAAACTATAGGTATGGGAAAAATAATAACGATGGGAGAAATCATGCTCCGTTTGTCCACACCCGGACAATCTCGTTTTGTACAGACAGACACTTTTGATATTAATTACGGGGGCGGGGAAGCCAATGTAGCCGTAAGTTGTGCCCATTATGGACATGAGGCCTACTTTGTTTCCAAACTGCCCAAGCACGAAATAGGGCAGGCTGCCGTAAATGCCTTGCGCCGTTATGGTGTACACACTGATTTCATCGCCCGTGGCGGTCAGCGTGTGGGAATATATTATCTGGAAACGGGAGCTTCCATGCGTCCGTCCAAAGTCATTTACGACCGTGCAGGCTCATCTATTGCAGAAGCTTGTCCGGCCGATTTCGATTTCGACGCCATCATGGAAGGTGCCGATTGGTTTCATTGGAGCGGTATCACACCGGCCATTTCAGACGCCAGTGCCGAATGCTTGCGCCAGGCATGTATTGCAGCCAAAAAGCACAGTGTAACCGTTTCCTGCGACCTCAATTTCCGCAAGAAACTTTGGACTTCCGAGAAAGCCCAAAGCATCATGAAGCCCCTGATGCAATACGTAGACGTATGCATCGGCAATGAAGAAGACGCAGAACTTTGTCTGGGTTTCAAGCCGGATGCGGACGTAGAAGGAGGCAGCACGGAGGCCGAAGGCTACAAAGGCATCTTCAAAGGCATGATAGATACGTTCGGCTTCAAGTACGTCATTTCCACTTTGCGTGAATCCATCTCGGCCACTCACAACGGATGGAAAGCCATGATATACGACGGCAAGGAGTTCTACGTGTCCAAACGTTACGACATAGACCCCATCATCGACCGTGTGGGAGGTGGCGATTCTTTCTCCGGTGGTATCATTCATGGTCTGCTGACGATGAAGACCCAAGGCGAAGCGTTGGAGTTTGCCGTAGCGGCTTCGGCTTTGAAGCACACGATTCCGGGCGACTTCAACATGGTTTCCGCTGAAGAGGTGGCTGCTTTGGCCGGAGGTTCCGCCAACGGCCGCGTACAAAGATAAATCCGTCCAACAATAACAAAAAGATATGGCAAAATTCGATAAACTTGCAGTCATGCAAAAAATAGGGGAAACCGGAATGGTCCCCGTATTCTATCACTCCAATGCCGAAACGGCCAAAAAAGTCATCAAGGCTTGCTACGACGGTGGCGTGCGCGCATTTGAATTTACCAACCGTGGCGATTTTGCCCAGGAAGTGTTTGCCGAATGCGTAAAATTCGCTGCCAAGGAATGTCCGGAACTGGCTTTGGGAATAGGTTCCGTGGTAGATGCCCCGACGGCTGCCCTCTACATTCAGTTGGGAGCTTGCTTCGTAGTCGGACCGCTGTTCAATCCCGACATCGTACCGGTATGCAACCGCCGTTTGGTGCCCTACTGTCCGGGATGCGGCACCGTATCGGAAATCGGCAAGGCACAGGAATTGGGCTGCGACCTTTGCAAGCTCTTCCCCGGCGACGTGTACGGCCCGGCTTTCGTAAAAGGAATGATGGCACCCTGTCCGTGGACCAAACTCATGGTGACGGGCGGCGTGGCACCTACGAAAGAAAACCTGACCGCATGGGTCAAGGCCGGAGTCTATTGTGTGGGAATGGGCTCCAAGCTGTTCCCGAAAGAAGAAGTAGCAGCCGGAAATTGGCAATACATTACCGACAAATGTAAAGAGGCTTTAGGCTATATCGCCGAAGCCCGTGTATGATGATAAAGAACATTAGATTTTTATGGTTAATTAATACAAGATTGATTTGGGGGTATGTGATTTGCGAAAACCGCATATCTCGGTTTTTAATGTTTTTAGACGTGGGGCCATGTCTTGTGAAAAACGTGGCACTGTTTAGTTTTCATAACTATTAAAATTAGGTTATATGGATGCGGCTTTGTGAAAAGCTGCATCTTTTTTTGCATACACGGGAAATGCACTGTCCCATTAGCGGAAAGGTCTTTGCAACCAAGTTGCACGGAAATCCGGATAACTTTGCCATAGAAATCATAAAAAAGCCATATAATGAAAACAAAAGCACATACTTGCGGGTGCGGTCATGGCACCTGCCACACGGAAAACAATCGGAAAACCAGCCTCCGTCTATGGTTTTCTTTCGCGGTTTTAATCAGTGGTATCGCATGTCAAAGCTTGGACACAGCCTTTTTCCGCCCTTCATGGGTACGGTTGTGCTGGTTCTTCGTGGGATGGTTATCCGTAGCGATCCCCATCATGAAAGAGGCGTGGGAAACCATTCGCCACAAGGACTTCTTCAATGAATTTACGCTGATGCTGTTAGCCTCGCTCGGCGCGTTCTATATCGGAGAATATCCGGAAGCCGTAGCGGTCATGCTCTTTTATGCCGTGGGAGAGATGTTTCAGGATCGTGCTGTGGACAAAGCCCGGAGTCATATCAAGTCATTGTTGGACGTGCGGCCGCAGACTGCCACCGTGCGGCGCGACGGGCGATGGCAGACGGTGGCACCGGAAACTGTGGGTGTCGGCGAGGAGATTGAAGTCAAGACCGGTGAACGCGTGCCCTTGGACGGCGTGCTGTTGGAGCCTGAAACAGCTTTCAATACTGCGGCATTGACCGGCGAAAGCGTGCCGCGCATGATCGGACAGAACGAAGAAGTACTGGCTGGTATGATACCGACCGAACGGGTCGTCAGATTGCGTACCGTACGCGGATATACCGACAGTGCCCTGTCGCGCATCCTCGATATGGTACAGAATGCGGCTTCACGTAAAGCACCCACCGAACAGTTTATCCGCCGGTTTGCCCGTATCTACACTCCGGCAGTCACGATGCTTGCCCTGCTGTTGGTCGTGTTGCCTTGGCTGTATGCCTCATGGAATCCTGGTTTCATCTACGATTTTCAGGCATGGCTCTACCGGGCGTTGGTCTTTCTCGTCATTTCCTGCCCCTGTGCATTGGTGGTCAGCATACCGCTGGGCTATTTCGGCGGAATCGGGGCAGCCTCACGCCGGGGCATCCTGTTCAAAGGCAGTAACTATCTGGATGCCATTACCCATATAGATGCCGTAGTATTCGATAAGACCGGCACACTGACCCGTGGCGTCTTCCGGGTGCAGGAAGTACATCCCTCCGGCGGACTCACAGCCGACGAACTGGTGGCCTGGACCGCAGCGGCAGAATCCGGAAGCAATCATCCCATAGCCCGTGCCATCGGTGAATATGCCGAACAACAGGCCATTATGCTTCCTGCGGTAAGAAGTACGGAAGAACGAGCCGGATTAGGTCTGCGCGCCATGACCGACCGAGGCGAACTTTTAGTCGGGAAAGCGGCCTTATTGGCTCAAAACCAAGTGGCTTATCCCGAAGACATTCTTCAAATTCCCGATACGATTGTGGTTGTGGCTCTCGACGGACGCTATGCCGGCTACCTGCTGTTGGCTGACGAACCGAAACCCGATGCTTCCCGTGCCGTGACGGCTCTCCACGCTCTGGGTATCCGCAACCTCTGCATTTTATCCGGAGACAAGTCGGCATTGGTGGGCAAATTGGCCGGACAATTAGGGATTTCCCGTTATTTCGGCGACCTGATGCCGGAGGACAAAGTGCGGCATATCGAAGAATTTCAAACGAAAGAACACGCACGTGTGGCTTTCGTCGGCGACGGACTGAACGATGCACCCGTATTGGCAGCCAGCAGGGTAGGCATTGCGATGGGCGGATTGGGAAGTGATGTGGCCATCGAGGCGGCCGACATCATCTTGCAAACCGACCAACCGTCGAAGATAGCCGAAGCCATTCGCATAGGTCGCCGCACACGGGCCGTCGTGTGGCAGAACATTATCGGTGCCCTCGGAGTGAAACTGCTCGTACTGGCATTGGGGGCTTCAGGTGCGGCCACCTTGTGGGAAGCCGTCTTTGCCGACGTGGGAGTGGCTTTGTTGGCTATTCTGAATGCAGTCCGGCTATTGAGTAATAAAAAAGATTAAACCATTGTTATACTATGGGATAAAGCACGTACCTTTATCCCATAGTTATATTGGAGGCATATACATTATGGAAGAAGACATCTATCTGCATAAACTGAATTTACGGAACGTGAAACCCACAGCCATCCGTCTGTTGATTCTCCGTACGATGATGGAGATGAACCGTGCCGTGTCGCAACCCGATTTGGAAGAAAAACTGCAAACCGTGGATAAGTCCACCATATTCCGCACCATCTCGCTGTTTTTGGACCGCCACCTGATTCATGCCATCGACGACGGCTCGGGCGCACTGAAATATGCGGTATGCAGCGACGATTGCACTTGTTCGGTGAGCGACCAGCACGTACATTTCTATTGCGAAGGATGCCATCGCGCTTTCTGCTTCCGGAGCCAGGCGGTTCCGGTGGTGCAAGCACCGGAAGGATTTGTCCTGTACGGAGTGAATTATGTACTTAAGGGACTGTGCCCGGCATGTGCGGCCCGACCGGATAAGGACTGACAAAATGGCAGTTTTTCACCTTGTTTCGCCTGTATTTTTATGGTCAAACAGGAGGAAAATACACCTGCTTCTTTCACGTATTTAAACATTCTCATGTATTCTCGCAGGTGTTTTAAGCATTCGTAACATTCAATCGGCTGCAAACGATTTTTTATTCGACTGAAAGCGAAAAATCATTTGCCGCACAATTTTCCGCATTCATGCGTTTACCGTCGGGAAAATGCCATGAAAGCGGTTTGTCAACCGGCTTCGGATGGCCTTTTTTTGTTTTTCCGGCCGTTTTTCCGTCCCAAAATCCGAAATCAAAATGTTGCTTCATTTTCCGGCTTGCCCGCAGGTTTTTCTTGATAAGGTCAGACACAGGATGTTTTTGTTTTCACAAAGATGGAAATACAAACAAAATCCCGTCATTTTAATAAAAAACGGAAGCACGAGAATCGTTTGAAATCCAAAGGACTCCAAACGGGATGCAAATACGCGATTCTTGCCCGTAAAGGACTGACATTTTGTCAGTAGCCTTATCCGCGCTTTTGGGAAGCAATACCAGCCATGACACGGCAGCGCACGCTGCGCAATGAGGGCGGAAGAAGGTCCGGTTCCATGATTTCGAGATTCAACTTCAATTCTTCCAACAACTCAGGATGGGTGCGGCATAGTTTATAGGCCAGTTTCATACAAAGCGCACGGACGCTATGGGGATATCGGGAAGAAGACATCCCGGCAAGGCAATAGTCCAGGAAATCCGTGCGGAACGGGTGGGGGAGCGTTGAACGGCTGATGAGCGTGAGCAACAGGCGGCGGAGCGTTTCGCTCCGGGTATTCATGACGCGTTCCATCCACGTGTCTACGTAGTGTGACGGGAGGCTTGGCAAAACATCGGCATCCGCATACGTGAAAACCCAGGCGGCATTTTCCGCCATGCGGCTGTCGCCGTCCGTCATGATATGGTGCAACGTGTCGCGGAACATTCCATCGTGCGCCAAGCGTTTCCCCCAGGCACGGACTTCACGCATAGGAAGGCGGCCGGACAGCATGTCCTGCCATTCGGAAGCGGATGAAGCCGGGCTTACCATAAATGATGCTCCGCAAAATAACGCCATAGCGGTGCGAGCATCAACGCCTGCTTGATTTCGTTGTGCAGCAAGAGGCTACGTACCTCGTCCACAGTCAGGAAATGCACGCTGATGTCCTCGGTGGCTTCCTGATGAGGAGCCGACACGCGTTTCACGCCGCGTGCCACAAAACAATGGCATTGGTTGTTCACGGAAGACGTATTGGGCGAAATGGTCATCAAGTGCGTCCATTCCCCGCCGCCGAATCCCGTCTCTTCGTGCAGTTCCCTTTGGGCGGACTCCAACGGCGTTTCCCCTTCTTCGCACGCCCCGGCGCATATCTCATAACCGGTCCACCGCAAACCGTGGCGGTATTGCCTCTCCATGATAAATTTTCCATCTTCGGTCAGGGCTATCACATTGACCCAATCCGGATACTCCAACACGTAATATTCATTGTTTTCCACGCCGTTTGGAAGTCTCACCCAGTCACGCCGCGCCGTCAGCCAAGGGCGGCGGATGAGATATTCGCTTTCCAAAACAGTCCATTGCTTGTCTTTGTCGTCCGTCATATCAAGTTATTTACTACGCAAAGGTAAGTCTTTTCCTGAAAGAAAAGCTTCCGGAAGGCGAAAATCTTCCGGAAGCATGATTCCGGCTTACAGGGTAACGCCGGATTTGAAAATAGCGATTTCGTGGTAGCCGTTCTCTTCATTCAACGTCTGCCGCCCGCTGGCCACATCGAGGACGAAAGACGTGAAGCGTTCTAATACGGTCGGCATAGGTTCCCCTTCCAGTAACGTGCCGGCATTGAAATCTATCCAATTGGATTTTTTCCCGGCCAATCCGGTGTGGGACGAAATCTTCACCGTGGGCACAAACGTGCCGAAAGGCGTGCCGCGTCCGGTCGTGAACAGCACGATATGGCATCCGGAGGCCGCCAAAGCGGTACTGGCCACAAGGTCGTTGCCGGGAGCACTCAGCAAATTCAGTCCCGGAGAAGACAAGGTCTCTCCATATTCCAACACATCGCACACGGCAGTCGTTCCGGATTTCTGTGTGCATCCCAATGACTTTTCTTCCAAGGTGGAAATCCCTCCGGCCTTGTTTCCCGGCGAGGGGTTCTCGAAGACCGGTTGCCCATGGCTGATGAAATAGTTTTTGAAATCATTGATGAGCGAAACGGTCTTTCGGAAAACCGTCTCATCCTTGCAACGGGCCATCAAAAGCGTTTCGGCACCGAACATTTCAGGGACCTCGGTAAGCACCGTGGTGCCCCCTTGGGCCACAAGATAGTCTGAGAAACATCCTAAAAGCGGATTAGCCGTAATGCCGGAAAAACCGTCGGAACCTCCGCATTTGAGTCCCACTCTCAGTTTCCTCATCGGTACTTCTGTCCGGCGGTCCTCCACCATCCGGGCATATAAATCCCGGAGAATCTTCATCCCGCTCTCCATCTCATCCTCCTCGTGCTGGCAGACCATAAAGCGTATGCGTTCCGTGTCATAATCTCCAAGTAAGGCACGGAATGCGTCGGGCTGGTTGTTTTCGCATCCCAGACCGATTATCAACACGCCGCCGGCATTGGGATGGAGCGCCATGTCGCGCAGGATCCGGCGCGTATGCTCATGGTCGTCTCCTAATTGCGAACACCCGTAATTATGCGTGTAAGCCCTGATGCCGTCTATTCCTTCGGCACGGGTTTCCTTTTCGAGCATCCGCGCCAAACGTTCGGCCACGCCGTTGACGCATCCCACGGTGGGGATAATCCATAATTCATTGCGGATGCCCACTTCGCCGTTCCGGCGTGCATAACCCGAGAAGGTCCGCAGGCGGTCGGGCGGAGGACATGGGACGGGTACGGGCTGGTACCGGTAATCCGATATCCCCTTCAGGTTGGTACGCAACATCCGCTCGTTCACCCACCGGCCCGGCTCTATCGTTTCCGTGGCATGCCCGATGGGGCTGCCATACTTGATAACGTCCTGTCCGGCGGCAATATGGGCGAGCGAGACTTTATGACCGGCCGGAACCTGCTCCCTCACCTTGACGGCCGTACTCCCGCAGGTGATGCTTTCTCCTTCTTCCAACGGTTGCAAAGCCACGGCCACATTGTCCGCCGGATGAATGACAATATATTTCAGCATAAAGAAATTCTATGAATCCAACGTATGTTTCAGCGCACCCCGCATGCCCTGCAAGCGGATGTCTTTCAGGTAGCATGCCAAGCGTCCGGCCAATCCGGGTATCCGGTTCAAATCTTCACCCCACCAGTCCGTACGCTCCAACACGCCTGAGGCCACCTTTTGCTCGTCGCCCTCCTGCCACAAGCGGGCCACGTGTTCCATGATGTCGGGAGAGTCGGACAGGACAATCGGAGTGCCATCCTCACGGTGGCCGCCTTTATAATAGGTAATCAGGGCTGCCAGGCCGAACACAATCCCGGACGGGAGCGTGCCTTTGCGACGGAGGTATTCTTTCAGTCCCGGCAAATCCCGTGTGGCGAACTTGGGGAAGGCGTTCAGCATGATGGACGTGACCTGATGGTCTACAAACGGGTTGGTGAACCGTTCCATCACGCTGTCGGCAAACGTCCGGAGTTCTTCCCGTGGCAAGTCTATCGTTTCGATGAGTTCGTCGAACATCACTTTGCGGATATACCGCCCCACGTCCGGATCCTGACAGGCCTCACGCACGATGTCTACGCCGGAAAGATAGGCCACGGGGGAGAGTAGCGTATGCGGCCCGTTCAGCAAAGTCACCTTTCTCCGGTGGTAAGGCTCTTCATCGGGCACAAAGCGCACGTTCAGGCCGCATTCTGCAGCCGGGAACTCCTGCGCCACGCTTTCCGGTGCTTCGATGACCCAAAGGTGGAATGCTTCGCCCTGCACGACGAGCTGGTCTTTGTATTGCAGTTTCTCCTGAATCTCTTCAATGTGCTTGCGGGGAAAGCCCGGCACGATACGGTCCACCAACGTGGCATACACGCCGCATGCCTCTTCGAACCATGTCGCGAAATCCTCGCCGAGCTGCCAGAGGTCGATGTATTGCCGGATGATTCTTTTCAGATGATGCCCGTTCTGGAAAATCAATTCGCAGGGAAAAATAATCAGTCCCTTGCTTTTGTCGCCATGGAAATGACGGAAACGATGGTAGAGCAGTTGCGTCAGTTTCCCGGGGTAGGAGGCTGCCGGACGGTCGTCGAGCCTGCAAGCCGGATCGAATGCGATGCCGGCCTCGGTCGTATTGGAAACGACAAAACGAATTTCCGGCTGTTCGGCCAGTTTCATATACTCGTCAAAATGGCTGTAAGGGTTAAGCGCACGACTGATGACATCTATCAGGCGGTATGTGTTTACCACCTGTCCGTTTTCAAGCCCTTGCAGATTGACATGGTAAAGGCCGTCCTGCCGGTTGAGCACATCCACCATGCCTTTTTCGATAGGCTGTACCACGACCACACTGCCGTTGAAGTCGCTACGCTCATTCATACTCGATATAATCCAATCCACGAAGGCGCGCAGGAAATTGCCTTCGCCAAACTGTATGATTCTCTCCGGTCTCACTGTCTTAGGAGCCGTCTTACTATTCAATTCACGCATGGATACATTGATTTAATTGACCTGTATTTGTTTTAAAACTTCACCAAGATACGGAAAACCTTAGCCGGATCATCCGCCCACCGTTGCAACATTTCCCCGGCTTGCTCAAGGGAGGCTTCATAGGTAACGAGCTTGTCCGTCGGACAGTGCCCCTGTTGCAAATAACGGACCACGGCACGAAAATCTTCCGGTAATGCGTTTCTCGAACCGCGTATATCCAACTCCTTCTGTACGAACAACTTCGTCTGGAAAGAGACATCGCTTTTGGCATATCCGATATACACCACACGTCCGGTAAAGGCTACTTCCTGAACGGCCATGACGTATGTGGGTGCACTGCCCACCGCTTCAATCACCACGTCCGGGCCTAAGCCTCCGGTGTATTCCATCAGCCGGGCATGTACATCCTCTGTTTTAGAATTGAGAAGGCAGGTTGCCCCCAACGAACGTGCCACCTCAAGTTTTTCATCATCCAAATCCACGGCAATCACCTTTGCCCCTCTTAGGGCGGCACGGACAATAGCCCCGAGGCCGATCATGCCGCAGCCGATGACCATGACCGTGTCTATGTCCGTCACTTGGGCGCGCGACACGGCATGGAAGCCCACGCTCATGGGTTCCACCAAAGCACAGTCGCGGACGGAAAGTCCGTCGGCCGTCACCACCTTCTGCCAGGGCACGGCTACGAATTCCGTCATGGTGCCGTCCCGCTGTACGCCAAAAGTCTCGTTATGTTCACAAGCATTGACACGTCCGTTCCGGCAGGCGGCGCACTTGCCGCAATTCGTGTAAGGATTGACGGTGACATGCTGTTCCGGACGCAGAAAGTCGGGGACATCCGTACCCACAGCCTCTATCGTAGCACCCACTTCGTGGCCGGGGATGACAGGCATCCGTACCATCGGATTCCGTCCCAAGTAGGTATTGAGATCGGAACCGCAGAAACCCACGTAACGGATACGTAACAACACTTCGCCCGCCCGGCAGGCAGGCGCATCTATTTCTTTTAAAGCCGTATGAAGCGGCGATATAATCTGAAATGCTTTCATTCTGACATGTTTTTAATATAAGGTAATACGGGCAAGGCACCGAAGCCGTAGAATGCTTTTGCATTGCCTCCCAAGAATAGGGATTTTTCCTCATCGCTCAGCTCATTGCTCTTTACAACGAAGTCGTAGGACATGCGATAGGTTATCGCCGTGATGGTGCGCGGATAGTCCGAACCCCACATCAATTTTTCCATCCCGACGAGTCCGGCAGCTTCCCGAATGGCACGCACGGCTCCTTTGAAAGGATAAAACTCATCGTTGAAAAGCCAGGTGATACCACCGGACTCTATAAATACGTTGGAATAGCGTGCCAATTTGATTTGTTCCGTCCAACCGGGAAAAGTCACCATCCCGAAATGTCCGATGGCAATCTTCAGATCCGGACATTCCGTAATCACGTCTCTCAGTTCCTCCACTTGGGTGTCGCCTTCCAGCATATCTATCGACAGGATGAGCCGGTGTTCCTCCATGAGATGGAACATGGCCATCATTTCGTCACCGTTCAACGGAACCCTACCTGTAGACAAAGCCAAGCGGTTGGCCGGAATCTTGATGGCTTTGAATCCTTTCCTTATCAGCTCCTTGGCCTGCGTCAGGAATCCCGGTCTACGGAACTCACAGAGGCCGCACACCAAAAAGCGATCGGGGTAACGGGTCTGTACATCCATCAGATAATAGTTCTGTATGCCGTCGATATATTCTTGTGTGACCACGGCGGCACTGACTTGCGCGTAGTCCATATTGGAGAGGAACACTTCTGCCGTGTTTCTCCCGTCCGTCATAAAAGGAGGAAGCATTTGCCGGACTTCACCCATGAAAAGCGATTTGCCTCCCGAAAGGGTACGGATGGGCAGTCCGTCGACTTCGGTATCTTGCCTGAGCCATAAATGGGAATGGGCATCAATGATTGTATATTCCATCTCTTCCCGATTTTATGTGTTTTTCCACGTTACACGTTGCTGGTCTCCGATGATCTCTTTTACCTTGGCCACCAAATCCCAGTCTATCGGCTCCTCGATATATTGTATATTCTTGAGCACGTTGTCCGGATTGGCAGAACTGAAAAGGGTCGTGCCGATACGGGGATTGCTAACCGAATACTGAATCGCTAACTTTTCGATAGGATAACCCTGAGACAGGCAATAGTCCGAGGCTTTGCGGCAAGCTTCGACCAATGCAGCCGGAGCAGGATGCCATTCCGGCACACCGCGTTGCGACAACAATCCCATGGCAAAAGGCGATGCATTGATGACCCCGACCCCCTTTTCCTCAAAATAATCCAGAAAGTCAACCAATTTGTCATCGTTCAGCGTGTAATGGCAGAAATTGAGCACGCTTTCCACCGTTCCCTCCGGCACGTGGTCGATGACCCATTTCAGATTTTCGAGTTGCAAGTCGGTGATTCCGACATGCCCTACAAGCCCTTTCTCACGAAGTTCCACCAATGCCGGCAGGGTTTCATCGACCACTTGGGAAAGGTCTGCAAACTCTATGTCATGCACGTTGATAAGGTCGATGTAGTCCACATGCAACCGTTCCATACTTTCAAAAACGCTTTCCCGAGTCCTCCCTGCAGAATAATCCCACGTGTTCACTCCGCCGGCACCGTAACGTCCGACTTTGGTAGACAAGAGGAACGACTCCCGCTGCAATTCCGTCAGGGCCTTTCCCAATACAGTCTCGGCTTTCGTATGTCCATAATAAGGTGACACGTCTATGAAATTCATGCCATGTTCTATCGCCGTAAATACGGCTCGAATTGCTTCTGCTTCACGGACAGAGTGAAACACACCTCCCAATGAAGAGGCTCCAAAACTCAATACGGGCACTTTCATTCCCGTTTTTCCTAAATATGAATATTTCATCACATCATTGTTTTTATCGGTTTCTATTCTTTTACTTCGCTATTTAGCCTGTAAATAGCTTGTGCAAAAGTAGGAGATAACATTTTACTTTTATTGGACTTTATAGCCTTTAATAAGAACAATATCGACTAAAGTATATAAAGCAGAAATATTTTATGCTAAATTAACTAAAAAGAGTATCAAGTAATGAATATTATTGCCAATTTTGAGCGTAAATTTATACGCCATGGAATTTAACATAGACACTTTTCACCCTTTTGTCCTCAACATAGGACTGGCTCAGCACAACGCTGACTGGAACTGGAAAAACGTAAGTAGCCCTTTCGCACGCCTTTATTATGTCATAGAAGGTTCAGCCAAAATTATATTACCCGACCATACCGTGTCGCTTCGCAAAGGATACATGTATTTTATCCCTGCATTTACATCGCACAGCTATGAGTGTACTTCATCTTTTACCCACTATTATGCCCATATATATGAAGACCCTCAAGCCAAATACTTGTTCCTGGAAGATTGGGTCCTACCGGAGGAAATTCAAGGTGACACTCTTGAACTTTCTATTTTTCAGGAGTTGTATTCTTTGAACCCGACTATGAAGCTAAGTAAATCGGATCCCTCCACCTATGATAACAGCTCTACGCTGGCATCCAATTTATTGAAGAACAAACAACGGCCACTTTACAACAAAATGATATCACGCGGTATCATCTATCAATTACTCGCTCCCTTTTTTAAGACGGCTCATCTCAAATCCACAGTGACGGACGACCGTGTAAAAAAAGCCATCACCTACATCCGCAATCACATTTCAGACGAACTCTGCATCGACAAAGTTGCGGAAACATTATGTGTATCTAAAAATTACTTTATCCGTATCTTCAAAAAGGAAACGGGGACAACGCCTGCCAATTTCATCATCCAACGCAAAATAGAAAAGGCTCAGTTATTGCTTATCACGAACGACCTTCCGGTGAAACAAACATCTTATTTGGTCGGTTTCGAGGACTTCTCTTATTTCAACCGGGTTTTCAAGAAGATTACCGGTATGACACCTAATGAATACCGACGGGAAGCCAAATCGCAATCGGTAGCTGACGGGAAGTACAATCCCAATGAAAAGAGCCTGAATTTGGAGTAGAGGATATAAAAAAGCCGTTTCAGATGGAAACGGCTTTCTTTTCAGGAGGTTCCCAGCAGATTCGAACTGCTGTGGACGGTTTTGCAGACCGCTACCTAACCACTCGGTCAGGGAACCAACATTTTCGCACCTCGGAAGAGGTTCCCAGCAGATTCGAACTGCTGTGGACGGTTTTGCAGACCGCTACCTAACCACTCGGTCAGGGAACCATTTCCGTTTTGCGTTGCAAAGGTACAACTTTTTTTGAAAACCGCAATTATTTATGCGCATTTTCCTCCTTTTTGGTGCAGTTTCTCTGTTTTTCTTTTCTTGTAGGGCGTTTTAAGCCCCTCAATTTACAGTCTGCCGTACAACTTGCACATGAGGACGTGTCTTCCGGATGACGTATGAACCGGTAGATACGCCTTCCGAACCAACAGAAAGCCACTACGATAATGAGGTAAGCTATGTATTCATGCCACATAAATCAAAACATATAAAAATGTACCGAACAAAAATAATGCAAAAACGGATAACAGGATGAACCGTGGGGGATAAATTCCGTCTTTTTACCTTATATTATGAAAAAGAGGATTGGGAGCAACCGAATAAAATGCTTTCACCACTATTTTTTTGAGGCTTATTTGTTATCTTTGCATACTCCTGCAATGGATTTGTTTGTTTTAGACAAGGGGATATGGAGAAGGAAGGAAAATTTTATGACGGCGTTATGCTATGTATCCGGGAGCACCAATTGGTGGAACCGGATGACAAGATACTTGTAGCCTTGAGCGGAGGAGCCGATTCCGTGGCTTTGCTTTTGGTGCTGCTACAGGCCGGTTTCCATTGCGAGGCCGCACACTGTAATTTTCATCTGCGTGGGAAGGAGTCTGACCGCGATGAGAAATTTGTACGCGATTTATGCCGTTCACGGTCCATACGTTTGCATACGAAAGATTTCGATACGATGGCATACGCCCGTGAAAAAGGCATCAGCATAGAAATGGCTGCCCGTGAATTGCGTTACGGATATTTTGAAGAGTTACGTACGGATTGGCGGTTTGACAAAATTGCTGTGGCACACCACCGCGACGACAACGTGGAAACACTGTTGTTGCATCTGGTCCGCGGCACGGGACTGAAAGGCTTGACGGGCATGCGCTACCGCAACGGCTATGTCATACGCCCGATGCTGGACACGAGCCGTGAGGAAATCGAGCGGTATCTGGCCGGAGAAGGGCAGTCTTACGTCACGGACAGCACGAATCTGGAAACGGAAGCCGTCCGTAACAAAATCCGTCTGGAGTTCTTGCCGATACTGAAAACCGTGAACCCGTCTATCCTCGACACCTTACAAGACACGATACGTCATCTGGAAGATGCCTATACCTTATATAATATAGCCATAGAGGATTTGAAGGCGCGTATATGCCGGAACAACCGTATCGACATACAAACCTTGAAGACTATTCCTGCTGCGCGTACCGTACTCTTTGAACTGTTGTCCTCATACGGTTTCAACAGCGTACAGACGGAAGAGGTTTTCGACCACTTGGATGGCGGTTCCGGAAAAGTTTATGAAAGCCATGAATGGCGATTGCTTCGAGACAGAAAAACGCTTGTGCTTAGCCGTAAAGACGAACAATATAAGTGTTTGTGCCATGTCCTTCCATTGGAAGGATGTGTGAAAGTAACACAAGACCTTACGTTCCTCATCCGTAGGGTGCATTATGACCGGCATTTTACGATACCTCGAAGCAAAGATACGGTGTGCATGGACCTGGACAAAATAGAATATCCCATAACGGTGAGGTTCGCGCAAGAAGGAGACCGTTTTGTCCCTTTCGGTATGACGGGGCAGAAATTGGTAAGCGACTATCTGACAAACTGCCAGAAAAATCTGTTCGAAAAAGAAAGGCAGTTAGTCGTATGCAGCGGAGAGCGCATCGCTTGGTTGGTCAACGAACGGAGCGACAACCGTTTCCGGATAGATGACAAGACGAACCATGTACTCATCATACAATGCCAAAGAAACCCGTGAACCTCATAAAGTTTTGAAGACCGAATACCATAAAACAGAATATGCTTTCCATTTTGATTCCGACGTATAACTACGTGTGCGTTAAATTGGTGACCGACCTGCAACAACAAGCTGAAAGACTGGAATGCCCCTACGAGATATTGGTGGCCGACGATGCTTCGGAAGATGCCTTTAAGCGTGAAAACCGTAAAATCAACGGTATTCCCAACTGCAAATATATAGAATTGCAAGAGAACGTGGGCCGTTCGCGTATCCGCAATATCTTGGGGCGCCTCGCCCGATATGACTACCTTATTTTTATGGATTGCGATGCGTCGGTAGTCAGTAACGAGTTTCTGTCTCGGTACATGGCAGTACGTAACGCGGCTGAAGTCGTTTACGGAGGCTTGGTGCATCCGGAACAGCTTCCGTCACCGAAGGTTTCTTTGGCATATTCCTACGAAAAACATGCCGAACCTCACTTCACGGCAGAAAAACGAGCTTTGCACCCTTATAAAGTATTCCGAACGTTTAATTTCATGATTCTCCGCGAAACATTCCTCAAACACCCTTTTGATGAAACCATCACGCACTATGGGCACGAAGACACTTTATTCGGATTGGTATTAAAAAAAGAAGGCATCAAAATTCTGCATATAGACAACCCTTTAATGAATTGCGGATTAGACACCAATAGGAATGTACTACGAAAAACAGAAGAGTCCTTGAGGACATTATATGTCCACCGTGACAAACTGGAAAGAAGTTCGGGGGTGCACCGTTTGTATGGCACTCTTCAACGATTACACCTCGTCCTTTTTGTATCCCTCTTGTATCGTCTGTGCAGACCGATGATACGACGAAACTTGTATAGCAAGCATCCAAACTTGTATTTCTTTGCCTTTTATAAGGTTGGATATTATTGTTCACTATTCGATAAGAACAATTCTCTTGTAAATCAGTAACAGTTGGATATAAATTGCTCTCTTAGGAAGAGAGCGACCAACAAAAGGCAAAATAAATAAAAAAAGCAAGAAGATGCAAATTAGACCTTAACTTTTTGTTCTATTTTCCTCTAAAAAATTGAGAGTTCTTCTCCTTCTTCTTTCTTTCTTCTTCATTTACAAGGATTTACTTCCTCCAGTCGCTCTCTTCCTAAGAGAGCGATGGCTAAGATACAGAGTAAATGAACATTAATAATATTTTGTATGATGAAGAGAGTACTATTTTCAACTTTGGCTTTGTCTTTCGGCTTGTCCATTCAAGCCCAATTCACCACTCAAATAAGTCCTTCCCGTGAAGGAGGGCAATGGTTCTTTGGTGTGGGAGTAGGATTCCACAGCAATACCATGCGGTATTCAGACTTGGATGAAGAGTTGTTTTCTGACCACAAGAACCTGAATAGCGGTGTTTTTACAGTTTTTGCACAGTACGATTTTGGCAAGGAACGGCATTTCTCCGTGCGTCCGGAATTATCCCTCCTCCGCCGTGGCGGCAGGATCGTCGATATCGGTAAGGATATGTACGACGAAAACATCGACGGTATCCATTACGCTTTGAAGTCGCGGTTCGTGGATATTCGGGTTCCGTTGGTTTATAGCTTTATGAAAGCCGAATCGCGTATCCGTCCATACGTATATATTGCACCTGTAATAGGTTTTGCGACAAGAGGAACGATTCGGATGCAAGAGGACTTTGCCAACGGGGAATATGTGGGCTACGGATTAGACCTGTCCAAGGCCAATATGGCGAGTATGTACTTTGCCGGAATGGTAGGTATAGGTGCGAAATACCAATTCAAGGCATGGGGAAATACCTTCTTCTTCGGAGTGGATGCCAGCTATGAACTGGGCTTTACCGACACTTATGGAGGAAAAAAAAAAGACGGCAAGGCTGAAGTGAATACCAACTGGTCTCTACCGTCTTATGAATTGGAAGGCAACCGGAATTTCTCCGGATTCGAAGTGAAGGCTACCTTGGGGATTCCTTTTAGCGTGTTCAAGAAAAAGGCCGTTCCCGCCCCTCCGACTCCGGTCATTGTACAGCGTCCTACACCCATACCTGTTGTAAAAGAAAAGCCCTGTTATACATTGGAGGAAATCAACGATATGATGCAGAAAGGAGAACCTGTCGCAGGTAAGACCATCTGTGCCATCGATGCCATTAATTTCGACTTCGGGAAAAGTACGATAAAAACAGAGTCTTATGCTTACCTGAACAGGCTGGCCAACACGTTGGTGAGGACGCACGCACGGATAGAAGTGAAGGGACATACGGATAATGTAGGAACGGAGGAATTCAATATGAAACTATCCCACAAGCGTGCTCAGGCCGTGGTAGATTATCTAATAGGGCGCGGGGTGGACAAAGACAAACTGTCTTATAGTTATTACGGTATGTCCAAACCGCTGACGACCAATGATACGGAAGAAGGGCGTACGATGAACCGTCGTGTGGAATTTGAAATCTTAAAATAAAACTTTTTAAATAAATTGCGATATGAAAAGGAACAAATTTAGAGGACTGTGGTATATTCCGGTCATGACGTTTGTGGTTTCGCTCTCTGCTTGTTTAGGTAGCGGAGACGAGACGATTGTATTGGAAGAAGGAAAGCCTGCCCACGGCATTCCTAGCGATGATGATGCCGATCCGAATCCGGAGATAGGGACTTCCACGACTTATATTCCTAACGTGAACTACACCGTAGAGAACAGCGGCAATGACGCCATTGTCCGTTTGGATATGACCGGAATACAGGATCCGGACTCCTATGAATGGCTGAAACTCGTTGGAACAGGCGGCAACGGTGTGAACCAACAAAACGTGTGGGTGTCTGTAGACGGCAAGCCCAAAGGCATAGCTGTATACAACAACTCGGACAACCAAGGAGAAAATGCCATTATGGTCGATGTCGTGTTTCTTGTAGATAATTCTGGGAGCATGGGAGATGAAGCGGATGGGATAGCGCGTGATATTGTAACATGGGCAGGAGAATTAAGTGCTTCTGATATTGATGTCAAGTTTGGCTGCGTCGGTTATGGAGGAAATGTCGGTCGCCAGTATGGTTCTTTGGTAAATGGTTATGGTGTGACTGGCGCATTGAATATAACAGATTACATGGAGTTGAATAACTTTCTAAATAATCGTTCCGTTACCAATACAAGTCGGACAAAAGGTTATGCCGGTGATGATGCTTCGGAGCTGTATACGGTCGCTGAAAACTCTTATTCTCGTGCAGGGGGAGAATGCGGTGTTCAGGCTCTAAGATTCGCAGACGAACATTTTTCTTTCCGATTGGGAGCGAACCGTGTATATGTTAACTTTACAGATGATGCCAATTATCCGGGAGGTGATGACGAAATATCTGTGTCTTATGTGGCTGATGCCATGAATTGG
This sequence comes from Paraprevotella clara YIT 11840, assembly GCF_000233955.1. Lineage (GTDB taxonomy): Bacteria > Bacteroidota > Bacteroidia > Bacteroidales > Bacteroidaceae > Paraprevotella > Paraprevotella clara. The sequence goes on from NZ_JH376642.1 coordinate 68,457, forward strand.
AATACGAATAAAGGAACTATTCATACGGTATTCAGCGGTTCATCAAGTAGCCTCAATTATAGTATCGGAGAGGCACCTTGGCTTTTATCTGAATATACGGGAGGAACTGTTATGGAAGTGTCTCCGACTTTTTCTGGCGTAACACTAAACAGCCTTCCCGTGACAGGTGCCATGCAAAATTCCTATATCATCCGCTTTACGAATGTGTCCGAATTCATGGACGGCCAGTCGCACGAAGTAAAAGTGACCATCTTGTCGGAAGACGGAAGGGTACGTGTATAATCCGCAAATCCAAATTTTCGCCGAATTCGAAACGAAGCGTCCATTTTTCGAGAGTTCATTCAAAACGAAACGTCCAAAAAAGGACTTGCACGCAACACGAACAACAAAGCCCGAAATAAGAGCCAAAATCACTCTATTTCGGGCTTGGGCTTTGTCAAGCACAATTCAACAGGCAATATAATAGCATTCAAATGATATTCAAGCTGCCTTATTAAAAGGCTTTTCATCTTGCTTCTTGTACAGCATTATGTCCGTGTATTTCGCGGAGTAATTCATGTGTGCGTTGAACTCCACTTTTCCACAATTTTTGAAAGGGTTGCCGAGCGTCTTGTTTTCACCAAGCCATTCACACAGTTCGATTATCGATGACTTGTTTGACGTGAAGTACACAAATGGCTTATCCCTTAACACGTTCAACACATCCAAATAGTCTGAAAGACGCCAATACATTTTGTACGTGCCGACTTCCGTTGACAAATAGGGAGGGTCAACAAAGAACACGACGCCGGGAACGTCCTTGTACTTCTCATAAAGTTCCTTGTAGTCACAGGACGTTATCGTTAAGCCATCCAAATAATCAGGGCAAGGCGGATAATCCGTCTTGCGTATGTTGTTGTAAAGCGTCTCCTTGCGCATGGCTTCAAGGCTCGTGGCGTACTTCATCGAGAACATCAACGCGGAAGATACGGTAATGTAGTCCACGTACCCCCATTCCCTTTCCGCCATTGCGATGCGTTCCAATATACGTTCACGCACCGCACCTCTGATTGGCTTATCCTTCGGTACACCTGCGGCCAACCTCCTGAAGTCCGCCAGCAGGATGTTTGTCTGGGGTATGGCCTGCAACCTTTCCCTGTAACCATCAAAATCATTATACACGACCGTCGCATCCGGCCTTTGGCATTTGGTTATGTGAGACAGTAAGCCGCTTCCACCGAATAAATCCACAAACACGGTCTTGTCGTTAAACTGTTCCAACACCTTGATAAATTCCCTTGCGAACATCCGCTTCTGTCCCACAAACGGCAGCGGAGCTGACAAATACATTTTTCTCATACATTCAACTCGAATTTTATGTTTTCCACCCCGGCCAGCAAATCTTTTGTCCGGGATATATTGTTTTCGTATATATGCACGTTCCCAAGGTCGAGCGTTATAGACTTCAAAGGCAGGTCTATCTGCCTCGACATCAAATAAAGGTGGTAAATGTCCGACGGCAGCCCGAGGTTCGCATCGCTGCTTCTCTGGTAGGCCGACACCACCAGTTCACCTTCGTCTATCTGAAACTGTACAAGGCTAAGGCATGGTGCCTGGTTGGTTTCCACCCCTGTTGCACCGAGGAACAAGACATAGTTCTTGCTGTTGCGCTTTTCCTCATTGATTTGGGCGATGAGTGGCGGCAGCTTCTCAAAATAGGTCGGGTAACTGTTGACAAGCGTCTGGCCACAATAATCCCACCATGTTATGCCCGCTTCCCGGTATCTTTCTACATCACGTTCACCCTGCATGAACAGACCGAGTTCTGTCTTCAGCTTCTTGCGTGCAATACCATGACTCTCGAATATATCGAGCAGGTCAGCCGGCATAAGCGTCATCCTTTCGTTCAGCAGGTACCTGATGCAGCCTTTTTTTGTTTGTCTGGACTTTACCTTCTTTGAGTATCTTGCCCAGCATTTGGTAATACTTGTTCATGTGCCATCATTTTAAGTCTGCACAAAGGTAGCCACACCGGACAGGACAAAAGAAGAATGGAGATAAATCACACTGCACCAAACGTACAGCGTTTTCCGAAACGTTTAATCAGGTCATAGACCTTGCGCTCGCATACAGAATACTTGTTGGCCAGGTACAGCACGGCATAAGTTGTTTTCTCACCCCTGCTCTTCATCGCCTCAAACTCCGAATAAAGGTCTATATAGCGAACATCGTCCTGCTTTATGCCCAGCTTTATGAGCATCTCCAGCGGTTCTCTGTTAAATTTAAGTGCTTCAAATAGTGTCATGTCCAATCATTTTATTACTTTTGCAATGCCAATCACTTATTACAACGAAAAAAGCGAACTCGCGACGAGGGTACATGCCCCCGGTCGTGCGAGTTCGCTTGCGTTGTTTATTAAGTGATTGGCGTTACTTATATCAACAGGCCGGGGGCTTTTTTATATCCCTCCCCCGTGGGGATTCATCCGGAACTACCCGGCTTCATACAAAGCCAAGTCCAGCGCACCCTTCTTCATCCATCCTTCCGACAGGGCATTCTGTATGTGCTTCATTGCCTTCACGTAGAAGTCCTGAAGGTCTGCCACCGTGTCGAATGTTCGGTAATACGGCGCATCGTCCGTGCCCAGCTTGAAGGTCACGGGCAGGTTTTGGCCGTCCGTCTGTACGGCAAGGTCGTAGGCCGCCTTGTAGTTGAACTGGTTTTCGCTTGACAGCCATACGGGCTGCCCGTCGTACTCGAAGCCTGACAGGATGCGGGCGTCCGTGTTCGCGTTGTACCATTGCGACACCAGCGACCGTATTTCCTCCGCGTCCGGCCTGTGGCTAAGCTCTTCCTCCATATAGGAAGCCGAGCCGTCCTCCTTTGTTTCCACGTCCCAGCGGACGCGCCATTTCCCTTTCACCGGGTTCGTGCATTCCAGCAACGCCACACCGGCACTTCCTTCCACTCGCTTCATTGCCTAACTGAATACATACTTTGTCCGACCTTTCCCGAAGCTCTCCGTCCTGATGGTCGTCTCGAACGGAAAACCGTCGGGGATTTCCCTTATCTGCGCGAGGATGTTCTTCATCTCCTCGCTGTTGGTGAAGAACTTGCGCGGCTCACCGTTCAGCTCGATGGCGACGATGCACCTGTCCTCACCCTGTTCCGTCTTGATGCCGGTCTCAAAGTCCTTCACCACGATGGGGAGGTTCACCAGCTCGCGGATGCTCACTACCGTGCCCGGGAAACGCTTCTTGCCGTCCTCCGGCTTGTAAGACACGTTCAAACTCTTGAAGTCTCTCATTTCTTTGCCTGTTAATTTGTTAAACAACCTTATACTGTCCGCGTGTTTGGCCATGCCGTAGAAACTGGCCACCAACTCACGTTTCCTTCGCTTGCTCTGGATGCCGTGCATCTTCCGGGCAAAGTTCTGTTTTACGCGCTTCCTGAGCAGGGTGTAGCCCGGCCTGATGACGTATCCCAGGAAATCTATGCCTTCGCTCACGGGGAAGATGCGCTCGTTGGGCTTGACTTCAAGCCCGGCAAGCGACAGCCTCCCGTGGATGATGTCACGGACTTTCCACAATTCCGATTTCGCTTTACCGAGCACGACGATGTCGTCACAGTACCTGTAATAATACGGCACGCCGCACTTGTCTTTCACATGATGGTCAAGGTTGTCCGACAGGAACAGGTTGCCGAGCCCCTGCGAGCTGCGCAGCCCGATGCTGATGCCGGAAGGCATCATGCGCACGAACCGCTCCAGCAGCACAAGGAGCGTCCTGTCCTTGAAAACACGCCTTACACATTCCATCAGCCTGTCCTGGCTGACACTCTCATAATACTTGCGGACATCCAGCTTGTAACAGTAGGCGGTGCCTTCAGGGTCGGCCTCCATGTCCCTCCGTATGCAGCCCAGCAGGTCGTGCATGCCGCGTCCCTTTATCGAGGCTGCCGTCGTGCGTATGAACCTGCGCCGCAGGTGTTCGTCCACCACGTTCATGACAGCATGGATGGCTATCCTGTCCTTCATGGGAAGCACCTGGATGCGCCGCAGTTTGCCGGCCTCCATCACTTCCATCTCGTGGTAGTTGCTGATGGTGTAGCTCCCGTCGGCCAGGCGTGCCGACAGTTCGGCGATGACTTCTTCCTTGTGGGCAAGAAGCGCACGGCCGGTACGGCTGCCCTTGCGGCGGCTGCCGCGGACTACCGCCCTGAACGACTCCTCCATGTTCGGATATGCCGTTATCTCTTCCATCAGATGTCCTTCCCTGTGCATTGCTGTCGCTTTACTGTTAATGCCTTCAATCCTCCGGGCCAGGCTTCTTCGAGCCGTTTATACGGCCTACCAAACCCTATCGCCCGACACTTGATGTTCCGCCTTTCCGGCCATAGGCCGCTGCTGGCGAGGCTCATCCCCCTCGGCACCGGATTGGGCACGCGTGCCCGGCCCTGTACGCCGACTGGAGTTCCCTTGGACTGTTACCGAGACGAGAACCGATGTTCGCGTTCGTATTCGACGAATCGTTACCGCAATTCGCACGACCGACACCGGCGTTCGCATTCGCGTTGTTGTTCGACCGATAGACCACACGGCCCGTGGAACCGCTCGGAACGAACTCGTCGCAATAGTATGTAGTGGAGCTTCCAGCACCGGCAGCGCTTACTATGTCCATCCACTTCTGGTGGACGACGGCAGTCATATAGCCGCTCGTCGTCGTGCTTTTCACCTTCCGCGTCGTGCCGTCAGGCATTTCTATATACAGCTTGTACTGCTCGCTTGACGGGCTGTTCGGAAGGCTCACCTTGTCCATCCACTCCGCCTTGTTGCCAAACCAGTTCTCATAACCCAAACAGTTGCTCGAAGCTATCTGCACGTACTTGTCGCCGCCATACTCATCCTGTACCTTATACCAGCACCACTCCGTCTTGTGCTCCGGGTTCACAGTGTCCGCCATGCCAAGCATCGCCGTCGTGCCCATTATGCGCGCGTTCGTGTTCTGCCCGTATCCGCACTGGTCCTGCGCATCACGGCGGCCGTACTTCGCGTAGAACAAGTTGGCCACGTCCTTATGCATCTCCCAATCAACCAGCTGCAAGCCCCTTTGGTTTGCATAGCGGACCATGTCCGGCTGCGTCAGGTTCGCGACGCTCGTTTCCCCGGTCACGGCGCTGTACAACTTCGTCCCCTTCGCCACGGCCTGCAACGCCCCGCACAGGCACGCCTCGTGCTCCACCCAGTCCGGCTCCATGTCCTCTATCTTGTCGCTGTTGCTCAGCACCACGCAGTCGAAGTCGGAACTCGTCCTGACGGAGAAATGCAGCTTCGTCGCACCTTCCGGTATGTCGCATATCAAGTACATACCGTCCACAAAACGGGCGTTCAGCGTCTCCACTATCACGCTCTTGACTATCCGGCCGCCGTCGTCGGCGAACACCGCACCCACAAGGCTGCTGCCCAATACTGACGGGAACCTCACACGCCTGTAACCTGACACGTCAACCGTTATGGCTTCGTAATTCCCGTCCACCGAATACGATTCGTCCACATCCGTGCCACCCGTCAATATCTTCGTGCCGGACTTCACCAAACGGTGTTCCAGCAGCCAGTCGTGGTCCAGCACCGTGCACTCCGGCCTGTCCGGCATCCCGTCCTGCGAGCTGTAACAGCCGTATTTCTTGTTGTTCAGGTAGTCGTTCACGCCCTTGTACCAGTAATGCGGCTCATACACGAATATGTCACCTTCCGTACCGTCCAGCTTCGCCGCCGTGCCGTCGGCGTACTTGTTGCTGTCGGCATCGTCAAGTTGCGCGATTGTCATGGTTCCCTTTACGGCCTGCTTGCCGAGTACCCGGTGCCGCTGCCGCAATATGGCCGCTACATGCGCGCTCGGGACATACTGGTTGCCGTACTTGTAACCGGTCTCGTTGTCGGGATTGCTGATGTTGGCGTCGTCGCTCACCGTGTCGTCGAACTCTATCATCGTGTACTGCGGCTGCCGTATGTTCAACTCGTCGAATCGTTCCACGTATTTCTGGTACTCCGACTCGTCCAGATACTTGGTCAGCCGGTACGTGCCCACCAGCTTGCACCGCGTGTTCGTGGTGTTGCCGCTCGCATCAAAGCCGCCCAGACCGGCGTCGTACCACTCCTTCAGGTCGCTGCCGTCGCCTTCCAGTTCCAGCCCGGTGATGCGGACATATTTCAGCCTGGCGCCAAGGGAGAATAGTTCCTTGAACACAGACAGCCCGTCTATGAGGGCGCAGTTCTCTATCCAAATGCCGGTCAGGTTCCGCTTGTTGTCAAAAGTTATCGCACTCCACTTTATATACTGCATCGAGCGCAACATAAGCGTCTGGAAGTTCGCTGGAAGGTGCAGCCTGTTCACCGCAGCTCCCTCGGCAAAGGTGATTGTGCTCAATGCCGTACAGCCCGACGCGTTCACTTCTTCCAAACGGTTACAGCCCGAAAGGTCTAAGCTCGGCAAATTTGTATAATTCACCACGTCCAATTTCCGCAACATTGGCAACTTTGTTCCCAATACAAGTTCGGTCAGAGCATAGGTCTTTGAGCTGTTGCCAAGGACAAGTTCCTCCAATACTGGCAGATTAGGCAACGACATGTCAGTGAAACCTCCCCAGTCACCCAAGTCCAATTTCTTCATCCATTCGCCACCGTATAGATGGAAGATTGTACCGATGTTCGCCATTTGTCCGTAGGTGTAGCTCCATTCAGTGTTTTTTGCGACTGCATCGTGGGTCATCGTATCGCCCTCACGCCTGAACTCAAAATAGAAGTCACGCGCAGGGGTTGCCCTCACAGTCGCTCCTGCCGCGCTGTTACCCTTGAAGCTGATGTCCGTGGCCGTGTATTGCCCAGCACTGTACCGTGCATCAAAAAGCCCCATTCTGTTTGTCACCCACCAATGGCGGTGCGCCTTACGGTTTCCCTGCATGGCCTCCAGATAGGAATATTTCACATTGGTGACACTTCCGTCTTGGTTTACTTCCACGCCCAGCGTCTTAGGCTCTACATATTTGTTCTGGGCATCCAAGTTGTATATGCGCTCGCAGAACTTGGCCGACTGCTCCGTGTCGAACATATTGAAGATTGTAGAGTTCGACATCCGTTCCCTTATGCGCTTGTATGCCGCTTCCAGTTTATCAGGAAATTGCTCACGTAAGTTCTTCCACAGCACACTGTCATGCCCTGCATAGGCATATACGGTCTTTTCGTCCGTACTAAGTTCGGGGTCCGTGGTATTTTCGTCCACATCCCAATTATACTTCAGACGTCCGTCATTACGTACACCAAGGATTGTATCGCAATCGTAAAATATCATGTAGGCAAGCGTCTTGTCCTTGTCCGGGTCATACCAAAACGCCATCATCATGTTCTTCACACGTTGGTCAACACATCCCATAATGTCCGTAAACATATAGTAGTCGCAAAGGTAATCCACATCAAAATAGTCGGCCAGTTCGGCTTTGAATTTCGCTCCATCGTTTTGGGTGGACTTTACCCACGATACAACCCTTTGCAGATTGGTTGGAATTTTCGTGCCGGCCTCATACTGGGCATTGATGTCGTCATCATCAGGGAAGCGTGCCTCAAACACTTTCATCCAATTAGGTGTGCCGTCATCCCCCTTCGTCGTGAAGTCGTCGTCAAGGAACATGCCCATCGGATAGTCGTTGTTCAGGAATTCCCAGCATTCCGTCGGGTTCTGTCCGCCGAACTTCTCCGTCACCCATTCCTGGTCGTGGTAGCCCGGTATGTCCAGGAAGCCGAACACGGCCTCCGTGCTCTTGTCGTTGTTGAAGTTGAACTTCCCAAGGAACTGCGGTGTCTCGTCAATGCTGCCACGGTAAAACAGATAGCACGGCTCGCCGTCAACCGTCGTGCGGACGTCATACGGGTAGCTGCTGTCGCAGTGTTTCTGCGCCGGGGTGAGTTCCCCTGCCTGTGTCAATATGTTCTGCACCAGCTTGGCCATACCCGTGTTGTGCGATGATGAGCTTTCCGCGAAGTCGGCCTTCAGGCAGAAGCAGTCCACCGGCGCGGCCTGTTTCCGGCTGCCGCTTGCCGGGCGGAAGGAGTATTTCGCCTCTTCCTGCAGCTCGCCGCCCACGCCCTGCTCGTCACAGCCGAGGTACAGGTCGCCGGCCACCTTCGAGGCGTTCTTGAAGTAGATGCGGTAGTTCTTTATCGGATAGGCAAGCGAGCTTGTGCCCTGCAGGCGGATGCAGCCGCCCACGCAGCGGAAGTTCAACGCCTGGCTGCCCTTCACCACGCACAGCATCTCGTCCACGTCGTACTTCGGGTCCTTGTCGTTGTTCACCGCCGCCTGCAGCACCGTGGGCACGCCGTTGTCCTGCCGTCCGGTGATGATGATGTACCTCATGCCGTCCGGCACGCTGTCGACTGTTACGTTGCCGCTGTCGTCGATCACGTCGTTGCTGTCGTACAAGGCCATCATGCCGTCCGAGCTGTCCTGGTCTATCATGTAGGTCTCAAGCACCTGCGAGTCGCTCAGGTACGTGTCGTAGGCACGCATGAGGTACACGTCGGTGGTCGCGCCGTCCGCGCCAAGCCCGATGTACGAAGGCGTGGCCTGGTACACGCTGTCGCTCGTCGCCCTCTGTACGCTTCCGGACATGATGCCGTTGATGTACAGGTACACCATCTCCGTGTTCAGCTTCTCGTAGTCGGACGAGCCGTCAGTGCTCTTGGGGAAGCTCACGAAGGCCACCTCGTACACTTCCCCGGCCGCCATCTTCATTGACAGTTCGCTCTTGCCCCTCGTCACCATGCGCGCTTCCTGCGTGGTGATTACGAAGCCGGTGCCGTCCGCATCCATACAGCGTATCACCTCCGCATCTTCGTCCACAACCTCGCTAACCTTGTACTTTACGATGAAGGCCATCGCGTTAGTCACGTTCTGCTCGGGTTGCGCCAGCGGACGGTGACGTACCGTGGCCCTTGCCGTGTCGGTCAGGCGCAAGGCGCCAGCCATCCAGCCGTCGCCGCCCCACTTGAAGCCCTCGAACACGGTCTGGATGCCGTTATAGCTCCATTCCTCCCTGTTCACGTCGTTGTTGCTCCGCCCTTGGGCAGACAGTTTCAGCGTCATGCCGTCCGTCGGCTCACTGATGTTCAGGTCGCTCTTTTCCGATATGAGCCGGTAGTTGTATGTCGTGTCACCCACCACAATCCGGCACTGCTCCTCGCCATAGTTGGAGGCGCGCAGCGTCAGGCTCTGCGCCGTGAACGGCACGGAGGCGGACGAGGCCAGCGTGCTCCCTACATACACGTCCGCCCGTGTCGGGGTTTCCTCCGGGTTGTAGGCCGCGTATTGCAGGGTGTAGCTGTCGTACTGCCTTGTCGGGATGTAGGGGGTGACGCCTTTTTCTATGACGGTGCCGTCGGAATAGTCGAACCTTGCGGACACCAACGGGGTGTTGTTCCCGGCTTCCCTGACGCCCACGGCGAAGAGGATGCTGTTTGACTTGATGGTGCTGCCGTCCGTCAGCTCCAGCTCCACCACGAGCTGCACCGTGTGCGTGCCATGAGCCAGGTTGGTCGTCGCTATGCTGAAAGACCCGTTGGCCGTCGAGCTGGTGATGCTCCTGTCCTCGGTGTCCGTGCCGTCCACATAGCAGCGCAGGGTCTTCGTGCCGGCACCGCTCAGGGCGTAGGGAATACTGACGGTCTGTCCTCTCGTTATGGCCGTGGCGATGTTGAAAGAGCTGCTCAGGGTCAGCTGCACCACGTTGATGCTCCATGTCACCTGGGCCACCTGCATCTCCGCGCCTTCGCCGACCTCCACACGCACCCTCACGGTATTGGTGCCCACACCCATATACTTCGTCACGTCCACCGTGTTCGTGCTGCCTGCGGATATGGTCTGCGTCAGCGTGCTGGTATTCGCGCCCTGGGTCACGGTGACGGTGGCCCGTCCGGGATTGCCGGTGCTCTCTCCGGTCGCGGTGTCCGTCTGGTCGTAGGTGTAGGTCAGCTTCACCTCGTCGCCGGCCTTGACGGTCTTGTTCGGGGTGACGCGCGTCAGCACGACCTTCGTCGTGGCCACCATGCCGCCACCGCCGCCCGTGAACATGTCGCTCGTGCTGATGACCTCCCCGGCCTCGTTCAGCAGGGAGAGAGAATAGGCCTTGTCCGTGCCCTCGCCGATTTCATTGAGCTGCAGGGCGGTGCCGTAGGTGGAGGCCTTCTCGTTTATCTTGGCCGCCACGCCCTTGCCGCTGACCGGGTTCGTCGAGTTCTCGTTCACCGACTGGTCTACCTCCACCACCGGGATGTCCAGGTTCGCCACACCCTGCCCGTCGGGGGCAAGGTCTTCCGTGGTTGTGCCTTTCGTCACCCGGATTTTCTTGATGGCATCACCGCCGCCGTACCGGTTCCACGCCGAAGCCGTCAGGAAGGACGACACGTCCGTTCCCTCGAAGCGGTAGTCGAGCCACTTGCCGGCGGACGCCTCGAAAGTGATCACCATGCCGGGCTTGTCCTCGTCGGCGATGTCGGCATCTGCCAACGCGGCCACGGCGGTTTCCTTCGTGTAGTAGCCGGAGCCAAGCGGATGGAGCTGCGTCACATTATAAAAGCCGTTGCCGCTTCCTCCGCCGCCCGCCTTCACCAGGTCGCCGTCCTCGTCACTCCACGCATACAGCGTGTCGCCGCAGATATAGACCTTGTCCTTCAGGATGGCAGACCGCGTATCGTCAAGATACATGTCCGCTCCCGGCAGGCCGTTGTTGCCTCCTGCCCAGTTGTTGCAGTATTTGCCGTCCGTATATACGCCAGCAAACACCTTCAGGCTTTTTATATAGACGACCTCCGTCACGTTTGCGCCGGATACGGTATCAACCGCCCCGCTTTCCACGATGCGGCTGAACCGGGCGGTCGCCCCCTTCAGGGCAGCCTTGGCCGTCGATTCATATTGGGTGGCGGCCTGCTGGGCCTTGCCGGCTGCCTCGTTGGCGGTGGCGGCTGCGGAATTGGCCGCGTTCTTGGCTTCCGTGGCCGTACTGGCCGCTGCATTGGCTGTCTGGGCGGCCGTATTGGCGGCCTGCGCGGCGGAATTGGCCGCAGCGGCCGCATCCGTGGCGGGTTTCTGTAGCAGCGTCATCGGTACGTTTACCAGTTCGTTCCCTTTCACGCCCGGCAGGGAATTCACCCCGTTCAGCGAGGATACCGTTTCCAGCTCCTGCACGCCCTGGCTCTCAGCCTTGATGGCGTTGAGCACCTGCTGTATGTCTTCCTGTGATATGGCCATAGTCAGTCCTTTTTATATTGGTTAAACTTCTTTCTTGTCTTCAGGTAGTCCGCCTCGCCCTCATGGGCGTATGCCTCACGCTCGAAACTGATTGCCCGGTAGGCTGCCCTCGTATCGCGCAGGCGTATCAAATGCCACAGCCATTCCAGCACGTACAGCAGGTAGAACGGCACATAGAGCAGTTCCTTCATCTGCGTCGTGTGGATGGCCTCGTGGTTGTAGTCCGTGGCAGTCATCGTGCAGCCCTCGCGCACGAACAGCACGCCGAAAAGGTTCACGCATTTGTAGCCCTTAAACGGGATCAGCCGGTTGTATATCACTTTCATCACCGCCTCCTTCCTTTATCTGCTTACGCAAGCCGTCTATAAATGCCGGAGTGCAATATTCGTCCGCGATTCTTGTTATCAGGGAAACCTCGGTACGGTCGTATTCTTCAGCACCCTGGCTCTTGTATATCTTCATTGCCAGCGCATGGGCACGGATGCCGTTCACATTCATATATATCAGGTCTGCAAGACTTTCCCTCGCATCGCCAGTCCGGCTTTCCCTGCCGCTTATCCCCGTAGGAATAGTGAATTGCTTGAAGTTCAATTTCATTTTCATTCTAATAAATATGGACTTAAGTTATACCTGTATGCGTATCGCTTGCCGGCATATTCCCAATAAAGGTTCTGGCAGGTATTGTTTACAAGCACCCATCCTAAACCTCCACTTGAAACTTCGCCGGTTGCTTCGTCTCTTATATAGTCGTTCTTCAATATCAGCTCCACGACACCGGCATCCAATGTAAGCACATCCGCACGGAACTCCATGGAAGTGGGTGTCTGGGCAAATAAGCCGCTGATGATTGCGCTCCCGTTTTCCGTCCTGACTGTGGTTGGAGAATGTATCGTTCTTGTCTTGATAAAGTAGGAATCCATAATCAAGACACGCGCACCTTCATATTCCTCAGATACCGGCAGCACCACCCCACTGAATGTCGCATCGACGAAAAGGTTTGTGTTCAGTTTGTATTCATTATTGCCGGTCGTTTCATTATTTCCCAGATTTGTCGCATCGCAAATTTCCACCGGTTTGAATACTGAGTACAAGTAACCTTTCAATTTGGCGTTATTGGTTTCTATGCTGCCATCCTCCAATATCTTGAAATTCCCGTTCGCTGTCACAAGCCCCTCCAGTGATATGTTGGCAGCTGATATTCTGATATCGGAAGCGGTCTGGTCTATTACGGACACTATTCTTCCGTCGGCATCAAAAGCGTACAATTTGTTGGCCATCGCAGTTGTTACCAGGCCAGCCTTGTTCTTTAGTTGCCCGTCTTCGTCGAAATACTGCGACATCATCTCGTTGTACTTCGCCGTGGTGATGATGCTTGACGACTCGATGACGTTCCCGTCCTTGTCGAAGTTCGCCGCGGCTATCTTCACCAGCTTCTCGGACTGCTCGAACAGGGTCTTGTACTTGTAGGCCAGGGCTTCGGCCCTGTCCGTGCTCAGCACCAGCATGTACAGGTATATCTCGCCCGTGAACGCCAGCTTGAAGTCGCCTGTGCCGTTCCACAGCCCGGAGTGGTTGAACACCTGGTAGCCGTCCGTCACGCCCAGCTCGCCGTCGTAGCTGAACTCGTTGAAGTTCTCGAACCCGGTCTTGTCCAGGCCCTCGAACTGGATGGTCAGCCGCCCGGCCTTGGCCACACGGTAGAAGAAGCTCAGGTACACGGCCTCCGGCTTCTTCTGCCCCTCGTCGTTCACGTCGGTGTAGTCGGGGATGAAGCGGAAGTTTCCGCTTTTCTGCAGGATGTATTTGTTGCGTATATATACGGTGGTGCGCCCGTCGTCGGTCTTCACGCAGGCATAGTTCGTCTTGTCGGACAGCGGTGCACCGTTCGCCCATATCCATTTGTTGCCCAAAAGGAAGAAGGTGGCCTCGTTTTCGGTGTCCCACTTGTTCATGCCGTCGCCGAACGAGGCGTTGTCCAGATAGCTCCTGTCCTCCGTGAAGTCCTTGCGAAGCCCCTCCACGGCGGCCTCAATCTTGCCCTCCGTAATCTCGAAACGCGTCAGGATGTCCTCGCCAGTGGTCAATACGAACGTGCCCATCAGGTACACGTTGTCGCCGTACAGGCCGTTGCCGTGCGGCTGGTTGTCAGCCGGGAACCGGCTGTCGCTGATGCCGTCCAGGTTGCCCAGGCGCACCCGCAGGCAGCCGTCGAAGTTCTTGCCGCTCACGCCGTCCAGCACGTCCACCCTCGGCTGTCCATCCTCGGTCGCCGCGATGGAGATGAGGTTCTGGCGCAGCCGGTTCTGGGTGTTACCCATCAGCACGCACTCGTCGCCCTCCTTGGGCTCCACGCCGCCGAACTCGCTCACGGGCACGGTGACGCCTTCCCCGTCCGAGGCGGACACTTCCACCCAATATCCGCGCAGGGATGCGCCGGTGAACTCCGCGCAGCGCATCAGATCGTGCGCCACGAATTCGTTTTCCTGCTCGAAGGTGATCCTGTAGTTGTCGCCGTCCTTCGTGACGGTCTTTATCTTGCCGCTGGCCGCGCTGACTACGAACTGGCCGCCGATGCTGCGCACTTTCTGGATGAGCAGTTCCAGGGCAACCAGTGTCTGCCGGATGGTCACCTTGTCAATGGTCAGGTTGCTCAGCCCCGTCAGCGCGTCCATCCACAACTGCCAGCCCTCGCCGGTCATGCCGTCCACGAAACGCACCGAGCGCAGCAGTTCCCGGATGACGGCGGTCAGCCACTCGGCGTTGCCGTCCCCGTCCACTCCCGCGCCGCTCTCCCCGGCCTTGTGGCTTCCGAAGTCGGCTCCCTTCAGGAAATGGATTCTTTCCTGCGCCGTGTCCTCGCGCAGCCTGCTCAGGGCTTCCTTCAATGTACGGCGCGCCGAGAACACGTTGTTGTCCGTCGGATAGGTGTTGTCCCAGCTGCGTATCAGGTCGGGGAAGCTCCCCGACGTGGCGGTCTTCACGTAGCTCTTCGCGTCTGTGATGCTGTCATTGATGGTTTCCATCGCGCCGGTGCTCGTCGCGTCGCATATCTCGACGTCCATCTGCGAGGGCAGGTTCACCTTGCGCGTGACCTTGGTGATGCGGCTCGTGCGGAAGCCGGTTTCCGGGAAATACTTGTCGCTTTCCAGGCGCACGCGGCGGCCCACGTACAGGTCGATGCCGTTCTCCTCGATGTACACGTGGTCGGTCGGGGCCTTGTAACGGCTCACGTCGATGGCGTGCTCTTCGTTGTACTTGTCCACCGCTTCCTTGAACTCCTGCTCGGCCAGCGGATAGTATTCGTCCGGCATGCGGATGTTCCACAGGATGTACTTGTCGCCGGGCTTCGGGCAGAGCGTGTCGTTCGGAAGCTGCGTGTCGTCGTCATACGGCCATGTCGTTATCAGCTCGAACTCGTGGGTGTCGCTGTTATAATTGGCCTCGAAATAGTAGGTGCCGTCCTCCTCGTCGCCCAAGCCGGCCAGTTCGCTGCCCTCCTGGAAGGACACTCGCTTCACCTTGCCGCCTATCTCGTAGCTGTTCGGGTCGAAGCCCAGACTGTTGTCCTTGAAGTAGAATATCTTGAACGGGTTGCCGTCCTCGTCCGTCACCTCCTCGCTGCGCACGGAGCTGACCGTGCCGGTGCGCTTGGGGTAGATGTCGGAGAAGGCATCCGCTTCGTAATGGTGCCATACGCCGTACTTCTCCACGTTCACGTCCACGTGCTTCACGCCGCCGGGCAGCTGCAGGCGGCTGTGCCCGTATTTCTCCGGGTCGATGTTCTTGCTGCTGCCTATCGGGTACAGCCGGGTGTAGAACTTGGCGTTGTCGGCCATGTCGCACTCCAGGCCTGTCAGCCCCTTGCCGTAGCCCAGCGTCACTTCCTCCCCCTGCTCGCAGCGGCACACGTTCACCGTCTGGCCCTCACACCACCATTCGGCCCGGTTCCCGGCTTTCTCGGCCACTTCCTTCAGGGCCTCGTCGCAGTACTTGCCCTCGTAGTCGATGACGATGTTGTCCGTGCCTTCCACTGTGCCGACCTTCCAGTCGGTGGTGTTGTCCATGCCGTTGTTGATGCTCCTGACGATGAGGGCCACGTGCCCCCTCGGCGGCGCGGTCAGCGTGAACACGGGTTCGTCCGCCCCGTCCGTGTCGTTCAGTACCAGGAAGCGTTTCAGCAGGCTCTCGATGCCGTAGAGCTTCACGTCGTACTTCCACTCCTGCGCGCTCACCTGCTCCGGCTTGTAACGCTCCATGAGCCAGTACCGCTCGCCCATGAATTCGGCATAGTCGTTCACCTCCAGCGCCACGTGCTCGTACAGGGTGAACGACAGGGTGAGCACGTTGTCACCCTGCAGCTCCTTCGCCTGCGTCGAGTTGTCGTCGCAGGGCACCTGTGTCTTGGCCGTACCGTCGCTTCCGTATATCGTTATCATAATGCCGTTCTAACCGTGTTTTAATGTCATTCAGATGGCCGGCTTCGGTTCCCGAAAGGTCACGTAGAACCGGCTGGCCTGTTTCCCGGCCTGCCAGAGGTAGGTCAGGGGGTCGTAGTCGCTGCTTTCCTTATAAAAAACGTGCAGCGTCAGGTCGAGGTCGGGGAAGCGGATGTCCAGCCACCCGTCGTCGCCCTGTTTCAGGAAGGCGATGAACGCCTTGTACTGCGACAGCCAGGCATCCCGCGTGTCGGCGTACAGGGCAAAGTAGAGTTTCACATCCCGTGCCTGGTTCCTCACCTTCAGCACGGACGAGTATTTCTCGCCGTCCTCCTCCCGGATGTCAACCGCCACGTGGGTCTTGGTCTTCGCCGGGGCCATGATGGCCTTCAGGTTGTTACGGTCGCCCCGTTTCTTCTCCACCAGGAAAGCACCGTATGCCTCCCAGATGTCCGTGCCGTTCACCAACACCCTGCCTCCGAGTATCGCGTCCATTGCCATAGTCACTTCATTTTAAGTCCGTCCCTGATAATCTTTTTAATATCTTCCTTGATTTCTCCGAGGTGCCTTGCACTGTTCCCGGTGTTTTCCTCAATTCGGCGCAGGCTGTCAACCGCCGCTCCCATCTGCTCGCTTACGTCGCTCATCTTCTCGTCCATGCTCGACCAGTGCATCAGGCCGGAAGTGAACATGCCTTCCAGTTTCGTGCCCTGCTCCTGGCTCATGGCGTTGAAACTGCCGGACTTGCCGCTCTGGCTCGTGCCGGACTCGCTGTCCAGGTCGACACCGGCCGCGTCCGCCATCGCGTCCAGCCGTTCCCCGGCGGCCGTCATGGCGTCCTCGAAGCGTCTGCGCCACCCAGCGAGGTAGTCCTTGTCAGCCGTCCCGTTGATGAAGGCTTCGGAAAGTTCGTCGTACAGCGGCTCGAGCACCTTGGCGAGGTCTTTGTACATGAAAGCGTTGAGGACGGCTTCCGACAGGGTGTCCTCAGTGAACTCGCCGAGTTTCGACACGTCGCCGCGCATCTCGCGGAGCGCGTCCCTGGCGTTGGAAAGGAAGCTGTCGAACGACACGCCCATGACCATCTCCTGCATCGTGGCGTAGCACTCCTCGATGTTCTGTTTCAGTTCCTCGACCGTCTTGCCGCTGTCCACCCATGCCTCGTAATAGTCGCGGGCCGCGTCGCTGAGCTTGTTCTGGTTGTAGTACAGCTCTATCTGCTCCGCGCTCATGCCGCGCAGGCTGTGCGTCTTGGAGCCGCCGTTCAGGGAGTTTCCCCATTCCCAATGCGCGTCGCTGGCCTGCAGCTTGCCCCACAGCTCGTCGTAGGCGGCGGCCTCGGCGGCCAGGTCTTTCTGGTATTGCGCGAGCTGTTCGGACTGCGCCTCCCATACGGACACGCTGGCCGGCTTGGCATAGCCTTTCTCCACCAGCCAGTTCAGCAGCTCCACGTCCTTGATGATGTCGCTGATCTGGCTCTGGTTGGCAGCGTATTCCTCGCTCCGCTCGCGGATGGCGCGGTTGGTCTCTATCTCGGCGATGTACCACTCGCGCTTCATCTCCTCCATCTTCTCCTTCCAACTGGTAAACAGGGATACGATGGAGGACAGGCCGCCCAGCACGCCGGTCACACCGCCCACGATGTCGCCGGAGAATATCTGCCCGATGCCGGTGCCCATGTCCATCATGCCGTCAACGAAAGTCATCATCTCACCGATGGACTGTGAGAAGCGGTCGCCGAACACCGCGCCCAGGGAATCGCCCCAGCCGCGTATCGTGGACGTGAGCTCCTTCCCCTTCTCGTTCATGGACTTCAACGCCCCGGACACGTCGCCGTCGTTCTTGACTGACTTCATCAGCTCGTCCCAGGAGGTCTTGAAGGCCTTGAAGGGGTTGCCTTTCTCGAGCTCTTTCTGTATCTCCTTCACACGGCGCTGCATCCGCTCGAACTCGGCCACGGTGACGGTAACCTGCTTTTTCACGAACTTGCCGTCCGCGTCCTTGGCCGGTACGGAAAGGCTCACGCCGCTGTTACCCACCTTGGCGCCGGACAGGGTCTCCTGAGCCTGGGCGTAGAAGTCGGAAAGGACTTTGTAGCCTTTTTCCGACACGTCGCCGAACAGCTTGGTGTAGAAGTCGGAGGCGCGCAGGATATCCTCTTCCAGGGAGGCTATCTCTTCCTTGTACTTTTCCGTCCGCGCCGAGATGGAGGCCTCGACCTCGGACGTGTCGCCGCCCGCGCCGGACAGCCGGGCGCGCTCGGATTCATACACGGCCATATCCTCCCGGTACTTCTCGTCGATGTCGCGCCGCTGCTGGTCGAACGTCCGATACTGCTCCAGCAGGGCTTCGTAGCGTTCCTTGCCGCGGCTCACCTCCGTGCTTTCCACGCCGCGCACGCCTTGCTCCATGCGCCCGTGTGCCTCGGCGTAGGACTGCACGATGCCGTTCCGCTGGTCGGCGGTCAGACTGCCGCCCTGGGCTTCCCGCAGGCGTTTCTCCTGGGCCTCTATCTCGGCCAGTTCCCGCTCGTAGTCCAGGCGTATCTGCCGGAGGCGCTTGTCGCTGCCTTCCTTCATCCGGTCGATGGCTTCCTGCTCGCTCTTCCAGTGTTCCTCGCGGAGCCTTTCCGTCTCCCCGTTGTAGGCGGCGATGCGCAGGATGTCTGCCTGCATGGCCTCGAACTCGGACTGGTAGGCGGCCTGTTCGGCCTTGCGCTTCGCTTCCGCGTTGCGGTCGCCGGCATCCCCGAGCGCGGTGCGCTGCGCGTCTGTCAGCCCGTCAGTGCCGGTTTCCAGGCCGGCCTCGCGGTTCCGCCGCTTCCACTTGGCTTCCATCTTGGCGATTTCGTCGGCGCGGGCCTGGTAGTCGTCTATC
This sequence comes from Paraprevotella clara YIT 11840, assembly GCF_000233955.1. GTDB lineage: Bacteria > Bacteroidota > Bacteroidia > Bacteroidales > Bacteroidaceae > Paraprevotella > Paraprevotella clara. Next base: position 87,046 of record NZ_JH376642.1, read on the forward strand.
TGGCGCAGTTTCTTTTCAAGGCCTTCTTCCATAGCCCCGGTCTCCGCCTCGTCGTTGCTGTGCTGCAGCTCGACCAGCTCGCGCCCGAGTTCTTCCTTTGCCTGCCTGCGCCTTTCTGCTTCCCGCTCGGCCTTGTCGGCGGCCTTGCGTTCGCTCTCGGCATCCTTGTTCTCGTCCGGCTTGTACCGGTCGTATTCCTTCTTGGCCAGGCTGAGCGCGTCCTTCAGTTCCTTGGCCTTCTTCTCGTACTCCTCCTGCGTCAGGCTGTTGGAGGTGTCGGCCAGGTAGTCGTTGTAGGCTTTCAACGCCTGCTCGTATTCCTTGCGTGCCTGTGCGCCCCAGTCCGCGCTGGAGTCGCGTTTCAGGTTTCGTCGGTTCTTCTCGGCATTCAGCTTGTTGAGTTGGTACTGGAGCTCGTCACGGCTGAATGTGCCTCTCAACGCCTCATTGCCGTAGGTGATGTTCCCGTATTTTTTCTGCTCGGTGGTCATCCGGGCCAGCAGGTTCTCGCGCTGCCTTATCTGCTGCTCCAGCGTGTCGTTGCTGATACCGGTCAGGTTCTCGAAGTAGGAGTTGGCCCGTTCCTTGCGCACCTGTTCGGACAACGCTTTCCGCTTGTTGTACAGGTTCTGCAGCTCGGTGGCCTCGTCACCGGTCAGGCCGCCCACCTTGCGCATCCTCGTCCCGGAACCGTTGGCGTCCTCCCAGCGTTCGGTGGCTTTCTTGGCCTCCAGCGCGGTGATGCGTGCATTCACGCTGGCCAGCTCGTTCTGCGGCCGCGTGATGGACTGTCCAGCTTCCAGTTCGGCGATTTCCTCCTTGATGCGCTTGATGTTCTTCAGCTTCTCATACTCGGTGTCGTATTTAGCGAAGATGTCCGGGTATTTCTGTTCCAACTTGTTCAACGCCTCGCGCCGGGTGTCGGTGGCCAGGCTCTCGTCACCGGCCACGCCGCAGAGTTCCTCCAGCCTGCGGCGGTGTTCCTCCTCGGCCTCGATGGTCTTCTGCTTGGCGGCCTGGTATTCCTCCTCGGCTTCCTTCAGGCGTTCGGTCTCGGTCTTCATAGACACCATCGCGGCCACCACGCCGGCAACCAGCGTAGCCACCAGCACGTAGGGGTTGGCAAGCATCGTGGCGTTGAGCAACTTCTGCGCCTTCTCCACAATGACCAGCCAGCCGTAGTGCAGGGTCTCTGCCACGGTCAGTGCGCCCACGCCGGCCGTCTGGAGAGCCTGCATGGCGGTGACGGCCATGACGGCGGTCTTGTACGCGCCGTATGTGCCCACCAGCCCGAGCAGCACGCGGCCCACCTGCTCGTAATGGTCGACCAGGTAGGCGACCGCGTCCAGCGAGTTCCCGATGATGCCTTCGGACTGCCGCCCGATCTCGTTCATCATCATGCCGATACTGTCCTCGATGTTGCTGATGCGCCCGGTGATGGTCTTGCTCTGCTCCTCCATGAGGTTATAGAACATGCCGCCCTCGTTCGTGAGGTTCTGAAGGGCCTGCTGCACTTCGGGGAAGCCGATCTTGCCGGCCTCCACCATCTCGCGCACCTTGCCCTCGGCCACGCCGAGTACGTTCGCCAGTTCCCGTCCGAGGGGGATGCCTCGGCCCACGAACTGGTTGTAGTCCGCCGTATAAAGGCGGCCCTGCGTCATGGTGGTGCCGTAGAGATAAATCAGGTCGCTGAGTGGCTGGTTCAACCCGGCGGCGATGTTGCCCAGGCGGATGAGATCTTCGTTGACGTTCTCCACGTTCTCGCCGTAGGCAAGCAGCTGGCGCGCACCGCCCGCAACGCTTTGGAGGTCGAACGGGGTCGTGGCGGCCGTTCGGATGAGCTGCTGCATCAGTGCGTCGGCTTTCTCCTCGCTGCCCAGCATGGTATTGAAGGAGGCCTCCAGCTGCTGGAACTCGCCACGCACCTTGACGATGTTGCTGACCAGCTCCTTCACGGCGAACGCCCCGGCTATCTTCGACACGGTGCCGCGGACGGATTCGGCTTGCCTGTCCAGGCGTGCCATCTCAACAGACGCGCTGCCGGTCTTCACCTTCAGCTCGTCCACCTTGCGCCCTGCCTTGTCAAGACCTCCCGACAGGCGGTCGCGCATCAGTATCTCTATTTCTACCGGTTTCGTTGCCATTCTATTTCTTCAGGTTGCTTTGGAAAAATCCTACAATGTCTTTCGCCTCGTCCTCCGCGCTCTTCTCTTCTTTCTTTTTGCGTACATAACGCGGCGCGTCGGCAAGCATCATGATGAAGGTCTGGTAGTTCACGCCTTCCAGGATGTAGTCTACGCTCCATCCTGTGGCATTCGCTATCTGCCAGACAAAGCCGAAGGGGCTATGGGAAGGCTCGTAGACCGTCTTTAACTCCCCTTCCTTTTTTGGCTCAGTCTCAGCTTCATCGGGTTCATCATCCCGGCTGATCTGATAATACTCGTAAAAGGGTCGGTGCCCAGCAGGAACACGAAGTTGCGCATCGCCGCGTCCATGTAGGCCGGCTCCATGAAGTGGCGCACCCACCAGGCGGTCAGCCCCACCAGCAGGTGGCGGCTCCACCAGCCGCGGCACAGGGTGTAGGCGATCATCCGGCTCACGGCCTTGCCGTGCGCGGCGATGAAGGCCATCTCCTCGTCCTTGGTGAACTTCTTCATCTCGTCTGCCGTCACGCCCAGCGACAGATAGACTCTCGCCAGCCGTATCAGTCCGCCCAGTCGGGGGCGGCGCATCACCACGCGCAGCTTCAGGGGCTTCTTAACCAGCGGGATGCGCAGTTCCTTCAAGGGGACGGACACGCCCCTGTCCAACAGGGCGGCCGTCCCCTCGGCTTGCACCAGACGTTCCGTTGACTTGTCCATACGTTACTCTGACGGCGTGTCGTTGATTTCGTAGGGAGCGGTGTCCGGCTCTTCGGGCTTGTTCACCTTCAGCTGGCATTCCAGCTTGGATACCTCCGTCAGCGTCAGCTTGCCGCCCAGGTTGGCCATGATGGTGCCGTTGGGTATCTTCATCGTCTGCCCGCTCACGAACTGGATTTCCCACGGGCCGCGCAGCTCCACGAGGTCGGTCGGGGCCTTCCAGCCGGTGTAGCTGCCCGTGCTGCCCACCAGCGTGCCGCCAAGCACGGCCTGGATGTTCTCATAGTCCAGCTGGATGAGGTTGAACGTCGGCGCGATGGTCGCGTTCTTGTTGGCCAGTGTCAGCACCGGAGCGTCAGGTACCTGCTCGGCTTCCACGTCCGTACTCTCCGGCTTAGTGCCGCCCCAGTCCCAGCTGCCTTTCTCGATGTAGCCGATTTCCTTGCTGTTGAACTTTACCACGGCTATGCCGTATATGAATTTCTTACTTGCCATCTTTCTTTCGTTTTTGGATGAATATTGTGATTAAAACCCCTGCCAGTATTCCAGCCCCGAAACCGTAGAAAAAGATTTTAACGGGGTTCGAACGCTGTTTTCTTTCCTCTTCGTACAGGCCGGCCATCTCCTCGTAGCGTTCCTTCCACACGGAGGATGTCCGCTCGTAGTATTCCACCAGGAGCTGCAGGCTGTCGCAGCTCGCGTACACGGTTATCACGTCCCTGTCACGGCTTACCGACACGCTGGCCTGTCCGCTCTTCCCGCTGTATGAGGCCAGCGGAGGAAGCCTCAGAAGGCTGTCAGCCGGTATCCTCAGACTCACCTCCGACTTCGGTACCGTTTCCGTCCGTATCAGGCGGACTTCGCTCCTCATGCTGTCCGCCCGGCCCGTCGCCGTTTCCGTCTGTGCCGTTTCCCGCGCTGTCTTTCGGGTGCTCGCGCACCCCGCGAAGCACAGGGCAATCGTCATGATGCTTGCAAGAATTGGCAGTGTCAATGGCCTTGCGAAGGCGTGCCATCTCGCGTTTCGTCGCCTGAAGGTCTTTCCTCGTCGCATTGAGTTCGTCTTTTAACGGTTCGACTATGTTGTCCACTAGTATCCGGGTGGCGTGCTCAGCGTTGTCAATCCGCACGGTCTCGGCGTCCGCCTTCGCCTTCTCGGCTTCCGCGTTGGCCTTGCGCACCGTCGCGCGGAGCGTCACTATGCCAACAACGGTCGCCAGAAGGGAGCCACCCAGTACGAAATTGAGAATTTCACTGAGTTCCATGAGATTACTTGTTTGGTGTCCTGTTTATGATTTTGCCCCGGCCTTCTTCGTTATCAGACCTATGAGCCATTGCACCAGTCCTGTGTCAGCGATTCCGTTTGCCACAAGCGAGGCACCAAAACCATACAGCAGGGCAATATACCATTCCACATCGGCCACAAATCCTGCGTCCAGCCACCACAACAGCATGGCTGCCGCCAGGCCGACCATCCAGCTTACTATCTGCGTCACCAACCTTTCCATTTTCGGGAACAGGGCCTTGATGCCTTCCGTCAGCAACACCACGCAACCGACAAACCCGGCAAACGTAGCAATCATACCGTCATAGTCCGTGCCGGTAGAAATTTCACCCGTCTGGGCAAATGCGGCTGACACTAACCCAAGTATCAGCGCAAAAAACAAAATCAGCTTTTTCATTTTAGTCATTCATTTATTGATTTATACCTATTTCTTTCAGCCATGCCTGTACGTCAAACGAAGGACAGGCTTTCGCGGCCAATTGATTGTGCCCAACAACCGGGATGGAGGGGAAACGCCGGTGAAAGTCTTTCACATAGGCTTCCATCGCTTGCTTCTGCGCTGGTGTACGGGTGTCCTTGGGGGTCTTGCCGTCAGCGGCAACGCCGCCGACGTACACAACGTGCCGGGATGTGGAGTTGTACCCTTTTGCCCCGTTGGTAATCTCCCAGGGATCCACCTGTGCGTCCTCGTTGTTGTCCACCAGGCGTTCCACCTTTCCGTCCAGGTGTATTATGTCGGTGTAGCCGACCTGCTTCCACCCGCGGCCACCCTTGCTCACCGGGTCGGTGTGCCAGTGGCGGATGTCCGCCGCGCTCACTTCGCGACCTTCAGGAGTGGCCGTGCAGTGCAATACCAAACGTTTCAACTGTGCCATACGTTATTCCCCCTGTTTGGCTTGCGTAATGGTCACTTTGGCCGTCTTGCCGCTGTCAGAATTCAACGTAATGGTCAGGGTACCGCTTTTTTCACTTCCGGTGTCATTAGCTTCCGCCGAGATGGTCACGCCAGTTTCCGTTTCTTCAACGTCAAATCCGGACGGGGCCGCTCCCACGGTATATTCACCGCTGGCCGTTATGGTCACATCCTTGCTTCCACCCTCCGCCGGAATGGTCACCGTATTCGGGTCGGCCGAAATCGTCTTGGCCGCCGGCTTGAAGACGGGAGTGTCACGGCTGTCCAGTACCACCATTTCCTCGCCGAAAGCGATGTTGGTGTCCGCCTTCATCAGCATCTTGAAGAAATACAGCTCGCTGGCGTTTGAAATCTTGTCTATCTGGATGACGTTCTCGTCGTCCTGCAGGTTGACGGCGGCGAAGAGGTTGCCGTCGGAATCGGGCGAGCACAGAGTGGCCACAATCAGATCGTCAGGCCATGCGGCCAACGTCTCGATGGTAATTCCCTTGTAACGGCGTGCGTTCACGTCTGTTTCGCTTGCATTCTTGGCCTCGCGCTCGGTCAGTTCGTCATCGTACTTGTCGAAATCGTCAACGCTCATGATGATGCGCAGGTTCGGATTGTTGCGGATGGCCTTGGGTATGGCGCTTCGCACAGCTTTCAGTTTGCCCAGCATGGTTTCTTCCTCGCTGTCCACGATGATGAGTTCCGTGTCCTTGGTCATCTGGGTGAGGATGCCGTTGAACAGGTGGTCATCGTCATCGCCGTACTCCCCGTTGATGTAATGGTCGCCCAGCTCGAACTGCACCTGCTTGGCAAGCTCGGCCAGGAGTGCGTTCTGGGCTTCAGGGGGCAATTCGGCAAACACAAGGTTACCCTTGGGCTGCCATTTGCGCCAAATCTGCTCGAAGGCACGGGGATTGAATACCGTGAATGCCATGAAGTCTTTCGGGTCAAGGCTCTTCTCGTCGTAGTTGAAGTTGCCCTTCGAGTCCTCCACGCCTGGGTTCTCCTTGCGCTTCTGCAGCATCTTTCCGCTTCGCAGACGGGGAAGGCTGATTTTCTTCTCCACGCCGGGAATGACCATAATCAGCCCTTTCTCGACAATTTCGTTGCCGGTGGCGGCGAGCGTCAGAAGCTGCTCCAGTACCTCACCGCTGTAATTGGTGTTTTTTACTACTATTGCCATGTCTCTTACTTGTTAAGTTTGTCCTTGATTTCTCGCATACGCTTGTTCCAGGGGCTCTCTCCGCCCGGCTCCACCTTGATGTCCTCCATGACCTTGCGCTTCGGGGCCAGTGAGGCCAATACCTTCTTGCCTTCTTCGGGGCTTGATTTCAGGATGTTCTCGTACATGGGGCGTGTCTCGGCATTGATGCGCCCGTCGGCCTCGGCCGCATCAAGCAGGGCTTTCCGTGCCGCTTCCTCATCAGCTGCCGCCTTGTCCTCAAACTCCTGCACTCTCGCCTTCAGGGAGGCGTTCTCTTCTGCCAGACTGCCGGCACGACCTGCTTCTTGCGCATAGGCCTGGGCCTGGGCAATCACTTCTTCCTCGCTCTTGCAGTCCTTGAACGAGGGGTGCTTCCTGATGTCTTCAAGATTCATTTTGTACTTGTCTTTTTGTGGCTCGACGAGCCGGTTATTGAATAAAGTGTAAATCTGTTCCGGGGTGCTGTCCTCCGGCACAGGCTCCGCATCGTAAATGCCGTCTATGAAACCGAGGCGCAGGGCTTCGGACGCGGTGAGCCAATGGTCTTCACCGTCAAAATAGGCCGCCTTCACCTCTTCCTTTGTCATGCCGAGGCGCGAAGCGTATATGTCGCCCAGGCTGTCTTCCAGGCTCTCTATCTCCTCGATGCACTTCTGCATGTCCTTCTTGTTGCCATAGCAACCGCCGCTGACACTGTGAAGCATCAGCCGTGCGTACTTGCTCATCTCCACGGGCTTGCCGCACAAGGCTATCACGCTGGCCATGCTGGCCGCGATGCCGTCCACATAGATATGCACGTCCGCCTTGCTGTTCTTCAGCGCGTTGTAGATGGCGATGCCGCAATATACTTCGCCTCCGTTGCTGTTGATACGCACGTTGACGCGCCTGTTCACCTTTTTCGCCTCCATCAGTTCCTTTGCGACACGCCCGCTCTGCACGTCATAATAGTCGCCGATGTCACCATAGAGGAAGATGGTGCCCACGCCGTCGCTGTCCGTCTGTATGTTGAAAAACTTGCTCATTGTACTATTGTCATTACTGCGGTTTGCCCGCGATTCATGGTGCAAAAATGCAATAAATCAACGGAGTATGGAAACCGCGTTTTTATCATGCCGGACTATGGCGTTATGATAACGGCACAGGGCTTCATCATGCGGACGGCTTTTCGTAAAGCGGGCTTTTTGTAGCAATTTTGCACTATGAATCATAACTGAAAGACAGGAATATGGCAGCAGATTTGACCAACGCCCAGAAAAAGGAATGGGCAAAGACCTTATACCTGCGCGAGAACCTCACGCAGCAGGAAATAGCCGACCGCGTGGGAGTGTCGCGCGTGACAGTATCGAATTGGGTACGCGCCGGGAAGTGGGAAGAACAGAAGGCCGGACTCACACTTACAAGGCAGGAGCAGGTGGCCAACCTGTACAGGCAGGTGGCGGAGATCAACAGGGCCATCTCGGCACGCGCCGAAGGGGAGCGCTACCCTAATTCCAAGGAAGCGGACATACTCGGCAAACTGTCGGCATCCATCCGGAACATGGAGCAGGAAACGGGCATTGCCGACATTATCAGCGTGCTTACCGGCTTCGTCGAATGGCTGCGCCCGCTCGACCTTGACAAGGCAAAGGAGCTGACAAGGCTGGCAGACGCTTACATCAAGGACAAACTATAACCGTAGGACACATGAAACAGGCTGATAAGATAGCGCTACTGGACTGGGAGAAGTTCAAGGAGGACATCGCAAGGGCTACACCCGTTGACAAGTCCATGTCCGCACAGGACAGGGAAAAACATCGTCTTTACCTTGAACGTCACCCGGTGGAATGGATAAAGTTCTTTTTCCCGAACTACGCCAAGTATGAGTTCGCAGGGTTCCAGAAACGTGCCATACAGCGCATCCTCGCCCATGACGAATGGTTTGAGGTGTTGTCATGGAGCCGTGAGCTGGCCAAGTCTACCGTCACAATGTTCATTGTCATGTACGCCACGCTTACAGGTCGGAAAAAGAACGTCATCATGACGTCCAACAGCAAGGACAACGCAGCCAGGCTGCTGGCGCCCTACCGTGCCAATCTGGAAGCGAACGGGCGCATACTGGCTTACTATGGCAAACAGGAGACGCCCGGCTCGTGGACGGAGGACGAGTTCATCACAAAGGGAGGCGTGGCCTTCAGGGCACTCGGTGCAGGACAGTCGCCGCGCGGTTCCCGCAATGAGGCCATCCGTCCGGACGTACTTCTCGTGGATGACTTCGACACGGACGAGGATACCAAGAACCCTGACATCATACAGAAACGTTGGGACTGGTGGGAGAACGCGTTATACCCGACACGTTCCATCTCAGAGTCGACGCTTATCATATTCTGCGGAAACATCATCGCCAAGGACTGCTGCGTGGTACGGGCCGGAAGCATGGCCGACCATTGGGACATCGTGAACATACGCGACAAGAACGGGCATTCCACCTGGCCGGAAAAGAACTCGGAGGAGCACATAGACCGCACGCTCGCCAAAATATCCACCAAGGCGGTGCAGGGGGAATACTTCAACAACCCGGTTTCCGTCGGCGAGGTTTTTGAGAACATTACCTACGGCAAGGTACCTCCTTTGTCGAAGTTCAAGTTCCTGGTCGCATACGGCGACCCTGCGCCGGGCGAAAGCAAAGGCAAGAAGGGCAAGTCTTTCAAGACGGTCTCCCTGCTCGGCAAGCTCGGAGGAAAGCTTTACGTCATAAAGACTTTTCTCGCACAGGCGTTGAACGCGGAGTTCATCGGGTGGTATGTCAAGTTGCTGGAGTTCGTGAACGGGAAGTCTACGGTATATTGCTACATGGAGAACAACAAGCTGCAAGACCCGTTCTTCCAGCAGGTGTTCAAGCCACTGGTGGCCAAAGTCCGCAAAGAGCACAAGATCGCGCTGCACATCCGGGGCGACGAGGAGAAAAAGACCGACAAGGCCACGCGCATAGAGGCCAACTTGGAACCGCTCAACAGGGAAGGCAACCTCATCCTCAACGAGGCGGAAAAGGACAACCCGCACATGAAAGAGCTGGAAGACCAGTTCAAGCTGTTCACGCTATCCCTGCGCTATCCGGCAGACGGCCCGGATGCCGTCGAGGGCGGCAACCGCATCATCGACGAACTTATGCGGAGGGCGGAGCCGCCGGTGTTCAAAACCCGGAAAGACCTCCGCAGCCGTAACCGCCGAAGGCTCTGACGTTTCTTTAATTCTTCATTTTTAACTTTTAATTTTTCATTTGTATATGAGCCAATTTGTAGAACTGACAGACTATGACGCAAGCATCCACCGTGACATCCTGGACGCGCTTGTAAGGGAGGACGAGGCCGTAATCGAAGTGTGCGAGGACAGGGCCGTCGCCGAAATGCGCTGTTATTTATCCAAGCGTTATGACTGCGACAAAATCTTTTCCGCCACCGGAACAAACCGGAACCAACTCGTGCTGATGATGGTCATCGACATTGCCGTCTACCACATCTTCTGCATCCACAACCCGCAGAAGCTCTCACAGATACGGAAAGACCGGTATGAACGAGCCGTGGAATGGATGAAGGCGGTGGCCGCCGAGGAAATCTCCATTGAGGGGGCACCGCTGCTGCCGGAGGAGGAACGGGCTGGCAAATCCTCTTTCCGCATACAAAGCAATCCTAAAAGAGTAAACCATTGGTAAAGTTATGAACAAGAGAAAGAACAGAAACAAACGGGGGATTATCACCGTGGGAGGCAACCTCATGGCACCCGGACAGAAACGGCCGAACGTCATCGTGCTCACGCAGCCCAAACGTTTCGGACTGGACATAGCGGACTACATGGCAGCCATACGGGCTGCCGAGAACGTGGATTTCTCACGGCGTTACAAACTGTACGACCTGTATTCGGACATCCTCATGGACACGCACCTTTCCTGCGTGATGGAAAAGCGCAAGAATGCGGTGCTGTGCTCCGAAATAGAGTTCCAGAGGAACGGGAAACCGGACAAGGCGGTGAACGAACAGATACGCTCCCCGTGGTTCAACAGGCTGGTGGGGGACATCATCGACGCCAAGTTCTGGGGCTTCACGCTCTGCCAGTTCTACAAGGAAGGTGAATGGGCGGACTACGACCTTATCCCGCGCAAGCACGTTGACCCCATAAAGAAGCTGATCCTCCGGCACCAGACGGACATGACAGGACTTCCCTGGGACAATTATACGGACTTGCTGTTTGTCGGCAGTCCTGACGACCTGGGGCTGCTGGCCAAGGCGGCACCGTGGGTCATCTACAAGCGGAACACCACGGGTGACTGGTCGCAGTTCTCCGAGGTGTTCGGCATGCCCATACAGGAGTATATCTACGACTCGGACGACGAGGAGTCCAGGCAAAGGGCGATGGAGGATGCAGCCAATGCCGGAAGCCTCGCACAGTTCTTCCACGCCAAGGACACGGAGTTCAAGCTGACGGAAGCCGGGAACAAGACAGGCTCTGCGGACGTGTACGAGCATCTTTGCGAACGGTGCAATAACGAGATTTCAAAGCTCGTGCTCGGCAATACGCTGACCACGGAGTCGTCGGAAAACGGCACGCAGGCACTTGGAACCGTACACAAGAAGGTGGAGGACAAGGTGGCACAGGCAGACAAAAGGTATGTCCTGGACGTACTCAACTATGACATGGCCGACATATTCGCACGCATCGGCATCAATACGGCCGGCGGCGAGTTCTGCTTCCCGGAGAAAAAGGACATCGACCCCACTTCAAAGACTAATATTCTCACACAGCTGAAAACGAGCTTCAACCTGCCGGTGTCGGACGATTACCTGTACGAGGAATTCGGCATTGAAAAGCCTGCCAACTACGAACAGATGAAGAAGGAGCAGGAGGATGAACGGACAAGGAAGGAGGTCGCTGCAGCGCAAATCCGCAAACAGAAGGAGGATGAAAAGAATACGGACGAGGACGGCAGCGGCAAGGAAACGGAACCCACGCCTGCACAGAAAAAATCCTTCCGAAACTGGCTGGCCAGTTTTTTCGGGAAAGCCCCGTCAGACGGCGGGGCAGCTTTAGACTGGTAGTCGATGAACTCTACGGGGCCAAGGACGGCGATGTATCCACCGGCTTTGAATTTTCCGACGAGGTGCTCAAGCGTGCCCTCCTCAACATTTACAGCAAAGACTTCCACCCGGCCACGGATATTGAGGTCAACCTGTTCGGCGAGATATGGGCGAAGATGAACGAAGCGGCCCGGAAAGGATTCAGCAAATCGAAAGCCGCAGACCCAGACGATGATTTCAGGAATGCCATACTCCGGAACAATGCCGTGTTCTCAGCGTTCAAGGTACACCGGATGCAGAACGACATGGCACGTCTGTTGCTGGATTCGGACGGCAATCTAAAACCGTTCGAACAATGGCGGAAAGAGGTTATGCCCATCGCATCCCATCAGGTGGGCACGTGGCTACGCACGGAATACGACACGGCGGTCATACGCGCCCACCAGGCGGCCGACTGGCGACAGTTCGAGCGCGAGAAAGACATCCTGCCCAACCTGCGCTGGATGCCCTCCACGTCCGTGCATCCGGGAGCAGACCACAAGAGGTTCTGGGGAACAGTCCGCCCTATCGATGATTCCTTCTGGAATGAGCACCGCCCAGGCGACCGGTGGAACTGCAAATGCGGCCTGTCGTCCACGGACGACCCGGCCACTCCCGTTCCAAGCTCCACAGACAAGGACAATCCGCAGCCCGGACTGGAAAACAATCCGGGAAAGGATGCCAAACTTTTTTCCGACAAGCATCCGTATCAGAAAGAAGCGCATAAGGGTTCCAAAAAGGCAGTTGACAGGCTGACGGCGCGCATTGATGAAATGATAGCGGAAATGCCAGACAATCTTACCGGTGAGGAGAAAATGGCTATCGCCAAGAATAATCTCGAGATTGAAAAGGCTCTCAAAATCACAAAAGGGAAGCCGATGGATGTGGATAAAGCCGACAAGCAAAATGCCAATCCGAAGTTCACTGAAAAATTCATTTCTGACCCCAAAGGTGCTTACATTGACAGAAGGACGAAGGAGAGATTCAGCCTCAATCCCAATTACAATGAGCAATATAGCGTAAACTGCCAGACCTGCGCCCCGGCCTATGCACTGCGGTTAAGAGGATTCGGTGTTACGGCAAAAGGGAAAACGCCCGGCTCAAAACTCGAATACTTGAGTAACGGACGTGCTTTCGAGGTCTGGAAAAACATTGACGGGACACCAGCCAAGCATACCAGTATAAATGACTGGCTTGCAGATAAAGGGTACAAAAAAATGACTTCAAAAAGATATATGGAGTTTTTCAATGAAGTCTGCAAGGATGAAGGAGTTTATGAGTTGAGTATCGGGTGGAAAAGCGGAGGTGGACATGCAACCATTCTGCAACGGTTCAAAAACGGAGAACTCAAATATATAGAACCCCAGAAAGACAATTCGAAGGGATCAAAGGACGAGTGGAAAGATGTCAAATACTTATGTGACAACGGGGCTTCAAGCTCACACAGATGTAGGGGGATAATGAGAATAGACAACAAGCTATTCGACATCTCCTTCGTCAGTATCTTTGATAAATAAGTTGATAGTATCCAATGCTTCAAATCCGGTAATGGTGAAGACTGAGCCGTTTTCATATTGGAATACGAATGGGAAACCCGTACATGAATCTTCCGGGAACTTGAACACATAATAATCCGCTCCTTCATAGTTACCAAGGTACTCGAAGGAATCACCGTATTGCTCAATAAGCTGACGGGCCTCGTTCTTTACTTGTTCCGGTATATTCATAACGCATAACAGGCATAAATGTATGCCTCGGTTGCAAAGTTACAAATTATTCTTGAATTACTGTTGATTATGGACATAAAAGATTTCGCGAAACTGATAGAGCGTAAACGCAAGGAACTGGATACGGCCATGCGGCGCAGGATGCCGGTCATAGCCGGGCGTATGGCCAAAGACCATTTCCAGGACAACTTCCGGCAGGGAGGGTTCGTCAACGGAGGACTGCACCCGTGGCCGAAAGCAAGGAGGCTGTCATCGGGTGGCACTGATGCCGCCAGCAAGTACGGCACGCTGCTTTCCGGACGCAACCACCTTTTCAGCTCCATCAAGTACATGCCATCCGACTACCGGGTCACCGTCGCCAACGAACTTGTATATGCCCCTATACACAACTGGGGCGGTATGGTATCCGTGAACGTGACAGACCGCATGAGGCGCTTTGCCTGGGCGAAGTTCTACAAGGCTTCAGGACGTGCAAGAAAAGCCGCCACAGGGCAAAAGAAAGGCCGAAAAGCGGGTAAAAAACAGCAAGCGGCCAACCCGCAGGCTTCATTCTGGAAAGGGCTTGCGCTCACCAAAAAAAAGAAGCTGGCCATACATATCCCGCAAAGGCAGTTCCTGGGCGAAAGCAAGGAGCTGACCACAAAAATAAATGAGAGAATCGAAAAGGAAATCAGGAACATCTTAAACTCATAAAATTATGGAAGAGATTTTTATTGCCATCATGGAGCAGATCGCCCGTGAAATGCCGGAACTGTCACTCATCGACGAGGACTACGGCCAACTGGAAATGGGAGCGGAAGAAGACCACTATCCGGTCACGTTCCCCTGCGTGTTAATAGGGAACACGGATTCAAACTGGCAAGACCTCGGCTACGGGGCACAGAACAGCGAATCGCTCATCACCATCCGCCTTGCCATTGACTGTTACCATGACACCAGTTATGCCTCCGGCACCTACGACAAGGCCCGTGAACGCCAGCAAATGGCGAACAAGCTGTATAAAGCGCTGCAATGTCTGGAATGTTCAGAGAACGCATCGCCGCTTGTCAGGGAGAAAAGCCGCGACTATGCGTTGCCTGGTTATATCAAGGTCTTTGAAACCACCTTCTCGTTCACGCTGCATGACGAGTCGGCGATGGAATCATAGGACTGGGAACAGTTCAAGCTGGGCAGCCGTCAGCCGTGGCACCTTCACCTTGGGCAGGGGCTTGATGTTCCTGTCCTTCCCTTCACGGGACATGCGACGGATGATGGCCATGATGCGCTCCTCTGATATGAAGAACTCGCGCTCCGACAATACGCGCAGCGCATCGTCGAAACGCAACCGCTGTACCTCTGTCCAATAGTAGTAACGTCGGCACAACGCTGCGTCACGTAGTTTTATCAGTTCTTTATCCCGGCCTTTTCCCATGACATAATTTCTTAATACAAAGATAGTTGATTTCGGACTATTTTATACACAAAAGCGCCGCAAATATGCAATTTGCGACGCTTCCCGTTTAAGAGGTCAACGGTTTTTCCCTACAGACGGCAGAAACTCGGCTCTATCCGCGTCCACACGCCGTTTTCAGGGTTGCGCTGGGAGAAGTAGTAGTTGGTGGCGTTCCGCTGCACCACGTTGGCCTCCTTGAACAGCCGCATGATGTCGGCATACTCCTCGTCGAACTTATCCTCCAGCTCATAGAGCTTGGAGATGCTCTTGTAGTCCAGATCACCCATCTTGTTGCGCTCCAGCAGCGTCATCGCCATCTGGTACATCGGATCGTCGGCCCCTTTCTCGCTGTTTTGCATGTAGCGTTTCAGGTAGTCAATCAAGCGTTCGGCAGCCATGTCGGCACGCTCGTCGAAACCTTTCACCTTGTTGCTTTTCACCTCCAACCGGAAATCACCGTCGGTGATGGTGTAGCTGCGCTGGTCATCACTCTTCACCTGCCCGTACTCCTTCATGACGGCCGTGAACCCTTCGGTTTCTTTCTCCAGCCAATCGCGGAAGCCTTTCACGTCGGTCACGAGTTCGGTCATCTTGGCTTTCACCTCGTGCATGAACTCGCCGCGCAGGGCTTCGTATGTTTCGCGGCGGGCAATGCGGTCGTCCTTCTCTTCCTGCTGCAGCTGTGCCAGCAGGGCTGCCCTCTGTTCCTTACTCATGGACTTTACGTCCACGCTCTGAATGTTATGTTCCATTGTCTTTGCTTTTAGAGTTAAACATTGTATTCTTCTTCGTAGTCCTGCACTTCCATTTCCGGTGGTGCAGACAAAATTTCATGCCTCCCGTATGCCCAGTCGGCCAACTCGCCGAAAAACTCGGCCTGTTCGTCCCATTCATATCCCTCGGTAGCTTCCGTTACCTGTTGCTGCACGAGCTTCAATGTCTGTCTTAGTTCCTGTTTCATATTAATCAGTTTTTATCGGTTTCTCTTTTACGTCTGATGGCACGCAGTTTCTTCAGCAGCAGGTACAACTCGTTCCCGTCCAGTTCCCGGAACACCTTTCCGGCAATCCGCTTGTCCCGGCAGAACCCGTCGACCTTGTTCCAGTCTGCCGTATCTATGCCGAGCAGCTGCATCTGGTGAAGTACTGCGCTCCGCTTTTTCCTCATTTCCCGGCGGTACTTCTCGCGCCGTTCATCATATCCGGCCACACGCTGCATCTCGTCGCACATGGAGCGGTACTCGCATTCATCCATGAGGTGCAGGTGCGACGTGCGCCCATTCGTGAACTGGTAGACCAGCGTTTCCTTATCCGCTCCGGGTAGTTTGTCCAGCAAGGCATAGAACCTCGCATAATTACGCTCCGCTTCCATACCTCAAACATTTAGCGTGACTTCAAACAATACCTTTATACCGCATGAACTGGCCACGTCAAGCTCCAGCTTAGCTCCCTTGCTCAGTTCCCAGTCCTTCAGCATATAGATATAATCACATTCGAGCAGCAGGGCGATGTCTGCCCTCATGTGTTCCCTCCAGTGTGCTTCTTCCGGCAGACCGTTCTTGAACGGGTTGACCGGTTCGAAGCCCATACGTTTCAATACTTTCTCCGCATCGGCAAACGCAGCCTTGCGCTCGCCCAGGTCATAGTGCGCTATGGCGCCGCTGATGTAAACCTTCTTATTCATTCTCCTTTGATTTTTGGTATTCCAGATGCCTTCTGTAACGTTCGGGTACCACCACCTCGTAATTGCACTGGCGGCAGCACTCCCCGCTTTCTTTTATCGGATATGGATTGTAACCGTATCCGGTAAACTTCATGCCGCAGATGCAGCATGTCTTTTCTTCGTCTTTTTGTTCCATAGTCACAAATCTTTTATGTTTACCTTGCACGACGGATGCCATACCTGTATGTTCCTGGCAAACATCACGTCCCGTGTTTCTATCACTATATGTCCCCAGGTCTTTGCCTTCCGCAGCCGGAGGTCGCTTTCAATATTACGTTCCGCCCAATCCCTTGCCACTTCGGCCGCTTCGTCCTTGGGAAGAAGCAACTGGTACAGCTTATTCTCCCATTCCATCATCCTGTATTTTATCTTCTGTTAATGCCTTGGAGGCTCCCTCCTCCCATATCACGTATGGCTCGCCGGGGTGTTCCATGAAACGGCTCTTGCACCATGCCTTGAAGCAGCTCACCATGATTTTCACGTCCGCGTCGTATTCCACCTTCCGAGCCGTCCTGCCTGCCGGGTGCATGCCCTCGGCATGGCTGATGAAGATGAACAGCTTTTTTGGATGGCGCTCCTTGAAGGCTTTGTATTCAGGATAGCTCAGGCCGCTGTACTGGAAGCTGTCTATGATCACCACGCCGGGGCTGCCCCTGCGTTTCAGGCGTTCCTCCAGCTGCTCCATCGACTCGCGGTCGAGGATGACAAGCCGTTTGCGTACTTCGTCCATCTTGTGCCGCTTCAGCGACATCTGGAAGGAAAGCCCGGTGCTTTCCTCCAGACTGTCGTATATCACCTTGCCGAACGAGCAGAGGTACTTGGCCAGCTGCATCACGAACGAGCTCTTGCCGTTGCCGCTCGCACCCCAGACTATCCACACCCCATTCCTGGCCGGCCGCCCGATAGAGGCGAGCCACGGGCCGGTGAACTCGTAGCGCGGTATCTTCATGTTCAGCACCTCTTTGGGGCTGTATGCCCGTTTCAGCCTCATGCCTGTATCCTCCTCAGTTTCTCTATTTCCGTATATACCCTGCGGAGCCCTCCGCCGGTGGCGTTCACTATCCGGGCGATGTCCGAGCCTTCAGGCGCGTTCACCTTGGCCACGATGGCGGCCTGCGCCTTCAGGAACTTCTCGCGCTCCCTTGCGTCGTCGGGTGTCACCTTGCTGTACGTGTCGCCGTAGCGGCTCAACATTTCCGTGTAGCCTACCTTTTTGCCCTCGATGGCGCGGTTGATTTTCTCCTTCAGGCCGTCCGCGCCCATCATGTACCAGGCGCAGCAGCGTTCCGTGGCGTTCCACAGGGCCTTCAGTTCGAGGAAGGCTTCATATTGCAGGTCGCCGGCCTCGTCCAGCACGACAAGCGGCGTGTCTATCGTGCGCAGGTAGGCAACAAGGTCTTCGTACACGTCGGAGTAGCGTCCGTAACTGCCTACGCCGAACTCCTTGGCGATGTACCGTATCAGCTTCAGCTTGGTCTTCACCTGCGAGCAGTCCACGTACACGGCGTTCTTGTGCTGTTTCACGTAAGCCTTTGCCGTGAAGGTCTTGCCGATATTCGGCATATCGCACAGGATGGCGCTCAGGCCGCTGTCCTGGCACGCTTCCAGCTGCTTGCTGATGAACACGTAGGTCGGGGTCTTGGCCGCCGTCCACGGCATTTCCGTGCGCAACTGCACACCCAGCCTCCGGGCAATGCCCACCCAGTTGGCGTCGCTCACCTGCCTTTCGTAGTTCCCTTTCTTGATGGCGTTGTACACGCTCGCCGCTATGCCCAATGCTGTTGCGTGGCGGTTGTCACTGGGATAATTCTCACGGTCGGCGGCTATCGCCCCCGCAATCCGTTGTTTCACTTCGCTCGTTATTTCCATTTTGAATGCTGTTTTAATGTCTTTCCAATGTCGTTAAAGTTTAGCTACCGCGTCGGTTTCGTAATGTGTCACGTCCAGGTATGCGGAGTAGTCGTCCTCCCCGGTGTGTGGCTTCACCTCCACCGCCTCGGCCTTTATGTCCGTTATCTCTTTCGTTTCTTCCTTGTTGAGGATGCCGACCTTCTTTATCTTGCCGTCCTTCATCATCTTGTCGAACTTGGCCACGTATTTTGCTTGTTCGGTGTAGGCGGCCTTGTCGGCTTCGGTTTGTTCGGCCGTGGCCTCGTTGTAGCGCGTCACGGGCTTGCAGGTGGCGATATAACGTCCGTGCTGGTAGATGTACACCTTGTCGATGTTGCCGTCCTTGTCGGGCAGGTAATAGGCTTCCACCTTGTAGTTCCTCGGCTCCAGCTTTGCGATGATTTCAGGGTCGGGCAGGATGAAGTTCTTGTACTGCACCGAGAAGTAGCTGTTGTTGCGGATGGTGGTGTCGGTACGGAAGCCGATGTAGCGGTAAAGCACGGCTTTGTCCCAGGGTGCGAGGTTCGGGTTCTGACGGGCGCAGAGCACGTCCCAGCGTGTCATGCCGGGGTACTTCTTCTGGTTCGGGTGCAGCTGGCTGTTGTACTCGCCGATGGCGCGTATGTCGTCGGCCACAAGCTCGTCGTAGGTGTAACTCTTTACCTTGTAGGTGTTGTTCTTCTCGTCGTACACCTTCTCCTCTTTCGGGCGGTTGGCCTCCAGTTTGGCGTACCATCGCCCGATGCCCACCTGGGTGCGCTTTTCCACGCCGTACTTTTTCGCCCGGTTGAAGTGCTCGGCGCGTTTCTCGCGTGAGTTGCCGGGGTTGCACCAGCGTATCAGGGGAAACACCGTGCCGGCCTGCATCAGACCGTCGGCGAAGTCGCTGACCAGGTGGTGCTCCACCTCCAGCTCGGCAGGGATGTACATGCCGTTCCGGTCAAGGGTCTGGAACATGTTCCTCATGCAGTCAAGGAACAGCTCGGCGGTCTTCAGCCGGTTGTAGGCGTAGCCCACCACGGCACCGCTCACCACGTCGTAGGCATAGTAGGCTTTCACCCTATTGCCGTCCTTCATCGGTCGCGGCAGGTCGCGGTCGTCGAGTGAAATCTTGCTGAGCGACCATTCTCCCACGTGGCGCAGGTGGTACGGACGGTAGGCGTTGTTGAAGTCCCACTGGCTCATGTGCAGCTTGGCGCGCAGGGCCTTGTTTTTCGGGTTGTTCAGGTAAGCCGCCACCGTGGCAGGGCTCAGCACTATCGGGTTGCCGTCCTTATCCGTGAAGTCTGCCGGGTTAAGCAGTTCACCTGTTTCCGGGTCAAATAGTTCTTTGTCGCCCTCCACAAACATGTTGTATTGCTCCCATACCGTAGTGTTGAACGGCTGCTCCGGCTGCGCGTCTATGGCGAGCAGCAACCGCTCGATGCCGTAGGTCACCTTCCGGCGGTTCTGGTTCATGAACTTTCCGCTGATCAGGCTTTCGTAACCTTTCGTCCTGAAGTCGCTTACCTTGCGCTTGAAGCGGTTGGCACTCACCGGAAGCGTGTGCCCGAACTCTGCCTGGTAGTAACTGATGGCACCGGCCATTTCGCCCCAGTTCACCGGGCCGCCCTTCATCGCCTTTCGCATCAGGACGGTGTCCTCCATCACGGCCAGCACGGCTTCTATCACCGATGCGTTCACCGTGTACTCCTGTATGTGCTCCGGTGGCAGCGCGTCGCCATTCTCGAAACGGAAGGCGGTGTAGAACTCCCGTGCCTTCGCGTCGATGCGGAAGTGGCTGCCGAACCAGTTCTTAAGAATGTCCTCTTTCATATCTCCGTATTTTTCCTTGATTTTTTCCTGAAAGCGTAAGGGCAACGTGGCTATTTCCACCAATGCGTAACCTCCCAAACCTCTTCCTGAGCGTACCACGTTGATTTTGCCATTTGCCGACAGCTTCTTGTAGTTGGAATCCGACATGACGGGATTCGGCTCACAAGTCAGGTCATGGTGCGATATGCACAATATCTTTCCGTAGTACTCCATCGTGTTCTCGTCTTTACAAGGCTGCTGCCATCTGCTCAACTTCGTACTGCAGCTGCATGAGGTCGGGTACGGTGATGCTCTTGTAGCTGTCCTTAAGTTGTCCGTCCACGTACACCGAAACATCTCCGGTTTCTTTATCCACCACAAGTTTCACTCTTGGCCCGAAAGTCTGGGTCATGGTCTTCTCGACTTCTTCATGCGTAGTTTCGCATTTCGGCATATAACCGTCAGTCAGCTTGCCGCCGCGTTTCAGGGCAAGCTGGCGAATCCGGCGTGCCTGGTCGCTGTCACGCTTGAAGTTCAAAGCCTGCCATACGGCCTGGCGCGAACACTTGAAAGCCTTCATCAGGAAGGTCTTTGTTTCGTTGTCTGTCAAAATCTGCTTTCTCATTTCTTCTCCTTTTTAAGTTCTCCGTATATTACTTCCAACAGTTCCTCACACACGCACGACAAGTTCTCTATCACCCGTAAGGCATCCGAGTCGTCTTGTTCCGCTACTGTCATGAGGCTTCTGCCCAGCGTCATTGCCTGGTCAGCGATGTTCTGCGTGTGGGTCACGCAGCCAATCAGGGTGCGCAGTTTCTGCTTGAACTGCTCCTCTTGCCTTGTTTTGTCAAATGTCTTTGCCATAATTCTCATTTTTGATTGTCACACATGGTGGAGCGCGGGGAGTCGAACCCCGGCGGCTTTCGACGCGTTCATGCTTTCGCTTTCGATTTACCAACTTTCCGGCCGCGCTGTCCGAGCCGCTCCTTGCCCGTCTTTCCGGGCTGCCAGTTATCCGGCAATCTTCTTACCGCATCTGTCTTTTGTTTGCCTTACGCAGGCATGTCCATAATCATCCTGCCTTGACATTCCACGTATGACCATTCCACCTCCCCTGATTGTCCAGTCGCAATCGTATGGACAGCTTTCCACATAGCCCCTCACAATGTCCTTCACGTGTGTCAGCGTACATTTCTTGAACTCCCAGCGGCACACCCTGCCGTCCGTGGCCGTCAGCATAACCGCCCAGACATCGTCCCTGCACATCATCGTTTTCATTTTTCAGTACCTCCATTGTTTATACGTGCAAGCATCATCTTGAACTCTCGCACCACCTGCTGCTTTACCTCCCTGTCCAACAGGTGGGCCGTATTGAAGGAGGCGTTCGTGCTGTGGTTCTGCACCGACCCGCACAGCAAGTCGTCAGTAAATCCTTCCACCATGTGGTTCATCCAGCCGAGCGTTTCGCACAGACTATCATCATTCACCACCTTTTGAAGCTCACGGTATATCTTCAGCCGGAGCTGCACTTTGTACATATCCTCCGAATACCAGCAGAAGAAGTGTTCATAGTCCTCGTTCATGTCCTTGGTGTACTTGTCGGCTTCTTCCACGCAACGGTTTATCCGTGCCTTGACCTGGCTGGCAATCATGTCCAAGCATTCCTTTGCCTCGTTTTTCATTACTTCGTTCATATTCTTTAATTTCTAAAATTCGTTAATCTCGCGGCAATTTTGTATCTTTGACCGCTGTTTACTTCTTAAACACGCTGCAAATATACAGATTTTCTGAATTGCAACAAAGAAATATACAGATTTTCTGAATTAAAAAATGCAATTATGGACAAAAACGCAATTAATGAGCGCTTTATAAAAGCGGTTTCTACGTTATTCAAAGACAAAGGACTTACCAAAGCTGGCATAGCAGAAAGCTTGGGTCTAAAGCCTTCTACATTTTCAGAAATTCTGAATAATAGAATGAAAGCCGGAACTGATACCATTGCTGCCTTATGCGATAAGTATAGTTTTTCGCCGTTTTGGATTTTAATGGGGCAAGGAACGATGCTTATTCCTGGTGAATTAAAGGGAAGGTCAAAGCCAAGCATGGCCTTAGCTTATTCCCCTGATAGAATTTCCGAATTATTAGAAAGTCAAAAAACTTCTCCATACCCGAAGCGAGAAAAAGCACATCGTGTTCCAGATAATAGCAATGAAGGCATTCCACTTATTCCTCTTAGCGCAATGGCAGGTGCATTCACAGGCGACACGTCCGTGATGGAGTACGAGTGCGAGCGATATGTCATTCCTGCGTTCAAGGGAGCCGACTTTCTTATTCAGGTCAAAGGTGATTCCATGCAGCCCACCTATTATTCAGGTGACCTTGTAGCTTGCCAGCGTGTTCCTCTTGATGATTTGTTCTTTCAGTGGAATAAGACATACGTACTCGACACCAAACAAGGGCCGCTCATCAAACGTATCATGCCGGGGTCTGACAGCAGTCACGTGCTTATTGTATCAGATAACGACAGCTATCCTCCATTCGAGCTATCGAAAAGCCAGTTCCACGGTGTCGCTCTCGTGCGCGGTCTTGTCCGCCTCGAATAACCGCACACTCGGCACAATACAGGCGCACGCACACCCTTTTTAAGGTCATCGGGGCATGAAAACTGACGGAAATCACTATTTATCAGGCATATCCA
Organism: Paraprevotella clara YIT 11840; assembly: GCF_000233955.1. Lineage (GTDB taxonomy): Bacteria > Bacteroidota > Bacteroidia > Bacteroidales > Bacteroidaceae > Paraprevotella > Paraprevotella clara. Next base: position 109,647 of record NZ_JH376642.1, read on the forward strand.
GCCATATATAATAAGGAGTGAGCGTAAAATAAGTGTCGTTTTTCCTCTCTGAAAACGTGGAAAAACGGCACTTGTTTGCATTTCGGTCTAAGTTTCCTACTTCGGGCGCACACTCAAAAAAGCGGAAAAGTAACCCCTAAGGTAACCCCTAACTTCACAAAAGGGTAACCCCTAACAGTAACCCCAAAGGTAACCCCTAATCGAAACGGACACAAAAAAAGGGGGCATTGCGCCCCCTCATTCAGCATTCAAGGAAATAACGTCCGAAAGCCTATCTAACGGCGTTATTTTTTCGTTCTAATCACCAGCCTTTCTACCGCCCGAAATAAGCGTAGACTGCTTTATAATAGCCTTTTTCGTGCATACCGTGCCATTCCCGGACAACCCGGCATGAAGCAAGTAATTCTTTGTTGCTCCCACCTGTTCGGCCGTCAGAACCGTATAAACGGCCGAAATGGAGCTGAAATACCAGTCCTTTCGCCTCGATCCGTCTATGTTATGCAGTAAATGCACATGGATAACCTTTGCCATATCGTATGATTTTCATGTGCAAATATACCAAATAATTATTATTTGGAAGAAAATCAATGATACAAAATGAAGAAAAGCCACAAAAAACGGCCTTAAAGCCGTCGAACCCTCCGTATCTGGTATATGTCCACTGCATCCCTAATGGAACGGACACAGGCCACGAAACCCGCCCCAGAAGCCCAATTTAAGCAGTATCGGCACCTCGATGTAAAGTTATGGAGCCGGAATAGGCAATGATACCCATGAAATGTAAAGCCGATGTAAGCCAATGTAAAGCAGAAAAACCGCTTCGAATTACTTGCCCCTTTCAGACCTCCGTCCGTAACTGCCTATAAACAAACAACTTTCGTCGTTTTGCCCATCATCCTTGAAAAACCGCTTCGTTATACGCCCCATACGTGCCGAAAAGATATTCTATATTGTTTTCGGAACAGTATAGGGGGCATTCTTCCTCATTACAAAACGGGACTGTACCGCAATGGGCGGACAGTCCCGTTTTTATGATGTTGTTGTATTTTGTTTAATAAGCAAACAAAGGATAGCCTGCCATCACTTCGTTCACCTGCTTGCGCACGTCGGCAATGACATTTTCGTCTTCCGGCGCATTCAAGACCTTTTCTATCAACTCGGCTACCAGTACCATCAAATCTTCTTTTGCTCCACGTGTCGTAATGGCCGGCGTACCTAAGCGGATGCCGGAAGTTTGAAACGCACTGCGACTGTCGAACGGCACCATGTTCTTGTTCACCGTAATGTCGGCTGCCACCAAGGCTTTCTCGGCCACCTTGCCCGTCAGGTCGGGATATTTGCTGCGCAAGTCCACCAACATGGAGTGGTTATCCGTTCCACCGCTTACGATATCGAAACCGCGTTTCATCAGTTCATTGGCCAAAACCTTGGCATTCTTCTGTACCTGTTTGGCCCATTCCTTGAATTCGGGTTGCAACGCCTCGTTGAAAGCCACGGCCTTGGCGGCAATCACATGCTCCAACGGACCGCCCTGGATACCGGGGAAAACGGCACTGTTGAGCAGTTGGCTCATTTTCTTCACCTCGCCTTTCGGAGTCTTCAATCCCCAAGGATTGTCGAAGTCTTTGCCCATCAGGATGATACCCCCGCGCGGACCTCTCAACGTCTTATGGGTGGTGGAAGTCACGATATGGGCATACTTTACCGGATTCTCCAACAGTCCGGCTGCAATCAAACCGGCCGGATGTGCCATGTCTACCATAAATATGGCACCTACCTTGTCGGCAATCTCACGCATGCGGGCATAATTCCACTCGCGACTGTAAGCCGAACCGCCACCGATAATCATTTTCGGGCGATGTTCAAGAGCCAGTTTCTCCATCTCGTCGTAATCCACACGGCCGGTTTCCTTGTTGAGGTTGTAACCGATGGCATGGTAGAGGATACCGGAAGTATTCACAGCCGAGCCATGGGACAAATGGCCTCCGTGGTCCAGATTCAAGCCCATGAAGGTGTCACCCGGCTTCAGACAAGCCAAAAATACCGCAGCATTGGCCTGCGCTCCCGAGTGAGGCTGCACGTTGGCGTACTCGGCACCAAACAGTTTGCATACCCGTTCGATGGCCAAGCTCTCCACTTCGTCCACCACCTGACAGCCTCCGTAGTATCTCTTTCCCGGATACCCCTCGGCATACTTGTTCGTCAGCCAAGACCCCATGGCTTTCATCACTCCATCGCTCACGAAATTCTCCGACGCGATGAGTTCGATTCCTTTGAGCTGCCGTTGGTGCTCTTTCTCAATCAATTCAAATACTGTTGTGTCTGTTTTCATCTTTATTGACTTTAAATAATTGGATTTCATTCTTTCTTTTTCTCCACGCTCCAGCCGAATTTACCGATTTTCCTACCCAGACCATAGTAAGCCCCATGAAGGTAAACCAGAGGGTGACTGGCGTCCAGACTCCACTTTCCGCTCTGCTCGTCCAAATAACGCTCATCGGCTTTCACATTCAACACTTCCGCAATGAACATGTCATGCGACCCTAAAGATACAATCTCTTTCACCCGGCACTCGATGCTCAGCGGCGATTCCTCCACGATGGGGGCGGCCACCATTCGGGCCTTTCCCGGAGTGAGCTTCATTTCCTCGAATTTACGGTAATCGCGCCCCGAACGCACGCCGCACCAATCCGTGGCGTACGCCATGTCTTCGGTTGTCAGATTGAGGACAAACTCCATGTTCTGCTTGATGAGCGCGTAAGAGTGTCGCTCCGGTCGTACGGAGATGTAGCACATGGCCGGATTGGTACAAATGGTTCCTGCCCACGCCACGGTGAACAAATTATAATCTTCCGGCGTACTGCCGCAACTGACCAACAAGGCGGGCAGGGGATAAATCATCGTTCCGGGTTTCCAGTCTTGCTTCATGGCCCAAAGGATTATACCAATTTGACGTGATCCAAATCCACCTCTTTATTACAATAATGACAACGAAGCACACCTTCCTTACCCGGTACGGCGTGAAAATACGTCTTCATCGGTTCGTTGTTCGTAATACATTTGGGATTGGCACATTTCACGATGCCTTTCAACTCCTCGGGCAAGAAGACCTCCTTCTTCTCCACGACCTCATAATCGCGGATAATACACAAGGTCACATTCGGACTCACCACGGCCAACTGGTTCAGTTCTTCGTCCGAGAAGAACTTGCCCGCAATTTTTATGATGCTCTTATGTCCCATTTTCTTGCTCTTCAGATTGTAGCCCACGGTAATGGAAGTCTTCATCTGTTCGAGGTGGAGAAGGTTGACCACTTCAAAGAGCTTGCTGGATGGAATATGGTCTATCACCGTACCGCTTTCGAGTGCGGCCACCAAAAGTTCTTGTCTTTTCATTGTATACTTACGGTATTTTAGTCAATAATCGTCCGGTCGTTCATCACATCGTCCAAGGTCAGCCCCAAGGCATCGCATATCAAAGCCTGCCGCGCAAACAGGCCGTTGTGAGCCTGCTCGAAGTAATAAGCATGCGGGTCGTCGTCGATGGCATACTCGATTTCGTTCACGCGAGGGAGCGGATGCAGGATACGCATATTGTCCTTGGCTTTCTTCAGCATGGAAAGTTTGAGCAGGTAGAGGTCCTTCACCCGCTCATATTCCATCAAATCGGTAAACCGTTCCTTTTGTACACGGGTCATATAGAGTATGTCCGCCCCGGCAATGGTGTCGGCGGTAAAGTCCGTGTGTTCTACATATTTTATATGATGAATGTCGCAATACTGCTTGTACACATCCGGCATCTTCAACTCTTCGGGAGCAATGAAATGAAACGTCGGGTTGAAATGACGCATGGCCATCAGCAAAGAGTGTACGGTACGTCCGTATTTCAAATCACCTACCATATAAATCTGCAGGTTGTCGAGCGTGCCTTGCGTCTTATAAATAGAGTAAAGATCCAACATGGTCTGCGAAGGATGCTGGTTGGCCCCGTCGCCCGCATTGATAATGGGCACCGGCGACACCTCGGAAGCATAACGGGCCGCCCCTTCGAGATAATGCCGCATGACAATCAAATCGGCATAATTGCTTACCATCATGATGGTGTCCTTCAGGGTTTCGCCCTTGGTGGAACTGGTCACTTTCGGGTCGGTAAACCCGATGACGCGCGCTCCCAGACGATTCGCTGCCGTTTCAAAACTCAACCGTGTCCTCGTAGACGGTTCAAAAAACAAAGTAGCCACGACTTTACCCTCCAGCAACTTCCGGTTGGTATGTTTCTCAAACTCTCCGGCCATTCGAAGCAGATACATGATCTTCTCTTTGGAATGGTCTGCAATAGTCACCAAACTCCTGTTTTCCATTTCGGATTTCTTTTTGCTTAAATATAGAATTTCTTCAGCTTTCAAAGTTACATAAAAAAAGTGGAACGAAAGAGGACTGCACATCATTTCGTTAACTTTTCCACAAATAGACAGCCTATTATAAAGTTTATTTGTAATTTTGCATTTTACCACTTTGATAAATGAAAGAAAAAGATTTATGAGGAAGAAGTTTGTAATCACTTTGTGGGTGATTTTGTTTCTTTGCATCAGTGCTGTTTCCCTGGCTTTCTACGCCATCTGGCACGGATGGATTGGATACATGCCGAACTTATATCAATTAGAAAATCCCGTCAATAAATACGCGTCACAGGCCGTTTCGGCCGACGGTAAACTTTTGGGAACCTGGTCGTACAGCCGGGCCAACCGTATTTTCGTGGGCTTCGACGACCTTTCCCCCTGGTTGGTCAAGGCATTGGTGGCTACGGAGGACGAGCGGTTTTATGACCATTCGGGCATCGACTACCGCGCTCTGGCGCGGGCCGTAGTGAAACGCGGCTTACTCGGACAGAGCAATGCCGGGGGAGGAAGTACCATTACCCAGCAACTGGCCAAGCAACTTTATAGCGACGTGGCACAGAGTACGATGGAGCGCGCCTTGCAGAAACCCATAGAGTGGGTGATTGCAGTCAAGCTGGAACGATACTATACCAAAGAGGAAATCATCACTATGTACCTCAATTACTTCGATTTCCTGCATAATGCCGTGGGCATCAAGACGGCATCCCGCACATACTTCAACAAAGAACCGCAGAACCTCTCGGTTTGCGAAGCGGCGACGCTTATAGGAATGTGTAAAAACCCGTCTTATTTCAATCCGGTGCGGAAACCGGAGCGTTGCCGTGAGCGGCGCAACGTGGTACTGGACCAGATGGTCAAAGCCGGATATTTGAGCAAAGCAGACGCCGAGTTGCACAAGCTGGAGCCCATCGGGCTGCGTTTCCACCGCGTGGACCACAAGGAAGGACTGGCCACTTACCTGCGCGAGCGGCTGCGCACGATGCTGATGGCCAAAGAACCCAACCGAAGCGATTATGCTTCATGGCAAGACCAAAAATATTATGAAGATTCGTTGGCATGGGAAACCGATCCCTTATACGGATGGTGCAACAAGAACCGGAAAAAGGATGGTACACCTTATAACCTATATACGGACGGACTGAAAATCTACACCACCATCGACTCACGCATGCAACAATATGCGGAAGAAAGCGTGGAAGAGCATGTAGCCGGTTACCTGCAACCCATCTTCGACAAAGAAAAGCGTCACCAGACGACACGCCCGTTCTCCAACCAACTTTCTACGAAAGAAGTGGAAAAAATCATGCGCCGTTCGATGGAACAGAGCGAACGTTACATCAAGATGAAAAAAGGCGGCGCGACGGAGGAGGACATCCAAAAGGCATTCAATACGCCACAAAAAATGACCGTATTTTCTTACCACGGAGAAGTGGATACCATTATGACGCCGATGGACTCTATCCGCTATTACAAAAGTTTCCTGCGTGCAGGATTCATGTGTATGGATACCCGCACGGGATATGTGAAAGCCTACGTGGGCGGACCAGATTACCGCTATTTCCAATACGACATGGCCGGAGTGGGCCGCCGTCAGGTCGGGTCTACTATCAAGCCCTTCCTCTATACGCTGGCCATGGAGAACGGCATGTCGCCCTGCGACCTTGCGCCGAACGTACAACAGACGTATATCGTGGCCGGCAAGCCTTGGACACCCCGCAACGGCAGCCGCTCCCGATACGGAGAAATGGTTACGCTGAAATGGGGACTGGCCCAGTCCAACAACTGGATTTCGGCCTACCTGATGAGTCGTCTCAGCCCGTCGGCTTTGGTGAGGCTGATTCACGAGTTCGGCGTGCTCAACCGTGACATCCATCCTTCCATGTCGCTGTGCCTCGGTCCCTGTGAAATCTCCGTGGCCGAGATGGTCAGTTCATACACGGCCTTTGCCAACCGCGGCATTCGTACGGCTCCCCTTTTCGTGTCGCGGATAGAAGACAACGAAGGGAATGTAGTAGGGGAGTTCCAGCCCCGCATGACGGAAGTCATCAGCGAGGAAAGCGCTTATAAGATGATTATCATGCTGCAAGGCGTCATGAACGGAGGTACGGGCGGCCGCATGCGCTTCCGTTACAACGTGAATGCCGACATGGGAGGAAAAACGGGAACCACCAACCGGAACTCCGACGGTTGGTTCGTATGTTTCACGCCGTCGCTTTCCGCCGGTTGCTGGGTGGGCGGCGAAGACCGCGACATCCATTTCAACAGCATGACCTACGGACAGGGAGCCTCTTCGGCTTTACCCGTCTGCGCCTATTTCTTCCAAAAGGTATATAAGGACAAAGACCTGGGATATTCCCCCGACGAGAAGTTTAAAATTCCCGAAGGATTCGACCCTTGTCAAGACACGATCCTGACGGAAGAGGCTCCGGTAGAGGAATACGGCGGCATCGACGAAGTTTTCGAATAAGCCATGTCTTGCAAACAAAATGTCGCCAAAACCCTTAAAAAAGATACAGAAGGTCATTTTTGAGAATAGAAATCATGAGAACAACCCCGAAAGGGAAGCACGAAAAAAGGCTTCCTTTTTGGGGTTGTCCTGTGAAGAAGCACGGGTTGAAGAGGTGACAAGCGGAGTTTTTTCGGATTTTTTGTAGAAAGCATGAAATCGTTCGACTGAGAACGGAAAATCATTCGGCTGAAAGCGATTTTTCATTTGGCGCAGACGTGAAAACGCACGTCCGAAAATCAAAGCCGAGGGTCGCTTCACAGCCTTTTTTACCGGCTTTTTCTGCGCATGGCAAAATTATTTGCCCTTGTCCGGCCGACAAGGACACCGCAACATCCTGTACCTGAAAAGTCCCATCCGACTTACGCGGAACGGCGCACCATGCGGCAGGACACACTGCCGGACCCACCCAAATGACAGGCACGACCACATTTTTTCTTTCTTTTTGAATCAGGCAAAACTCGCGAGAATCGCTTAAAATCTTCGGAGGCTTGCCCTGCCCCCATACACGCGATTCTCACGGGAGCGGATTTGACATTCTGACAGTATGACAAAATGAATGATAGGATAAGACAAAAGAACAAAAGGACATCATTTTCTTACATGCGCAGCCTTTTGTCCTTTTGTTCTTATGTCAATTCCTACCCGGACAGTCCCCGTCACTCCATAAACGTTTCCGGATAGCATACCACGCCCCGTATGTCCCGCAAGCCTCCGACCACTAACTCGACAGCCATGCAACATTCCGAGGGGACTTCAAAAAGAAATGCTATCCCATAGTCCGAAGCTTTCCTATATCCGAAACGAGGATAAAACCCTTCGTGCCCCAACACGACGGCCGACTTGTAGCCTAATCGGGCGGCCCGTGCATGCAGCTCCCGAATCAGGGCGCTGCCTATGCCCATGGATTGCCTGTCCGGCCGTACGGCTACGGGAGCCAGCGCCAAGGATTCCGCATCCACTTTTCCCGAACGAATCGACACACGGGTCATCAGGCCGTAGCCGACCACGCCGCCGTCCCCGTCGGCCACCAAAGAAAGTTCCGGAACAAATGCGGGGGAATGCCGAAGTCGCTCCACCAGAAACTGTTCGCGATGGTCGCTCTCTTTCATGTCCCGGAAGGCTTCTTCCACCAACTTAAAAACTTGCGGATAGTCTTTCTCCGTCTCTTGCCTGATTTCGTAGTCCGCTTTCATTGGTCTAAAATTTCAAAACGAACCGACATGGAATAATGGTTCTTAATCGTACGAAAACCATCGAAAGAAGCCGCGTCGGAAGAACTTACGTTGCTTTGTGCCGTGAGCACAGGAGAAAAGCCGTTGTTTCCGTTCTCGATGATGCGCTCCACACCTCCAAGTTTCTGGCCCAATGCCTCCACCAGATAAGCGGCTTTCTCCCGGGCGGCCATCAAGGTGGCTATTTTTCCTTTTTGATGGTAAAGCTGCATGTCTTTGTTTTTCAACTCACCGATACGCATCGTATGGATGCCTTTAGTGTCCACATGCCGGACAATACGGTCGATTTGCTTGAAGTCGGTCAGCGTGAGGTCAAACCGCTTAGAGACGAGGAACTCCCGTCCGCTCTCGCGCCAATAGTCGCCGATTTCCTGTATGCGCACGGCATCATTCGGGACACCGGCTTCCCGGAGTGCCTCCCGCAGCCCTTCCTCTATCTGGGCCAAGGGTACCTTCGTACGGTAATCTTCCTCCTTGGATTTGCCGTCGAATTCTTCGGCAAAGTATTCCTTGATTTCGATGATGTAATGTATCTCGTCCGGTACGATTTCCACCTCGGAAGTACCGGTCACTTCAATGTAACGCCCTTCGTCCGTGGCGGCCTGCGCCGTGCCCCATGCCCATCCGGCAAGGAACAGCATGAATAAAAGTCTTGTTCTCATACGTTTTTTTGTTTTTATGATTTGAAATATGTGTCGGCATTCCGTCCTTCAGGAAGAGGCCAGTTCCGCCACCCCCTCGCGGACATCGCCCCGCTGCCAGTCCTGCGGTTTGAGGACTTCTCCGTCGTAACACAGCAGGTCAATGTCTATTTTCACGATGCCTCGCGCCTTATCGTCCGGTGTGCGTCCGTGGTCACGTTCTATCTTTTTCAGGCATTCGCGGACTTGCGATGCCGTGAGCGGAGTAGTAAAGCAAGCCACCTGATTGTAAAACATGCGGGGCGAATCGAAGCCCACAGGGGCGGTCCGCACCAGACGGCTGAACACGATGCCGGGAAACGACCTGCGCAGATCGGACTGCGCAGCCAAAAGCTGTGCCGCCGTGCGTTCATTGCTGCCCAATCCTATGAAACACTTCTTCATCCGTTCTTTTTATTCACAAAAATAAGGAGTTTTACCCTCCCTTACAAAATCTTTTTGTATTTTTGTATGGCATACTTTATTAATAGCTAAAAAATGAATTACATAGGGATTATTCCGGCACGATATGCTTCCACAAGATTTCCGGGCAAGCCTTTGGCCATGTTGGGCGGCAAGCCTGTCATCCAACGGGTGTACGAGCAAGTGTCCGGCGTGATGGACGACGTGCTCGTGGCCACCGATGACGAACGGATTCTCAAGACGGTAGAAGGATTCGGCGGCAAGGCCGTCATGACCCGCGCGGACCACAAGAGCGGCACGGACCGCTGCTATGAGGCTTACGTATTGCAGGGCAAACCATACGACGTGGTCGTCAACATCCAGGGCGACGAACCTTTCATCCAACCGCAGCAGTTGGAGGCCGTAAAGGCTTGTTTTGAAGATCCGCAAACGGAAATCGCCACTTTGGTGAAACCTTTCACGCCGGCCGACGGTTGGCCTGCCTTGGAAAATGTCAACTCTCCCAAAGTGGTGGTCAACCGCCGGATGCAGGCTCTTTATTTCAGCCGTTCCATCATTCCTTACCAACGCAACAAGGACAAAGCGGAGTGGTTGAAGGGGCATGTGTACTACAAGCATATCGGCTTGTATGCCTACAAGGCCGACGTGTTGAAAGAACTCACCTCCCTGCCGCAATCGCCGTTGGAACTGGCCGAATCGTTGGAACAATTACGGTGGTTGGAAAACGGCTATACCATCAAGGTGGGCATCAGCGAAATAGAAACCATCGGCATCGACACACCGGCCGACCTCGAAGCGGCCGAAGCTTTCCTGAAGAACAGGACCAAACGATAACACATTCTAAATACAGACAATACGGCAATGGGATTGAAACACAAACTCTTCGGCATAGTTTTGTTATGGCCTGTCCTGCAAGGCTACGCCCAAGAAATCAAAATAGGGAATTATACTTTTAAAGACGGTGCGGAATACCAAGGGGAGCTGTTCAAAGGCAAACCTTACGGCAAGGGCATCACCCACTTCAAAAACGGAGACTCTTATGAAGGCGAATACGTGAAAGGCAAACGCCAAGGATACGGCGTGTATAAATTCCCTGACGGAGAAAAATACGAAGGCGAATGGTTTCAAGACCAGCAACACGGGCATGGCATATATTATTTCATGAACAACAACAAATACGAAGGCCTGTGGTTCCGCGACTTCCAACAAGGACAAGGCACCATGTACTATTACAACGGCGACGTGTATAACGGCAACTGGGAAGCCGACAAGCGGGAAGGTTACGGGGAATATAAATACGCCAACGGGGCATTCTACCGGGGAGAATGGAGCAACGACCAAAAAAACGGTAAAGGCATCTTCGACTGGAACGACGGTTCATGGTACGACGGCATGTGGAAAGACAACCAACGCAACGGTAAAGGTACGTTCAACTATGCCGACGGGGACAAATATACCGGAGAATGGGTGGACGACGTGCAGCACGGAAAAGGGGTGTACAAATTCCACAACGGCGACCAATATGAAGGCGGTTACGTGCAAGGCGAACGCACGGGAGAAGGTATTTTCACTTTTGCCAACGGCAACAAGTACGTCGGCCAGTTCAAGAACGGATTCCAAGACGGTAAAGGTACGTTCACATGGCACAACGGCGCGTCGTACACCGGCATGTGGAAAGCCAACAAACGCGACGGACAGGGAAAATATGTATGGAGCAACGGCGATACCTATGAAGGAAGCTGGAAAGACGGACAAATGGACGGGGAAGGCATCTTGCGTATGACAGACGGATCGAAATTCAAAGGAATGTTCAAGAACGGAGAGAAGAATGGCCCCGGCATCATGGAGGACGAAAATGGAATGCGCTTCGAGGGGAACTTCAAGGACAATGAGAAGGATGGTCCTTTCGTGATGAAAGACAAAAACGGAAATATCGTCCAAAAAGGAGAATACAGCCACGGAGTGATAGTAAAATAGGAGGAACATAAATGGACTTGGATTTTCTGACTGAGGAAGTCAAGAAACTGGCCAGACAGACCGGTGAGTTTTTAAAAAAGGAACGGCTTTCTTTCGACCGTAGCCGTGTGGAGCAGAAAGCGGCGCATGACTATGTGTCGTACGTGGACAAAGCATCTGAAAAACGTATCGTGGAGAGGTTGCATGAATTGCTCCCCGAAGCCGGTTTTATTGCCGAAGAAGGGTCCGGTTCGCTGGAAGAACAGGAATACTGTTGGGTGGTAGACCCCTTGGACGGGACGAGCAATTATATTCACGACTGCACGCCGTATTGCGTAAGCATTGCCCTGCGCAACCGCGAGGAAATACTGTTGGGTGTAGTGTACGAATGCGGCCGTGAGGAACTTTTTTGGGCCCACAAAAACAGTAGGGCTTACTTGAACGGTAAGGAGATATGCGTCAGCGACCAGAGCGTGCTCGACCAATCTTTTATCATGCCGGAACTTCCCTACAAGGCGGAACGCTATAGTCCTTTTATCTTGCCGCTGATGCGTGATTTGTATGGACACGTAAGCGGCATACGCATGCTGGGTTCCGCTGCGGCAGAATTATGCTATGTGGCGGCGGGACGTTTTGAAATCTTTATCGAAGCCTTCTTAGGTCCATGGGATATTGCGGCAGGATACATCATCCTGAAACAGGCCGGCGGACGAATGACCGACTTTAGCGGAAACTCAAACGGTCCTGATGCCAAAGAAGTATTGGCTTCGAACGGAAAAGTGCATGAAGAGCTCTTGAAAGTGCTCCAAAGGCATAAAAATTTACTGAAACATGAGTGAGATATCCGGACAAACGTCTATATTTGCACCGATAGAACGATAAAACTCTGACATTATGATTATCGACGACATAACACATCTGAAAGATTATATCCGTTTTCTCCCGATGTTGAAGACGGTTGTCGGCTTTCTGGACAGCCATGACTTGCAAGCTTTGCCGGAAGGACGCTTTGAATGGGATGCCGACGGATGTTTCGTAAATTTGCAGACCATCCCGCCCAAGGCTCCGACTCAAGCCGTTCTCGAATCACACAAGAAAATGATAGACATACAAATACCTCTTACGGGCGATGAAACCATGGGATATTCCCCCTTAAAAGAATTGAAGCCTACGTCATACGATGAAACCAAAGACATTTCATTCTATAAAGAGTGCTCCGGAAATTTCGTCACCGTAAAGAAAGGCATGTTTGCCATCTTTTTCCCGCAAGACGCACATGCGCCGGGCGTAACACAGACAGCTTTGAAGAAAGCCGTCTTTAAAATTCCGGTATCGGATGATTGGAATCAACAATAAAAATAACACCTTAATTCTATTCTTATTATGGCAAAATCAACGGTAAAGTCAACTCCAAAGACTTTGGATATTATTAAAAACGACCCTTGGCTGAAAGATTATGAAGCCGCTATCGTGGGTCGCCACCGGCATGCGGAAGACAAAATCGCCGAACTCACACAAAATGGAAAATGCTCTTTGTCGGATTTCGCTTCGGGATACTTATATTTCGGCCTGCACCGCACGGCTACGGGATGGGTGTTCCGCGAATGGGCGCCCCATGCCACCGAAATCTATTTGATAGGCGATTTCAATGACTGGAAGGAATCGCCGAAATACCAGTTGAAAAGGATAAAGGACACCGGGAACTGGGAAATCAAATTGCGCGGCAACGCCCTCAAACACGGCGACCTCTACAAGTTGAAAATACATTGGAAAGGCGGATGCGGCGAACGTATTCCGGCATGGTGCCGCCGCGTGGTACAGGACGAACAGACCAAAATCTTCAGTGCGCAAGTCTGGGCGCCCGAACAGCCTTACGTGTGGAAAAAGAAGACTTTCCGCCCTAATACGGCTCCCTTGCTGATTTATGAATGCCACATCGGTATGGCGCAGGATGCAGAGAAAGTCGGGTCTTACAATGAGTTCCGTGAAAACGTGTTGCCCCGCATCGCTGCCGATGGGTACAACTGCATACAAATCATGGCCATACAGGAACATCCTTACTACGGAAGTTTCGGCTATCATGTATCGAGTTTCTTTGCAGCTTCCAGCCGTTTCGGTACGCCGGAGGAACTGAAACGACTCATCGACGAGGCACATAAAATGGGCATCGCCGTGATTATGGACATCGTGCACTCCCACGCCGTGAAGAACGAAGTGGAAGGCTTGGGCAACTTTGCTGGTGACCCCTGCCAGTATTTCTATTCGGGCGGACGGCGCGAACACCCGGCGTGGGACAGTTTGTGCTTCGATTACGGCAAGAACGAAGTCATACACTTCCTGTTGTCCAACTGCAAATTCTGGTTGGACGAGTACCATTTCGACGGTTTCCGTTTCGACGGTGTCACGTCTATGCTCTATTACAGCCACGGGTTGGGCGAGGCGTTCTGCAACTATGGGGATTATTTCAACGGGCATGAGGACGACAATGCCATCTGTTACCTGACGTTGGCCAACGCATTGATTCACGAAGTCAACCCCAAAGCCATTACCATAGCCGAGGAAGTGAGCGGCATGCCGGGATTGGCAGCCCCGTTCAAAAGCGGCGGATACGGTTTCGACTACCGCATGGCCATGAACATTCCCGACTATTGGATAAAGACCATTAAAGAAAAGAAGGACGAGGACTGGAAACCCAGCAGCATGTTCTGGGAAGTGACGAACCGACGGGCTGACGAGAAGACCATATCTTATTGTGAAAGCCACGACCAGGCTTTGGTGGGCGACAAGACTATCATTTTCCGCTTGATAGATGCCGACATGTATTGGCACTTCAAAAAAGGAGATGAGAACTACGCCGTAGAACGCGGCATAGCCTTGCATAAAATGATTCGTCTGCTTACGGCTTCCACCATCAACGGCGGTTATCTGAATTTCATGGGTAATGAGTTCGGTCATCCGGAATGGATTGATTTTCCGCGTGAGGGCAACGGGTGGAGTCACAAGTATGCCCGGAGACAGTGGAATCTTGTAGATAATAAAGAGTTGTGCTATCATTACTTAGGTGACTTCGACAAGGCGATGTTGGATATTATCGGCAAGGAGAAAAATATCCAAAAATCTCCCGTGACGGAAATCTGGCATAACGATGGCGACCAGGTATTGGCCTATAGCCGTAATAACCTCATATTTGTCTTTAACTTCAACTATGCCCGTTCGTATACGGATTACGGCTTCATGGTGCCTCAAGGAGCTTACGACGTGATTCTGAACACTGACGCGCCGGCATTCGGCGGACACGGATTGAATGATGACAGCCTCCGCCACTTGACCAACTTCGACCCGCTTTTGGCCCGCGATGGAAAGGGATGGCTCAAACTCTATCTTCCGGCACGTTCCGCCATGGTACTCCGTAGGGCGCAAGAAGATAAAAAGACGGAAAATAAATAAGAGTAAAAACAAATAAACTGAAACTGGATTCCGGATGTACAAACCGACATATAAGAAAAGAACCGCACGCATGATTTCATGGGTATGCGGTTCTCTTTTCACCTTGTTCTCCCTGCTTTACCTGTTTGTGATGCAGGCTGATTTATTGGCTACCGCACAACATTTGTTGTCGAAAGGGCAGACCGTCTATTCTCCGCTGTGGGGAACGGTCATCATTACCTTTCTGCTACTGTTATTGCAGGGAGTTTTTCGGCGGATAATGGTATATCCGTTGCGTTTCCATGCACTCTATTATTTCCCGTCGTGCGTCGTGTTGGGATTGCTTACGTCCATTGTTCCTCAAACAGGGTGGAATGTACAATTGTCTACCAATTGGATATGGCTCACGGTCTGTATTTTTTTGTATATCCTTGTGACATGGATGGCTCTGCATTTCCCGGACCGTAAAAACGGAAAACAGAATGCTTTTTCCTTCCTATGGGTGAATTTCCTATGGCTTGCGTTGCAGTTCTGCATGGTAAACAGCATAGCCAATACGAAAGATGTATACCACTACCGGCTCAAAGCCGAGAGATACCTCGTCGAAGGGCAGGACTCGTTGGCGTTGCAAGTAGGAGCCCAATCATTGCAGACAGACCGGAGCCTGACTGCCATGAGAGTGTTTGCACTAAGCCGTGAGAATCTTTTAGGCGAGAAGCTTTTCGATTTTCCTCAATATAACGGTAGCCAAGACCTGTTGCCCAGTTTGTCTGATACAACCTACGCTCATGATTGGACGAAGGCCTTATACAAACATTTAGGGGGAAAGCCGGGGAAAAATATGAAAGACAACACCCGGTTTCTCGAACTTCTGTCCCAACGGCCTTCGGCCACTGCTGCTGCAAAAGATTACTTGCTTTGCGCCTATCTGTTGGATAAGAACCTTGATGCTTTTGTCACCGTACTGCCACGTTGCCATGAAGTGAACGACAACCTCCCGTTACATTACAAAGAGGCTCTCATTCTATATAACCGTTTGCATACCACTCCGGCCATTACGTACAAAAACAGCGTAATAGAAACAAACTTGAACGACTTCCTCCACTACGGTATGCAATATACTCATGCGACGGAACGCTCGAACCAATGCCGACGCATGTACGGAAATACGTATTGGTGGTATTATTACTATCAAAAACCTTCTGAATAATCGTAGCTTTATCCCCTATATTCCCGCCATAAATGCCGCAAAGCAATCAGGGGATGATACCATAACATACGCGGACCTGCATATCGCATCACTTTCCGGATGCGTCGCTTCATGTCCGGACGGTAGCAATGTATGGTGCAAAGACGGCACGTACGCTTATCTTTCTGGAAGGGACACCGTGATAGACGTACACGGGAATAATCCAACATTTCACGGCACTCCGGACATAAAGTCCTGTGGCCTTCCTTGTAGCGACAGTAGAGACGAATCATCAATTCCACCGTACGCTGTTCTTCCTCTATCCGGTTGTTTTTACCCTTGCCCAAATCCGTTCTATTCCTTTCTACCTATTCTTTAATACGAATCAAGGCATTGGCCAAAATAGCTGTGACACCACCGGTCGTGATACCGGACGAGAATATGTTTCTCACCGTTTCCGGCAGTTGCGAAAGAATCTCGGGCACCAATTCCACACTTAATCCCAAAGAAAAACTCAACGCCATCACCAACGTGGCCTTGCGGTCGATGGTCTGAGCTGCAATAATACGGATTCCGGCGGAAGCCACTGTGCCGAACATCAATAACGTGGCACCGCCCAATACAGGTTCGGGCATCAAAGAGAACACCAGACCCACGGCCGGGAAAAGTCCCAGCAAAATAAGGAATCCTGCGATATAATATCCCACGTAACGGCTCGCCACTCCAGTCAACTGTATCATCCCGTTGTTTTGGGCAAAGACTGAGTTCGGGAAGGAATTGAACACTCCGGCCAACATAGAATTGAACCCATCGGCCAAAATTCCTCCGGAAGCCCGTTTCACAAACGTCTTTCCCTCTACCGGCTCTCCCGAGATGAGTGAATTGGCCGTGATGTCGCCGTAGGCTTCAATCGCCGTAATCAAATACACCAGTCCCAAAGCGATAAAAGCCGACCAGTCAAAAGACAAGCCGTATTTAAAAGGAACAGGTATATTGAACCCTCCATAACTCTGCACCGAAGAAAAGTCCACCAAACCCATACACCAAGCCACCGCGTAACCGATGACCAGTCCGATGACAATCGAACTCATACGCAGGTAACGGTTCGAACTTCTGTTGAAGAAAATAATCAGCAACAAAACCAAAGCCGCCAAGCCGACATGTTCAAAGCTACCGAAAGTCCCGTTGCTTTTGGCCACCGCACCGCCTCCGCAGGCCGTAATCCCCACTTTGATAAGACTCATGCCTATCAGCGTCACGACAATACCGGAAACCAACGGCGTAATGATTTTACGGGTATATTTCAATAAGCGGCTAATTAACATTTCTACCGTAGAGGCCGCCATACAAGCCCCGAAAATAACGGGAAGGCCTCCGGTCAACCCCGCAGAGATGATAGGACCGATGAAAGAAAAGCTCGTGCCCTGTATGCACAGCAATCCCGTACCGAGACCTCCGATTCGCCTACATTGTATAAACGTAGACACGCCGGAAGCAAACAATGCCATGGAAACCAAGAAACTGGTCGTCTCGATATCCAACTTCAAAGCCCCGGCGATGATGAGCGGCGGGGTGATGATAGCCACGAAAATGGCCAATAAATGCTGTAGGGCAGCAAATAAAGTTTCGCGCAAAGGCGGTCGGTCGTTCAACCCGTATATCAACTCTGCTTTTAATTCGGACTTGTTTGATGCTTCCATTGGTTTCTTCTTGTGTACGTTTGATTGGTATGTAGAAAAACACCCTACCTTAATAATTTGGGCGCAAAGGTACGAAAAAAACAGTAAAGGAAGCAGGTATGTTTCGCTTTCTCCTGACAATTAAAGAGGCATTTCGAGCCAAATGTTAAAAATCGAGGGCAAATTAGGTATTTTCGCTCCGTCGTTCGTCCTATATATAAAACGTGATTGGAATCGGTGTTACGGCCAACAGGTTCAGCCGTAACAGTCCGAAAAAAGATTGAACCTTACTTTTTACTATTATGGGAAAAAACGACTTTTTTAAGGATTTGCCGCGCAGAGGGGCCAAGCATCTGTTGGCCACAATGGCGTGGACTGCTTTTTGCACGGGAACTGTGTATGCACAAGAATGGATTGATGTGACAGACACTTACATCACCAATGCAGACTTCTCCACCGGTACGACGGACGGGTGGGACGCCGGGACTGCGCTTCCCGGCGTGAATGCCACATGGTTGAATGCAGAGTTCTTCCAGTCTTATAATTCTGCCTCGCAAAACGTATTAGGGTTGAAAGCCGGTCATTACAAACTTACGGTACAAGGGTTCCACCGTGCAGGCGGAAATGATAATGGAGCGGCCTACAACGCCGGCACGGAAGTTATCAATGCTTACCTGTTTGCAGGAAAGGATTCGGTGAAGCTAAAGTCCTTGTACAGCGAACCTGCAGATGCCAGTGTAGCCAACCAGTTGAACGGATGGCCCGACGGTATGGAAGGACTGAACGCTTGGCTGACCAAATACCCCGAAAGCTATCTGAACGAGGTGACATTCACCGTACAACAAGACGGAAGCGACATGCTGATGGGGATTGCATCCAATACCAATGCGGGTAAAACATGGTCTTGTTGGGACAACTTCAAACTGTATTTCGAGGGAAGCGCGTTTGATGCCTTCTCCGTCAAAATCTCAAAATTGGAAACGTTGCGCGATTCATTGGAAACTTTGGGTATAGCGTCCGCCTCCGAGTTGAGCACCCTCGTCGAACAGTACGGCAGCTACAATGAAAACACTCCGGAGAAGGAAATCGCCGCCGCATCCGTTGTCCTCGAAGAAAACACAGCCATAGCTTTAGGGCTTTGTACGAAGGGGGCTGAGTTGACAGCAAGCATGGCCAAAGCAACCGAGCTGTTGGCGCAAATGGAAGATGGAACATATAATGTGACAGATGCCGTAAAGCAAGAACTGCAAGACGCTATCGGAACTGCGGAAGAGGTTCTGAAACTGTCCACAATGAAAGAAGTCACTGAAGCAATTGGCGACGGCATTACGGCCATGAACACGGCAACATCCAATGCCGTGGCTTACATCAGCCTAAGCTATTCATTACAGAAAGCCAAAGCATTGGCCGACCGTATCGGCGGTTTGGCAGAAACCGAAGCTTACAAGAAAGTAGCTGAATTGTTGGCCTCCACGGAATTGGTTTACGACGATGTGGCTTTGGCCGCACAGGCTCTCAATGCAGAATGCCGTACAGCCATGACGCCGGAGTTCCTTTCTACGGCATCCGATGACAATCCGATAGAACTTACCAGTTTCATTGTCAATCCGAACGTATTCCAAACCGTATCGGAAATGGCTCCTCCTTCCGGTTGGGATTGCGACAAAGGGGCTGCGGACGGTACGTGGTACACGTCTACCGAAGGTACAGGTAATTCAGATCTTTACTGCAACAGTTGGACCGGTTCCCGTCTGAACCCCTCACGCTATGGCCAAACTATAGGAAACGACGAAGAAGGAGCGGTGAAGTTACCGGACGGACTGTACATATTGAAAGCAGCCACTTATACAAACGCCGGAGCGACCAACGTACTCTTGTACGCCTCGACAGACAGCGTGGATTTCGCCTTTGCGGAAAGCAACGAAGATTGGGACACCTATGTAGAAGCACGCGACGCTCTGGCTACAACGACGGAAACAGAGAACTTCGAAGTGCGCGACGGTAAACTTCACATCGGTATGGTTTGCGTAGGCACGACAGGTGGAAACGGTAAAAGTTGGTATGCCGACAACTTCCGCCTTTATTACATCAAGAGCGATGTAATCTCTGCTTACCGCGACCGTCTGCAAGCCCGACTGGATGAAGCGGCCCTGCTGCATGAAAAGATGGTGGAAGCCGGTATCGACGACAGCGACGAACTCGGTTTTGCCTTGGATCCGGAAGACGGTTATCCCGACTTCATCGAATCCGGAACACAAGAAGAGTTACAATTAGCCATCGAGGATATGGACCGCATGTTGGAAGAAGGCAACACGATTATTACAAATTATGAAACCCTCACGCCTCTCTTAAGCAACGGTACCGTTTTGGACAGTCAATTAAATGAAGGTCTGGTTGTAGCCCAACCTAAGGTTACGGCCGATTTCTCCATGGCATTGGAGGACGCTGCGGCTTACGCGGAAAAGATGACATGGGGAAATTACTTGGACGAAAGGATCGTTGAGAAGACAACTGTATTGAATGATGCGACCGAAGCCTTGAAAGCTTCCATCGCGCTCTGCTTCCCGTTGGGTAAAGCCAAAACCTTGGCCGACCAAATCGGCGGATTGACCGAAAGCGAAGCGTATAAAAACGTGGTGGCACTTTTGAAAAGCGATGAGATTGACCAAATCGATGCCGACGAATTCACGGAACTGTTGAAGATGGAATGTGTGGAAGCCATGACACAGGACGTGAAAGAAAGCGCCAAAGAAAACCCGTTGGACATGACGAGTTTCATTGTCAATCCGAATATCTATCAAAATGCAGTGGACGACAATAATACGCCAATCAACACCGTAGCCAACGGTTGGGAGTGCCAAACGACGGCTGACAGTCAGGAACGTACCAAAGCGACGAGCGGCGACACTTGGTTGTATTGTTGGAGCTGGTCCGGAAAAGAAAGCAACAACATCGCTTCTTCTACCGATTACCATCAAGTTTTGGGCAACTATGGGGCACAAGAAAGCAAGGTCGCTTTGCCCGATGGAGCTTACCGTTTGGAGGCTGCCACTTGGTGTACGAAGACTCCGGAACTGTTGCAGTTGTATGCCTTGACGCGCAATGTGTCTACCGAGATTGTACCCGACATCAACCAAAACGACAGCACGGTTTACGTATTCAGCGACAGCGTATACGCGGAAGCTGCTTTCAATGCCGATACCGACACATGGGACATCGCTCAAAACACGTTGTCTACCACCACGGTCATACCGGAAATTTATGTGGAAAACGGAAGCCTGGTCATCGGTATCAAGGGAAGCGGCGTCATTACCGGGAACGGACAATATTGGTTTGCCGATAATTTCCGCCTTTATTACGTAGGTCCGAACAAAGGCGACAATATCTCGGCTCCCGCCATGGATAACAATGACCTGATGAAAGAAGTGGATGTATATGACTTGTCCGGCCGGATGGTACGCAGACAAGTAAGGAAGTCCGAGGCTCTGCGCGGTCTGCATAAGGGCATCTACATCATGGACGGAAAAAAATACGTAGTGAAATAGAATAATCAACGATGAATTTATGAAAAAGTATGTTTCTCTTGTCTTGTTCTCCTTACTGAGTTGGGCCGTCTGTGCAAAAGACTTTCCGAAAGTCATCCTTGCCGGAGACTATCCCGACCCCACCATCCTGCGCGATGGGAAGGATTACTACATGACGCATTCTCCTTTTTATTATGCGCCGGGCTTCCTCATCTGGCATTCCCAGGACTTGGAACATTGGGAACCGGTATGCCGTGCCATGGCGCAATGGGAAGGCTCGGCCATGGCACCGGATTTGGTGAAGTATAATAATAGGTATTACATCTATTATCCGGCTGCCGGGACGAACTGGGTAATATGGGCGGACAACATCCGCGGGCCGTGGAGCGCACCGAAAGATTTGAAGGTGGACGGCATCGACCCCGGGCATGTGGCCGATTCGGATGGAAAACGTTACTTGTATCTCTCCGAAGGCAAAGTTGTGCAGCTCTCCGACGACGGATTGTCTACGGTGGGCGAGGTGAGAAAGGTCTACGACGGTTGGCCCTATCCCCGGAACTGGCGGACGGAAGGCATGTATTTGGAATCTCCGAAACTGAACTACCACAACGGCTACTATTACCTCACGTCGGCCGAAGGCGGAACTGCCGGACCGGGCACCAGTCACATGGTCGTGACGGCACGCTCGAAAAGCGTACTCGGTCCGTGGGAGAACTCTCCGTTCAACCCGTTGGTGCACACTTACAGTGAAAGGGAAAGCTGGTGGTCCAAAGGGCACGGCACACTGATAGACGATGTAAACGGAAACTGGTGGGTGGTGTACCACGCATACGCCAAAGGTTACCATACTTTGGGGCGTCAAACCCTTATCGAACCGATCGAGTGGACACCGGACGGATGGTGTCGTGCCAAGTCCACAGGCACGTTTCCCAAGGCAGAGGTTCCCATCCGTCACGGCCTGGAGCTTTCCGACGACTTCCAGGGGACGGAACTGGGGCTGCAATGGACGTTCTGGAAAGAATATGCCCCGAAAGCCGTGACCCTCGAAAACCGGACATTGCGGCTGAAGGCTAAAGGCAAGACTCCGGCAGACGCCCGTTTGTTGCTGGCTACCGCAGAAGACAAGAACTACGAAACCCAAGTTGAAGTCACGGTCGGGAAAAACAATACAGCCGGACTCCTGCTTTATTATAGCGAAAAAGCATACGCCGGACTGGTGTCGGACGGCAAGACATTCACCGTCTACCGGCACGCCGGACAAAAGACAGAAATACCCAACACGTTAGGCACACAGTTCACGGTACGGATAAAGAACCAAGGCAACCACGTCTCCATATCGGTTGGAAAGGACGGAAAGGAATGGACCACACTGGCCGAAGGCATAGATGTGTCCGGCATGCACCACAACGCCTATAAAGGTTTCTATGCCTTACGTATAGGGTTGGTTTCCATGGGGAAAGGTGAAGCCGCTTTCCGCCAGTTCCGTTATAAAAACGCCGTTCCGCAGGAGAAAGACCTGAGTGCCTACCTGATGGTGTTCCACAAGGACGAAACGCACGGCCTTTACATGGCATTGAGCCGCGACGGATACACGTTCACGGCTCTGAACGACGGGGAACCCGTTTTGGCCGGCGACACGATTGCTTACCAAAGAGGGATACGCGACCCCTATATCTACCGTGGACCGGACGGCGCATTCTATTTGGCCATGACCGACCTCCATGTCTTTGCCCGCCGCGACGGCTACCGCGAAACGGAGTGGGAGCGCGACCGCAACATGTACGGTTGGGGAAACAATAAGGGGCTTGTGCTGATGAAGTCGTGGGACTTGGTAAACTGGAAACGCGCCAACATCCGTTTCGACCAACTGACGGCCGGATTGAGTGAAATAGGCTGCGCATGGGCACCCGAAATTGCCTACGACGAACGGGTGGGCAAACTGATGATTTACTACACCATGCGCTTCCGCAACGAACGTAACAAACTGTATTACGTGTACGTAAACGATGATTTCGACCGTATCGAGAGCCTGCCCCAACTGCTCTACGAATACCCGGACGAAACGGTTTCGGCCATCGACGGCGACATCACCAAGGTAGGAGATAAGTACCATCTTTTCTACGTGGCTCACGACGGACAGCCGGGTATCAAGCAGGCTGTTTCCGACCGTATCAGCGGAGACTACGAATACGATCCGCGTTGGTACGACTTTGAACCGAAATCTTGCGAGGCTCCCACGGTATGGAAACGCCTCGGAGAGGACAAATGGGTGCTGATGTACGATGTATATAGCATCACGCCGCACAATTTCGCCTTTACCGAAACATCGGACTTCATCACGTTTAAAAACTTGGGACGTTTCAACGAAGGAGTGATGAAATCCACGAATTTCAATGCTCCCAAGCATGGAGCCGTGGTGCATCTGACAGCCGAGGAGGCCGACAAGCTTGAAGCTTACTGGCTCAAGAACAAACGGAAATACGTTTCCACGGCATCCATACAGAAAAATCCCCTGTTCCCCGGTTATTATGCCGACCCGGAAATACTGTATTCCGAGCAAACGCAAAAATACTACGTTTATCCCACGACGGACGGTATACCGGGATGGGGCGGCACGAGCTTCAAGGCTTTCTCGTCCGCCGACTTGAAAACGTGGAAAGAAGAGCGTGTCGTGTTGGATTTGAGACAGGTTTCATGGGCGAAAAAGAACGCATGGGCACCTTGTATCATCGAGAAAAAACAAACAGACGGCAGTTACAAGTATTATTTTTACTACACGGCAGAGAAGCAAGTGGGCGTGGCGGTAGCCGACCATCCGCTCGGCCCGTTCAAGGACAGCGGCCAACCGCTGATAGGGAAGGGACTTCCGGGCGGAATGAAACGCGGACAGAATATCGACCCAGACGTTTTCACCGACCCCGTGAGCGGCAAGACTTATTTGTACTGGGGCAACTATTACATGGCCGTGTGTGAACTGAACGACGACATGGTATCCATCAAACCGAACACCACGAAGATACTCATCGACAACGACCGGCATTACAGTGAAGCGCCTTACGTCTTTTACCGCGACGGATACTATTATTTCACATGGTCTAAAAACGACACGCGGAGCGCGGACTACGAAGTCCGTTACGTGCGCTCCAAGTCCCCCGTCGGCCCGATCGACCCGTCGGAAAGCCGGGTGGTAGTCTGCAAAAAGCCCGACCAAGGCATTTATGCCACAGGCCACCAATCCTTCCTGCAAGTGCCCGGCACGGACGAATGGTACATCGTCTACCACCGCTTCAAGTTCCCCGACGGCATCACGATGGGGCGTGAAGCGGGTTATCACCGCGAAGTCTGCATGGACCGCGTGTTTTTCAATGAAGACGGCACAATAAAACAAGTCGTTCCAAGTCTATAATAAAGAACATATCATATACATTTATAAACAAAATCGACATACGATGAAACGAATATTATTGGGTATATTAGGCGTATGCGCATGCCATGCCTACGCACAAACATTCAAGGAGTGGCAAGACCCTGAGATCAATGCCGTCAACCGTGCCCCCATGCACACCGACTTTTTTGCCTATGAAAGTACGGAACTGGCGGCAAAAGGAATGAAAGAACTGTCCGGAAACTTCATGAGCCTGAACGGGAACTGGAAATTCAACTGGGTGGAACATGCGGATGCACGTCCGGAAGGCTTCTGGAAGACGGATTTCAACGACAAAGGTTGGGTGGATTTCCCGGTTCCGGGCGTGTGGGAACTGAACGGTTATGATGTCCCGGTATACGCAGGAGTGGATTTCGGATGGAAAGGCTACGAAGGACGCACGTTCAAGAAGCCGCCCTATGTCCCGACGGAAAACAACCACGTAGGTTCCTACCGCCGTGAAGTGGTGATTCCTTCAGACTGGAAAGGGAAAGACATCATCGCCCATTTCGGTGCCGTGTCTTCCAACATGTACCTATGGGTCAACGGAAAGTTTGTGGGCTACAGCGAGGACAGCAAAATGGAGGCGGAGTTCGACCTGACCCCTTACCTGAAACCGGGGCAAAAGAACCTGATAGCCTTCCAAGTGTTCCGTTGGTGCGACGGCAGCTACTTGGAGGACCAGGATTTCTTCCGTTACAGCGGCGTATCACGCGACTGCTACCTCTACGTGCGCCACGCCAAGCGGATAGAAGACCTTCGGGTCACTCCCGACTTGGACGACCGGTATCAGGACGGGACACTGGAAGTCCGTATGGATGTAAAGGGCAAGGCCCGCATTACACTCGAATTACTCGATGCACGCGGGGAAACCGTCTGCATGAAAGAAGTCCGCGAAACGGGAACCCCATCCGTCGTCATGCCGGTGAAGAACCCGCATAAATGGACGGCAGAGACACCCTACCTCTACACCCTCAGGGCTACACTGAAAGACGGAAACGCCATCCGCGAAGTCATACCCGTAAAAGTGGGATTCCGGAAAATCGAAATCAAGGACAGCCAACTTTTGGTAAATGGGCAGCCCGTGCTCATCAAAGGAGTAAACCGTCATGAGATGGATCCCGACGGAGGCTCGTATGTCACCCGCGAGAGGATGCTCCAAGACATACAACTCATGAAGAAATTCAATGTCAATGCCGTGCGCACCTGCCACTATCCGGACGATCCGTATTGGTATGAACTGTGCGACCGTTACGGCCTTTACATCGTAGCCGAAGCCAATCTCGAAAGCCACGGCATGGGTTTCAAGGAAAAGTCGTTGGCCAAAGACCCGGCTTACAAGAAAGCGCATCTGGAACGCAACCAACGCAACGTGCAGTGCAACTTCAACCATCCGAGCATCATCTTGTGGTCGATGGGCAACGAGTGTGGCGACGGTTCGAACTTCGAGGCCTGTTACGACTGGATCAAACAGGAAGACCCCAGCCGCTTCGTCCACTTTGAACAAGCTTACGACACCGGTTCCAATACCGATGTCTACTGTCCGATGTATCCCACTTACTCCCGTTGCATCAAGTATTGCGAGGACGACAACAAACAGAAACCCTTCATCATGTGCGAATATGCCCATGCCATGGGGAACGCTTTGGGCGACTTCAACATCTATTGGGACTTAATCCGGAAATATCCCAAGTTCCAAGGCGGTTTCATCTGGGACTGGGTGGACCAGTCGCCGAGATGGACCGGCCGCAACGGGGAAATGATATACGGTTACGACGGGGACTTCGACGATTATAAGACCAAGGACGACAATTACATGGTCAACGGCTTGTTCGGTCCCGACCGTGTACCGAACCCGCACAGCTACGAAGTGAGATACTTCTACCAGAACATCTGGACCACGCCCGGAGATTTGTCGAAAGGCGAAATCAAGATATACAATGAGAATTTCTTCCGCGACCTTTCAGCATACGTCATGGAGTGGGAAACACTGAAAGACGGAAAAGTCATGCGCAGCGGAACGGTGGAACGGATAGATTGCCAACCGCAACAAACCGCCACGATGACCTTGGACTGGGGCGGAACTGATGGGGAAGGCGAATGGTTGCTCAACGTGAGATACCTGCAACGGGAAAGAGAAGGCATTATTCCGGCGCGTCACGTGGTGGCCAAGGCACAAATCGAACTCCGGCCCTATCAGGCACCAGACATGGTTTTGAAGAACGAAAGCGTGCGTTACATTCCGGATGTCGTCCCGCAAGTCAACGACCGTAATCTGGCCCATCTGATTATCACGGGAGAGAACTTCCGGGTACGTTTCAACAAGATGACCGGATACATGGAACGCTATGCCGTGAACCGGACGGAGTTCATCCGGAAAGGCGGTGCGCTGACACCGAACTTCTGGCGCGCCCCGACCGACAATGATTACGGTGCCAAACTGCAACACAAATATGCGGCTTGGAAAAATCCCGACCTGCGTCTCACGTCGTTAAAACACGAAACGAAAGAAGGACAGGTCGTCGTGTCGGCGGAATACGACATGAGGAGCGTGTCGGCCAAGCTTTACCTGACCTATACCATCAACAACCGGGGAGCCGTAAAGGTCAACCAAAAGATGGTGGCCGACAAGGGAAAAAAGGCATCCGACATGTTCCGCTTCGGCATGCAACTGGTCATGCCCAAGGATTTTGAATACGTTTCTTACTACGGACGCGGGCCGGTGGAGAATTACAGCAACCGCAACCACAGCACAGACCTCGGCATTTATCACCAGACCGTAGACGAACAGTTCTATCCCTACATCCGTCCGCAAGAGACGGGCACGAAAACAGACATCCGTTGGTGGAAAGTCCTCGACGTGAAAGGCACGGGGTTGCAGTTCGTGGCCGATGCCCCGTTCTCGGCTTCCTCCCTGCACTACACCATCGAATCGTTGGACGAAGGACCGGTGAAGAAGCAGGGACATTCGCAGGAAGTGGAAAAGGCAGACCTGACCAACGTTCTGATAGACAAGGCACAGATGGGGCTGGCTTGTATCGACAGTTGGGGTGCCATGCCCGAACCGGAATTCCGCCTGCCGTATGAAGATTATGAGTTCACCTTCATCATGACCCCTGTTTCTCACAATTACCCATTATATTGACCGAAGACATGAATATCCTGAAACCTTTTATGGCACTTTGCCTCATGCAGGCTTTGCCATGTGCCGTACGGGCGGCACAACCCGATTCCGTTTATGTCTTCCCTTATCCCACGACCAACGACCACGGACGGCGCGGCATGCAGTTCGTCTGGAGCGCGGACGGGGAGCACTGGCAGGACGTGGCGGAAGGAATGGTCATTATGCGGTGCGACTTCGGTGCTTGGAAATACATGTACAGGCCGCGCCTGATACAAGACCGGCAGGACGGAAGGTTGCACTGTTTCTGGGACTTGGACCCGGAAGGCAGCGCGATAGGCTATGCTTCGTCCACCGACCTGATAAAATGGACACCCCAAGAATATTTCATGGCCACGGAACAAGGCAAGTTTGCCGTGAAAGACGGCCGTATGCCAGTGGTTGACACGGTGCAAGTCGGCGACAAGACGATTGCGGGATATGCCCTGAAAGTGCCTTACCGTATGGTTGAGGGGCTGGAACGCCATGGCATATACCGTTCCGCCCTCAATGCCCAAAGGGGCGAGCGTGCCGAGCACGACGCGGCCCGGTTTGCCGGACTGCAAACGGTCAATGCACGGATTACCGTGGACGAAGGCCGGGCGAAACCCATCAGTGACAACCTGATTGGCGTGTTTTTTGAAGACTTGAATTACGCAGCCGACGGCGGACTGTATGCCGAACTGGTGCAGAACCGGGATTTCGAATACTCCGAAGCCGACGGCAACAAGGACCGGAACTGGAACAGCCGCTATGCGTGGAGCGTGGAGGGCGAGGGCATGGCATTCGACGTGTCCACGGAACAGCCCGTCCATCCCAACAATCCCCATTACGCCGTGCTCGACGTGGCGCAGCCCGGCGGCGGCTTCACGAATACGGGATTCGACGGCATCGCGGTGAAGGAAGGCGAGAAGTACGACTTTTCGCTTTTCACCCGTACGCCGGACGGCAAGGGAGGCGGAAAAGCCGTGGTACGTCTGGTCGACCCGCAGGGAAAGACCGTGGCCGAGACCACCGTCACACTGTCCTCGAAAACATGGAAGAAACGGGAAGCCGTGCTGAAAGCCACGGCCACCGTGGCTCAGGCCCGGCTCGTCATTATCCCGCAGTCTGCCGGACGGTATGCCCTCGACATGATTTCACTGTTCCCGCAAAAGACGTTCAAGGGACGGAAGAACGGGCTTCGCGCCGACCTGGCGCAGGCCATTGCCGACATCCGTCCGCGTTTCGTCCGCTTCCCCGGCGGATGTCTGGCCCATGGGGACGGGGTGGACAACATCTATCATTGGAAAGAGACCATCGGCCCGTTGGAAGCCCGAAAACCGGCGGCCAACATCTGGCGTTACCACCAGACGCGCGGTTTGGGCTACTTCGAGTATTTCCAATTCTGCGAGGACATCGGTGCCGAACCGCTGCCGGTCGTGGCCGCAGGCGTGCCTTGCCAGAACTCCGGTATCGGAGGCCCGAGCCATCACTCTAAAGATATTGTGACAAGCCTTGGGCAACAGGGCGGCATCCCGATGGAGGAGATGGGGCAGTACATACAGGACGTGCTCGACCTGATTGAATATGCCAACGGTGATGCCAAAACCACACGGTGGGGACGCGAACGGGCCAAGGCCGGACATCCCGAACCGTTCAACCTGAAATACATCGGACTGGGCAACGAAGACCTCATCAGCCGCGTGTTCACGGAACGGTTTACGATGATTTATGAAGCCATCCAGGCCAAATATCCCGACATCGTAGTCATCGGCACGACGGGGCCGTTCAGCGAGGGGACAGACTATGAAGAAGGATGGGCTTTGGCCGACCGTTTGAAACTACCCATGGTGGACGAGCATAATTACAACACGCCGGGATGGTTCATTTACAACCAAGATTACTACGACCATTATGACCGACATAAGTCCAAGGTCTACTTGGGGGAATATGCGGCCCATGCCCCGGGACGTCCGAGCAATATCGAGACGGGATTGGCAGCGGCTTTGTTCCTGACTTCGGTAGAGCGCAACGGCGATGTGGTGAGCATGACATCATACGCTCCGCTCTTGGCCAAGGAAGGGCATACGCAATGGAGGCCGGATTTGATTTACTTCAACAACACGGAAGTGAAAGCCACTGTGGATTATTACGTGCAGCAAATGTACGGGCAGCATGCCGGAAATAAGTACCTGCCCTCTACGCTGACGGTGGATAACCGGCGGCATGATGTGCGTAGCCGCGTGGGCGTTTCCGTGGTGAAAGACGGCGAAAGCGGTGACCTTATCGTGAAATTGGTGAACCTGCTCCCGGTGGCGGTCAAAACGGATGTGGAAATCCCGTCGTTAGCCGGACATCAAGCCGTAGGGCAGAAGACCGTCCTTTCGGGTCGCCCGTCCGACACGAATGCCGTACCGGTGGAAAGCGCAATGGAAATAGGGGAGAAGTTCCCCTATGAAATGCCGGCCTATTCCTTCACGGTTATCAGGATAAAACGCGAATGTAAGTAGATGTCTCGATAACGAAAGGGATAAGACAGAAGAACAAAAGGACAAAAGGCTGCGCAAGCCAAAATATTTTGTCCTTTTGTTCTTCTGTCTCATTTTATCGTTTTGTCAATCTGTCAATCCCACCCTCACGAGAATCGCGTATTTGCCCTTTGGTCCGAAGCCGGAAATAAATAAGGCATTCTCGCGAGGGCGGGATTTTAACTTACTGTAAGCATAGACTTGTTTTTACTTTCTTTTCGCCCGGCAGCAAGGAATGAGATGCGGAAGGAAGCGGTCGGCCTGTCAGCCGGACGCGAATATCTGGAACACTTTGATTCCGTTTTTGCGAAACGGATTTTCTTCAGATAGCGTCTGAAGCCCCCCTCAAAGGGCCTTTTCCTGCCTCTTTCAGCCTCCGGATTCCCCTTTCGGAAGAGTTTGGGCGCACAACATGCTGAGAATGAAAAATCGCTTTCAGCCGAACGATTTACCGTTCGGCTGAGAAAAATACACGAATATGCAGGATTTATGCCATAATATTGCATTTATACCGTATAAATATACAGAGAAAAGCCCTAAAAAGCCCTTTTTCCCTTTTTCTTGAAATACTGAGATTCCGGAAAAACTGTCTTTTTGACAGCTTAAAGTCCTTTAAAACGTACAAATGTAAGTCCCTCCAAACGCTTCACCCATATCTGAAGTATTCCTTTTGCAACTGCGTCTTAATATCCTTGCGTGCCAATAAGATATGCTGTTCCACGGTACGCTTTGAAACAGACAATTCACGGGCGATCTCGGAAGGGGTGAGGTTTTCAAAAAAGGACAGGCAATACGCCTTGCGCCGCTTTTCCGGCAGGGCAAACACCAAACGGTCGAACATCAGTTTCAATTCCTTGAAAGAGACTTTTTCCTCCGTCGTGTCTTGCAAGGTCTCCTGCGTGTAAAACAGTTCGCCCCACACGTCATTCTCCTTGCGGTATCTTCGTTGGCGGTCGGCCATCAGGTTACGTGCCACTTTGTAAGCCAAGGACACCACAGCCTCCGGACTTATGAAATCCTTATGCTTCCACAGTCTCTCAAACACATCCTGCACCACGTCTTCCGCCTCGTCGGGACGATCGATGCGGGATGCGATATAATGCTTCAAAGCCTCCTTTTGCCGTACGTAACACGCGGCCAGTCCTTTTTCGTCGTTTCTTACTTCCATGGCACATCGTTTGATTTCTACCACAAAAGTAGCCTAAAGGCAGGCGACGGAATGGGATGATTTCAGCCGATTGTTACGTCATTTTGCGCCTTTCCTTCTTTTTCCCTGAACTGTGTCGGTGTCATGCCGAACTCTTCCTTGAAATGCAGGTTGAAATACTTGATGGTGTTGAATCCCGTGAGGTCCGCTATTTCGTTCACGCTGCATGTGGTGGCCTTCAGCAACTGGGCTGCCCGTTTCAACCGGATGGAACGGATGAACTGCAAGGGCGTGACGTTGACAATGGCCTGCATTTTGCGGTTCAACTGGGTCTTGCTCATCCCCACGTCCAAGCTCAGGTCGCCCACGGAATATTCCGGATTGCTGATGTTCTTCTTGACGGATTCCAAGGCTTTTTCCATCAGCTTCTCGTCTATCGAAGTCGTGGTGATGGCCTCGAAAGACACGTCGATGGACTTGCGGAACATCTTTTGCCGCCGTTCTTTCTGCTCGATGAGTTGGCGGATGCGCACTTGCAGCATTTCCCAGTTGAACGGTTTCGAGATATAAGAATCCGCTCCTGCTTCGTATCCCCCGATGCGCGAATCGTCGGAACTGCGGGCCGTAAGCAGGATGAACGGGATATGTGAGGTCTGTATGTCGCCTTTCAGCCTGCGGCACAGTTCCATGCCGTCCATGCGGGGCATCATCAGGTCGGACACAATCAAGTCCGGCAACTCCGTCCGTGCCGCCTGTTCGCCCTCCACGCCGTCTCGCGCTTCCACCACACAAAAGTCCTTTTGCAGTTGCTCCATCAGGAAATGACGGAATTCGTCGTGGTCCTCCACCACCAGAATCTTCTTCCGTCCCGTCTCCGTGGGCGGCATGTCGTGGATTTCGCTCTCTTCGTCCCGGTATTCCGCCTTTTCTTCTGCCGCAGGTGCCGTCCCTCCGCCATGCAGGTCGGTCGGGATATACAGGGTGAAGGCCGTGCCTTCTCCCGTCCGGCTTTCCACCGTGACCTTTCCTTCATGCAGCTTGGCGTACTCGCGCACCAGATGGAGACCTATACCGCTGCCTTGCCCGGCCGGTTGTCCCTCCGTGGCTGTCTGATAAAAACGGTCGAAAACGAAGGGCAAATCCTTTTCCGCAATGCCGCATCCGGTGTCTTCCACCCTGACCGCCGCATACGGCCGTCCGTCTTCCGATACCTTCTCCAGCGTGACCCGTACCTGCCCGTGCGCGGAGGTGAATTTGAAGGCATTGGAAAGCAGGTTGTTGAGCATCTTATACATCTTGTCGGAATCGTAATTCATGAAAAGACGTTCCACCTTAGGCTCGAAGGAAAGTTCTATCTCACGGCTTGCCGCCAAGTCGGTGAACTGCCTGACAGCTTCTTCCAAGAAAAAGACCATGTCGTTCATCTTCAACCTGAGACGCTCGCCCTTCATTTCCAATTTACGGAAATCGAGCAACTGGTTTACCAGATTGAGCAGACGGCGCGCATTATTGTAAATAGGTTCCAACTTCTTTTTCAGCTCCGGTTCGCCCGTATCGTGGATGAGTGCCCCCAAAGGCGTAAGAATCAAGGTGAGGGGAGTGCGGAACTCATGGCTGATGTTCGTGAAGAAGCGGAACTTCATCTGGTCGAGCTCTTCGCGCTGTTTCCGTTCGTTGGCTTCTTGAGCCATCCGGATTTTGAGCTGTGCCCGCCTCCGGAACCTTCTATACGACCAGACCATCAAACCGGCAGCCAGCACGACGTACACCGCGATGGCCCATGCCGTCGCCCAAAACGGTGGCGCAATGGTAATGGTTATTTCGGCCGGTGTCTTCCCCCAAATCTTGTCCCCGTTGGCGGTGTAGACCACGAATTTGTACTCGCCGGGCTGTAATCCGGTATAGGTGGCGCGTCCGCTCCCGTCGGCCACCACCTCGTTCCATTCCTTATCGTAATTCAGCAGTTTATACTTATAGTAAGTGTGCGAAGGGTTGACATAATTCAGGCCTGAAAATTCTATCATGACGAAATTCTCGTCGTGACGGAGCCGGATTTCCGACGTTCGGTCCACGGTCTGCGTCAGAATCACATGCCCGTTGTATGCCTCACTCACTTTCAACGGGTTGTTGAACAGATAGAAACGGGTGAAGACGGGATGGTTGTCGCTTCGGTCGTATCGGATTTCCGAAGGATTGAAATAATTGAATCCGTGGGCCCCGCCGAAGAACAAAAGCCCGGACCGGGTTTTCAAAGCCGCATTCTCATAAAACTTGCCGCCCTGCAACCCGTCGGTTTCCCCATAGCTCACCACGGAAAATCCTTTCCCGGCAGGGTCTTCACGAGGTGCGATTTTACAAAGTCCGTTCAGCGTGGAAGCCCATACCATTCCTTCGTTGTCCTCCAACAAGGCCGTGACGGCATTGTTGGGCAGTCCGTCAGACTCGGTCAGCACCGTGGCCTCCTTGTGGCGAGGGTCAAACACCAAGATGCCGTCTTCCGTCCCGAACCATTCCACGCCGTGGCGGTCTTTCAGCATGCAGAAATATTTGGTGTCGGCATACCGCTGTTCTTTCAGAAAAGCCGGAATCCACACGCTGTCTTTCTGCGTGTCGTAATAGTAGATGCCGCTGTTGCCCAAAGCGGCGAACGTATGGCCGTCCACCGGATAGAAGGCATGAACCACGGCGTATGAACGGAGTTCGGGATGACGGTCGTGCAACATATAGGCAATCTTTCCCGTAGCCGGATCGAAACGTCCGACCCCGCCGGTCACACTGGCCCAATAACGGCCTTCGCTGTCTTCGTACAAAGCACGGGATATGTTCTGGTTAGGGTCTTGTTCCCAATTCACCGTAGAACGGAGAAGGTTGCGAACCTGTCCGCCCTCGATGCAATAAAAACCGTGAAGGAAGGTACCCACCCATATACGTCCGCCCTTGTCCTTAAAAACGGAAAGGCAAATGTCATTCGGTTCGGCCTTGAATACTTGCTCCATCGCACCGGTAGACGGCCGGAAACGGAAGAGGCCGAAAACGCCTCCGATAAGTACAGACCCGTCGGCGTCCTCCAAAAAGCACCGGATGCTCTCGCTGGTGACGGACGAATAGCGGTTCACGGTGTGACCGAGAGAGAACTTCTGCATGCTGGGATGGTAATAACACAAGCCCTGAAAAAGGGTGCCCACCCATATACCCCCGTTCCGGTCGGAAAATACCGTATAAATATCGTTTTCCAATGTCCCTCCGTCGGTCAGTTCCAGTGCAGGAAGTGTGGTTGCCTCGAACGTCCGGGCATCGATGATGCGGAGGCCGGATTTGGACGTGCCGACCCACACATTGCCGTCCCGGTCCAAATCCATGCACGTGAAGAAGTTGGAAAGTCCGCTTATGCCGCATGCCTCCTTCCAAGTGCGTTCCATGCGATTGTAGAAGAATAGTCCGTTGTTGTACATCAGCCAGATGTTTCCCTGGGCATCCGGATGCAGGTAGATGCGGTCGGTAAGCCGGTTGATGACATGCAGGAAACGTGTCTCTTGCGACACGAACTCGGCCGAAGAGTAGTCCCAGTAGCGAATCAGTCCGCTTTCATATACAATCCAACAGAGGTTCTTGTATTGCGTCATTTCCACCGGAACGCCGTATTTCCGGGTAAATTCACTGCCGCCATCCTCTATAGTGCGCAAACGCCCCTGTTCCACGTCGTAGAAGGAGACGGTATTGTCTTCGGTCACGAACCAATAATTCTTGTAATCGTCTATAAACAGGTTCTTCAGCCGCCGGTTTATTCCCATGGAAGCCAACACCTCGGAGACGGAATAATCATATTGCCCGCTCTTCATATCGAGCAAAAGCAGGTAGCCCAACTCTTTGAGCCACATCCGTCCTTCGCGGTCGTAATACTCTTTGGGCGGACGGTCGTATGCCCAAATGTATTTACGTGTCTTGTCGTACGGGAATCGGTCGAACGTGGCACCGTTGTAAATGTTCAGAATGAAACCGGTCTTGATGGCGATGCAACCTTCTTCCGTCATCGTCAGGCTGCGGATTTGTCCGTCCGAAAGTCCGTCCGAAGCATCGATAAGGCGGAATTTGTATTGACGGTCTTGTGCGTGGAGGCACGAGGCCAACAATAGGAACAACATCGGAACGACTGTCCTTATGGCACGCTTTCCTGCTTTTCGTTTTACGGTATCCATGGCTTTTCTTTCAAATAACAAATGATGATTAGACAAAGATAGGCAATCGGCACCACCTGACGTAGGATATTTTGATTCAAAATATAGGTTGTTTTGTTGCATCGTACTGAATCGGCCGTCTTTTTCGGACATTTTCCTTTATGCCGTGGCTGAAAAGCAGCCTTCAGGCGCATTTGGTTCAGAACGACATAAAAGATGCTTTTTTTCATCCGTCCCCGTACGGTATTTACCTGCTAACTTTGCCACGGTTCATTAAAAACATTTACCATGAAGAAAAGATACTTGATAGTCATGACACTGTGCAGTTCGTTATGGCTGAATGCACAAAACTTCATCCATCCCGGCATGTTGCATACGCAGGCCGACCTGGACCGGACAAAAGCCAAGGTAGAAGCCGGCGAAGAGCCTTGGGCTTCCGCTTACAGGAAACTGCTGACCAGCCCGCATGTCAGTTTGGACTGGAAGGCTGCTCCGGTCGAGAAAATCGTACGCGGAGGCCGGACGATTTGGGAACCCGACCCGGACAATTACCAGTTGGCTTACCGGGATGCCGCCACGGCTTACCAATGTGCGTTGGTCTGGCACATATCCGGCGATAAGACGTATGCGGACAAGTCCGTCCAAATCCTTAATGCTTGGGCCAAGACCTGCAAGAAGGTGAGCGGAGACACGAATGCCTGTCTGGCATACGGGCTGTATGGCTACCAGTTTGCCAACGCTGCCGAACTGATGCGCGACTATCCGGGATGGGATGCCACGGACTTCGGACGATTCAAAGAATGGATGCTGAAAGTGTGGTACCACGGGGTAATCGGTTTCCTGCAAGGACGCAACGGGACACAAGACGACCATTATTGGTCGAATTGGGGCTTGTGCAACGTGCTGTGTGCGATGAGCATCGGTATCTTGTGCGACGATGTCTTCATCTACAACCAAGCCACGGAGTATTATAAGTATATGGAAGACCACCGTTACGGCGAGTCGCTGCATCATTTGGTCTGGAAACTTCATCCGGACGAACGCGGCCCCTTCGGCTATTTCGGGCAGATGCAGGAATCCAACCGCGACCAAGGGCATGCTGCCATGGCGCTTGCGTTGGCCGCAGACCTTTGCGGCACGGGGCGAAACCAAGGCGATGACTTTTATGCCCTGAAGGACGACCGTATCGTATGTGGGTTTGAATACGTCAACGCCTATAATTCCGGAGTGGACGACTTGCCAAACAGTCCTTATACGAATTGCGACGGGACTTTCATGAGAATGGGGGACGGAGGACGGGGAACCAACCGTCCGGCTCAAGCCCGTATCGTGAATTACTATGAAAACATACGAGGTATAGAGGTGCCTTACTCCAGAAAGATGCTCGAAATGAACGAAAACGGCATAGACGCAGGAGGTGGATTCGGCGGAGGAAACAGCGGCGGATACGACCATTTGGGTTTCAGTACCCTGATGTGTACGCTCGACCCGTTGGAGGACAAGACTAAAGTCCCCACGGTCCTGAGTGGAAAAATCGCGTATGAAGGTCGTGAAATCGACCGGCCTGACGTGAACTGTATCCCCAAAGGGGCGACCGTGACCCTGACGGCCCTATTGCCGGACGGAGAAACGGATACCGGTAAATGGGCATGGGACGATGACCCGGCATGCACTTCTTCCACACGTGACATCGTGTTGGATACTTCGCGTACCTTCCGTGTGCATTATACCAATGAAAAAGGCGTGAGCAACACGCAGTTGTTCGCCCTTCATGTGGAAGGGGAGGGATGGACCGGTAACTTTACTCCTTATTATAAAATGAACGGTACCACGGGAACAGACACGTTGATTTACGTGAAGAAATATGATGAACTGACATTTGGGATGGAGTATATTGATACTCCTGTGCGTGAATGGAAGTGGGAAAAAAGTACCAATGGGCAGAATTGGAATGCACTGAGCCACAACGAAAATCTGATGACGCTGCCGAGCGTTTCATCGAATGCTTATTACCGGGTGACAATGACCAATCAGGCCGGTGCCCGATTACAACAAACGTTCCGCGTGGAGGTGTCGGAAATAGACCCGTTCATTGCGTATGGCGACGATAAAAACTATAGCGGGACGACCTTGGCCGTGCCACGCCACACAGCCGTGTCTTTGTACGCCTCGCCGAACTCCCTGCTCGCCCAGTCAGCCAACTCCACACGCGTTTACAAGTGGATACTCGATAAAGACACCATACAAGCCGACACATTGACTTTCCACCTGAACGATTTAGGCGGAAAAGTGGCCGATCTGAACGATACTTTGTGTGTCGGAGTGTTGGACACCTGCATGGAATACACGTTGATGTTCCACCGCGTTTCACAAACAGGCTCGAAAGCCGAAACCGTTTTGCATTTCAACCTGCCGGTATATGAGACCAATACGCTCGAACCGCAAGCCAAAGACAGTTTTTATATTAAAGACCCGCAAACCGGCCGGTACTTGAGGAATACGGATGCTACGTTCACCGGTCTGGACGAAACCGACGACCGCTCTTTCTTGTGGAGGATACGTTCCATGCCACTTTATGGCGACCGTTACATGTTTGTCAGCCAAACGGATAACAATAAACATTTGTCTGACGAGGGAACACTGACTACAAAGAATGATTATTCCAAACATTCCTTCAATCTCTTCCGCAAATATTCGGATGAAGACCTGTATGCCATCGGTCTTTCTTCGACCGCAGGCTCAGGTTTTCTCGAAACCGATGCCGACGATCCAGCCTTAAGCGTAACGAAAGGAAGCGTGTTTTCGGAATTTCCTTTCGTCATAATCCGGAAAGTACAACCGGACGGCCCTGACGGCATCAAAGACTGTCGGAACGAAACAGAGTATACCGTAAATCCCATCATCAGCTATTCCTGCCACGGGCAAGAGTTGTACTTGAAGAGCAAAGAAGCCGGAATATTACGTATTTACTCGTTATCCGGCGTGCTTCTGCAAACGGAAACCTGCGAAATGGGTGACAACCACATACGTCTCCTCTCTCGGAACAAAGGGATATGTATTGGATTATACGCTACTTCTACGGGCAAACGCCAATCCATTAAAATTACAAGAAATAGCGTCATATAGAAAAATTGTTCATAAGTTGTCCGCATCAAACTGATGCGGTAGGTATGAGTTTTGCCCCTAAGGTAGAGATTGTTTTCAGATAATAACGACAAAAAACGACCGATTCCCTTATGAACATACATAAAGAAATAGACCTGTGCAATGGATGCGCAGGTCTATTTCTTTAATTATTGCAATCAAATGGATTTGAATCAATCTTCGAGAGCCGCCTGCGCCGCAGCAAGACGGGCAATAGGCACGCGGAAAGGAGAACAAGATGCATAGTCCATTCCTATTTTAGCACAGAACTTCACGGAAGAAGGTTCACCGCCATGCTCTCCGCAAATGCCGGTACGGATGTCCGGACGTACGCTGCGTCCCTTTTCCACTGCCATCTTAATGAGCTGGCCCACACCGTTCTGGTCCAACACCTGGAAAGGATCTACTGTCAGAATCTTCTTTTCCAAATATACCGGCAAGAAGCTGGCAATATCATCACGTGAGTAACCGAATGTCATCTGTGTCAAGTCGTTCGTTCCGAAAGAGAAGTACTCGGCTTCCGAAGCGATACGGTTGGCTGTCAGAGCCGCACGAGGAGTCTCTATCATAGTACCGATTTCGAATTCCACTTCGATACCTTCTTCGGCGAAAACTTCTTTAGCCGTAGCCAAAATAACTTCTTTCTGCTGTTTCAACTCATAAAGGATGCCTACCAACGGTACCATGATTTCAGGTTTCGGGTCCTTACCTTCTTTCTTCAACTCGCAGGCTGCACCCAAAATGGCACGGGTCTGCATTTCGGTAATTTCCGGGAAAGTAATCCCCAAACGGCATCCACGATGACCCAACATCGGGTTGTTCTCGGCAAGGCTTTCCACACGTTTCTGAATTTCTTCCACACTGACACCCATCTCATCGGCCATCTTCTGCTGTCCTTTCAAGTCATGGGGCACAAATTCATGGAGTGGGGGATCGAGCAAACGAATGTTCACCGGACAGCCATCCATAGCTTCCAAAATGCCTTTGAAGTCACTCTTCTGATAAGGAAGCAGTTTGGCCAAAGCTTTTTTACGGCCTTCCACACTACCAGCCAAAATCATTTCGCGCATGGCCACAATCTTTTGGTCTTCAAAGAACATGTGTTCCGTACGGGTCAAACCGATACCCTTTGCTCCGAAAGAACGAGCCACTTGCGCGTCGTGCGGTGTATCGGCATTCGTTCGTACCTGAAGCTTCGTATATTTGTCACACAAATCCATCAGTGCCTTGAAGTCACCGGATAGTTCAGCCGCTTTCGTCGGTATCTCTCCTGCATAAACTTGTCCCGTAGAACCGTTCAAAGAGATGTAATCGCCTTCTTTATATACAACGCCTTCGATCTCCACTGTCTTGTTCTTGTAGTTCACATTGATGGCACCGGCACCGGACACACAACATTTACCCATACCACGAGCCACTACGGCCGCATGGGAAGTCATACCTCCACGAGCGGTAAGGATACCTTCGGCTGCCGACATACCGGCCAAATCTTCGGGAGAGGTCTCGATACGTACCATAACCACCCGATGGCCGTCCTCACGCCATTTCTGGGCATCATCTGCGTGGAACACGATTTGTCCGCAAGCCGCCCCCGGAGACGCCGGCAACCCTTGGGTAATCACCTTGGCTTTCTTCAACGCATCTTTGTCAAACACGGGGTGGAGAAGCTCATCCAATTTTTGAGGCTCGCAACGTTTCAATGCTGTCTTCTCGTCTATCAATCCTTCACGCACCAAGTCCATGGCGATTTTCACCATAGCTGTACCGGTACGTTTACCGTTGCGCGTCTGCAAGAACCAAAGTTTGCCATCCTGAACTGTAAACTCCATATCCTGCATATCGCGATAGTGGTTTTCCAATTTAGTCTGAATGGCATCGAGCTCTTTATAAATCTCAGGCATAGCCTCTTCCATCGAAGGATATTTGGCGGCACGTTCTTCCTCCGAGATACCTTGCAGGGCAGCCCAACGGCGTGAACCCTCTACCGTGATTTGTTGGGGTGTACGGATTCCGGCCACAACGTCCTCACCTTGGGCATTCACAAGGTACTCGCCGTTGAACAGGTTCTCGCCAGTTGCGGCATCGCGGCTAAAACAAACACCCGTAGCCGACGTTTCGCCCATATTGCCGAATACCATGGCCATGACAGAAACCGCCGTACCCCATTCATCGGGTATGCCCTCCATCTTACGGTAAAGAATAGCACGTTCGTTCATCCAACTGCGGAATACGGCGCAGATGGCTCCCCAGAGTTGCTCCATCGGGTCGGTAGGGAAGTCATTTCCGGTCTGTTCCTTGATGGCTTTCTTGAAACGGGCCACCAAATCTTTCAACTCATCCACCGACAAATCCTTGTCCAACTCTATCCCGCGAATGGCTTTCACTTCGTCTATGATGGCTTCGAACGGATCGATATCTTCCTTATTCACCGGTTTCATTCCCAGCACCACGTCGCCGTACATCTGAACAAAGCGGCGGTAAGAATCGTACACGAAATGAGGATTACCCGTCTTACGTACCATTCCTTCGGCTACTTCATCATTCAAACCTAAGTTAAGAATGGTATCCATCATACCCGGCATGGAAGCCCGGGCACCGGAACGAACCGAGACCAACAACGGATTCTCAGTACTTCCGAACTTACTGTTCATCAAGTTTTCTACATGGGCCACCGCAGCATTGACCTCAGCTTGAAGTATTTCTACGATTTTCTCTTGCCCCACTTCATAGTATTCGTTGCAAACATCTGTTGCAATGGTAAAACCGGGAGGTACAGGTATACCGATAAGATTCATTTCGGCGAGATTAGCACCTTTGCCACCAAGTCTTTCTCTCATCTGGGCATTGCCCTCAGCCTGCCCGTTACCAAAAGTATAAACTCTTTTTTCACTCATTTTTCAAAGCTTGTTTTTGAATTAGTTAACAAAATGAATTAATGCAAAACTACTCAAAAAAAATGGGCTGCAAAAGGAAAAACGAGAAAAAATGCAAAAAAAATGCTACTTTTGTCCCCTGAAATCAAAATAAAAAACAGAATAAACTCATCGGATATGACCCGAAAAAGAAAAGAATTCCCTATATTAGAGAATATTACAATTACGGATGTGGCAGCAGAGGGCAAAGCCCTGGCCCGGGTGGACGACATGGTGGTTTTCGTTCCCTTTGTCGTTCCCGGCGATGTGGTCGACTTGAAAATCCAGAAGAAAAAACATCATTATTGCGAAGCGACAGCCGTGAAGTTCCACCAATATTCTCCCCTTCGGGCCGTACCTTTCTGCCCGCATTTCGGAGTTTGCGGCGGTTGCAAGTGGCAATGTCTCCCATACGAAGAGCAGCTCAAATACAAGCAACAGCAAGTTCTGGACAACCTTACACGTATCGGCAAGGTGGAACTCGACGGCATACAGCCGATATTGGGTTCCGTGAAAACGGAAGAATACCGAAACAAGCTGGAATTCGGTTTTTCAAACAAGAGATGGCTTACACCGGAAGAAATCGCATCCGGAAACGCATATACGCAGAACGGAGCCGTAGGATTCCACACCAGCGGTTCGTTCGACAAGATTTTACCCATCGAACAATGTCGTCTGATGGATGATATCAATAACCGTATCCGTAACGCCATCCGTGACTACGGGTACGAGCACCAGTTGACATTCCACGATCAGCGGGAACATGCCGGACTATTGCGCAACATGATGATCCGTAACTCCAATACGGGCGAACTGATGCTTCTTATGCAGTTCTGCATCACCGACGATACGGAAAAAGCGCAAGCCGAGGCATTGATGGGTTATCTGGCCGAAACATTCCCGGAGATTACCTCTTTATTATATGTAAACAACCTCAAATACAATGATACGATAGGCGATTTGGACGTCATCACGTTTAGGGGAAACGACCACATTTACCTGCAAATGGAAAATCTGAGGTTCAAAGTCGGTCCGAAAAGTTTCTACCAGACCAATACCGATCAGGCGTATGAATTATATAAGGTAGCGCGGGACTTTGCAGGCCTCACCGGTACGGAACTGGTTTACGACTTGTATACCGGAACCGGAACCATTGCCAATTTCGTGGCCGGGAAAGCCCGGAAGGTCATCGGAATAGAGTATGTGCCCGAAGCCATTGAGGATGCCAAAATCAATTCACAAATCAACGGAATCGGCAATACCCTGTTTTTCGCCGGTGACATGAAGGACATCCTGAACAAGGAATTCATCACGGCACACGGCCAACCGGACGTAATCATCACGGATCCTCCAAGAGCCGGCATGCACAAAGACGTCATAGAGACTATCTTATTTGCCGCACCTCATCGCATCGTCTACGTCAGTTGCAATCCGGCCACACAGGCACGTGACCTGGCTTTGCTGGATTCTCAATACAAAATCATGGGAGTACGCCCCGTGGACATGTTCCCGCATACGCAGCACGTGGAAAACGTGGTTATGCTGGAAAGAAGAGCGTAAACACAGAAAATGCCGGAAAGGTTTCAAGTTCCAACCTTTCCGGCATTTTTTCATTATGCTGA
The DNA here is from genome assembly GCF_000233955.1 of Paraprevotella clara YIT 11840. GTDB lineage: Bacteria > Bacteroidota > Bacteroidia > Bacteroidales > Bacteroidaceae > Paraprevotella > Paraprevotella clara. Next base: position 152,758 of record NZ_JH376642.1, read on the forward strand.
CGAAAACCGGAACAGCGTCATCGCCCTCCCGTCAACACTGCGCAAATCCGGGGTGTATATCGCCGAAGCAACTCGTAGAGTCCGAATGAGACGGCAGTAGTCAAGCAGGGCACGACGAAATAAAGTGCAACCGTATAAAAAAGACTGTCCACGAAAAATACTTTTGTGATACACCTTGCTAAGACGAGCATGAGCAAAGCGTGTAGGGCATACAGGAAGAAACTGCCATCCGACAAGAACTTGTTCACCCGGATGACACCGCGTTCCAACAAGTATGCCGTCAGCACGACCGCTGAGAATATGCCGAAAATGATGCCGATATTGTGGATATAAATACCGTATATACCCTCCACCTTTAGCATATCAGCCACCGCCCAAAGGGGATACAGCAGGGCTATCCACGTGCGGTGGCGCATCGAGGCCACCAAGTCCATACCTTTCAGACCGTAGCAGGCTCCCCACGAGAAGAAGAAAGCCGCTGTGAAGAACTGTCCCCAGTAGGTTATATTGCAAATGGAATGCAAGGCAAGCCAAACCATACCCAAAACCACAACTGCCAACCATCCAACCTTTTTGAGCATCCAATAGAATACAGGAGCCAATACGACCACGAGCATAAGGTCGCGAACATACCACAAGGGAAAATCCTGCGGATAAATGTATGACGATGCAGGTACAGGGAACACACCGCGACTTTTGTCCCAGAAACACGCCAACACCGCAGACAACGACCAGTTGGCTTGCGCTGTGTCGTGGCTTAAGCCAGAGAATGCGGGAATGTCCCGAAAAGCAGTTCTGATCAAGTAGAGCAGGTTCCATAGGATATATGGGACGAGGAGCGTGCGTACCCTTCTGCGTAACTTGTCTGTGTAAGTCCGTATCATGAAACCCGAACGGAAAAACAGGTAACCCGAGATAATGAAGAACAACGGTACGGCAATGCGCGGCAGGACTTCGCTAAACAAGTTGAACATACATACGAGCCACGTGGGGAAGTGTTCGGCGTTTCCGGTGCCACGCACGGCCAAATTATCGGAAAGAACGTTGAAATGGATGAATACGACACCTACCGTCAACGGAAACCGGAGCGCACTGATAGTGCTCGATGTTAGACTACTGATTTTTTCTTTCATAACAGATGATAGCTTTTACGCATCTGCTATCATCCGCATGGACACACAAAGAAGGCGTGAACCTTATCTGTGCGTCCACCGAGGCAGTGTAGGAAAAGGAAGCCTCCCAAGAAAACAAGACAAGTCCACGCCCTGACGGCGCAAACATTAGTCCTATCTTTCTTGGTAAGCTTCAACCTCCCACGGCAAGCTTGTCTATTATTTGCATGTTCTATTTCCTAATGAGCTTCCTACACTTTTCGGTGAACGCAATAATAGCTAATGCTTTGTTAATATTTAAATATGTCGTTTATTTTTATTTCATTCCTGATATGCTTTTTTAAAGTTCCACATGGATGGTCCGGATTCCCGCCCGACCTTGCCGGCCTGCCTTAACGGACACAAAGGGAATCCGCACAAACTGAGAACAAAATTACATAAAAAATGCGAGACCACGTGCAATGGGATGCCTTTTTCTCACCATCCATTCATTTTGGACAAATGGCAGGGAAATAAGGGTTTCGTATGCAAAAAGAAAGTTTCAAGCGTTTCTTCGGATAGGACGTGAGCCGCTGAAAAAACGGAAAAACAAGATTTCTGTTTGAGTTTAGATACGTTTCTTCACAATTTGGCCTCGTTTTTTATACGATTAAACGTTTTTTAAGTTCAAACGAGGCCGAACTTTTTTTCGTTTGGCGCAGAAAACATTTTTTATCTCCTCAAGTCGTAGTGAGGTCATCCGCATTCCGACACTTAAAACAGTTGAAAACGGCAAACGAAACAGCGCAAAACGCCTCGTTTTTTTCTATTTGGTCGGTACCTGATACTGTGGAAAGGGCGGCATGATGAAAGCTTAAACACGATTTTTGCTATCATGAACCCCGACAGGAAAGGCATAGGACAGCAGTTCTTCTTGCAGGATACAAGGAAAAGAACTGAGGAGTTGTCTTTTTGTTTCCGCCAGACCGCACGAGAATCGCTTGTTTTCGTCTTCATCTGCCTTGCCCCCGAAATATCACAATCCTACATGGGGGAAAATGGCATTTTGCCAAAATGTCAAACACAAAGCAGGAATTTCTCCACCACTGCAGCCACACCGTCCTCCTCATTCGAGAGAGTAACATAGTCGGCGGCTTCTTTTACGACATCCTGCGCATTGGCCATGGCTACTCCCAAACCTGCAAACTGAATCATGGACAAGTCGTTGAATCCGTCACCCACAGCCACCATCTCTTCCGGCTTCATGCCCAACTCGTCCAATAGGACGGCAAGACTCCGCGCCTTGTCGATACCATTGGGCACCAATTCCAGGAAAAACGGTTCGGAACGGAATACATTCATCCGCCCTTCCAAATCTTGCTTCATCTTTTGCTCCAGCACGGACAACGGTTCCGGGTCGCCCACAATCAGGCACTTCGGAACAGGGAAATCGAACACCTCCAGGAAATTCGGTACGATAATGCTGGGCATCCTGTTCAGAAAAGCCTCATGCTGCACGTACGGATTCCCCGCGTCTTCCGATACGATGTATTCGTCCTTGTAGCTCAATATTACGAAACCGTTCTTTTTCGCGCATTCATATAAATAAGGATATACTTTCGGGTCGAGTTCATTCTCATACATCATCTTCTTGGTCTTCCAATCAATGATTTGCCCTCCGTTGTAGGACAGGATATAACCCTCGAAGTCCCCGAGGCGCAGTTCTTCGGCCAACGGGACGATGCCGTAGGTGGGCCTTCCGGAAGCCAGCACGATCTTCACGCCCGCTTCCTGTGCCCGGATGAGGGTTTCCCTCGTATGCGCCGTGATTTCTTTTTTCTTATTCGTCAAAGTCCCGTCCAAATCCAGGACCAAAATCTTGTATTTCATAAATTCATCAGATTTTCAATGATAATGCAATCCGTTTGCGTTCCTTGTCCACCTGCAGCACGCGCACGTTCACCTGTTGATGGAGCGAAACGACTTCGTTCGGGTCGCTCACATAGCGGTCGGCCAACTGCGAAATATGCACCAAACCTTTCTCGTGCACCCCGATGTCTACGAAACAACCGAAATTCGTAATATTGGAAATGATGCCCGGCAATACCATCCCTTCCTTCAGGTCGTCCATCGTATGCACATTGGGATCGAAAGAAAAGGCCTTTATTTTGCTGCGCGGGTCGCGCCCCGGTTTGTCCAGTTCGCTCATGATGTCGTTCAGCGTAGGAAGGCCGCAATCCTCCGTCGCATACCGTTCCAACGGAATGCTCCGCCGCAATTCCTTGTTGCGGATGAGTTCTTCCACAGAAGCCCCCGCATCCTTGGCCATCCTCTGCACCAAGGCATAACGTTCGGGATGCACGGCTGTATTGTCCAAAGGATTCTCACCTCCCGGAATGCGCAAGAAACCGGCGCACTGCTCAAAGGCTTTCGCCCCCATGCGTTTCACTTTCATCAAATCCCGCCGAGTGGGGAAGGGACCGTTTTCCGCGCGGTAGTCCACGATATTCTGTGCCAGTTGCGGCCCCAGCCCCGACACGTAAGTCAGCAGTTGGCAACTCGCGGTATTCAAGTTGACTCCCACGGCATTCACGCACGATTCTACCGTACGGTTCAGCGTTTCCCGCAGTTTCATCTGGTCCACGTCGTGCTGGTATTGTCCGACACCGATGGATTTCGGGTCTATCTTCACCAATTCCGCCAACGGGTCCATCAACCTGCGTCCGATGGAAACGGCACCGCGCACCGTCACGTCATATTCCGGGAATTCCTCACGGGCGATTTCGGAAGCCGAATAGATGGAAGCCCCGTCTTCACTCACCACGAACGCTTCTACCGGACGGTCGAAACGGACAGATTGCACGAAGCTCTCCGTCTCGCGACTGGCCGTACCGTTCCCTATGGCTATAGCCTGTATGTCGTACTGTTCCACTAATTTCTGCAACTTCCGTTGCGCCTGTGCATATTCATTGCGCGGAGGGTGGGGGTATATCGCTTCGTTATGCAACAAATTCCCTTGGGCATCCAAGCATACAACCTTGCATCCCGTACGGAATCCGGGGTCTAAACCCAACACACGTTTCTGCCCCAAAGGCGGAGCCAAAAGCAGTTGGTGAAGATTTTGCGCGAAGACCCTGATGGCCTCATCATCGGCTTTCTGTTTGGAAGCGGCTGCAAATTCCGTTTCGATGGAAGGTTTAATCAAACGCTTATAACTATCTGTCAATGCAGAAGCTACGAGTTTGCTGCATTCGCTGTTTCCTTTGACGCACAAACGGTTCAAGCTTTCCACGCAAGCCTCGTCGTCCGGCGAAATAGCCACTTTCAGGATACCTTCCGCCTCTCCGCGTCGCAAAGCCAATAAACGATGAGACGAGCATCGCTTCAATGGTTCGCTGAAATCAAAATAATCACGGTATTTTGCCCCTTCCTCCTCTTTACCTTTCACCACTTTGGAACTGATGACGGCTCCACGGCGGAACTGTTGGCGCACGGAGTTCCGACAACGTTCGTTCTCGTTGAACTGTTCGGCCAGAATATCCGAAGCCCCGGCCAAAGCCTCGTCCGCATCCTTTACTTGCCCGTTCACATAACATCCGGCCACTTCGCGTATGTGCGCCTCACGCTGCATGGCGATAATCACGGCCAAGGGTTCCAGTCCTTTCTGCCGGGCTATCTCGGCACGCGTACGACGTTTCGGTTTATAAGGCAAATAGATGTCTTCCAATTCCGTAGCGTTCCAACAAGCCTCGATTCTCCGTTTCAGTTCATCGGTCAACTTGTCTTGCGCCTCGATGGAAGCCAATATCGTTTCCTTGCGTTTGCCCGTCTCGACCAATTTGTCATACACTCTTTTGATTTCTCCGATTTGCACTTCATCCAGCCCTCCGGTCATCTCCTTACGGTAACGGCTGATAAAAGGGATGGTAGCCCCTCCCTCCAATAAATCCAAGGTGCGTGCCACTTGTCTTTCGGCAATGGAAAGGGTAGCGGCAACCATCTTGCTCAATTCCGGTTGCATAAAAATAAGATAAAAATTATTCTTCACGAGCCGCACGCAATATCAGCGTGGTAGCCCCGATAGTGACTATGCTGCCGTCTTCCAGTCTCACACGGTCATAGTCCGTCAATATGTCGTTCATATAAAAAGTGCCGGTATTGCTCGGCGCGTCGCGCAAGGTGTACACCAGACGACCGTTCTTGTCCCGTTTCACATTGATGATGCAATGCTTGGTGTCCACACTGGGGTCTACTGTCTCGATGGGGGTAGAAATGGCAGTCCCTTTCACGTACCTTCCGATTACGTTGTCGCCCAACTTCAGCGGAAGCACCTGCTTATAGTGGAAGACGTTCTCCACCACAACGATACTGCCGTATGCGTCGTCGTTCTCGTTCTCGTCCACAGTCTCTTCCTTACGTGTAGCCCGCAACTTGGATGCCCCGATGCGTATGCCGAACTGCTTGCGGCATTCCGGACATTCGAAAACAAGCGACTGCCCGTCTTCGTACTGGGTTTCGTCAAAAGTGATGTAATGATCACATTTAGGACAGCGTACTCTTTTCATTCCTTGTATTCCTTACTTGATATGATAAACCCATGCAGACGCAAACTCTTCCGACCGGTCGCTCAAAACGTTCATCTTGGCATGCGCTTCTGCTTCGGATGCAAATCCCGGGAAAACCACACGCACCATATTTCCTTTTTTATATACTTGCGCCTCTTTGTAACCTTCCTTATGAAGCCGTTCGACATAACTCTCTGCGTTCTTTTCCGAAATGGCACTGGCCACCACAACGCAATAACCGCTTTTCACTGCCGCTGCGCCCTCCGTCTTTTGGACGGGTTCCGGTCGGGCAACGGCCGTTCCCGCGCCTTCCACATCCGTTTCCATACCCTTGGCCTGTATCTCTTCGGGCTTACCAAAAGCTTCGGGTACGGTTTCCTGTACCGCAGGCATCCACATCAGACGGGCGAAATCAGCTTGGTTCGAGGAAGACACTCCCGTGTTCTTGGCATCGGGAGACATCAGGAAAAACAAGAGCACCACGGCAGCCACGGCAGCAATGTTTTGCAGCCACACCGTCTTCAGCCGGATGGTGATTTCGCCGCGTGCCACAGGCTCGCTTTCGGTTGCAGCCGCTTCGGGCTTTCTTTCGGGAACCGTACGCGACACCTCGACGGCCAATGACGCTTCCACCGCCTTTTCCGCTTGCAAAGGTTCGAACAGCAAGGCATCCAAACCATAATAAGCCGGACAGACCGTACCGGCCTGACAAGGTGAAAACTCCACATTGTTCCGCTCATCCAACATCAATACCCCGATGCTCCCAAGGTCGTACGTGCCCGTCTCCCACAATTCCTGTTGCAGGTCGCGGATCTGTTCTCCGAGCATGGCTCTCGCCTCGGTGTCGGAACAATCGTATGCTTCCACGTATGAACGAACCAACAATCCGTCGTCGGCCTTCAAACGTTCGTTGAACCCCACCGTACGGATAGGAGGTAAAAACAGATTTTCTTCTTCCACGTATTTGGCCGGAGCATTGCAAGTCACGAATCCCCCGATTTGCGGAACCACCACACAATCGTGTTCCAGCAACAATATCTCGATATGTTTTACTAACTCTTTCACACTACAAATTTACGGCTTTCCCGTGGACATTGCTAATTTTTGCAGAAAAAGTTATCAAATATTTCAGCTTGTATTGTTGATAGCTCTATTTTTCATTACTTTTGCCTACAGTTAATAGCAACGAAAGTATGAATATAGCGATTGTAGGCAGCGGCTACGTAGGTTTGGTAACCGGTGCATGTTTTGCCGAGATAGGGGTCAATGTCACTTGCGTGGACGTGGACCGGAATAAAATTGAAAAGCTCAAACAAGGTGAAATTCCTATTTACGAACCGGGCCTGAAGGAGTTGGTCCAGAAGAATCAAAAAGCAGGGCGGTTGGACTTCACCACTTCACTCGAAAGCGTGCTCGACAAGGTGCAGGTGATATTCAGTGCTGTGGGAACTCCCCCCGACGAAGACGGAAGCGCGGACTTGAAATACGTCCTACAAGTTGCTCGAACAATCGGCAGATATATGACTGATTACAAATTGGTTGTCACCAAGAGTACCGTTCCCGTCGGTACGGCGCAGAAAGTACGTCACGCCATTCAGGAAGAGTTGGACGAACGGGGAGTCGACATTGCTTTCGATGTGGCCTCCAATCCGGAATTCCTGAAAGAAGGCAACGCCATCAGCGACTTCATGAGTCCGGACCGCGTGGTGGTAGGCGTGGAGTCTGAAAAAGCCAAGGAACTGATGACCAAACTCTACAAACCTTTTCTTATCAACAATTTCCGAGTGATATTCATGGACATTCCCTCTGCCGAGATGACGAAATATGCCGCTAACTCCATGTTGGCCACACGCATCTCGTTCATGAACGACATCGCCAATTTGTGCGAACGCGTGGGAGCGGATGTCAACATGGTGCGCAACGGCATCGGGGCCGACACCCGCATCGGCCGCAAGTTCCTGTATGCCGGATGCGGCTACGGAGGCTCTTGTTTTCCCAAAGACGTGAAGGCACTCATCAAGACGGCCGAACAGAACGGCTACGAAATGACAGTACTAAAAGCCGTAGAGGCCGTGAACGAACGCCAGAAGTCCATCCTCTTCCACAAGCTGGACACGGCATGGCAACATGAGTTGGCTGGCAAGACCGTCACATTGTGGGGACTGGCTTTCAAGCCGGAGACGGACGACATGCGCGAAGCACCGTCCCTCGTTCTTATCCGGAAATTACTGGAAGCCGGATGCACGGTCCGTGTCTACGACCCGGAAGCCATGGATGAATGCCGCCGCCGTTTGGGCGATGTGGTCATTTATGCCCGCGACATGTACGAAGCGGCATTGGATGCCGACGCGCTGCTTTTGGTGACCGAATGGAAGGAATTCCGCCTGCCGGCTTGGGGCGTGCTGAAGAAGACGATGAGCGGACGGCTCATCATCGACGGGCGCAACGTATATGACGCTGACGAAGTACGCGAAGCCGAATTTGAATACCATTGTATCGGAAAGTAATGAAATGGATACATCATATTATATACGGTAGTCTTTTAGTGTCCGTGGCAGCATGGACAAGTTGCGGCACAAGGGACAACCGGACTCCAAACAAGGATACTCCCGAACCGGAAGACCAGGAGGCCAAAAAAGCTTTGCAGGGAATCTGGATCGACCAGGAGACCGAGACCGTTTCGTTCTGCGCCAAAGGGGACACCATCTATTACCCTGATACGGCCAACGTACCGGTACGTTTTTTTATCCGTAAGGACACTTTGTTTTTGGTCGGAGGAGGAGATACGACCGCTTATCCCATAGACAAGAGGGGAAATCACCTTTTCCACTTCCATTCGGCCACGGGCGACGTCGTGAAGCTCGTCCGATCGGAAGACCCGAACGACAGTATCTATTTCATCCATCGGCAAGCCGCCACGCTCACCTACAATGAAGTCGTAAAAAAAGACACAGTAGTGTTCCATGGCGGCGAGCGTTACCACTGCTATGTCTATGTCAACCCCTCGCGCTTGAAAGTATACAAGACAAGTTATACGGACGAGGGTATCGCCGTGGAAAATGTGTACTACGACAACGTGATTCACATCTGCGTGTACAAAGGAAAGGTGTGTTTGTTTTCACGGGACTATACCCGGAAAAGCTTCACCGGGCTCGTACCGAGCGGTTTCCTGAATCAGGCCATCCTGTCGAACATGGTATTTTCCGAAGCCGGTCCGCGCGGATGCCATTTCAATGCCACGGTATGTATTCCCGACGACGCCAGTTGTTATATGGTCAATATCTGTGTAGGATACGACGGCAAGCCGACGATGGAACTTCTCGAGTATTAACCCCTGCCACACCATCATGAACAGAGCACACAAGATTTTAAGCGTCCTTTTATTGGGGAGCTATGGTTTGGGCATTCAATTACTGGATGCCCAAACCGTTTCCGGAAGAATCACGGACCGGGAATCCAGCCCGGTAACAGGGGCTGCGGTAGTATTGCAGACTCCAGATTCCATATTCGTCAGTGCCGCCGTATCAGATGCCGACGGCCGTTTCACCCTGTCGGCCCAACCGGAGCAGTATCGCCTGATTGTACAACACCTTTTATATCGTTCACGAACCGTAAACGGAACGGGAAAGGATGTCGGGACCATCGTACTGCAACCGGCTGACCGCACCATCGGTGAGGTTGTGATCAAAGCCGAGCGCCCCATAGTAAGAGTGGAAGAGGGGAGGTTGAACTATGATTTGGAACAAATCGTCCGAGACAAAGTCGTCAACAACACCTACGAGGCCTTGCAGAGGTTGCCCGGCGTGCAAGAGATAGGAGGCAAATTGACCTTGGCCGGTGCCGGAGATGTCACGGTCATCCTGAACGGCAAACCCACTACAATGGATGCGGGACAGTTGGAGACCCTTTTGCGGAATACTCCGGTCAGCCGCGTGGAGAAAGTGGAGGTCATGTATAGCACTCCGCCGCAATATCACGTAAGAGGAGCTTCCCTGAACGTCGTTCTGAAACGTCCCAACGACTATTCCTTTCAGGGCGAAGTCAATGCAAGTTATGACAACTGCTACTTCAACGCGGGCAATGCCACCGGGAATTTCCGTTTCTCAACCCCGAAACTGGCATTGGATGCCATGTACGGCATAGACCGTGTACACACGATGCAATATTACAACTTGTTTTCACGGCACACCCTGGACGGACAGGTATATTCCATAGAAGAAAACGAACAGCTTCGCAACAAATCTTACAGGCATAACATGCGGGTGGCCGGAGAATACCACTTCGACGAGAACAGCAGCATAGACTTGGCTTACACCGGCAAATACATGCCGGATATACAAGAGGACGCGCAAACGACAGGAAATTTCCAAACCAGTGACATAGACGGCCGTCGCGAAGCCCAGATGCACAACATCGCATTGCACCTCCGTTCGGGATTCGGTCTGGATGCCGGTGGGGACTATACGCACTATACGACCGACAACCGGCGGTGGATGCACGCCGAGTATGCCGACGGCAACCGGAACCGTTTCACCTTGGCTGGCGGGCAACGGATAGACCGATACAACGTGTATGCCGACCAGAAACACAAACTGTCCCAAGGATGGAATCTGGGATATGGCGTCTCTTATACCCAAACCCATAACCATGACTTTCAAACCTACACCGAAGTGGAAGGCGACATCGCCACTCCCTCTACGGACTCCAAGTTAAAAGAACAGACCGCGGACTTCTACGTATCGTTGGGAAAGGATTGCCCCAGCGGAATATCATGGTCGGTATCGGGCACAGGGGAATATTACTCCATCGGCAATTACCGCAAATGGGCTTTCTACCCTCAGGCTTCCCTCACTTACATGAAGACTCCCGAACACATCCTGCAACTCTCGCTCTCCACCCAAAAGACTTATCCGGGATATTGGGAAATGCAGTCTTCCGTCAGCTACATCAACGGATATTCCGAAATATGGGGCACACCCGGATTGCGCCCACAGACGAACTACAGTGTGAATGCCAATTACGTAGTGAAGCAGAAGTATGTTTTCGGCGCATACTTCTCCCACACCCAAGATCAGTTCATGCAAACGGCCTATCAGTCCACAGAACGGTTGGCCATGATTTACAAGATGATGAACTGGAACTACACGCAGTACGTAGGTCTCATGGCCACGGTGCCGTTCCGGGTCGGAACGTGGTGGGATTCCCGTTGGGTAGCGGTGGAACAATACGCGCGCCACCGTTGCGACGACTTTTTCGACCTTCCTTTTGACCGGAAAAAGTGGATTTTGCAGTGCCAATGGGACAACACGTTCAAGCTGAACAAGAATCTGACTTTCGAATTGCGCGGATTCATGCAGACTCCGGCCATACAAGGCACATACGACCTGAAAATGGTGGGTACGGTAGATGCCGGGGTGAAATGGACCTTTGCCGGAGACAAAGCCACACTCTCTGCCCGTTGCAGTGACATATTCAATACAAGTATGCCGGAATGTAACCTACGTTACGGAGGTCAGGACGTGAGAATGGAAAACTCTTTTTACCTAAGAACGTTCACCCTGAACTTCAGTTTCCGTTTCGGAGGATATAAGAAAAAGGAAATCAAGGAAGTGGATATTTCCCGGTTCAGGCATTGAGCGTACGTCCGTTCTGTATGTTTTTCAGAATATCCGATGAACCTCTCCGCACACCTTCCTCAAAGCATAAAATCAATCGGCTGAGAATGAAAAATCGTTTGCCGCAGAACGGAAAATCGTTCTCAGCCGATTGATTTTTCAATCTCAGGAGATTGATTTTGCATTTATAAACATCTATTACACAAAGGTTTATAGAATCATGATTTTAGAAGAAGAACAAAAAAACACGAAGCCATGGCTGTAAAGAAAAACAATAAGAGGGAAAAGAAAAGGAAAAGAATGAGACCGAAATTTGGCCATTGGAATAATTTTGCTTAACTTGCCTCGGTAATTCATAAACAAAACTGGAAACTATGAAAAAAATCTTGCAAGAATTCAAGCAATTTGCCATGCGTGGCAATGTGGTGGACATGGCGGTCGGTATCATTATCGGCGGTGCCTTCGGTAAAATCGTTTCTTCGGTAGTGGCGGACATCATCATGCCTCCCGTAGGTTTGCTCATCGGCGGAGTGAATTTCTCCGACCTGAAAATCACATTGAAAGAGGCAGTCATGAAGGGCGGGGCAGAGGTGACGCCGGCCGTCACGCTGAATTACGGTAATTTTATCCAGACCACGCTGGACTTCATCATCATTGCACTGGCCATCTTCCTTTTGGTAAAGGGTATGAACGCCCTCAACAAAAAGAAGAAAGAGGAACCGAAAGCTCCGGCTGCTCCTCCGGCCGACATCCAACTGCTCACGGAAATCAGAGACTTACTGAAAAAAGAGAAATAAAAAAAACGTCCGTTTGTCTTCGCGATGAAGCAAACGGACGATTTGTCTTTTTTATGCGGAAAAGGTGCTGAACCCATCTGGAAGCGTTTCCAATCGCAATCATCCTTCCCGAAAAGGGTAATTGTCGAAAGTTTAAGAAAGACTTAAAATTCAATCGGAAGCTTTCTTTTCTTGGGGTTGTTTCGCTTTCTTGTCCCGATTTGCAGTGCTTCTTCTGCTATTTGCATTCGGGCGAGCTTTCTTTTGTGATTGTCCCTCCTTGCTTTGATTTTTATTTCTTCTTTTATAACCGTTTCTATGCCCCTGATTCCTACGTCCGCCATATCTTTTCTCACCGCCTTCTTTCGGCCGATAGGCCGGGCCTTCTCCAAGCCCTTCCGGCAGGGGACGTTTTTCTATTTCGGTTTCAAGGAAATGCTCAATGGAAGCAAAACGTTGCTGGTCTTTCTCGCTCACCAAGGTTATAGCCTCTCCGTCGTTGTTGGCACGAGCCGTACGGCCGATGCGATGCACATAATCTTCGGCATCGTGAGGCACATCGAAATTGATGACCAACTGGATATCGTCGATGTCGATGCCGCGCGCCACGATGTCCGTAGCCACCAACACGTCGATTTGTTGGGCTTTGAACTTATACATCACTTCGTCACGCTCCTGTTGTTCCAAATCCGAGTGCATGGCACCGACCTTGAATCCGGCACGCCCTAAAGCAATGGCCATATCTTTCACCTTCAACTTGGAAGACGCAAAGATAATCACGCGGTGCGGAGGCCGCTCGGCAAACAGCTTTTTGACTAACGACACCTTTTGTGCCTCATAGCATACGTAAGCCGACTGCACGATCTTGTCGGCCGGCTTCGATACGGCCAGTTTCACTTCTACCGGATCGCGCAAAATGGTGCGTGCCAAGTCTTGAATCTTCCGGGGCATCGTGGCCGAAAACATGATGGTCTGCCTTTCTTGAGGCAAATACTTGACAATCTGCATGATGTCGTCGCTGAAACCCATGTCCAGCATGCGGTCCGCCTCATCCAATACAAAGAAAGACACTTTCGACAAATCCACGTTGCCTAAACTCAAATGACTGATCAAGCGCCCCGGCGTGGCGATAATCACATCTGCTCCCATAGCCAATCCGCGTTTCTCCTGCTCATAACGTATCCCGTCGTTTCCGCCATATACTGCCACGCTCGACACGTTCATGTAATAGGAAAAACCCTCCATGGCCTGGTCTATTTGCTGGGCCAGTTCCCGGGTGGGGGACATGATGATACAATTAATGGCTTTTTCGGGATAACCGCCATCGCTCAGTTTACTCAATATGGGAAGCAGGAAAGCCGCAGTCTTACCCGTCCCCGTCTGTGCCACGCCGATCATGTCACGCCCCTCGAGTATCACGGGGATGGCATGTTCCTGAATAGGCGTGCACTCGGTAAAATTCATATCGTCCAAGGCATCGAGCACTTGGTCGCTTAAGTCTAAATCGTAAAAATCCACTGTTCTAATTTGTGTTTAAATCCTACATCCACTCTACTGCGGTGCCTTTTTATAAAGGAAAAACGCAATAAAGGCAAATATTATATTGGGCAGCCACGCCGCCAAAGCCGGTGGCCAGTCTGCATTGATGGCAAAAGTAGACGACACGGTCTGAAACAAAATATAAGAAGCGCTCAGAGCCAATCCTATACCCAAATACAGTCCCATACCGCCTTTCCGCTTCCGCGCCGAAAGGGAAAGACCGATAATCGTCAGAATAAACGAAGCAAAGGGGGTGGCAAACCGTTTCTGATACTCCACCTCGAACGGTTTCACATTGCCCGAGCCACGGGCACGCTGCTTGACGATATATTCTTTCAGTTCCGGACTGGTCAAGGTTTCCTGTTGGTTTCGTGTCAACAAGAAATCCGACGGTTCCATGGCGATGATGGAATCTATCCTCGAACCATGGGAAATGTATTCACGCATGCCTTTCAGTTCGCGGAGCGTGTAATTGTTGATTCGCCAATGGTAACGCTCGTCCGACAGCGTGTCGTAAGACACCGAAGCCGCCGTAAGGTGCGACACAAGCTTCTTGTTCACAAACTTGTCCAACGAAAAATGATAACCGGTCTTGGTGCGTCCGTCGAAATGTTCGATAAACGCAATAACCCCCGTATCGACCTGCAATTGCACATTCTGGGCAAACTCCGTCTTTTTCTTCTTCTTGTATATGTTCTCAAAGTTGAGCCGCGTGACGCTTCCCTTAGGAATGACGTAGGCTCCCAACAGGAAAGTCATCACTGCAATGATGGCAGCCGAAATCATATAAGGGCGCATCAGGCGCTTGAAGCTCATCCCGGCGGCCATCATGGCGATAATCTCCGAATTCTCTGCCAGTTTGGAGGTGAAGAATATCACTGAGATGAACACGAACAGCGGACTGAACAAGTTGGAAAAATAGGGGACGAAGTTGGCGTAGTACTCGAAAATGATACCTTTCCACGGGGCATGGTTGGTCGTAAACTTATCGATATTCTCATTGAAGTCGAACACCACGGCAATGGAAATAATCAATGCAATGGAAAAGAAATATGTACCCAAAAACTTCTTGATAAGATACATATCCAACTTGGAAATGAGACGTTTATACCACTTCATATACAGTCCTTCTTTAATTATAGCCGTGCGGCCACCCGTTTTACCATCGAGGCCTTCCAAGAAGCGAAGTCCCCGGTTATGATATGGCGGCGTGCCTCACGTGTCAACCACAAATAGAAAGCCAGATTATGGATGGAGGCGATTTGCAGCGCCAACAACTCCTGAGCTTTGAAAAGGTGATGCAGGTAGGCTTTGCTGTATGCCTTGTCTACGTAAGAGGTACCGTCCGGATCCAAAGGCGAAAAGTCGTCTTCCCATTTCTTATTACGCAGGTTCATAATACCATTCTGTGTAAACAGCATGGCATTACGCCCGTTACGCGTAGGCATCACGCAGTCGAACATGTCGACTCCACGCTCTATGCCTTCAAGGATATTCACCGGCGTGCCGACCCCCATCAGATAACGTGGCTTGTCTTTCGGCAAGATTCCGTTGACGATCTCAATCATTTCGTACATCACCTCCGCCGGTTCGCCTACTGCCAATCCGCCGATGGCATTGCCATCGGCCTCCTTTGACGCCACGAACTCGGCCGACTGGATACGCAAGTCTTTATAAGTACAGCCCTGTACGATGGGAAAGAGCGATTGCTGGTAACCGTATCGGGGTTCTGTCTCATTAAAACGACGAATACAGCGGTCCAACCAACGGTGGGTCAGCCCCAAACTTTTCTTCGCGTATGCGTAATCGGATGTGCCCGGCGGACATTCGTCGAATGCCATCATGATGTCCGCCCCGATGGCACGCTCGATGTCCATGACTTTCTCGGGCGTGAAAATATGCTTTGAACCGTCGATATGCGAACGGAATTCGCACCCTTCCTCCCGTAATTTACGGATACCGGTCAACGAAAAGACTTGGAAGCCTCCGCTATCGGTCAGAATAGGACCGTTGAAACTGTTGAACTTATGCAAACCTCCCGCTTTGCCCAGTATTTCAATTCCGGGACGCAAGTACAAATGATAGGTATTCCCCAAAATGATTTGTGCCTTGATATCTTCCTTCAATTCCCACGGATGGACAGCCTTGACCGAACCCACCGTACCCACCGGCATGAAAACAGGAGTCTCTATCGGGCCATGGTCTGTGGTCAACACCCCGGCCCGTGCCGACGTAAGGGTGTCTGTATGTTGGAGTTCAAACTTCATTTCGTTTCGTTCTTAGGCTCATCGAAAGTAAACTCGATGGCATTTTTTACTTTTTCGTCCAGCAAAGCGAAATTCAGCACCTCGGACACATCGTTCACATAATGGAACGACAGTCCTTTGAGATACATTTCCGGTATCTCCTCTATGTTCTTGCGGTTTTCCTCACACATAACAATGTCTTTGATGCCTGCACGTTTTGCTGCCAGGATTTTCTCCTTAATGCCTCCCACGGGCAGCACTTTCCCCCGTAAGGTAATCTCACCGGTCATGGCCAGATTCGGGCGGACCTTGCGTTGGGTCAATGCCGAAGCGATAGAAGTGGCCATCGTGATACCGGCCGATGGTCCGTCTTTGGGTACGGCTCCTTCGGGCACGTGCACATGGATATTCCACAGGTCGAAAATCCGCGCATCAATATGTAAATGGTCAGCATGCGCCTTGATGTACTCCAATGCCAACACCGCCGACTCTTTCATTACGTCGCCCAAATTTCCTGTGAGCGTCAGCTTACTTCCCTTTCCCTTACTCAGACTGGTTTCTATAAAGAGGATTTCTCCCCCAACGGAGGTCCATGCCAATCCGGTTACCACACCGGCATAACCATTGCCCTGGTATTTGTCGCGAGTATATAAGGGTTTGCCCAACAAGCGTTCCACATCTGCCACTTTCACGTCCGTACAGGAGAAAATACCGTTTCGGGCGTATTCCAATGCCATCTTACGGAACACCTTATTTATTTGTTTTTCCAATCCCCGCACGCCGGACTCACGGGTGTAGTTCTCTATAATGTACTCCAATGCCGGCTTGCTGATTTTGATTTCCGACCGGTCGGCCAAACCATTGTTTTCCTTTTCCTTGGGCACCAAATGACGTTTAGCAATCTCTACCTTCTCTTCCGTAATATAGCCGCTCACTTCTATCAGTTCCATGCGGTCGAGCAAGGGGCGGGGTATAGTACCGATATTATTCGCAGTCGCAATAAACATGACCTTGGACAAATCGTAGTCTACATCCAGAAAATTATCATGGAAAGCACTGTTCTGTTCCGGATCGAGTACTTCCAACAGAGCAGAAGAAGGGTCGCCATTCACTGTATTCTGGGTCACTTTGTCTATCTCGTCTAAAATGAACACCGGATTGGAAGAGCCTGCCTTTATCATACTTTTTATAATGCGCCCGGGCATAGCTCCGATATAAGTGCGGCGGTGCCCCCGGATTTCAGCCTCGTCATGCAATCCGCCCAAAGACATACGGATATATTTCCGCTTCAAAGCCGAGGCGATACTCTTGCCCAAAGAGGTCTTGCCGACACCCGGAGGACCATACAGACAGATTATCGGAGATTTTCGGTCGCCTCTTAACTGCAATACGGCCAAGTGCTCCAAGATGCGTTCTTTTACTTTCTCCAGCCCGTAATGGTCTTTGTTCAAAACTCTTTCTGCATTCTTCAAGCTCAAATTATCTTCCGTATAAGTCTGCCAAGGCAAACTCAACATCGTCTGCAAATAATTGAGTTGGACATTATAGTCCGGACTTTGGGGGTTCAAGCGTTCAAGCTTGTCCACTTCCCGATGGAAAGTCTTGGCAACGTCTTCCGGCCATTTCTTTTTTTGAGCCTGCGTACGTAAATCGTGCAAGTCCTGATCCTGGGGCGTACCGCCAAGTTCATCCTGTATGTTTTTGATTTGTTGTTGCAAAAAGTACTCACGTTGCTGCATGTCCAAATCTTCCCGGGTCTTACGCTGAATCTCAGCCCGAAGTTCCGAGTATTGGATTTCCTTGTTCAACAGCTTGAGTAAGTTGACCGTACGCAAATCCAATGCGCCCTCCCTCAACAACTCCATCTTGCGGACAATAGGGAAAGGGAAATTGGCACAAACAAAGTTTACCAAAAACATATTGTTGCTCACGTTTTTCACCGCGAACATGGATTCCTTCGGCATCTGGTCACTCATCTGAATATACTGCATCGTACGTTCGCGACAAGCTTCTACCAAGATTTCGAACTCTTTGTTATTCTTCGAAGGGAGCGTGTCTTCCAACTTCTCTACCATACCGGTAAGATAAGGCTGGTCGGACACAATACCTTTCAAATCGAAACGACTCATACCTTGTAAGATAACAGTGGTAGACCGGTCTGGCAATTCAAGAATACGAATAATCTTTGCCATCGTCCCGATGTGATACAAATCATCAAACCCCGGATTCTCTGTCTCCGGACTCAACTGACAAACTACGCCGATGTTCAATTTATTTTTATCTGCGGCTTTCGCCAAACGAAGAGAAGACTTCCGTCCCACTGCCACAGGCATCACCACACCTGGGAATAACACCATGTTGCGCAACGGCAAAATCGGTAATGTGGCCTCCATTTCCACGTCGAAAACACTGGATTCATCTCCTTCAAAATCTGCAACCAATGAAAATGGATTCTGATTATCGTCAATATGCATATTAAAAATCTTAAATGATTTAGTGAACAAAACTTTTTTCACAAAACGTGGCAAAGATACAAAAAAAGAGTGTACTCTACGTATGATATACAGTGGAAATAACAAATATTTGCTACTTTTGCAAGCAAAACGAAGGATAGACTCTAAGATTACACCCGAATTTTATGGCAAAAACTCATTTCGACTTTAAGAAGTTCACAATTTATCACGACAAATGTGCCATGAAGGTTGGTACGGATGGAGTACTGCTGGGCGCATGGACGGAAGTTTGTCCCGATTCCAAATATATCCTCGACATCGGCACAGGTTCCGGATTGATAGCCATCATGTTAGCTCAAAAGTGCAACGCATACATCATAGGAATAGACATAGACGAGGAAGCAGTAAACCAAGCCACAGATAACGGGAAAAAGACACCTTGGTCACAACGTCTGCATTTCGAAGTAGAAAATGCTCTCACTTACATTCCTCAGAAAAAGCTTGACCTGATAACATGTAACCCGCCGTTTTTCACGAATTCACTGCAATGCCCCGGAGAAAAACGTAACTATGCACGCCATAGTGACGCTCTTCCTTTCGATGCACTCATCGCTAACGCATATACATGGTTGAACGACGGAGCTTGTTTCAACGTCGTCCTCCCTGCATCGTCAGCCGATGCTTTCATACAAATGGCGTGGGAGAGGGGACTCAATCTCCACAAAAGATGTATGATACACAGTTTGCCTGAGAGTATGCCTAAAAGAGCCTTATTGAGCTTTAAAAAAGGAAGTACGCCTTACCCTCAAACCACACGGCTCATGATCAGAGACAGGAATGGTATTTACACGGAAGAGTACAAAAGGCTCACAGAAGAATATTACATACATTTTTGATTATAATTTCAGGCGTCTCATGACTTCTTTGTTAAAGCTGTCTATACGCCGGATATTTCGATTACGTACGCTTATACTCAAAGAAATCAGTTCGTCATATAATTCTGAAACAACCCGCCCAAACGCAGTGTCTGAGGCTTGTTGAGTATTCACAATCATATTCAAACCTTTTTGTATTAATTGTACGTCAATATCCGTCCCGGCCGACATGGGATCGCCATCAAAATGAATCACTCCGGGATGTTCACGATGAATATGGATGTTTTTGCATCGGAATGTCTTGATTTTATTATTCTGCAACAATGTCCTATTGAACAATTGGACGGCAATTTGAGGGGCTTCCAGAACCGTAAAAGGCTCCATTATCGTTACATCCATAAGACCGTCCGACATGGAAGCGTGAGGAGCAATATATGCATTATTCCCATATTGGGATGCATTGGCACAAGCAATCAGGAACGCCTTATACTTGGACGTTTCTCCTTCTATCTCAATCTCGTACGTATCCGGCTTATATTTCAAACCTTCCCGAAGCGTGTTCTCCAAATAAGTCAATACTCCGCGTTTCTCCGAATGAGCAAATTTGGAACTTACAAAAGCATCAAACCCCACACCGCATGTACAAAAAAAAGGGACATCATTTATCTTCCCATAATCCAGACACTCAATATCAAAACGATTAAGTACCTTAATGGAACCAAGCGGATCCATGGGAATGCGTAAATGACGTGCCAATCCGTTTCCCGATCCACAAGGAATGACACCGAAGGCCACGGACGTATGTACTAAGGAACGGGCTATTTCATTGACCGTACCGTCGCCCCCAATAGCCACAACCGCATCACAACCTTTTTCAACATGCTCCTGTGCCAATAAAGTAGCATGTCCGGCATATTCGGTCCGGGCTATCTGATAGTTGAATTTATCTTGATCCAAATGCTGAGAAATCAGTTCTATGATATTGTCCTTACTTTGGGTTCCAGATATAGGATTTATAATAAAAACGATGCTCCTCTTTGCCATATTGCTTCTTAAATCGGGAACAAAGATAAGGATAAAAAATGAGAAATACAGCGTCTGACTTCACGGCTTACAAGAACATTAAAAAGATTTTTTATGATTAAAGGCTATTTAAAAGGATGTTTTTATTAACTTTGCAAAGTTTTTTAATTACGAACTTATTAAAATGGGCTTATTACAAGACAAATTAGCTAAATATGACGAGCCACAAAAGTACATGGCTGAAGGCATATACCCTTATTTCCGCGAAATAGAAGGCAAACAAGGTACCGAAGTTCTTATGGGTGGCCATCGCGTACTCATGTTTGGTTCTAATGCTTATACAGGTCTGACGGGCGACGACCGCGTCATAGAGGCTGGCGTGGCTGCTATGC
This sequence comes from Paraprevotella clara YIT 11840, assembly GCF_000233955.1. Classification (GTDB taxonomy): domain Bacteria; phylum Bacteroidota; class Bacteroidia; order Bacteroidales; family Bacteroidaceae; genus Paraprevotella; species Paraprevotella clara. Next base: position 173,333 of record NZ_JH376642.1, read on the forward strand.
GTAAATATGGTTCCGGTTGTGCCGGTTCACGATTCCTCAACGGAACATTGGACATACACGTTCAACTTGAAAAAGAATTGGCAGCTTTTGTAGGTAAAGAAGAAGCTCTCTGTTTTGCGACTGGCTTTACAGTCAACTCCGGTGTCATTCCTTGTTTGACAGGACGGGGCGACTATATCATTTGCGACGACCGAGACCACGCTTCCATTGTAGATGGCAAACGTTTGTCTTTCTCTCAAAACCTGAAGTACAAGCACAATGATATGGCAGACCTGGAGAAGCAATTACAAAAATGCAATCCGGATGCTATCAAATTAATCATCGTAGACGGAGTCTTTTCAATGGAAGGAGATTTAGCCAACCTTCCCGAAATTGTGCGACTGAAACATAAATATAACGCTTCCATTATGGTAGACGAGGCTCACGGCCTTGGTGTTTTTGGCAAGCAGGGTAGAGGAGTATGCGACTATTTCGGCTTGACGGATGAGGTAGACTTGATAATGGGAACATTCAGTAAGTCTTTGGCTTCAATCGGAGGTTTTATCGCAGCAGACAAAAGCATCATCAATTGGCTGAAGCATAATGCGCGTACCTATATATTCAGTGCATCAGCCACACCGGCCGCTACGGCTTCAGCGTTAGAAGCCCTGCATATTCTTCAGCAAGAACCGGAGCGCTTGGAAAATTTATGGAACGTAACGAATTATGCTTTAAAACGTTTCCGTGAATCAGGATTTGAGATAGGTGCCACAGAATCTCCAATCATTCCACTTTACGTCCGTGATACGGAAAAAACATTCATGGTTACGAAATTGGCTTTTGACGAAGGAGTTTTCATTAATCCTGTGATTCCGCCTGCATGTGCGCCTCAGGATACCTTAGTACGTTTCGCCCTGATGGCTAACCATACACACGAACAAGTGGATGAAGCGATTCAGAAACTTACAAAAGTATTCAAGCAGTTGGAGCTACTCTAAACAGCAAAATAAAACACGAAATAAAGAAAAGGAAAGAAAGCCGAAGAGGATTTTGGCTTTCTTTCCTTTTTTTGAAAGAAACTTTCGAAGTAGAATGAATAATTAAAAAGCTTCTTTCTTATTAAACATAATGCCGATTAGATATTAAATCTCAAGATTCAAGCAACCACAAAGCCTGTATTTGAAAAAATAGTCTTACCTTTGCAAAAAACAGAAGAAAAGATGAGAAATAAGTCCGGTGCACAATATGCAGCATCAAAATACATAGAGTTTACAGTCAATAAACCCATGTCATTATTAGATTTCATTATGGAATCGATGAAAGGAATCAGTAGGAATAAAGCCAAAGATATTCTGACGGGACATGGCATCACGGTAGACAGAAAATCTGTCTCCCAATATAATTATGAATTACGACCCGGTATGGTTGTACGGGTAAGCAAACATAAGCGTAACAATGAGCTGAAAAACAAATACGTTAAGATTGTATATGAAGACAAAGACCTGATTGTGATTGAAAAAAGTGCCGGTATTCTCTCTATGCCCGCTGTTACACAACAATTTTCAATCAAAACCGTATTGGATGAATATTTTACCCGACGGCATTTCAAATGCACTGCCCACGTAGTCCACCGTTTGGACCGCGACACATCCGGTTTGATGATGTATGCAAAAAATATAGAGGTACAACGGATTTTGGAAGAACACTGGCAGGAAATCGTGACAGACCGTAGATACGTGGCCGTAGTCAGTGGGAAGATGGAAAAGGAAGGCGGAACCATATCTTCTTGGTTGAAAGACAATAAAGCGTATGTAACGTACTCCAGTCCGACAGACAACGGAGGAAAATATGCCGTCACACATTTTCATACGTTAGACGCGAGAGAGCGTTATTCGTTGGTTGAATTGAAATTGGAAACCGGCCGGAAAAACCAAATCCGTGTACACATGCAAGATATCGGCCATCCGGTAGTCGGCGATTCAAAATACGGCAATGGAAGCGATCCAATAGGACGGTTGGGGTTACATGCCTATCGACTGAATTTTTACCATCCCATCACGGGAGAGCCGATGGAGTTTGAGACCCCCTTCCCTACTTTATTCACTAAATTATTTCCGGTAAGCAAACCATTTCACTCTACAACAGAAGCACCTTCTGAATAATTCCATTTCCGTTATCATGAAATGGATATTATAAAAATGTGCGAGGGAAATAATCCCTCGCACATTTTTATAACTATAATATTTCTCTATATTCTTCTTTTGCTCAATCTTTTAAATCGAGTGCCAAATTCAGTTCATCCAACTGCTTTTGGTCTATATAAGAAGGCGCATCCAGCATTACGTCACGCCCACTGTTATTCTTCGGGAAAGCGATACAATCGCGAATACTGTCAAGTCCGGCAAACAAACTTACCCAGCGGTCAAGCCCGTACGCCAAACCACCGTGGGGAGGCGCACCGTATTTGAAAGCATTCATCAGGAAACCGAACTGCTCCTGTGCACGTTCTTCCGTGAAGCCCAATATCTTGAACATCTTGTCCTGAAGCTCCGGATCGTGGATACGGATGGATCCCCCTCCTACTTCTACTCCATTGCAAACCATATCGTAAGCATCCGCACGCACAGCCGCCGGATTGGAGTCCAACAATGGGATGTCCTCATCCTTGGGATGCGTGAACGGATGGTGCATCGCCATCAAACGCCCTTCCTCTTCGCTCCATTCGAACATCGGGAAATCCACCACCCACAACAAAGAGAATTTGTTCTTGTCGCGCAATCCCAAACGAGAACCCATCTCCAAACGCAATTCACACAACTGTTTACGCGTCTTCATGACATCCTCGCCACTCATTATCAGTATCAAATCGCCCGGCACGGCCTTCATCGTCTCCTTCAAGCGCAACAATACTTCTTGCGTATAGAACTTATCCACACTGGATTTTACGCTACCGTCTTCCTGCACACGGGCATATACCAATCCTTTCGCCCCGATTTGACTGCGTTTCACGAAGTCCGTCAGTTGGTCCAACTGCTTACGGGTATATGAAGCACATCCCGGCGCACAAATACCTCCGATGTAGGACGCATCATTGAACACGGAAAACTCTCCCGTACCTTTCAACACGTCCATCAGTTCCACGAACTCCATACCGAAACGCGTGTCCGGCTTATCGCTACCGTAAAGCCTCATGGCTTCGCTCCAAGGCATGCGGGGGAACGGTTCGGTGAGTTCAATGCCCCGTATCGTACGGAACAGGTGTTTGGCCATCCCTTCAAAAAGAGCTATCACGTCCTCCTGCTCCACAAAACTCATCTCACAGTCTATCTGTGTAAATTCGGGTTGGCGGTCGGCACGCAGGTCTTCATCACGGAAACACTTCACAATCTGGAAGTAACGATCCATACCGGCTACCATCAAAAGTTGTTTCAGAGTCTGCGGACTTTGCGGCAACGCATAAAACTGTCCCGGATTCATGCGGGAAGGCACCACAAAGTCACGGGCACCTTCAGGAGTAGACCCGATCAGCATCGGTGTTTCTATTTCCAAAAAACCTTTGCTGTCCAGATAACGGCGAACCTCCATCGTCATCTGATGGCGGAGTTCCAGATTTTTCCGCACGCAAGCACGGCGCAAATCCAAATAGCGGTATTTCATACGGATATCATCCCCTCCGTCCGTATTGTCTTCGATCGTGAAAGGAGGAGTGGCGGAAGCATTGAGCACAGTCAGTTCCGACACGATGATTTCAATCTCCCCTGTCGGCAAATTCTTATTCTTACTCTCACGCTCGTTCACTTCGCCCTTTATCTGAATCACATCTTCACGCCCCAACTTATTAGCCCGGGCACAAAGCGCGTCATTCACTTCTTCATTAAAAACTAATTGTGTAATGCCATACCGGTCACGCAAGTCGACGAAAGTCATGCCTCCCATCTTGCGCACACGCTGCACCCACCCGGCCAGCGTCACGGTCTTTCCGGCATCCGCAAGTCTCAGCTCACCACAAGTATTTGTCCTGAACATATCTGTTTGCTTATATTAAGATTCAACGTGCAAAGTTATCTTTTTTTTATGAGGAATTCAACGTTAGATAAAAGTTTTCGTTCTTATTTTATCCTTTTTCTTCAAAAACTTGTATATAAGAAATAAGTGTCGTATTTTTGAACCCGCAAAATATGAGAAACCATATCATTAATAACTGATTTCTATGATGAATTTAAACAGAAGTATCAGCCACGTGCTTAAAGCATCCTTGCTCACGGCCGGATTGTTCCTTTTCACTCCGACAGAAGCCGCGGCCAAAACCGAAACTTTCGGAGTAGGAAACAAAACATTCCTCCTTAACGGCAAGCCTTTCATCATCAAGGCCGCCGAAGTGCATTATCCCCGCATCCCGCGTCCCTATTGGGAGCAGCGCATCAAGATGTGCAAAGCTTTGGGAATGAACACGCTTTGCCTGTATGTCTTTTGGAACATACACGAACAGGAAGAAGGCAAGTTCGACTTCACGGGCAATAACGACGTAGCGGAATTTATCCGATTGGCACAAGAAAACGGCCTCTATGTCATCGTGCGCCCCGGCCCGTACGTATGCGCCGAATGGGAAATGGGCGGTCTGCCGTGGTGGTTGTTGAAGAAGAAAGACATCCGTCTGAGAGAACAAGACCCGTACTTCATGGAACGTTACCGTATCTTCGCCCAGAAACTGGGAGAGCAGATCGGAGACTTGACCATTGAAAAAGGCGGACCGATTATCATGGTGCAAGTGGAAAACGAATACGGCTCGTACGGCGAGGACAAACCGTATGTTTCGGCCATCCGCGACATCATCCGCGATTCCGGTTTCGACAAAGTAACTTTATTCCAATGTGACTGGAGTTCCAACTTTACCAAAAACGGACTGGACGATTTGGTATGGACCATGAACTTCGGTACCGGCGCCAATATCGAAAACGAATTCAAGAAGTTGGGCGAGTTGCGTCCCGAATCTCCCCAAATGTGTTCCGAGTTCTGGAGCGGATGGTTCGACAAATGGGGCGGGCGTCATGAAACGCGCGGCAGCAAGGAAATGGTCGGCGGACTGAAGGAAATGTTGGACAAAGGCATTTCTTTCTCGCTCTACATGACGCACGGAGGTACCAGTTGGGGGCACTGGGCCGGTGCCAACAGTCCCGGATTCTCGCCCGACGTGACTTCGTACGATTACGATGCTCCTATCAACGAGGCCGGACAAGTCACTCCTAAATACATGGAATTGCGCGAGATGCTGGCCGGGTATAGCGACAAAAAGTTACCCTCCATCCCCAAAGAAATCCCTGTAATCAATGTTCCCAAAATACAGTTTACGGAAGTGGCTCCCTTGTTTGAGAACCTCCCCGCCCCTCATGCGTCGATGGACATTCAGACGATGGAAGCGCTCAACCAAGGATGGGGTTCCATTCTTTACCGTACCAAAACCCCGGCAGTGCCTACCCAAAGTGTGCTGACCATAACGGATGCGCACGACTTCGCGCAAGTCTTTATCAACGGGAAACTGATCGGTTCCATCGACCGTCGCAACCACGAAAAGACCATGTTGCTGCCGGCCATGAAGGAAGGAGACCAACTGGATATCCTTGTGGAAGCCATGGGACGAATCAACTTCGGCCGTGCCATCAAGGACTTCAAGGGCATCACGGAGAAAGTGGAATTGAGCTATACCATGAATACCGGCAGCCAGGTGACCGTCAACTTGAAGAACTGGCAGATTTACACCCTCAGCGACAGCTATCAGGTGCAGAAGGACATGAAATATGTTCCGCTGAAAGACCAGAAAGTACCGGGATGCTACCGTGCGACTTTCAACCTGAAAAAGACCGGCGACACGTTCCTGAATTTGGAAACATGGGGCAAAGGACAAGTGTACGTAAACGGACACGCCATCGGACGCTTCTGGAAAATCGGTCCGCAACAGACGCTATACATGCCCGGATGCTGGTTGAAGAAGGGCGAGAACGAGATTATCGTACAAGACATTGTAGGTCCGCAGGAAACCGTGGTCGAAGGTCTGTCCAAACCTATCATCGACAAACTGAACGTCGATGCGCCGAATACGCACCGCAAGGAAGGACAAACTCTGAATTTGGCAGGCGAAACGCCTTGCAAGGCCGGTGAGTTTGCCCCGGGCAACGGTTGGCAGGAAATCCGGTTTGACCAGCCCGTAACGGGACGTTACGTGTGCATCGAAGCCTTGAATTCCCATAACAACCGCGAATATGCTTGTATCGCGGAATGGTACATGCTCGATGACAAAGGTCAGCGCATCAGCCGCGAGCCATGGACAGTGGCATACGCCGACGACGAGGACATCTCTTCGGGCAACAAAACGGCCGATAAGATTTTCGACCTTCAGGAGTCTACGTATTGGAGTACCAATAAAGACGTGAAGTTCCCCCATTACATCGTATTGGATTTGGGCGCAGAGCAGACATTAGGCGGTTTCCAATATCTTCCCCGCGTAGAACAGGGAGCACCCGAAAGTATCAAAGGCTACAAAATCTATGTAAAGAGCCAGCCTTTCAAATTCTAAACCGTTAGTCTGGCATTTATCAGAAAATGGCATGCTTCTTTTGAGAGGCATGCCACTTTTTTTGTATTTAGTTTGGATATGTCGTCTAAAAGACGTACCTTTGCATCGCTTTTGAGAAATCACATTCTCTCAAGTCTCGGGGTGTAGCGCAGTCCGGTTAGCGCACCTGCTTTGGGAGCAGGGGGTCGTGGGTTCGAATCCCGCTACCCCGACCATCAGAAAAGGCACTGTAAAACAAGCTTTCAGCGAGTTAACAGTGCCTTTATTTTTATTCAGCCAACAAATGACCGTCATGAATAAGTCATACCACAAAGAGATACTGCACATCGCTCTCCCGTCCATCCTTTCCAATATCACCGTTCCCCTGCTCGGGCTGATAGACCTGACCATTGCGGGACATCTCGGTGCCGCTTCATATATCGGTGCCATAGCCATCGGCAGTACGATATTCAATATGATCTATTGGATTTTTGCATTCCTGCGGATGGGAACCAGCGGGATGACTTCACAAGCCTACGGTGCCGACAATAAACAAGAAATCCAACTGTTGCTTTATCGTTCCTTGGCTACTTCCACGGGCATAGCCATCCTCATACTCCTCCTGCAAGGTCCGTTACTTCATCTGGCCCTGTCCGTCATGTCGCCCACGGAAGCTGTGGCGGATTTTGCTTCGGTATATTTTAGAATCTGCGTATGGGGCGCCCCAGCCGTGCTTGGGCTTTACAGTCTGACCGGATGGTTCATCGGATTGCAAAATGCAAAATACCCGCTCTACGTGGCCATCGTCCAAAACCTCGTCAACATAGCGGCCAGCCTGTTTTTCGTCTTCGTATGGCACATGGACGTGGCCGGAGTGGCTTTGGGAACGGTCATCGCCCAATATTGCGGACTAACGCTTTCCCTATATTATTGCCACCGCATGCACCGTAGGCTCGGCCTTCCTTATACATTCGTCCCCTCTTCCGTATTCCGGAAAAACGCCATTCGCCGTTTCTTCAGTGTCAACCGCGACATTTTCCTGCGCACCCTTTGCCTCGTGTGCGTCACTCTCTATTTCACCTCCGCCGGTTCCCGTCAAGGGGAATATATCTTAGCGGCCAATGCCTTGCTGATGCAATACTTCACCCTCTATTCTTATTTCATGGACGGTTTCGCCTTTGCCGGAGAAGCCCTCTCGGGTAAATGTGCCGGTGCGGGAGATTATCAGGCTCTGAAAAAAGTCATCCGTAACCTGTTTCTTTGGGGAAGCGGCGTGGCACTGATCTTCACCTTATTCTATATGGCCGGCGGAAAGGCTCTCATGAACCTGCTCACCGACGAGGCCTCTGTCGTCGCCACAGCTTCCGACTACCTGCCTTGGGCTGTCCTCATCCCCTTTGCAGGTCTCTCGGCATTCATTTGGGACGGTGTTTTCATCGGACTCACGGCCACACGCTATATGTTCCTGTCCATGTTGGGCGCCACCCTGACTTTTTTCAGCGTCTATCTCAGCCTCTTTCCTATATGGCAAAACCACGCACTCTGGCTGGCTTTTCTCCTCTATTTATTCGTGCGAGGCCTCATGCAACACTTGCTATATAGAAATAAAATCTTAACTTTGCATCCTACAAACTAAATACACGCAAACGCAATGAACTACGTAGGCATACTTATCGGCTTGGCCACCTTCCTGATTATCGGCCTGTTCCATCCTTTAGTCATCAAGGGCGAATACTATTTCGGAACCCGATGCTGGTGGGCTTTCCTCGTGACGGGAATCCTATGTGCCGGTTTGTCCCTTTATGTGGAAAACGTGTACCTGAGTATTATTTTCGGTGTCATATCGTTCTCTTCCTTTTGGGGGATACTCGAAGTGTTCGACCAACGCAAACGGGTACTGAAAGGCTGGTTCCCGAAAAATCCCAAACGACTGAAAGACTACGAATAAGCCGCCTGTCGTTTTTTCATCATTCCCATTCTCTCCCCTCCCCTCGCGTCAAAGATTTTTCCTGCTGAGAAAAAAGCCTCTCCATTTTTCTATATTCCTCTTTTTCAAGCTCTTGAATACAGCGTAAAAATATGCGCCAAATGAAAAATCATTCGCCTGAGATTGATTTTTCATTCTCCTGCAAACGATTTTCCGTTTGCCGCAAGATGATAAATCGCTTTCATGCAAGCCTTTTTTGTCAAACTTACCGATATATCCGAAAGAACAGCCACACGCTATATCCTCCCATGTCATACTCAAACGACAGGCGGGGCATTCAATACAAATCCCGTGAAGCCAGATATTCAACTTCACGGGATTTTCCTGCCGGATATGCTACGACATCCGGACTAATACACCATACGAGATAATTACTTGTCGCCGAAGTAACGGTTGTACAGACCGGCGAAACCACGGCCGTGACGAGCTTCATCCTTCGCCATTTCATGCACAGTGTCGTGAATTGCGTCCAAATCCTGCTGCTTGGCCATCTTGGCCAAATCCATCTTGCCGGAGCAAGCACCGCTTTCAGCCTCCATACGCTTTTTCAGGTTCGTCTTCGTGTCCCAAACCATGTCGCCCAACAATTCGCAGAAACGAGAAGCATGGTCGGCCTCTTCAAAAGCATAACGCTTGAAAGCTTCCGCAATTTCAGGATAGCCTTCGCGGTCAGCCTGACGGCTCATGGCCAAGTACATACCCACTTCTGTGCATTCGCCTTCAAAGTTAGCCTGCAAACCTTTCTTGATTTCAGGGTCAACGTCCTTGGCAATGCCGATGACATGTTCGGTCACGAAAGTCAATTCCGTATCTACCAATTCCTTGAACTTTGAAGCCGGAGCCTTGCACTGCGGGCACTGTGCCGGAGCTTCTTCGCCTTCATGAATGTAACCACATACCGTACATACAAATTTCTTTTTCATTTTCTTTCGTTTTTAATTTAAATTACACATTCGTTTATACTTTATTTCTCTGCCCGTACCTTTCAGGCTCACGCCTCCATCGCACAGGCTTTGCATATACCTTTATAATAGACATGCGCTTCATCCACCTTAAAGTCCGAACCCTTAGGCAAGAAATCTTTCAAACTTTCCGGAAGAGCCACATCGAATAATTTTCCGCATCGTTTACACATAAAATGTGCATGGGGAACGACCACCCCGTCAAAACAAACTTTCTTCTCATCAATGGTCAACATCAAGGCAGCTCCATGCTCGGAAAAAAGCCGTAAGGTGTTGTACACGGTTGTCTTAGACAACGTAGGTATCACTTTACACAAAGCCACATACACCTCATCCACTGTGGGGTGCGTATGATTTTTAAGCAAATAATCCATAATTGCTATGCGCTGTACGGAAGGGTGAATCCCGTAATTCTGCAATGTATCCAAAGCCTCTTTGTTGACCATGTCCAATATAAATTTGTAATGTTTACAATGCAAATTTAGTGTAAGTTCCGTTCCCGTGCAAGCCTTTCTGTGTTTTTTTGATAAATAACAGTTTTTTTTGCTTTTATTGATACCTTTATATTATCTTTGCCCCACAAAGATAGCGAAAGGCGAGCGCAGAGACAAATGAAAACGAAGTTTTCTGGTTTGGCTATGCCGAGCCGCATCCTATCTTCGTGGGAACAAAGATAAATAGAAAAGCTGAGATTGGGAAATTTGAAGCAAGTTAGTTTATACAAAGGATTTTAGGGGCTTGAAGCGGAAATCGGTAAAGTCAGCGGAAATCGGTAAAGTCAGCGGAAACCGAGAAAAAGACAAGTTAAACCGGAGCTGCATTACCTAATAGTAACCCCATCGTATAACCCGACATCGGGAAGAAAATGGGTGTAAAGGTCAGCAATTCGGGTACAAAATTAGTCATTTTTTCCGGTATGACGGGCAAATACCGAAAAAAGTCAATCATCAGATTCTTATTCTGTGATTAGCAATGTTTTGCGTAACAATCAGAAACTCTACTCAAAGTAATTTTGAAACCAAAAATTCGTAGAGTTATGAGAAGTACATTTTCAAGCATTTTCTACCTCAAACGTCAGGTAGTAAGAAAAGACGGAACCGTACCTGTAATGGGACGTATCACGATTGACGGAACGCAAACGCAGTTCAGTTGTAAAATGACCATAGACCCGAAAATCTGGGATACCAAAACCGGACGGGCAATAGGTCGCAGTGCCGTGGCATTGGAAACGAACCGTATGTTGGATAAAATCCGCGTGAAAATCAACAGCCATTATCAAGAGATTTTCGACAGGGACAACTATGTTACGGCGGAGAAAGTCAAAAATGCCTTTTTAGGGTTGGAACATCGGCAGCATACGCTGATGAAAGTGTTCGAGCAATACAACGAGGACTACGAGAAACTTGTCAATGCCGGAATGAAATCCCCCAAGAGCCTGAACAAGTATCAGGTCGTTTATAAACACCTGAAAGAGTTCCTGTATCAACGGTATCATGTCAATGACATCGCGTTGAAAGAACTCACACCTGCATTTATTACAGACTTCGATATGTTTCTCCGTGCGGACAAGCATTGCTGCAACAATACCGTTTGGATTTATACCTGTCCGCTACGGACAATGGTTTCCATTGCCATAAATAACGAGTGGCTTACACGAGACCCGTTCCGTGATTATGAAATAAAGAAAGAGGAAACGAAAAGAGGCTTTCTTTCCCGTGACGAAATACAACTTCTTTTGAATGGAAAACTGAAAAACGCCAAGCAAGAGTTGTATCGTGATATGTTTCTTTTCTGTAGCTTCACATTTGTTGCACTAACCAATGTGTGTCTGATTATCAATAAATTGCAAACCAATAATAGAAGTATAGGTAATGGTTTAGAAACCACCTGTCTTCATCATTTTGCATGATTCTCAATCATTTCAAATAGCTCAATGCGAAGATAATACTATTGCTTGAATTAGCCAAATTCCGATTGTCAAATCCATCTAAATTCAGCGAATTACGGGCTATGATTGCTTGAATTTATATTTAAGTCCATACTCTTCTAATTTACTATATAGTGTTGTCCTGCCTATTCCAAGCAGTTCGGCGGCGATACTCCGGTTTCCGTTTGCCTGTTTCAAGGCACGTAATATCCGTTCCTTTTCTTCCATATCATTGTGTAGGGCAAAGCTGACGGGTGAAGTCGGCTTCGTCCCGGTAAGTTCCAGATGCTCTTTCGCTACCATCCCTTCCTGAGCCTGCAATACCGCTCCCATGATTTTCTGCCGAAGTTCTCGCACATTACCCGGCCATGCATGGGTCAGCAACGCTTTCCGGGCTTCGATACTGAATCCGCTCACATTACATTCCAGTTCCTTGTTGGCTACCTCGCGGAAGAATTCTGCCAATGGCATGATGTCCTCCTGACAGTCGCGCAACGGTGGCACGGTTATCTCGAAGTCGTGCAGACGGTACAGCAAATCCTGACGGAAACGCTTCTCGCCCACTGCCGTCTCCAAGTCCTCGTTGGTGGCGGCGATGATGCGGACGTTGAAACTCCTGTCTGACTTGTCACCGACCGGGCGATACCGTCTTTCCTGTATGGCACGGAGCAACATCTGTTGCGTTTCCATTGCGAGATTGCCCACCTCGTCTAAGAATAATGTGCCGCCTTCCGCTTCATGGAAGTATCCTTTCCTTGCACAGTCTGCACCCGTGAACGAGCCCTTGATGTGTCCGAAGAATGCCGATGGTGCAAGTTCTTTGGTCAGTGAACCACAATCCACCGCAACGAAAGGCTTGCCCGCCCGTTTGCTCTTGTTGTGCAGGTGGTGAGCGATATGCTCCTTTCCCGTGCCGTTCTCGCCGAATATCATCACGCTCATGTCCGTACCGGCAACAATCTTTATACGGTGCATGATTTTCTGAAAGGCAGAACTTTCACGGGGGAATACGGGCATACGTATGAATCCGGCTTGACGCTCTTTCTCTATGGTCCGTATCTGCGGGACAAGTTTGTTTTCTAAAAGTTGTTTGGGGATATAGTCTATCGAGCCGAATTTCATACTTTCTACGGCGGTAGGCACTTCGGCGTAGTCTGTCATGATGAAGAATGGCTGCATCATTCCCTCCTTGCGCATCCAGCGCAACAGTTCGATGCCGTTGCCATCGGGCAGACGCAGGTCGGAAACAACAATGTCATCATCCGTTGCCTGTTTTAGATGTTGCTTGGCTGTCGATAAGCGATAAGCCTGTACGGTGCGGTAACCATCCCGTGCCAACAAATTGCAGACATACTCGCAATACACGATGTTGTCCTCCACCACGATAATTCTTGTACTATCCATTTTTGAATTTTCTCCTTTCTTCTTTTGCCAGCCGGATTATCTCCGTTCCCATGTCCAATATGAGGGTTACGGCATGGTTTAACGCATTATCATCAAGCGTTGTCCCATTATGAAGTAATCCATAAAGTCCCCTTAGAGGTTGGTCGGCACGGAGTATTTCCCATGAACTGCGCAGATGATGTGTCAGGGCATCCAACTTTGGCAGGTCTTTTTGTGTTGCCGCATCCCGGACAGCCTGCATTTCCTTTTCAGTTTCAGCTATCAGTTTCTCCAGCATGACGGCTTCATTTCCGTAGGACAACAAGGTAGAAAAGTCCGGTTTCCCACAGGGCGTCGCTTTCATGGAACATCTGTCAGAAGCCTCCATCAGTTCCGATATGGAGAACGGCTTGAACAGGCATCCGGCAAAGCCCCGCTCTATGAGTTCCTCCGCATTGCAACTGCCCGAAGCGGTTGCCACGACCACCGGGATTATTTTGGAATTGCCCACGTTGGATGAGCGCAGCAGCTCCAACAGTTCAAAGCCGTTTGTATCGGGCATTTTTAAATCTGCCAGTAACAAACCGTATTCTTTCCGGCGTATCAGTTCCATCAGTTCCGCGACATCTGTACAGATGTCGCAGTGTATTCCCTCTTGGGCGTACATTTCTTTCAGCATCAGGAGAAGCACCTCGTCGTTGTCGATGGCTACGACTTTGAGGTTCTTCTTTTTCCTGTGGATATAAGTCTGCATTTCTTGCTCCGGCACTTCCTCGGCTTCCTGCATGGGTATCTCCACCGTAAAACGACTTCCTTTGCCTTTCTTGCTTTCCAAGCGGGTTTTTCCGTGAAGCATTGTTACGATATTATGCACGATGGCAAGCCCTAGCCCGAAGCCATCTTTTACGGCTGCATTTGAAAGACGTTCAAACGCTCCGAATATTTGTAGCTGTTCCTCTTCGGTCATACCGGTTCCTGTATCCTCAACCACAAGTGTCAATATGCCGTTGTCGTAATCCGTTGTCAGGAACACACCGCCTTTCTCCGTAAACTTGACGGCATTTGACAGCAGGTTGTTTCCAATTTGCAGGATGCGTTCCTTGTCGGTCAATACAATGGCATCACTTCCATCCTTCACCGTCAGAGACAATTCCTTGCTCATTGCAATGGGCGTGAATTCCGTTTCAAGGGTATGCGTAATTGTAGAAATGCGGCAAGGGGACAGTCTGGGCTGTTCCTTGCCGTTGTCCAAGCGAAAGAAGTCCAGTAAAGTATTGAGCATAATGCGCATACGTTCGGAAGATTCCTGTATGTTTTCGATGAAATGCACATTGTTACCTTTGCTAAACTCTTTCTGCAGCAATTCGGTATAACCGGTTATTGCTGCCAACGGTGTGCGCAGCTCATGGGTAATAGTATGCACCGCTTTTTTACGGGATGCTATCAGTGTTTCGTTTTCTTGTACACTTTTATTGAGTTGTTCAATCAACTTCTCCTGTCTTTCTTTTGTTTTTTCTTTCACCCGAATGTCCCTTTGGATAATCCAATAAGATACCATAAGCAGGACAATGACACTAATAATCAAGATGGTTACAATAACCGCAGAGCGTTCATACGATTCTTTTATGTGCTGTTCCTTGTTTTGAAATGCCGTTTGTGATTGTTCGTCTAACTCTTGAAGCAGAGTAGATAATTTGCTGTTCAGTTCCTTATTCTGCACACACAGGCTGTCCGTATTGTCGCTTATCTGCTGTTGTCGTGAAATCAACTGTCTGTTAAGAGCATGAAGCAGATTGGACTGCATAGGGACTTGCACGGTTTCTTTAGCTCCGAAAAATCCTGCTATGCCTTTCTTTTTACGGGTTACAGTACGGAAACTTGTAGCCTGCTCTGTAACAAGAGGCAACTGTTCCAGCAGCAAGCTGTCTTGCCGTTGATGGATTTTCATCGTGTGGAACAAGTGTTCTTCTTTGTTTGCCAACAGAACACGGAAAGTGTTAATCTGATTGAACGAGATAAATTCGCCATAATCCCGTTGCAAAATTTGTAAGAGACTATCGACTTTTTGCCGCCGCAACTGATACTTTTGGAAGTCTTCCTCGTCCCATGTAATCGCGGATTCCCCCAAAGTGGCAAGAATTGTAATATGCCGATGAGCGGCATTTATCGTTTGATTCGCCTCTCGGATTTGGGTGGCTTCCAATTCGATTTTATGAACTCTACCACGCTCATGCAGCATGGTAGCAGCCATACTTCCGATGACTGCTATCAATATGATGTAACCCAAAAGTATCCTGTGTTGCAGTAATAATCTCATATTAGTATATGGAAAACTCCTTGTGTGTTAATTCAATTTACTTTTCAACAACCAATCATCAAGCAAATCAGCCAATTCAGCATTATTCAAATCCTGCATCAAGAAATGCGTATTGCCATAGATGCCGATTTTAGGAAGTTCTACTAATGTGGCATTTCCTCCATGTCGGTTGATAGCTTCGACGAACTTGCGGGCCATCTGAAGGCGGACGCGCCAATTTTCATCACCGAGATTCTTGGAGGGTGTTTCGGGAATGTAATCTCCGAAATAAAGAATAATCGGAATTTCCGTGAGTCTTTTGAATTGCTCCATCGAAACAGCTATCCCAGCTACACCGCCGGTTAAGCCATCGATACGTTCAGGAACTTCGTCTTCAGGAAACACGAACCCGCCCGGCTCATAGGAAGCGACACCTTTGACCTCTGAATTTTGCATCGCAGACATCCAGCCGGAAAACCCTCCGGCAGAATGGGTTACGAGAATATGGTCGCCGATGCGTTCGGACAATGCTCCGAGTGCGGGAACATCTAATTGATGGTTGCTTAAATCGGGGGTCATTTCGCGGAAGAACTGTGAAAGAGATGTCGAATCTTTCGGAAACTGCACACCCTCGTTAAAATTCGGCCATACACCGATACGCCAGATGTCGAACCAGAACATTTCGTCGGCCACTGGTTTGGCTGTCGTTGTTGCTGATGTTCGTCCAGCACGTCCTCTACCCGGAAGATCGACCACGTAACTGCTCCAGCCACGGCGTAACATTAACGTGGCGAAACCTTCTCTGCCGTCGGGTGTCATTTGCCAGCATACACCCGAACCTCCGTAACCGTGAACATAGACTAACGGTAGCTTCTTGCTGTCGGCAGGAATCTGAAAATCCACAAAGGCATGGTCGGCCCGATAGCTTTGTCCGGTTTCTTCTTGCTCCGCCCATCCGACAAACTTGCTGTTGTCATACTTTCCCAACCTTTGTATGGTTTGCCCACCCACCGAGAAATGTCCTTGTCGGGCAATCGTTATATGCTGCGCTTGGGCTACTCCTGCAAATAGCAAGAGTAACACCCCTAAAATAATCTTTTTCATTTCTGTTTTACTATTTGTTCCAATATGTTACGCAATGGTTCCGAATAAGATGTTCCGAGATTCATTTCCACGATATTCAGTAATGCCGAAAGTTGTTCGGCTGTAACGCCGAGATGCAGACATATTGCTGCATGGCTTCTGAGCATAGGTTCAACACCGCCGACTCCGGCAAGAATGGATACTGTTGCGAGCTCGCGTTCCCGATAGGTCAGCAGGTCTCTCTCAAAAAGGTCTGCAAAAAGATGTTCTTTCAAGAAGCGTTCTATGGCAGGTGTAAATATTGCGTAACCTGCTTTGGGGGCATTGGCAGAAGTACCTGATATTTCGGCAAGTATATCCCGCCCCCGTTCGTAGCGGTTTCTATTGTCGTTTATTTCAGAAACTTCCCGACCAGCAATATCATTTATCCCGTTCGCTTTCCGTTCATCCACGACCTGCATAAAGGTTTGTATTGCCCGTAAACTGCGTGGAAATCCGCAATAAGCGTAAGCGTGAATCAACACCTCGTTTATTTCATTGATGGTCATGTCTGCCTCCAACGCTCCCACGAGAGCCGGTTTTAGATGTTCCAAATCTCCCTTTCCGGTATAGGATGCCACCGATACAATGGCTTGTTCGCGTGCAGTCAATACGTTGTTTGCCCCCACATAACGGTTTTCCGCTTCAGCCGTAGCTTCCTGATATTGGCTGTCGTTGACGGGTTCGAGCCATACAGCCGCATTTATCTGAGGGTTGGTAGTAATGGCGATATGCGCAAACCAGCTGTCCGATGCAGCCCCATGCCAATGCACCACATCAGGGGCAATCTCCACAATGTCGCCCGGAAACAACCGTCGGGCGGGTTGTCCTTTTTCCTGATAATACCCGATACCGGCTGTTGCTATCAATATCTGGCCGGCTTTATGTGAGTGCCAACTGTTTCGGCATCCCGGTTCAAAAGTTACATTTGACATAGAGACATGAAGTTCCTTCTGCTCACTTAAAGGAGCAAGCCATACATCACCTGTAAAATTGGGGGTTGAAGATAGTTTTTCGCCAAGCGGATAAGGTTGGCGAAAAGTTTTTTCTGGATTATTCTGCGCCATTGCTCCAACGGATAGCAGTAATAATGCTGTAATAGCCAATGATTTCATATTACTCTGATTTTTAATGTTTTCACTGCAAAGTTAGATAGAGAATAGGAATCCGGCGATACAAAAAAATCGGTAAAAACTGCGATTTTTACCGAAAATACAAGAGGAAGATAAATATGGTTATTCCCTATAGTCCGTTGGGTTCAATCCTAAATTACGTTGCACGTACCGACTGAAATAGGCAGGTGATGAAAAGCCGAACATATCGGAAATCTGGACGAATGTCAGTGATTTGTCGCGAAGCAAGCGAGATATTTCAAGTATCGTATAGCGGTTAATCCAATAGTTGGCGGCATAACCGCTCACTTTTTTCGATACCTCAGAGAGATATTTTGATGTAACGCACAAACAATCGGCATAATAGGTTACTTCCCGATGTTCACGGAATGAGCCATTTTCCAACATCTTCAAAAAACGGCTCATAATGGAGGCGTTTTGCGTGGAAATATCACTTTCTCCGTAAATACGGGCATGGAAGTCAAAGAAATCAAGAATGGCAGTCTGCATGGAATTAATCAGTATTTCACGATAAAAGCGATGTTCTGTATCCTTAATCCTCGCTTCCAATATCTCGAAATCACGACGGCATATAATCTGTTGTTCCGGTGTAAGGTGCATAACCGGATTAAGAAAAAGAGCTAATTGCCCTTTCATTCCGTAGTTGCTTTGAGGCGTACATAATTCGATAAAGCCGGGCTTTGCGTAGATTATTTTGCATTGAAAATCATCCGACGGCTCCATTTTTTCAATCATCTTCCGTTTACGGATAATAGACAAATCACCGGTGTGCAGATCAAAGTCCCGTTCATTAAAACGATAACGACACGAGCCTCCCAAACAAAGCAAATGAGCCAGATATTCTTCTTCAGAATCAGTTCTCACAATACCAAGTTTATCAACAACAAGTATGTCTCTTTGTTTATCCATACAGCTTACACAAATTATTCGCAAAGGTAATAAATTAAACTTGAATCATATAGATTATTTCTTAGTTTAACTCCCTGTCCCACTATTATATGCTATTCCACCATGCCAATTTCCTGTAACCAGTTCAAAATACCATCGCGGGAAGTCGCCGTATTATTACGGGAAATGCTGTAACCATTTACCATTGTTGCGTTAGGCTCTAACCCTGCAATATCCTCCAAGGTCCCAGACCAACCGCTACCTCCGTGCGTAGAAAACGGGATAATGGTTTTTCCGTCGAAATCATACTTGTCGAAGAAAGAATACATGGCCATCGGCATCTGATACCACCAGATAGGATAACCGATGAAAACAACATCATAATTGTCGAAATTTTCAATGTTTGTTGCAAGTTCAGGATGTATGTTATTCTGACGTTCCTGATTTGCCTGACTTGCCAGATCATCGTAATTTTCTGGATAAGGCTGTAAGGTCTGAATCCGAACCATATCTCCTCCCGTAGCTTCATTGATGATGGTAGCCACGTATTGGACACTGCCGTAAAGTTCCCCGTTCACGGTTACTCGGCTGGCAGAAGTTACCGCATCCACATTGTTAGGAAGCGGTTGGGAGAAATAGGCTATCAGAATCTTATGATTTGTTCCCGGAACAACTTCTTCCATATCCTGATTTCCATTGCCAGTATCCGGTTCGTCATTCGAGCAGGCAACAACAAGGCATATAGTGCCTGCCAATAGTGCGAGTGCATAAAGTACCTTTTTCATAATTCTTTATTTTTAATCATTTTAACAACTTGATTTCTTTCAGCCATGCTTCAATGCCTTTCGTGTTTTTATCCACGGCTCCGAATCCTTTCCGATGCTCGGCGGCAGGTGTCAGTTCTGCGATTTTAGCCAGTGTTTCATCCCGATAAGTCGAGGCATAGGTACAGAAAGGAATAACTATTTTCCCCCTTGAAATCATAACTTTCCGAGAACGTATTGATAATCATAGGGGCTGTATGCCACCAAACAGGACAACCGATGAAGATAACATCGTACTGATCCCAATCCTCGACTTTGTTTTTAATGGCGGGACGTGCATCGGCTTCTTTCTCCGCTTTCGCCACTTCGGTACACGGGGTGTATTCTGTAGGGTATGGCTTTTCTGGCTCGATACGGAATAGAGTCCCTCCAGTGAGTGATACGATATGTCCGGCCACTTTCTGGGTATTGCCGCCCCAACTGAAATAAGCCACCAATATTTTTCCGGAAGATTGTTTATCCGGTGTCGCTTGCGCATAAGCCCCGATATGGAACAAAACGGCAATCAATAAAATTGTGAATCTTAATTTCATAAATCAATCATTTAATTCGTTAAATATTTTTTCCGAGATTATATGCCTCCGTTTCGTATTGGCTGCCTTTTACAGCTCCCTTACGCCCCATGCCCGTTGCCTTGACCATACCCCGCTCCGTGGGATTGGGGAGACACATCACAAAGCCACGAAAACCGTTTATCGCCCAATCTGCCGTACTCTCTTCAGCATCAGCACAAGCGGTCAGATAGAAAAACTCCTTATCTTTCATTTCTCGATAACGCCCGTATGTACGGTCGATAAAGGTTTTCAACTGTCCGGTAATGTTCATGTAATAAACAGGACTTGCCAATACAATCACATCCGCGTTTACCAGCTTATCCACGAGCATCGGGACATCATCCCCGGCCTCATTTGCCCGCTTTCCTACCCGTTGCACGTCCTCTTCCGAGAAATAGCCGATATTATAATCGGCAAGAAACACCTTCTCCACATATCCTCCGGCCTCTTTCGCTCCGCGTGCGAAGGCGTCGCACAATAAATCGGTATTACCTCCTTTACGGGGGCTTCCGGAAATAACCAGCACTCTCTTATGTTCTTTCGGATTGGGCGATGTTTCCGAAAAATTGATATGGTATCCTTCCGGTACACGTTCAGGCTTGCTGTTTCCACAAGAAGCCAAAGCCCCGATAAGGAGGCTTATGGCTATGAATGATACTATTTCACTAACTTTTAGGCTCATAGCTTACAGATTCTTGTTGAAAAAATCCGTCAACTTAACTACGGCTTGTTCCACGTATTCCGGCACAAAGTAAGTTTTGATGTGCGTAGCACCGGGAATAAAGAACAGCTCCTTGTCCGATGTTCCCGTGGCCTTGCTGTAACACAGTTCGGTCATGTAGAACGTGTCCGCGATACTTCCCGCAATCATCAACAACGGTTGGTTGATAAGATACATTCCTTCGCTCGCGTCGAATGCCATAAGATCTACCAGACTGCTTTTGGT
Organism: Paraprevotella clara YIT 11840; assembly: GCF_000233955.1. Classification (GTDB taxonomy): domain Bacteria; phylum Bacteroidota; class Bacteroidia; order Bacteroidales; family Bacteroidaceae; genus Paraprevotella; species Paraprevotella clara. Next base: position 193,884 of record NZ_JH376642.1, read on the forward strand.
GTACTTGAATGTAGAATTGGGGTGCGCGTGGCTTTGCAGGTAATACTCGTATCCGTCACGGTAAAGGTCGAAGGGGAGTTTTGCGGCCTGTTCCGGTGTCATTCCGCTCATGTCGCCGATATATTCGGGTTCCCCGGTTTCCGCTTCTTTCTGACGTGCGGCACAGGCATCGGCAAGACGCTGCTGAACTTCGTTTATCTGCGAATCGAGAAAACCATTACGGCGCACCAGTCCCGTGTTGAACATACTCAACGTGGCTACCGCCTTGAAACGCTTGTCTGTCTGCGCGGCTTTTAACGTATAGCCGCCACCGCCACAGATGCCGAGAATACCGACACGGGCAGGATCGACACCCGGATATTGCGCCAGAATATCGGCAGCACGATGGATGTCTTCGATACGGTTGGCAGGCTTGTCCGTACTGCGCGGTTGCCCTTCACTGGCTCCCTGATAAGCGGCATCAAACGCAAGACAGATATAACCTGCCTCTGCCATACGCTGACTGTATAATCCCGCGACCTGCTCTTTGACGCCACCGTTCGGATGGGCGACGACAAGGGCGGGATAGCTTTTCGCCCGGTCATATCCTGCGGGGGTATAGACATTGGCGGCGATTTTCAGACCGTTCAATTCGTAAGTGATGGAGTGGATACTCACCGCTCCCTCCTTGTTTTCCGTGATAGCACCGTTATAGACCAATCCCCACGGATTACTGTTGTGACTTTTAATTGTTTTGATATCCACGTATGTGAACGGCATTTTCTCTTTCTTTTCCATATTCTCTTGTGCATTTAATGTATTGCATACAGCCATTGTCGCACACAATACGGTTGTGATTATCTTTTTCATTATTATCTATTTATATGTTTTACGGACATTGCAAAGGTAGAAAGGGGCCGGCAATTTCCCCTTACGTTATTTACGGTTGGATTTTCCATTTTTACGGGAAATGTATTTTTCCCAGAATGCGACCGCATCTTTTTCCCAGCCCTCTGCACTCATTCCTATACCCAATCCGAACCCATGTCGCAGATTCGGGAACAGATGAAATTCGGCATCAATGCCTATGGCCTGAAGATTCTCCACCCGCTGACGCATGACCGACGCGCTCGCGATGGCGTCGTTATCGCCGATAACCACATATGTCGGGGGATCGTTGCGCGTATAATCGGAGTGCCCGGTATAACCCATCACGACCGTTGCCGGACGCGGATGTACCGCACTGATGAACCCCTGCGTCCCGTAAGAGCCGAGATAAGCTGCCATACGTGCCCCCGCAGAACCGCCCCAGAGCGAATAGTCGTCGGTCGATACCTGCAACTCTTCGGCATGGCGCATAATAAAGTCGATGGCCCCGGCAAGGTCTTCGCAAGCGACCTGCGCCCCGCCCGTGCGATATTGGATGGAAAAAGCGTTGTAACCCATCTTGCTCAACGCGATGGCAAGCGGAAATCCCTCGTGGATAGCTCCCACATACGAGAAACCTCCACCGGGACACACGATTGCGAACGGTTTGCCGGGTTCTCCCCGAAAAAAGAACACTCCCGTATTGTTTTTCCGGGAATCCGCCTGCTTATCCGCATCCGAATAAATGTCATAAAAGAGCGTGTTCCCGTCATGCACGTAATCGATCATCGTGTTGATGGTTTCGACCGCTCTTTCGCCCGTTATGTAATTATGATACGGGAGCATACTCGCCACATTCTGCAATGTCATATTATCGTTATAGCTCCGCTCTGCCGGGAGTATGAATCGTCCGAATCCGTTAAAAGCCTCATGATTGACAACATCGCTCACGGTATTGGCCGTGGTCAGATGACCGTAAACGGGTGTCGTATCATTATCCTCTTCTTCATTATTGTTCGGATCATCTGACGGTTGCTCTGTCTCCGGTTTATAAGGCTCGTCTTCAGTAGATGTACAAGCCATAAATGGCATTATCGAGCAAAGCAATAACATTATTCCTACCATCTTTTTCATAGTCTATTTATTATTGAAGTGAAATTTATATCGGAGCCAGACAACCCCGTATTCCCGTTGTTCTACCGAAAGAAGTTGCAGGTTTTGACCTTTTGCCGGGCAATCGGTTTTACTCCCGATATACTCGAAAACAGAGGGGATACCTGCAAGCCCGTCGATTCCGGGATAAACGACTAAACTTAACTCGTCAATAACTCCCTCTTTCAGCAAAGCTCCGTTCAATATTCCTCCGCCCTGCACCGATACCGAACGGATACCGAACTCACGATTGGCCGCTTCAAGACCTGCGTGCAAATCGGTTGCGTCTTCCACGACAGCATAAGAGATACGTATCCCGCGCAGGAACGCGAGATATTCTTCCGTGACGTTCCGGCCTAAAACCACGAGGATATTATCGCCACGCAAGGTGGAGGAGGTAAAGAGTATGTCGCCGTCGGGATCAGACACGATAAACATTCTCTCGGAGTGCCGCTCTCCCATGAAAACAGAAGCGGTTCTGGAGAAGGGTGTATTCCCTTTGTTCGATTTTTCAGGAAATACAGCGCAAACCGTGTTTTTCCCGAACATCCACGCATCGGTATTCAGTTCACGGCCGATAGCCGCGTAAACCTTCAACAACTCTGTTTTATCCGTTTCGCCGAACGGCTGCGTCCAGCGATTGTCGAGTAACCGCCCATCGACGGAACTCATGATATGACATATTACTTTTGGTTTCATATTTCTTCGTTCTATCTATTTACTTTTTATAGGGGAACCTCCGAACACATCGCTCATGCCTATTGTATCGAGTTCCGCATCAATACGCCGGATTTCCTCTGTTGTCAGGTGTATATCCACAGCCCCGATATTCTCCTTCAATCGCGAAAGATGGCGCGTGCCGGGAATGGGCACAATCCACGGATGCTTGTTTATCATCCACGCCAATGCGATTTGCGAGGGTGTGGCATGGTATTCATCTGCCAGACGCTCTATAAAGCTGAACAGCCTTTGGTTCTGTTCAAAACTTTCGGGACGGAACTGCGGCATGGATGCACGGTAATCTGTCTTGGTGTCGAATCGTGTGTCGGCCGTGTAACAATCCGTCAATAACCCGTTCGCCAACGGGGAAAATGCCACGAATCCGACACCCAACTCTTCGAGCACGGGAAACAGATTCTCGTGCCACCGCGCCATCATCGAGTAACGGTTCTGAATGGCTGTAACGGGACAGACTTTATGGGCACGACGCAGATACTCCTCCGTTGCTTCCGATATGCCCCAATGGAGGATTTTACCCTCCCGTATCAGGTCTGCCATGACACCGGCCACCTCCTCCGGGGAAATCTTCGGATCGATACGATGCTGGTAATAGAGGTCGATGCGGTCGGTCTGTAAACGACGGAGCGATTCCTCGACCGAATAACGGATCATTTCGGGACGCGAATCCGGTATCAATGCGTGCGGCCCGGATGATTGGGGAGCATCGAATCTCAAACCGAATTTCGAGGCGATGACAACCCGGTTGCGTAGCGGCCTTAACACTTCGCCCAGCAACTCCTCGTTATGATGCGGACGGTCGGGAGTCCCGTACACTTCAGCCGTATCGAAAAAAGTGTACCCCATATCCACGGCATACGCCAGCAACTCTTTCATCTCATGTGTATCGGCAGGCTCTCCGTAGGCATGGCTCATACCCATGCAGCCCAATCCGATGGCGGACACTCTCAATCCGCTCAATCCTAATACTCTGTATTCCATTGTGCTATTTGATTTCATTAGAAATATCCTTACCGTTCGATTCTTTTAACCGGAAACCGCTATAAGCGGCAAACAAGGCGATGACGAGCAATACGGCAAATGCCGCTAAATAGGAATCATTGCCGTAAATATGCACTCCATCCACCACCTGCGGCGGGAAAAGTTCCATTATCCATCCCGTGGAATGACCGATAACGGCTGTCACGATATAGGCCAGAAAAGCATAGACGCTTAACATCACACCCCAAATATCGTTGTGATTCGACTCGCGCACCAATGCGACAATGACCGGCGAGATATTTCCGGCAAAGGCAAGCAGAATAAAGGCTCCGTTTATCAACCACGGAGAATGAACTCCCGACAACAGGCAACCGACAATTAACAGAAATGCGGCTGCGGTTCCAACACCGGAGAAAAGCATCAACGGACGGCGACGGTTCTTCAACATCTTGCTCAAAGCAGGAGCCAGCAGACTATTGACAGCACCTATGACCATCAATACGGTAAGAACCCATCCGGCACTTTCGGGATTCATACCCGAATAATCTTCCAAGAATTTTTTACCGAAGATGCTTTGTATCGCGAAATAAAGCCCGAACGGGAAACCGCCGCAAACGAGAATATGGATATTCTGGCGTACTTTCAACACTTCAAAAAAACGATGATAGTCGAATTTGGCGGTCTGTACCACTTCCGGCATGGGAAGCGTGCATTTCAATCCGGCATAGGCGAGATAGATTAAGGTTGCTATGCCTCCGACCAACAACAAAGCCTGCTGCCAACCCATCATCTGTACCCCGGCAATGAAAGGAGCATTGCCCATCACTCCGCCCAAATAACCGCCTACCATGACAAAGCCCAACATCATGGCAAAGCTGTTCGGATAGATGCGGCTCGTTTCCTTTGTAATACTCAAATAGATATTTGCAGCACCGAACCCCACCATGAAGCGGGCGACATAAAGTAGCCAAAGAGATGGCGCGACAGCAGACAAGAGACTGCCGCCACACAGTACCAGACCTCCCCAAGCCATAACACGCGCACCGCTGAAACGATCCACCAACAACCCGACTACCAACTGGCTGATGGCATACGTGTACATGAATATCGCTCCGATGCCGGTAACACTTCCTGCGGTCGCCGAAAAATGTTCCTGCAACTCGTTGAATATCGCACCCGGCATTACCACTTTTTGCAGGTTGGCAATAAAGTAAAGCAACACGGCACAAAGCCAGAACAGGAATAAACTTTTTGTCGTATCTTTCTTCATGGCTTCAGGATTTTATGGCTGTTCCACCGAATACCGCCGACATCCGCATCGTGTCCAATGCTTTGTCTATCTGTCTCACCTCATCTGCTGTCAGGTCTATATCCGAGGCTCCGGCGTTTTCCTGCAATCGGCTGAACTTGCGTGTCCCCGGAATAGGTACGATCCACGCTTTCTTGCAGAGCATCCATGCAAGGGATATTTGTGCCGGGGTGGCGTTCTTTTCTTCGGCCAAACGGCGTACCAGTCCGAGCAACTCCCGGTTCTCCGCAAAACTTTCGGGACGGAACTGCGGCATGGAAGCACGGTAATCCGTTCCGGCCTCGAAACGAGATGAAGCCGTGTATTGGTCGGATAACAGGCCGTTGGCAAGCGGAGAGAACGGGACGAACCCGATACCCAATTCTTCGAGCACGGGAAAAAGCGATTCGTAGTGCCGTGCCATCATGGAGTAACGGTTTTCCACGGCGGTAATCGGGCAGACACTATGTGCCCTGCGGATCACCTCTTCCGTGGCTTCCGAAATCCCCCAGTGGAGGATTTTTCCCTCCTTTATCAAATCGGCCATTACGCCCGCAACCTCTTCGGGCGGTACACCCACATCCACGCGGTGCTGGTAGTAAAGGTCGATATGGTCGGTCTGCAACCTTTTCAGCGAACCTTCCACGCTGCGACGGATAGTGTCAGGGCGTGAATCGGTAATCAACGGGTAAGGAATCTTTCCGCTCTCCGTATCGAAACGAAGTCCGAATTTAGTCGCAATCACGATACGGTTGCGATACGGTTTTAAGGCATTTCCCAACAACTCCTCGTTATCGTGAGGATTCTCTGTCGTACCATAAGTTTCGGCGGTATCAAAGAACGTATAACCGATTTCTACGGCTTTAGCCAACAATTCCGACATTTCCCGTTTATCGGCAGGCGCACCATAAGCATGGCTCATGCCCATGCACCCCAATCCGATGGCGGATACATATAATCCGCTTTTTCCTAATTCTCTATTCTTCATCTTTTTATCATTTTATATTAGTCTTCTCCTTTATATCATCGAAAATAACCTTTCCAACAGAGATTTACATTCTTATTGATTTTCGACATTGCAAAGTTAGAGAGAACCTTTCAGCGAGGCTTTACAAGAAATGCGGTTGAAAATGCTATTATTTCGGTTTTTTGATGTTGCCGTGCGGATGCCCCGATTCGTCCGATTTCATTTTCTGAAAAAATGGTAATTACACCCGTATTTTTTGTTCGTACCGAGTGGAGGAACGCCCGTAATTTTGCAGTCGGATAAAAACTTGAAACCATAAATAATAGTTAAGTATGAAAAAGTATTTGATTTTCCTGATGATGGCTGCGGCCATCGCAATGTTCGGAGCTTGTTCGCCCGAAGATGAAAATGAACCTGAAATGCCGGGTATTGAAACACCCGAAACACCGGACGAGGAGGAACCGGGCGATCAGGAAGAACCTGATAACCCGGACAACCCCGACGATCCGAACAATCCGGGGGAGAATCCCGATACTCCCGAAAGCGACAGCAAAATTCTGGTTGCCTATTTCAGTTGGGGAGGAACGACACAACGTATGGCGCAGGAGATTGCCAGCCAGACCGGAGCCGACCTTTTTCGGATAGAGCCGACAGTTCCTTATCCTACAGATTATACTGAATGTACGGAAGTCGCCCTTGCAGAACGGGACAACGATGCACGTCCGGCTATTGCCGACAATGTGGAAAATTGGGAACAGTACGATGTTATCTTCATCGGTAGCCCCGTTTGGTGGCATACAGCTCCGATGATCATCGCCACCTTCGCCGAAAGCTACGACTTCTCCGGCAAGACCGTCGTGCCGTTCTGCACTTATTCGGCAACTTACCGAGACGAAACGCTGGCACGTATCGTGGAACTCACTCCCGATGCCGAGCATCTGACCGGCGAAGGGCTGACGAGCGGACGAATCAACGAGCAGAACATTTCATCATGGCTCAAAGAGATTGGGCTAATTGAATAATTCCATAATCCTGATAATTATGAACATATTCAAGTATGTCCTTGCAATGACCGTGGCGATAGCCATGTCATGCGGTAATACAGTACAGGCGCAGACAAAAAATGATAGCAACATGAAAACAGTCGTCGTATATTTCACACATTCCGGCAATACCGAACTTGCCGCCAAGCAGGTTGCGGAAGTGACAGGAGCCAGAATGATTCGGCTTTTACCCGAACAACCCTATTCATCGGAAGATGTAGATTGGGTAAACGAGCAATCCCGTTGCACGCAGGAACACCTCAATCAGTCGCTTCGACCGGCTATTAAACCGATTGACATTGACTTCGCAAAGGTTGATACGGTGTTTGTCGGTTTCCCTATTTGGTGGCATGAAGAACCGGCAGTGATCCGTACTTTTCTTGACAATTACAGCGAACAACTGAAAGGCAAGGTGATATTTCCTTTCTGTACATCTTACGAAAGCCCTATGTCGGAAGCCGATGCCACGCTAAAGAAAGGTTATCCTGCTTTGAAAATAAGAAAAGGGATTCGTCTGCCTGCTAAATCAGAAGAAATTAAAAAATGGATATTTCAATGAATAAAGTAATATTAAACAACGGTGTTGAAATGCCCCAGATGGGCTACGGTGTCTATCAGGTTTCGCCTGCCGAGTGCGAACACTGCGTAAGCGATGCCCTGAAAGTCGGTTATCGGATGATTGACACGGCGCAAGCCTATCACAACGAAGAGGGTGTAGGCAATGCCGTGCAAAAAAGCGGTATCGACCGCAAAGAGATTTTTTTGGTCTCGAAAGTGTGGATTTCCAACTACGGCTATGAAAAGGCGAAGACTTCCATAGACGAGAGCCTGCGCAAGTTGCAGACGGATTACATCGACCTGATGTTGCTTCACCAACCATTCTGCGACCGTTACGGCGCATACCGGGCATTGGAAGAAGCATATAAAGAAGGAAAACTTCGAGCTATCGGCGTGAGCAATTTTTACCCGGATCATTTTATCGACATTGCCGGTAATATGGAAATTGTTCCGGCTGTAAATCAAGTGGAAACCCATGTTTTCAACCAGCAAACCGAACCGCAGCAAATCATGGAAGAGTTCGGTACACACATCATGTCATGGGGGCCGTTTGCCGAAGGAAGAAACGGGTTCTTTACGAATCCTTTGCTTGCTGGAATCGGGGCAAAATATGGCAAAAGTGTTGCTCAAGTCGCTTTACGTTGGCTGATACAACGAGGCGTAATCATTATCCCCAAATCAACACACATCGAACGGATGCGGCAAAATATCGACATATTCGATTTTGAACTGACTGCCGAAGACATGGCCTCCATTGCTACGCTTGATACGGGAAAAAGTCTTTTCTTCGATCACCACGATGCGGAAACCGCCCGAATGTTTATGGAAAGGAGGTAATCTATGAAAAAGAATTTAGGTAATACTCCCGTAGTCGCTCCGTTGCCCGTATTGATTGTGGCGACCTATGATGAACAGGGTACACCCAACGCCATGAATGCGGCATGGGGTGGGCAATGCGGGTATCATCATGTCGCATTAAACCTTGCACTCGGTCATAAGACAACAGAGAATTTGAAGCATACAAAAGCGTTCACTTTGAGCATTGCAACTCTTGATACACTGGTATTGTCCGATTATTTCGGTCTTGTTTCCGGACGTAAGGAAAACAAGATTGAAAAAGCGGGTGTACACATTGCCCATAGCGAATTTGTCAATGCACCCATTATTTACGAATATCCTCTGACTCTTGAATGTAAAGCTGTAGAAATGCAGGAGGTGTTGGATGAAATGCACGTTGTGGGAGAAGTCGTAAATGCGCAAGTAGATGAGTCTATCTTGAATACACAAGGCAAAGTGGATTTAGGAAAATTGCAGCCCATTTCGTTTGATTCCGTATTGTGTGCTTACCGTGTACTTGGAGATGTGGTTGGTAAAGCCTTCAAAGACGGATCAACTCTGTTGTAAATGGCTTAATAGATGCATCTTATACAGTCTTAATTATTCAGTAAAAAGGGTTGCCAGATGATTTGGCAACCTTTTCTTCATTTCAAAATCTTATCCCTTTATTTGTTCCTTTTGTTGGCTCTGTTACATTATGTGTTACAATACTGGCATAATTATCAACATTATTATCTAGTCTGTTTTCGTTATTCATACCTTCCTTTTCTGACTCAGTTTGATTTGTCTGTTCCTGTCCGTTTTCCGGTGTCGGTGGAGCCAATTCCAACTGAATCCTGCGGTCAAGGACGGCAAGTTCCGACTTCAACTCTTTCAGTTCGTCCTCCTTGCACCATGTCTTTCCAATGACCTCCTGCAATTACGGTATCTCCCTTTCCTGTATCTCGGTCACTTATTTATTATTCGTAGAGCCGGAACTGATCATAATCTGTCTATCTTCCCACTTAGCCTGCATTTTCCTTGAAAGTTCCACAATCTCCCGGCTCAACTTCACAAGGTCAATGGTACACTTCTCTAGCTTGTAAAGCAATACCATCGCCTTCTTCTCCGAAAAGTGGATGCGCAACTCTTTTACGACTTGATTGTAGTTCGTGCCTATGCAGCGAAACTGGGCATGGAAGTCCGACAGCTTGGTGTAGTAGTCCAGCATCGTCTTGTCCACCTTCAGTACCTTGAACTTCTGCCCGAAGAAGTGTGCCTTGAGAAAGACGGCTTTCGCGTACACATTCGATTCCTCGTACATCATGAGGAATTTATTCCATTCTACATCATCAAAGCGCACCATCACGCAGTGCGTCTTCGGGTTCAACTTGGGATTTCTCCCGTACTTGCTTTTCTTTTTCATGCTACTTATTATTTTCGTTTAATGGTTCATCCATTGCCTAATCTCCGATTAAAGAATCCCGAAATTATCTGACTGCGGAGGATAATTCTGCCCACGGCAGTGAAGGCATTTTCAGTTACTTAGAATTATTCGGGTAACTGAAAATATATCTTGCTGTGTCTTTGAGGGCACAAAAATCCTCCGCTTGTCGGATTGTTTTCCGAGTGTAATGACTCATCTTGGGTATCGGTTAAACCGATGAAGTGTATTCACCAGTCCAACCGACTTTCTGTAATTCCGTCAGAGCTTGCGCCACTGCTCGATGTCGTTCCGATAGCTGTCGAGGTGCAGACGGACGAGGTTTTCAATCAGCCCCGATGCGCTCATGCCCTTTCCTCCAAGGAAGCGGACAACTCTGTCCAGTTCGTCTCGCACCGTCTCGCTGACGAACACGGGCTTGCGGTTTACAATCTTGGGGACTTGGAGATAAGTGGTGCGGTATTCTTCCAGTGACAGCTTGCGCTGCTTGCTGCTGACACGCTTCTGCGGCATTGCCGCTTCCTCGGTCGCCTCACTTGACGGTTCATCCGCCATAGCGGTCTCCGTTTCTTCCGTGACGGTCTTGCCGGGCTGTTCCGGCTCATCCGGCTCCAGACCGATACGTCTGTAGATGTCATTCATCGACTTGGGAGTGTAGGATTCCCTGCGTCCCATCTTTTCCACGATTTCACGAGCCTGCTGCTCTGTGATGTTTGGTTCTCTCTTCATTGTAAAAAAACAAATTGATTAAGTTATTAATTGTGGTCTTGGTAAGCACCTCGACCGATTATCGGGAGCAAAGTAAGGCGCTTTAATGCAGTCGGTCAAGCACTTGGGTTCGCTTCGGCAATTTTGTATGGTTTTGCTTTATGGCGGTTGACAAAGCGGTGAGGACTTCTCCGTTTTGCCGGATGTGAATACACGAGAGGGCAAGGGTTCAATCGTAGGCGAATTTGAATTAAGCCCTTATCTCGGCTGTGGTTTCCTCATTAAATATGGGAATTAAGGGCAATCGTTGACCTGTGCCTGTGCCAACCTCTACCACCCTGTGCCACTTGCTGCCAGACCTGATTGAATCCATTGCCGGATGCCGGATTATGTATTTCTTTGCGGAAGAAGGAATGATAACGGCTAAAGGCAAGACGACATCCCGGACAAGGGCTACCTATTGACGCAACACGCTGCCACTTCCGAAAAATCCATTGCAGGATAACAGATTATATATTCCTTTGCGGCAAAAGAGATAGTAACAACTAAAAGAAAGACAATATGGAAATCGTATCAATCGAAAGGAAGACCTTTGAGGCGATGGTCGCCAAGTTCGACCGCTTCGTCAGTCGTATGGATGCCATCTGCCATAGGCACGGCGAAAAGAAAATGAGCGAGTGGATGGACAATCAGGACGTATGCCGGATGCTGAACATCAGCCCACGCACATTGCAAACCTTGCGTGACAACGGGACTTTGGCATATAGCCAAATCAACCACAAAACGTATTACCGTCCCGAAGACGTGCAGCGTATCGTCTCCATAGTGGAGGACAGGAGAAAGGAAGCGAAGTTCAAAGGCAGGACAATCTGACAACCGAATAGAGTCATAACAATAATTCCACTAAATCCAAAGTAACATGAACGAACTGATTAACAAAGACAACGAGTGGATAATCCACTTTATGGGCAGTCTCGACCGTTTGCTTGACAACGTAGAGCATCTGACCGCCAATTATCGCCCGACACTGAACGGGGAGCGTTTCTTCACCGACAAGGAGGTGTCGGCACGGTTGAAGGTGAGCCGCCGGACGCTTCAAGACTACCGCAACGAGGGGCGGATAGCCTACATTCAGTTGGGCGGCAAAATCCTCTACCGTGAATCAGACATCGAAAGGATGCTGGTTGATGGTTATCGCACTGCCTACCGACAGATGGTAACCTGATTTTCTTGAAGGAGCGCAGTTTGCCGTCTGCCCCATGTCTTGTGCCAGCAATGATACGACAATTCGGCAAAAAGAAAAAAGGAACGGCTTACAGATGAAGCATCAATATTCCGCTTCGTCTGTAAGCCGTTTCTTCTCTTTCTTCTGATTTCCCGTCAGTCGCTTGTTTCCGTTGCCGGATGCCTCAAAAGTGTGTGGCTGACAGTGGCAAGGTTTTCGGGCGGAATACGCTCAAAGCTGTTTGAGGAAGATTCTGCCCGAAACGGCTCTGCCGCCCGACCTTGCCAATGCCGTCAAAGCCACATGCTACCTTTGCATCCGTGCATCGGGAACAGGTGGCTGATGGGATGAGCCTCAACTATACCATAGGTTACTATCCTTGCCACAAGAGAAGAACAACGTTATCGGGTTCCCTTTCTTGGCGGCGCAGATTTCACTTATTACAAATCGTCTGAACTGGATACTCTCTCTACTGCATATCCTGAATGCAATGGCTATAATCATTTCAAGGCTATAAACATCATAACTGATGCCGTCCGGTTGCTTGACATACTTCATCGTATCATATTCGTTCAACTCTTTATTCTTATATATAGCATGAATAGCCTTGCGAATGTAGCACGAGAATACCCCGAACAAGTCGGCAATCTCAAATTGGGTCATCCATACAGGCACAGTCGGCATAGTGGTTACACCTGCTTCACTGATTGTAATTATTCCTCTATCCATAGTCACTTGATTTTAATCTTGTCACTTGATTCACATTCCTTTTTCCAACCGGTGTAATTACCGCATTTGAATACCCGTGAAGGCATACCGTCATCGGGCAACGCATACTTGCCTTTGATGTTTTCAGACAGGGCAGCCAAATCCTTGCTCACCTTATGGTTGGTTATTTGTAGGCTCGGCAAACAACGCCTTTCCGCTTTA
>NZ_JH376643.1 GCF_000233955.1 Paraprevotella clara YIT 11840
ATTGCTAGTTACCCCTGCAGGCAAGCCTGTGAAAGTAATCGTTACCGACTGACTGTTAGCTGGCTGTCCGTTAAGGCTAACCCCTGTCAGTACTGAGCTGGTAGTGGTACCACCTTGTGCGCCGTTGGCTACTGTTAGGGTAGTAACCGGAGTAACGGTTAATACGCCCCCACCTATAGTGATAGTGCTAGTTACTGTAGTACAGTGACCGCTGTTAAGAGCCTCGCAGATAGTATAACTTACGGTATAAGTACCTGCTGGGGTGTTAGGAGCCACATTCACAGTACCGTCGTTATTACCTGTTGCTCGCGGTGGCAGACTATTCCAAGTAATAGACACTGTATTAGGAGCAGGATTGCTGTTGCCATTAAGCACTACTCCTGTCAACACACTTGGTGTAGAAGTGCCGCCAATAGTACCATTAGGCACTGTTATAGGAGTAGGAACTACTATCATATTGCCATTTCCTACTGTAATAGTACTAGTTACTGTCTTACAGTTATTGTT
>NZ_JH376644.1 GCF_000233955.1 Paraprevotella clara YIT 11840
CACCTGTCCCATAATCGCCCGTGCGGCTCGCACTCCCACTCGTCTCCCAATCCTCCCAGCCCTCTCAGCCGTCCCACAATTGCCCGTGCGGCTCGCACTCCAAATTAAATTTTGCCAATTCAAAAAATAGTAGTACCTTTGCATCGATATAAAAAGAGAAAGGCAGCAGGAGTTGCCGCTCCCACTGCCTGCCCATTAATAAGTAATTTTAATGAGGAATTTCTTTTTAGAAATTCTTATCAAAATCTTAATGAGCTTGAAGCTAAAGTTGAGGTTTACCTTCATTTTTCTCATTTTATATCGCAAAACACCTGCCCGTCTTGCATTGGCACCTTTGGCTTTCAAAGGTGCTGCAAAGGTAGGATACGCTAATGGCTTTAGCAAAATTTTAACATCAAAAATTAAGGTTGCTTGCATCTGCAAGCAACCTTTTTCAATTTACTAATTCGCTCATTTGCTAATTTCCTAATTTGCTAATTTCCTAATTTCTGCAAGCTCTTCTTTCAGGTGCGCTACATCAGCTTCCAGCTCAGCTATTTTTTGGTAGTTCGTCACAGGGTCGAGGAACTCAAACGAAAGATGCATCTTACACTCCCATAT
>NZ_JH376645.1:0-192 GCF_000233955.1 Paraprevotella clara YIT 11840
TAAAAGCATAAGAATGACTAAATTATTAATAGTTAGCAACTAATTATTGATAATACCATATAAATAGGCAGACTGATTTTTTTCAGTCTGCCTATTTAATTTTATAAAATATCACAAAGCAGATATTTGCTAATTTACAATTATTTCGTACATTTGCAGAGAATTGTTCTATAAAAATAAAATAAAACATTA
>NZ_JH376645.1:277-417 GCF_000233955.1 Paraprevotella clara YIT 11840
CCTTTTACGCCTATTTTTAGGCATTACCTTTATCATCAGTGGTATGATAAAGCTAAACGACCCTATGGGGTTCTCTTTCAAATTAGAAGATTATTTTGCACCCAACGTGCTGGGGCTACCATTCCTAATACCCTTTGCAC
>NZ_JH376646.1:0-550 GCF_000233955.1 Paraprevotella clara YIT 11840
TTAATGAAAAGAATCTTATTTATAGCCATGTTAGGTGGTATAGGTTTTACCACTGTACAATGTACTAAAACTATTGAGGAACGTGTAGAAGTAATTCGTGAACGCGGCAATGCTATTCTTTCAGGCAATGGAATTCCTGATGCCTCTTTAGGGAAAGTTGGTGATTATTACTTAGACCTCAGCGGAGTAAACCTCTACGGAGCTAAAACTGCTGAAGGTTGGGGTAACCCTATCAGTTTGCGCGGCTTGAAAGGCGATAAAGGTAATGACGGACAAAATGGAACTGACGCCCCTGTGCCGAATATAAAAGGAGGTTATTGGTACATTGGTGAAACTAACACAGGCATCAAGGCCGAAGGAAAAGACGGAACTAATGGCAGTAATGGTTCTAACGGAACTAATGGTAAAGATGGAAAGGACGGAAAAGATGGCATTACTCCTACCATTTCAGCTGACGGCTATTGGGTAGTAAACGGACAAAAAACAAACATCAAAGCAAAAGGAACTGATGGCAGCAATGGTTCTAACGGAACTAATGGTAAAGATGGAA
>NZ_JH376646.1:560-790 GCF_000233955.1 Paraprevotella clara YIT 11840
TGACGGCTATTGGGTAGTAAACGGACAAAAAACAGATATCAAAGCAAAAGGAACTGACGGAACCAACGGACAAAATGGTTCTAACGGAACTAATGGTAAAGATGGAAAGGACGGAAAAGACGGCATTACTCCTACTATTTCAGCTGATGGCTATTGGGTAGTAAACGGACAAAAAACAAATATCAAAGCTAAAGGAACTGATGGAACCAACGGACAAAATGGTTCTAACG
>NZ_JH376647.1 GCF_000233955.1 Paraprevotella clara YIT 11840
CTTTAAATCCTACAAAGGTTTTACCAGCGTGTAGGGCACTGAAAGTAATAGTTTCCTCATTATTGGTAGCTTCTGGCATAGCGGTAGCCAGCTGAGGAGTTTCTACTAAGAAATTGGTTGGTACAACAGTAGCTTTAGTTTCTTCATCTTTAATGGTAAATCCTAAAAAGAAAAATACCATAATCACAAATAAATACCTCTTTTTTTGTAAATTCATATAAGTTGTTTTCTTTAAGACTGACAGCGTTTTTCCGTGCGGAAAAACACCTGCTTAAAATTATTTCGGCGGCAAAAGTACAACTTTTTTTGAAAATGACCAAAAATAGTGGTTAGTCTTTAGTCGTTAGCCGTCAGAAAGAATACCTAAGTTACTCATTATTAACTACTAAATGCTAACCATATCAGTATCTTTAAAAATTAGATATTACACGATATTCTTTTTGGTTATGAGCTTTATTGATAAAGTTACGCATTTCATTGGTAAGAGGCAATTGGTTTTGGGTTTCCCAAAACTCTTTGTTATAAGGTATCTCTAATTTAAACAATTCTTTTTTACCATTTACATT
>NZ_JH376648.1:0-729 GCF_000233955.1 Paraprevotella clara YIT 11840
TAAGTCTCCATAGGCTTATCGTTAATATCTCTCAGCTTTACAAAGCCTCCTATACGCAAATGTGGGTTTCTGCTTCTGCCTCGCACCTGCATCAGCTGCTCTCGACTTTCCTTTTCACGGCGAACAGCATCTTTGAGGTAATCGCCTCTAAAATCTTCAGGTATGGCGTTATAAGGCACGGTAGGTTTCTTGGTAAATACTTTTTCTGAGGCTTTAATAGCGGCAAACTGAAAAGGATTTACTTTGTTCTGCAAACGTACCTCTTCTGTCGCTTTTTGTTCCATATTACCTGTTGCTACATCGTAAGAGAGATAACTAAAATGTTGAGGTTTGAGCATTAGTTCAAACTCTACATCTATCAGGTCACCACCTTCTAAAAGGGTTACTGTTTTTTGGGTTTCGTTATTGAATTGTAGTTGCGTGCCGTTGTAATAGAAGAACTCACCATAACGCCGCGCAAGGCGTTGTATAAATTGATAATCGGATTCTTTGTACTGTACTACATAAGGAATTTGGTACTTGGTATTGACCATTCCTTCAGTGTTAATGGTAATATTGCTATACTCTTTAGTAGCTTCGACTACTATTTCTTTGAGGGTTTTATTTTCGTACGACTGGCATTCTTTACCACTGTCTAACAAGATACTGGGGGCAAAGCCCGATATATGGAGACTGCCATAGCCTCCTCCCTCGTTTTTCTTGTTACAGATATTCGCTATAATTCCTTTG
>NZ_JH376648.1:739-1310 GCF_000233955.1 Paraprevotella clara YIT 11840
ATATTCGCTATAATTCCTTTGAACGATTGTACAATCGTTCCTTTCAGGTGGAAGTGGATAGTAATGGACTCTCCCAAAAGATTTTTAGAGTTTTTCATTACTTGTCCGTTAAAGTCGTCAATGGCAGTATCACTCACTACAATGGTAAACTCATCGTGGGCATTGGTATGTTGGGTAAGGTAGGTTTCAAAAGTAGCTCTGTCCAAGAAGTCTTTGCCACCCAGCGTAAGTGTAACCATCACCACAGGGTTGTCCTTGTCCTTGAGGTGGTCTTGATAGCTTTTTACCGATGCAAAGCGGGCAAAGGTTGCAGGATCATTTACACGACCTGAAACGGAATGCGTATTGTGGTTATTGTTCTCCATTGTGAGTGAGTTTTTGTATTATTGCAGACAAATGTACAATTTTTTTTTTGAATAAACAAGTTTTTTCAAATAAATTTCTTTTTGAAAATTAGGAACTTAGGTATTACAAATAAATAAGTTTCTGTACTTTCCCCTTACTATCAAAAGAAAATTCTTTTGCTATTTTGGTACGTCTTACAACTTGTAAAGCTACTTTAGGAGTGAGC
>NZ_JH376648.1:1320-1649 GCF_000233955.1 Paraprevotella clara YIT 11840
GAAGTAGCTATCTATATCCGTAGGTTTTACAAAGTGTTCTATACTTCCTGCATAGATAAGAAGCTTTTTACCACCACTTTGAAACTGATAGGACAAAGAATCTTCAGACAATTTGCGGTAGCTAGAGAGCTTAAAGTTCTCTATGTTGTCTTTTTCAGGTTCAAAGGCTATGTTCTCATATAAAAAAGTAGTTTTATCAAAGCGTTTGATACCCAAAAAAGAAAAAAAACTTTTCTTAGTAGTTTCTTTTTTAAAGGAGAGAAAATCTCGAGTTATCTGAAACGTTTTTATCTCTTCTGTTTTATCATCGGTAACGATAAGTTTGTAAG
>NZ_JH376649.1 GCF_000233955.1 Paraprevotella clara YIT 11840
GACAATAAGCCTCCTTTCAAACCTTTAGCGCCTGTCATACCTGTTTCCTCATCAATAGTAAAAAGAGCTTCTATAGCAGGGTGCGCAATGTCTTTGCTTTGCAAGATAGCCATAATGCTCGCTACACCTATACCATTATCAGCTCCTAAGGTAGTACCATCAGCACGCACCCAATCGCCATCTACTAACATTTTGATACCCTCTGTACTAAAGTCAAATACGGTATCATTATTTTTTTGATGCACCATATCAAGGTGTGATTGTAGCACTACTGTTTTGCGGTTTTCCATACCTGCTGAAGCAGGCTTTTTAATGATAACATTACCTGTTTCGTCCTGATAAGTATCAAGACCTAAACTTTTACCAAAAGCCACCATAAAAGCGATGACTTTTTCTTCTTTCTTCGAGGGGCGTGGCACTTCGTTCAAACTCGCAAAGTTCGCCCACAATTGTTTTGGTTCTAACTCTGTTATTTTCATTACATTTGGTATTAATTATTTTTTTAAAATCTTATCCTTATTCACTATACATACAAACCGTACTAAAACCAATAACCTATATTAAACAACCATACGGCTTGCTTCACTTCAGGCGAATAAGTACATTTTAGTTCCACAGG
>NZ_JH376650.1 GCF_000233955.1 Paraprevotella clara YIT 11840
TTTATGGTTTGAGTATGCGTTAGCGTAGTGCAACCATCAGTTGCGGTAAAGATGCGCAATAAAGTAAAACGATTATCGCACAATACTGCAGTTTTCTTCTCTTCCATACGATAGCTAACAATCGCACAGCCCCCTGTTGTGGTAGGCATTACTGCTGTAGGTACTTCCTTAGCACAACTAAGGTTAAGGTCTTGAGGCAAAGTAGCAGCTACAAATGCCAAAGGAGGTGTTGCTGCTTTAGGTGTGAAGACAATAGTCTGAGTATAAACTGCCTGATTGCCACAAGCATCTTTTGCCTTCCATATATACAACAATTTGCTTACTTTACCATTCTGTTTTACCGTCTGCTGTGTGGTACTTACTGAAGCACTTCCACAGTTATCTGTAGCGGTAAGTACTACTTGTGTAGGGGTAACATTACCCTCTTCTATAGTAATATCTTGCGGAAGAGTTCCTACGAAAGTAGGCGGTATATTGTCAGCTACTTTTATGGTTTGAGTATGCGTTAGCGTAGTGCAAC
>NZ_JH376651.1:0-245 GCF_000233955.1 Paraprevotella clara YIT 11840
AACTAACCGCGACAACTGACTCCAATATAAGGCTCCCGCACACATAGCACAAGGCTCTAAAGTGAGGTACATAGTACAATCTTTTAAGTATTTACCTCCTAAGTAGTTAGCTGCCATCGTAATGGCTTGCATCTCAGCGTGTGCTGTAACATCATTTAGTCGCTCAGTCATATTATGCGCACGTGCTATTATTCTGTTATCAATAGTTATAATAGCTCCTACCGGTATTTCATCTTCTTCAAAAG
>NZ_JH376651.1:255-500 GCF_000233955.1 Paraprevotella clara YIT 11840
CAAGTGCCTTCTGCATAAAGTATTCGTCTTCTGTCATAACTAACAAAAATTACTTTGGCAGAGCAAAAACTCTGCCAAAGTAAAAATCAATGTATTAAAATGTAATTATTTACCTCCGAAAAGGTTACCTATACCACCCATTATATCATCCATTACATTCCCGTCCTTGTTTTTATCAAGGAAAGAGGTAAGCATATCGCCTATATTTCCGCCTTTTCCTCCAAAGAAGTTAGAAATCATAGGAG
>NZ_JH376652.1 GCF_000233955.1 Paraprevotella clara YIT 11840
TCCTGAGCCCGATGGTCTATAGTTGAACGTAATGGTATGAGTCCCTGCCCTGAGATTATCTACCTCAAAGGTAGGCGATTGTACATAAGTAGTATAACCCGTACCTGTACGCGTTGTACTCTCTACAGATACCTGATAACTACCACCTCGTAAATTCTCCAGCTTAAAGGTAGCCTTGCCTCTTAATCCATTACAAGAAGCCTGTGTCTGACTCGCTACACTCGACTTAAACTCTTGTCCACTAGGTATCACTACCGTCTTAACTATTTCTTGTGGACATGATGCTGCTCCTTGTGTATACTTAATCGTCATTGTATAACTACCTGGGGCTAAACCTGTAATAGTAGCCGTTGTACCTGTAGCTGTCTTACCATCTATAATATAAGTATAATTATACGTATTAGGCAAACCACTAATGCGTATCGTTCCCTTGCCTTCACAATCATAAGTGGTAATCGTATAGCTTGTGCCTGTTGGTGGCGTTATACGTTCTGGCACTTCTACCGGTATATCTAACTGGCAGCCTCCTTTATCTTTTACTGTAACAGTATGCGTGCCTGCTGGCAACCAACCTTCTGAATTGGTAGTAAAATTGCCATCATATCTATAACTATAGTCTCCATAGCCCCCAGTTACATTCGTAAAACGTATTTGCGCTTTATTCTTAGTAGCTACATTACCATCTCCACAACCTATTAGTTGCGATACTACCGCAAATCCTTTTAGCGGTGCCGCAGGCGATGTTATGTTTATCGTTACTTGTGCTTTACACTCGCGCGCATCAGTCACATATACTACACGGCTACCTGAGGTTACTCCTACAAAACGATGTTGGTTGCCTGTTACATTTTGTACTGCTCCATTATCTAATTTCACTTTATAAGGTGCCGTACCTCCACTGATAGTTAATGAAATAGTACCATCATTAGCCCCATAGCACACTACTGCTGTAGCTGTATATGTAATCGTAGGGTTAGTTGCTGCTGTTAACGTAGCTGTACCACTTACTGTACAGCCTTTGCTATCTGTTACCTCTATCCTATATGCTCCTGCTATCTCAGTCTTGTAAGTCGCTATCCTATTGGTAGGTACGTTTTGCTGTGTTTGTACAGTTGCATTCGTTCCCGCATTCTTCACTATGTAAGTGTAAGGTGCATAACCATCTTTTATCTTCAAGGTTATCTCTCCTTTTGCCGCATTACCACTATGGCAAGTAATGTCCTTAGCCACTACCGCTCCGGCAGCTCCGGCTACCGTTATCATTCTCTTTATTTCGGTAGTATAGCTTGCCGTACAGCCGTATTTATCTACTACTGTAAAGGTGTGAACCCCTACTTGTAAGTTGGTATACGTATAAACAGCTGCCGTCTGACTCGCTACTCTCGTGCCG
>NZ_JH376653.1 GCF_000233955.1 Paraprevotella clara YIT 11840
GCTATTGAGCACTCTGATGTGTGTATACTGATGCTCGATGCGACACGCGGCTTTGAAAGTCAGGATGCTAATATCTTTTGGCTTGCCCAACGCAACCGCAAAGGTATAGTGATATTAGTTAATAAATGGGATTTGGTAGAGAAAGAAAATAATACGGCTAAGGCTTACGAGGCTGCCATTCGCAAAGAGATAGAACCTTTTACTGATGTGCCTATTATCTTTGTGTCAGCCCTTAATAAACAGCGTATTTACAAGGCGATAGAGACGGCGGTAGAGGTGTATAACAACCGCACTAAGCGTATACCTACCCGTCAGCTTAACGAGGTGATGTTGCCAATAATAGAGAACTATCCGCCACCAGCTATCAAAGGTAAATATGTGAAGATAAAGTTCTGTACCCAATTGCCTACACCGATGCCGCAGTTTGCTTTTTTTGCTAATCTGCCGCAGTACGTAAAAGACCCTTATAGGCGTTTTATTGAGAATAAACTCCGTGAAAACTTTGATTTTAAAGGAGTTCCTATTGATGTGTATTTCAGACAGAAGTAATGAATCATCTTTT
>NZ_JH376654.1 GCF_000233955.1 Paraprevotella clara YIT 11840
ACGATGAACGCGGAAGGATCACTGAGAATAGTGCGATGGGTACCTATGAATACACACGTAATGGATACCAACAACAAAAGCTCACTACCAATGAAGCAGGCGAGACATATTTAGAAAAATACCCTTTGCCCACTGTAAGGTATAACGCTTTCAAAGCTCCTGAGCAGATATACGTAAAAGATAAAGAGCGGATAAGCTATGAATATAACGCCTTTGGCGAGCGTTCACATTGCTATTACGGTAATGCCGAAGTAGAAAAAGCTAAACGCCCACTGCTAAAACACTACAGCCACAATGGTAGTGTAGAGATAGTATGTAACAAGACCAATAACAGTACCAAGTTTGTGTTTTACTTAGGAGGTGATGCGTATAGTGCCCCTGCGATACTCATTTCGGATGGTGAAGCGCAAAAACTCTATTACCTACACCGCGACTATCTGGGAAGCATTGTAATGCTCACTGATGAAGACGGCAATATCGCTGAAAGACGCCATTTTGACCCTTGGGGACAACCCATAAAAGTAGAAGATGGAGCGGGAAAAGTGTTACAAGGTTTAACTTTATTAGATAGAGGCTATACAGGGCACGAACACCTACAAACCGTAGGACTTATCCATATGAACGGACGGTTATACGACCCAGCCTTACACCGTTTCTTACAACCCGATAACTACGTACAAGACCCTTTTAACACCCAGAACTTTAATAGGTATGGATATTGTTTGAATAACCCACTGGTGTATGTGGATGAGAATGGGGAGTTTATTATAACAGTTCTTATAGTAGGGGCTATAATAGGTGCTTATATAGGAGGTTCTCAAGCCAATGGTACATACAATCCTTTTAGGTGGGATTATAGTAGCAT
>NZ_JH376655.1 GCF_000233955.1 Paraprevotella clara YIT 11840
TCCTAAATTCAAGTAATAAAAGTAACTTTTTAATAAGGGTTTGTTTTTAATTTTTGTCTGCTGCAGACAAAAATTAAAAACAAAAAAAGCAAGGAAAAATCATATAGTTTTTCCTTGCCAAATGAAAAAAATCCTCATATTTGCGTTGTTGAAATTGAAAAATGTAAAGTACAAATTATGAGTCATATTTCATTGGGGCAAAGATACAAAATAGAAGGATATCTACAAATTAATTTAAAAAGAGCTCAAATTGCAAAAGAAATAGGGTTGCCTAAAAAGACTGTAAATCAAGAAATTAAAAGAAACTCTAATCCTCAAACAGGCATATATAAAGCTGAGGAAGCTCATCAATTATACCTTGATAGAATGCAGAAAAAGAGAAAAGCTATACATTTTACAGAGGAAATTAAAGAGCAGGTAACTACCCTTTTAAAAGAAGATTATAGTCCTGAACAAATTGCAGGAACACTAAAAAATATTTCTCATCAAACTATTTATAAGTTTGTTTGGAATGATAAGAAAAAGGGAGGTGATTTGTACAAACACCTTAGAAATCAGGGGAAAAGGTATCAAAGAAAAGAAACTTATAAATCAAATGATCCTATTAACGATAGAAAAAGTATAGACTTAAGACCAGCAATCGTTGAACAACGCTCACGCATAGGTGATTACGAAGTGGATTTAGTAATGGGAGCTAATCATAAAGGAGCTATTTTAACATTTAATGATAGAGCTACAGGTTATACTTTATTAGGGCACTTGCCTTGTAAGGGAGCTATCCATACAAAAGAAATGATAGCTAAGTTAATTACTGAAAATCAACTAACTATACATACAATAACCTCTGATAATGGCAAAGAATTTTCTAAACACAAAGAGCTATCAGAAGAGTTCAATTTAGACTATTATTTTGCTCATCCATATCATAGTTGGGAGAGAGGTTCTAATGAGAATTATAATCGTTTATTAAGACAGTACTTTCCAAAGGGAGCTGATTTAAGGTTTATAAATGAAGAAGAATTGGAGAGAGTACAAAACAAACTTAACAATAGACCTCGAAAAAGATTTGGTTATATGAGTCCAAAACAGGTATATTTGCAAGCTATTAAAAATCAAGGAAACGTTAACTTATTGAATAACAATCAGCAAAATTAAAAGTTACCTTTATGAATTGAATCTGCCGTTAGCATAAGCGGTAGTATCTTTTTTTACCTTTGATATATTTATTAGATATTTGTTCTTCGCTAATCTTTCGCTTATCCTTCGCTCTTTCTGTATCTTTCCTATACTCATTGTATAGGGTAGATGTATTTAGAGAAATATACTGTTTTGTTACAGAAAAACAGAAAAAAATTTAAACTGATTTTAGGTGCTTCAATATAAAAAATAACGTTTGTAGCAAGAGAGTCTAAATAGAAAAAAATAACACTTTCAT
>NZ_JH376656.1 GCF_000233955.1 Paraprevotella clara YIT 11840
ATCCAAGAGTCAAAGCTCCTAAACGATATTTTTCACCTACTTCATTGACATAACCTCGTTTATATTTAGTTCCAAACCTATCTACATAATTTATTACAGGATTCTCACCTTTCTTATTGGAAGTGGTGATTTTGATTTCTTTTTGTTGGTCTTCCCTATTTCTTCTACCAGTAAAAAGATTAAATCCAGCAGTAAAATCTCCTATTCCAATATTTAAGGCAGCTGTTCTATAACTATCGTTTCTATCCCCTAATCCTAAATGTTTAATTCCTGCCCCTCCATCATTCTCATACATTATCTTAAAATCGCCACTTCTAAATCCTATCATCCCTGTTCTTTGTAAAAAATCACCTGACCAAGCATTAGTACCTAAACTAACTCCAGTAGTACCATCATCCCAAGAGGCCATTATAGAATTGCGTACTTCTATCGCATTTTTGCCAAACCCATAATAATTATTATATGCCATTATTCCTACTCCAGCTGAAAAGCCCCAATTACCATCGTTATAGCCTACTGCAAAATTTGCTCCTATACCCGAAGCGTTGCCAAAAGCTACAGCTAAAGATAGGCTTATATTCCAATCTCCTATAGGAAAATTGACACTTGGTAACATTGAAGAGGCTGCTCCTGTAGCTATACCATTAGCAATAGATTCAGCCGTCAGCACAGCTGTTGATCCTAAAGCTCCCATAATAGCACGTCCTACAGCACCTCCTAAAACTGACAGTCCAAAACTTCCCCAAGACCAAGAGTCGTTAATAGCAGCACTTACCGCATAACTTGAAGCACCTATAATAGCACCAATAATAACT
>NZ_JH376657.1 GCF_000233955.1 Paraprevotella clara YIT 11840
ATATCCTCAATACCACAGTGGTAGATAAGAGCAATGTGCGCATTTTGCAGCTACAAACCGAACAAATTGCTGAAAAACAAACCAAAATAGAGGATATCAACCAGCAACTTAGTGAGAGCCTTATCCAGCATACAAACCAACGAATGCTGCTCTACCTTTCTATTACAGCTATTGTGCTTATCACTGTCTTTTTACTGATGGCTATTAGGGCTTATCGAGCTAAAAGTAAGACCAATAGTGAGCTGAAACGCCAAAAAGAACAGTTGGAAATAGTCTCTAAACAATTAGAAGAAGCTACTCAAGCTAAATTGCTTTTTTTTACTAATATCTCTCACGAATTTAAAACACCGTTGTCGCTTATATTAGGTCCTGTTGAAACACTTTTAGCTCATAATTCTCTTACAAAAGAGCAGCAAGAATTACTTTTTCTTATAAAAAAGAATAGTAATAGGCTACTTCATCTCATTTCTGAGGTGTTAGAGTTTCGTAGTTATGAGAATGGTAAACTTAAAATGTACTTCACTAAAGGCAACTTAAAACGGTTTCTTATAGAGCTTAATACCTTTTTTAGTGATCGTATTAAGCAAAAGAAACTCAAGTTTCAGTTTATAGCTGATGAAGTCCCTTTTGAAATAACTTTTGATAAGGAAAAAG
>NZ_JH376658.1 GCF_000233955.1 Paraprevotella clara YIT 11840
TATCTCTTGCTGCAAGTGCATAAAGTTGGTGTTAGCTTTCAGGTCGGGATAGGCTTCTACTTGTATGTTGAAAGCCCCCATAGCCGATGATAGTTCTTTTTCAGCAGCTATTTTGCTATTGATGTCAGTCGCACTAATAGCACGGCTGCGCGCTTGGGTCACGCGGGTAAGTACCTCTGCTTCGTGGTCCATATATCCTTTTACGGCAGCAACCAACTGAGGGATAAGGTCGTAGCGTTGCTTTAGCTGCACGTCTATATCAGCAAAAGCGTTTTCTCTGTTATTAGCTAAAGCCACTAAGCGGTTGTTGGTGCTGATGTACCAAACTACCACTATTACTATAAGAGCGATAACAATAATAAGTGCTGTCATATTTTTATGTTTTTTTTTATAAATTTTAAAATATTTATTGAGGTGTCTATTTAGCTACATACTAATTGACTTTGGGAATCGGTCTATGTTAAATTCTGAACCCCAAGAATATATACCTCGTATCCAAGACTTTACTTGATGTATTATCTTATGTAATGTAGGAAAATTCTTCCCATCATTACTAGGAATTTGAGTTATATTAAAGTCTTTTATTTTTTAGTATTTTGCCACTATCTCTTCAAGGGCTGTTACTATTTCAGCAGCGCTATCT
>NZ_JH376659.1 GCF_000233955.1 Paraprevotella clara YIT 11840
TTGCCATATAACCTCGTATTTTTAAACGATACTTTTTTGTGTTCAACTTTATCGCTTTTAGCGAAAATCTTATCCCAGCAGCAAGCATTTACAGGGTTTTCATTGTTTTTGTTCATATTGCTAATATTTTAGTTTATACAATTTATTCATTATGAATGGAGACGTTCTTTACTTTTGCGTATTCTCCTCAAATACAATCCTATAGCCAAGTATATCAATGTTGGAATGACACCAAAAAGGGGAGATACTAAAAGTGTTTTATCAGGTGAAATAACAGTAAATCCTTCTGAAATGAGAGGATTAAGAGCGTCTTTCATTGAGTGCATCAAAACTACCAATAAGAGTGAGCGCGAGAGAAAGAAAATCTCGGTGTACATTATTGTCCAAACAGCAATGACCACAAAACTCACCAAAACAAATAACACTTTGCTATAAGGAAAAAAGGTTGCCTGATAAGCATCATCTAAGAATACGAGGTTATATGGCAAGTGCCATATTTGGCAGACGAATGCCACCACTAAATAAATCACCCATTCGTTTTGGGTGAGTTGTTCCATTTTTACTGTCAGATAGCCTCGAAAAGCTGTCTCTTCTAAAATATTTTTGATAAAAATGGGTAAGAAA
>NZ_JH376660.1 GCF_000233955.1 Paraprevotella clara YIT 11840
ACACCGAAATCAGTTTTCAACCCGGGTTGCAAGATGTTATCTCGGCTTTTTATGCTTTGCGTCATTACCCCAATATCGACCAGCTCAAAACAGGCGAGCAGGTTTCCTTAGATATGATTTTTGATGATGATGAAGTGTATAAATTTAAGCTAAAGCTATTGGGTAGAGAGCAAATAAAAACTAACTTCGGAACAGTTAATACACTGAAGTTCTGCCCTTTAGTGCAAGACGGACGCGTGTTTAAAGAAGAAGAAAGTATCACAATGTGGATAACTGACGACAAGAATAAAATACCCGTAAAACTAAAGGCTGCCTTGCGTGTAGGCTCGTTAATAGCAGAGCTCGACGGTTTCAATTCTCTTAAGCACGAAACAAATTTAAAAAAATAATTTATCTTTTCATAAATAGTTTAAAAATTTTACGTATATTTGTCGCCCAAACCGATAATAAAAAAAGTAAAGAAACGACACTATGAAAAACTTATTTTTAGCACTTTCTATCTTGTTAGTAGCCAATGCATACGGACAAGATAGTAATATGAGAAAAATTATGCGCCTCGCCGAG
>NZ_JH376661.1 GCF_000233955.1 Paraprevotella clara YIT 11840
CAAGAGAAACAACTATCCGGAAGGGAAGACCGGGAAAGGAAGGCCGAAAACGGAAGGGAAACGACGGACGACGGACAAAAAGACCGCCCGGAACTGAAAACGGAAAACGATCAGGCATCCCCCGAAACAAAGCGGTACTTAACCGCCACCGTGCACATAAGCCCGGCCACAGCCACCCCCGCAAGACACCCCCACCCTGCAACATCACGGCTGCCCGGCAGACAAAGGAGGATTTTCATGGGCTGCTTATGGGAACGACGATACGGGACGGACCGGACAAGCCCGCCACGGCAAAAGCGAATACCCATACCTACCGGACAAAGAACCGTAAGACGGAACAGGAAGGACCGTCGTCCCATCCGGTTACAGTCACCTTGGAAACCGTCCCCAAGCCCGACAGAAAGACAGGAAAAGAAAGAAAAAAACAATCAGAAAGACAACAAAAACACCCAAAAACGGGGCACAGAAAACCTCATCCGAGGCAAATCCGTAGCCCCAAACCTGAATATTTATGCAAAAAATACATCCGAAACCTGCATATATACCGTATATCATATACTCAGTCTCAGCCAAACGGTAAATCAATCGGAAGCGAACGATTTTACGACTGGCGCACAATGAAAGCAAGTCCTACGCCAACCATACCATAAGTCGTTGGAAAAGGAAATAAAAATAAGCCGTAAACCGTCTTTTTACCTCTAATTGAAACGAAAACACCTCCAAAAACAGAAAACAGAATGACAACGAAACAGGCTTGCCGCTTTCCCGACCGTAAAACCGTACGCACAAACCTCCGGCACGACCGACAAAAGAACGGTACAAGACCTTCTTTCGTTACAAAACGACAAAAAACCTCCGCACGAGAATCCGTTATTTTCACCCCCTCCCTCTCCCAGACGGAAATAACGGATTCTCGGACAACCGGATTTAACATTTTGACACTTTGCCCATGCCGTGCCACTGCATAAAAAGTGGTATATTTGTACCGTCATGCCACCGGACTGTACTGGAGCCGCCGTCGGCATATACAAGAAACAAACCATCAAACCGCATCATCATGAAACAATCCATCGTAACAGGCATGGGAGAAGCCTTGTGGGACATGCTGCCCGAAGGCAAGAAGATAGGAGGCGCACCGGCCAATTTCGCCTACCACATCTCGCAATTCGGAATAGACAGCCGGGTCGTGAGTGCCGTGGGAAAGGACACGGCGGGGAGCGAGCTATTGGAGAACTTACGGGACAAATCGCTGAAAGGACTTATCGAGAAAACGGACTTCCCCACAGGAAGCGTAGAGGTGGAAGTGGACGAAAAGGGCATCCCCTGCTACAACATCCGGGAAGACGTGGCTTGGGACCATATTCCCTTCACGCCGCAAACGGCAGAACTGGCCCGCCAGACGCAAGCCATATGTTTCGGTTCGCTGGCCCAACGGCATCCCGCCTCACGCTCCACCATCCACCGGTTTCTCGACACCATGCCGGACGGGGACGGACAATACAAGATATTCGACATCAACCTCCGGCAAGGTTTCTACACACAGGAGATTATCTCCACCAGTCTGCAAAAGTGCAACATCCTTAAAATCAACGATGAAGAACTCGACATCGTGACACGGCTGTTCGCCTTGCCCGGCACAGGCCAGGAAGAAAGCTGCAGGACGCTGCTGAAGCGATACGCGCTGAAGGCTTTGATTCTCACCTGCGGCGCACGAGGCAGTTTCGTATTCACTCCGGAAGAAACATCCTACCGAGACACCCCGAAAGTGGAAGTGGCCGACACCGTAGGCGCAGGCGACTCCTTCACAGCCGCCTTCACGGCCGCCATCCTTTCCGGAGGAACCGTCCGCGAAGCACACCACCTCGCAGTGGACGTTTCGGCTTACATATGTACGCAAAAAGGAGCCATGCCCCTGCTCCCCGGGACATTCACGAAACGGATATAAAAATATCGTCTTCACGCATTACACATACATTGCCATGTATGCCAACAAAAGGACATTCTATGAAAGAAGCAAACAAAATAATACTTTACCAAGACGATGACGAAATAACCCGTGTGTCGGTTCGTTTTGCCGATGAGGATTTGTGGCTGACACAAAATCAGTTGGCAGACATATATTGCACCACACAGGAGAATATTTCCATGCATATAAGAAATATATATGCTGACCGAGAGCTTGATGAAAATCGAACTTATAAGAAATTCTTATTAGTTCGCCAAGAGGGTAACCGTCAGGTAAAACGCAATATAGACCACTATAACCTTGACATGGTAATCGCTTTAGGTTATCGCGTACAATCCCAAATAGCCACACGCTTCCGCCGTTGGGCAACCTTACGTTTGCATGAATACATTCAAAAAGGATTTGCCATGGATGACGAAAGATTGAAACAAGGCGGAAACCGTTATTTCCGCGAATTGTTGCAACGCATCAGAGACATCCGTAGCAGCGAACGCAACTTTTATCAGCAGGTTACGGATATTTACGCCACTGCTACGGATTATGATCCCCGTTGCGAAATGACCAAAACTTTCTTCGCCACCGTGCAGAACAAATTGCATCATGCCGTTCACGAATACACGGCAGCCGAAGTTATCTACAACCGTGTGGACAATAAAAAACCTTTTGTAGGAATGACCAACTTCAATGGGAACTATGTAACCCGGGATGATGTAAAGATTGCCAAAAATTACTTGTCGGAAATAGAACTGCAACGCTTGAACCTGCTTGTTTCCGGCTTCTTGGACTTCGCTGAATTTCAAGCATTAGAAATGAATCCTATGACAATGAAAGATTGGATAGAGGCACTCGACAATCAGATTATCGCCCATAAACGTAAAGTTCTGATAGGCAAAGGCAATGTCTCACATAAACAAGCCATAGAAAAAGCTGAAAAAGAATTTGAAATTTACCGCAAACGAGAAATGGACATGTTGGAGAGCGACTTTGACAAAGAGGTGAAAAGACTAAAAGACAAGGAACAAACACAATAGAAAAAGTCAAAAATCAGCACGCATCCCCAAAAAGACATCCACAAAAATCCATAAATACCGACACAAGCCCGATGAAGAAGACTGCTTTGTGACAAGCAGTCTTCTTCATTGGGTTATTTTCTCACTCGACTTCCCACTCGAAAACACCGGCCGAATTGTCCTTTGGTAACACGACTTCCAGCTTCATGGCCGTAGTCTGCACCGGCGTGAATTCCACCGTGTTGGGCATACCTTTTTTCGTCCCGTACGTGCCGGCTGCCGACACCGGTGTCCAACCGCCCTGTTCGTCCTTGTAATACAGTTTCCAACTTTGAGGCACGCGGCAACCTCCCCACGGCTCATCGTCGAACCAATACACGGTGGAGGAAGACACTTTGGACGGTTTCGGGAACTCGTAAGTAATCCACTCCGTCGAGTTCTTTTTCGGCCACCAATGATAGTAGGCCATGGAACGGTCGTTCTCGTCCACCGGCACCAAGCGGTCGTTAATGGCAGACAAGGCCGTAGTCTTGTGCGAAGCATCCACACGGCTCTCCGAGGCCAACGTGGCCGGCATGGACGGGCTTGTCGCGCTCACCTCCTGCGGCAACCATACCATCATGTTACCGGCTCCCCGGTGCGCCCAAGCATAATAAGGAATAAGCGTCAGTTCGACATCCGAAGCCGTCAGACGGCCTTCGGCATCATAGCCCAACACCTGCGCACCCGTCTTGATTTCCGTCAGGCCGCAAAGCATGTCCGGTTTCTCTACCGTCTCGAACTGCGGACGGTGGTTCACCAATACACTCATTATGTCGAAATCATTGTCGGGCCACTCGGCGCAGTATACCAACGGGCCGCGCTCCACAGCCACACGCCCGCGGTCGGCCTCCACTTTGGCATGTGCTTTCACCACGCGAGGTTCCATATCGAAATGCACTTCCACCTTGTCGCCCTTCTTCCATCGGCGTTCTATCGTGAAATAACCGTCCTGCAATTCGCTTTCCACCGGTTGGCCGTTCACTTTCACACTGTATCCCAGACGCTTGCCGTCGCTGTAACGGTACAAATCGCTCGGTACGACTTGTCCGCGCACCCAACCGGGGATGCGGATTTTCATGGCAAACGCACCGACCTTGTTCTTCTTCACGCTCACGGCCACGTCGCCATCCCAAGGATAACGGGTCTGTTGCTCCAAGACGACACTCTTCTTGCCCACCTCAAGGTTGGCTTCGTTGGACATGAACAGGTTGACATATACGTCCTTATCCTTCACGGCATATACATAACCGGGCAAGGAAGGGATGAAACGGCAAATATTGGACGGACAACAGGCACAACCGAACCAAGGCTGACGCTGATGCTGCCCCCGGCTCTCCAAGGGATTGGGATAGAAGAAACCGCCGCCGTCTAGCGAAACGCCCGAAATCAGCCCATTATATAAGGTACGTTCCAATACATCATAATATTTGGATTCCCCGTGCAGGAGGAACAAACGGTAGTTGACATAGACGTTGCCGATGGCCGCGCACGTCTCGCAATAAGCCGACATGTTGGGCAGTTCATAATTTGCACCGAAAGCCTCGCCGTTGGCCGTAGCCCCGATACCGCCGGTGATGTAATACTTCTTGCCCACGATATTGTCCCAAATCCGGTCGATGGCATGAATGTAAGCCGTATCGCCCGTGAGGGCTGCCACATCGGCCATTCCGGCATACATGTAAGTGGCCCGCACGGCATGCCCCACGGCTTCGTCCTGCTCCACCACGGGCTTGTGCGCCTGGCTGTAAGCATCGCGCCGAGAAGTGTGGCCGCGTTGGTCGAGGAAGAACTTCGCCTCGTCCAGATACTTCTGGTCGCCCGTCACGATATAGAGTTTGGCCAAGGCCATTTCGGCTATCTGATGGCCGGGCACACGTACCAGTTGCCCTTCCCCCGAACCAATTTCACGACACACGCAGTCGGCATAACGGATGGCAATATCCAGAAAGTTCCGTTTTCCCGTGGCTTGGTAATGCGCGATGGCACCCTCCACCATGTGACCGAGGTTATAAAACTCGTGGCTCAAGTCCTCCACTTTTTCCCAACGTCGGCTTCCCGACCAGTCATGCGGACGCTTGGGATTCATCGTGCGGCTCGTGTACAGATAGCCGTCCGGCTCCTGTGCTGCCGCCACAATGGCCAGCACGCTGTCGATATACGATTTCAGCTTCTTGTCCGGATAGGTCTGCAGCAAGTAGCTTGCGCCTTCTATCGTCTTGTACACGTCCGTATCGTCGAACGGAAGACCTTCTACCTTGTAATTTTCGCTTGGATGAGCCGCTTTGACAAAGTTCTCATATCGGCCGCTCTCTTCGCATTTACTGAAGGCCAAAGGAATCGTAACCTCACGACTCGCCTTCAAGCGTTGACCCCAAAAGGAATCCGTCACCTTGACGGACGTGAAAGGTACGGGAGAATAAGGATAACCGTGGGGCGCATCTTGCGCCTGCATGCTTCCACACAAGGAAGACACGAAAATAGCAGTCAGCAATTTTTTCTTCATGGTAGGTAAAAAATAAAAATATTGATTTCACGGCAAAGTTAGCAAAACTAATTATCTTTGTAGCATGAAACCATAGAATTATTAACCCATGAGAAACAAAATCTTATTCTTGAAACGAACCGCATGGACTTTCTGCACCGCTGCTTTTTCCATTGCCACCCACGGGCAAAACACGGCACAAATCATGGAAGTGCCGTTTACCCAAGTACGAATTCAGGACGCGTTCTGGTCACCGCGTATCGAGACGAACCGCACGGTGTCCATTCCCTCGGCTTTCCGGGAGTGTGAGAAGAACGGCCGTTTCGACAACTTCGCCATCGCAGGCGGACTGAAAGAGGGCGAGCACCGGGGCGACTTTTCGTTCGACGACACCGACCCTTATAAAATCATCGAAGGAGCGTCTTACTCTCTGGCAGTAAAATACGATGCACGGCAGGATGCCTATCTGGACAGTGTCATCGCACTGATAGCCGCCGCACAGGAATCCGACGGTTACCTGACCACTTGTGTGACCAACCGCTGTACCCGTCTTTCGGGTTGGTGGGGGACACACCGTTGGGAGAAAATCAACAGCCACGAACTTTATAATTCAGGACATCTTTATGAAGCTGCCGTAGCCCACTATCGTGCCACGGGCAAACGTTCCCTATTGGACGTGGCTATCAAAAACGCCGATTTGGTATGCCGGGTATTCGGTCCCGACGAAGGGCAGAAACATGTGCCTTCGGGGCATCCCATCGTGGAAATGGCTCTGGCCAAGCTGTACAAAGTCACCGGAAAAGAAGAATACCTCCGCACAGCCCGGTATTTCGTGGAAGAAACGGGACGATGCACCGACGGACATGCACCCAGTGCATACAGCCAGGACTACAAACCCATTCTCGAACAAGATGAAATAGTGGGGCATGCCGTGCGGGCCGGTTACCTGTATTCCGGTGTGGCCGACGTGGCCGCACTGACCGGCGACACGGCTTATTTCCATGCCCTTACGCGCATTTGGGAAAACATGGCCGGACGCAAACTGTACCTCACCGGCGGTATCGGCTCCCGTGCCCAAGGCGAAGGCTTCGGCCCGGATTATGAATTGAACAACCATACGGCCTATTGCGAAACTTGCGCCTCCATCGCCAACGTGTACTGGAACCACCGCATGTTCCTTGCCACGGGCGACTCCCGGTACGAGGATGTATTGGAACGTGCTCTCTACAATGGGGTCATTTCGGGCGTGTCACTTAGCGGCGACCGCTTCTTCTACGACAATCCTTTGGAAAGCATGGGGCAGCACGAACGGCAGGCCTGGTTCGGTTGTGCCTGCTGTCCGGGCAATGTCACCCGTTTCATGGCTTCCGTTCCTAATTACATGTATGCCACACAAGGCAAGGACGTCTTCGTCAACCTATATATACAAAGTACGGCCCATCTCTCTACTTCCCAAAACAAAATAGAAATCCGCCAGACAACGGATTATCCATGGGACGGAAAAATCCGCATGACCGTACATCCTGAAAAGAAGCAGACCTTTGCCCTGCGATGCCGCATCCCGGGATGGGCACAAGACCGTCCGGTACCGACCGACCTGTATCACTACACCGGAAAAGGAAAGGGCTACACCATACAAGTCAACGGCAAGGACGCGGAGTTCCGTGTGGAAAACGGTTACGCCGTCATCTTGCGGAAATGGAAGAAAGGCGACACGGTGCAACTGGATTTCCCGATGGACGTACGCCGGGTGGAAGCCCGTGGCGAAGTGGAAGACGACCGGGGAAAAGCCGCCATCGAACGGGGACCCATCGTCTACTGCATCGAAGACAAAGACCAGCCGGACAGTTTGATTTTCAACAAATTCATTCCTACCGGGACGACGATTTCCGCCACTTACGCCCCGGATATGCTTAACGGTATCGTCACGTTGGAAGGCACGGCCCAAGCCGTCGGACGTGGCGGAAAGACGACGGACGTGCCGTTCAAAGCCATTCCTTATTCCGTATGGAACAACCGTGGCGCGGCACAAATGGCCGTATGGATTCCCACATCGCCGGAATATGCCCGTCCCGAACCTTTGCCGACCATCGCCAGCCGGGCACGTACGCTGACGATTCAAGCCCCTCTCCAAAAAGACGCTCCCGAATCTGCCGCCACGGAAAGTTGGGCTTGGGGCGTAAACGACCAATGGGAACCGAAACGTTCGTCGGACACGTCCAAACCTTACCATTACTGGTGGCTCAAGCGCGGCACGGAAGAAACGTTGGCCTACGACTTCGATCAAGCTTACACCGTATCGGGTGTAGAAGTGTACTGGCTGGACTTCGACCATTACGACGGCAACTTCCGTGTACCCGCCTCGTGGAAACTCTATTATAAAGACGGTGACAGTTGGAAAGAAGTGGAAGCCACTACGCCGTACACCACGACCAAGGACGCCTACAACCGTCTCGACTTCAAACCGGTAAAGACCACCGGACTGAAAATCGCAGCGCAACTTCAAAAAGGTGAGTCGGGCGGCGTGTTGGAATGGAAGGTCATTCCGGCCCAAGATAAACTATAAAATCCAATGACACTCGCTTATATTTACCACAGCGGCTTCATGCTCGAAGGAGTATCGGCCATCCTGATTTTTGATTTCTGGCGGGATGCCGACAACGGTATCGTGGAACGGACACTGTCCACAACGCATAAACGCGTCTACTTTCTGGCCAGCCATTTCCATCAGGACCATTTCAATCCGGAAATCCTGAACCTGCCCGTACCCCACGGGGAAAAGAAAGTCATCCTCTCCCGCGACATCTACCGTCGGCGACGTGCCGGAACGGAAGGCGTAACGGCATACCTGAGACGGGGAGAAAGCTACCGAGACGACCTCATCACGGTACATGCTTTCGGTTCCACTGATTCCGGCGTATCTTGGGCTGTTCATGTTGAAGACAAAGACATATTCCACGCAGGCGACCTGAACAACTGGCATTGGGCAGACGAATCCACGCCACAGGAAATCAAAAAACGGGAAGGCGACTTTCTGGCTATCCTGAACGACATCCGAAAGGAATGTATGGCTTTCGACCTGGTAATGTTTCCCGTAGACCCACGTTTGGGTAGCGACTTTGCCCGTGGCGCACGACAATGGTTGCAATATATCCCCACCCGTTATTTTGCCCCGATGCACTTCCCTCCGGCTCGCGAAAGGGCCATGACTTTCGGTCCGGAAGCGGAACGAATGCAAACCCGTTTCCTCTACATTCAAGAAGAAGGAGAGGCCATCGCTCGGTTCTGACGGGGTTTGCACATCCGGAAGAAAAGGCTTACCTTTGAAAATAAAAAGCAGAAATACAGCAAACTTACAGCCTATGAAATTTATCTCATGGAACGTCAACGGCCTGAGAGCCTGTTGTGAAAAAGGATTTAAAGAGTCTTTCGCCGCCTTGGATGCGGACTTCTTTTGCCTGCAAGAAACAAAAATGCAGGAAGGTCAGCTCGATTTGGAGTTTGAAGGCTACCGCTCCTACTGGAACTATGCGGAGAAAAAAGGATATTCCGGTACGGCAATCTTCAGCCGCCATGCCCCGCTCAATGTCACATACGGCCTCGGCTTGGAGGAACATGACAAGGAAGGACGCGTCATCACGCTTGAAATGCCTGACTTTTTCTTAGTCACGGTCTACACGCCCAACTCGCAGGACGGACTGAAACGTCTGGATTACCGTATGCAATGGGAAGAAGCATTCCGCGCCTATCTCTTGCAACTGGATACCCGGAAACCGGTCATCGTCTGCGGCGACTTGAACGTGGCGCACCGCGAAATCGACCTGAAAAATCCGAAATCGAACCGTAAAAACGCAGGTTTCACGGACGAAGAACGGGAAAAATTCGGCATCTTGTTAGACAGCGGTTTTACAGACACGTTCCGTTTCTTCTATCCCGACCGCGAAGGCATCTACTCGTGGTGGTCTTACCGTTTCAAAGCCCGGGAAAAGAATGCAGGGTGGCGTATCGACTATTTCTTAGTGTCCAAACGACTGGAAGCGCAACTCAAAAGCGCAACCATACACACCGAAATATTCGGTTCCGACCACTGCCCAGTGGAGGTAGACTTGTTCTGACCCGTCAGCCACTCTATATCGAAAAAGAGCCGTTCCCGTATGCCTTTGCGCACTCCGGAAACGGCTCTCTTCGTATCTGGCAGGTATTACCCCAACACCCTGCGCGCCCCTACATATCGCCGGTCATAATAGCCGTCGGAAGAAGAATTGATACAAATACCTTTGCGCCCTGCATGGATGAATTCAAATTCACCGGTTTCTTCATCCACATCCGTCACGATACCCACATGCCCGATGGTCTTCTTGGAACGCGTACCGGTGAAAAACACCAAATCCCCTTGCTGCAAGTCGCGGCGGTCGTCTATCTTGACTCCTTCTCTAAACTGGGAACGCGAAGAACGCGTCAAACAGATATCCAAAGACTTAAAGACATAAGTAGTGAAACCGGAACAATCAAATCCGCGCTTAGGGTTCATTTGTCCGTAACGGTAAGGCACTCCGATAAACTCTTTGGCTTTCTCTACGACATCTTGGCCGGTGACTGAATCCTCCTTTATTTCTTCCGACAATAACGCCTGGGCAGAAACGGGGGACACACAAAACAAAGCACACAAAACAAGCAGAGACCAAAGACACCGCATCATTATTTTGATATTAATTTTAAGGGTTCGACATGGATTTCGATGCCAAAAATACACCTTTCCATGCAGAACCCCAATAAAATACACATCTTTTAAGAGCCTTTAAGGCTCTGGACGTCAATGAATCGTGACCATGGTAGCCCCGAATCCATACTCGCGGAACGAAGCATCCTGATAAGTGCAATTCTTATAAACCCGCTTCAATTCCTTCAAGAGTTCGCTGCGCAGCACACCTTCTCCCTTACCATGGATAAAAACGATTTTCTGTCCTTTGTTCTTTTGGTTCTCGTCCATCACGCGGCGGAACTCCTTCATCTGGCAGTCCAACATCTCCTTGTTGGAAAGCCCTGCTGTATTGTCCAACAATTCACTGATATGCAGATCTATTTCTATGATGCCGTTCTTCGGTTGTTCTGCTTTACGGGCCGGTTGGCGTACCGGACGCTCGTCGGCCGATTTTTTCAGCAAAGCCTCCTGCAACTGTTCTGCGTTGACAAAAACCGTACGGGCAGGCACGTCATCCTTCACCACGTCATACACCAAGGCATCTTCTTCAAAGAAGTCCGAGG
Source organism: Paraprevotella clara YIT 11840 (assembly GCF_000233955.1). GTDB lineage: Bacteria > Bacteroidota > Bacteroidia > Bacteroidales > Bacteroidaceae > Paraprevotella > Paraprevotella clara. Next base: position 10,766 of record NZ_JH376661.1, read on the forward strand.
GTTGGAACGTGTGCAACTTGTAGAACTTCACAGTGTCTATCCGCAATTCCACCTGTACGGCCGGTTTGAGCAGAAAAGTCTTCTCCTGTTTATAGGCCAGGCATTGCACACAGACGCGCTCCATGTCGTTCAACACCGAACGGTCGAATTCCTCCATGAAGAGCTTGGTGTTCGGATCCACCGTCCCTTGGAAACGTACGCGCCATCCCGTACCCTCCACACTCATGTAAAGAAAGGTGACGTAATAGTTACTGTCGTTCACCAAATAAGCCTCGAAAGACGTGGTGGTCATTTCTTTGGGATTCATCGGCACGTAAGCCAGAAAAACGTTCAGCTTGTCACCGTTCCGGCGTTCCTGCGGTTTAGGCACGAATGTCACAGGACGGTCGTCTTCCTCATCTTCATCACGAAACTGTCTGGCCGTCCGCTCCCCTACGAGTTTCTTCTTGTCGTGCGTACCGGTGTTCACCTTGGCAATATTATAATCGTCAGTCTCTACCACGACACACTCACGCACGGGCATCGGAATGTCGAAACCGTCTTCATCCCGCACCAACACCGTATCTTTGTCTTGGAAGCCGCTCACGATGCCGCCCCCCACTTCGCTCAAAAACCTTACTTTATCTCCGATTTTCATATCTTCCATGTTTTATTCCCGGCAAAGATAGCGAAAGACAGGCGCAGAGGCAAACGAAAACGGAATTTTCTGATTGGGCAATGCCGGGCCACCTCCTATCTTCGTGCAGACAAATATACAGCAAAGCGCAAGGAGTACAATATCTGTCTGCCGCCTTTATGCTTTTTTATCCCAAACACCCGTCCCACTTCGGTAAATATACCTAACTTTGCATACCAAAAGCTATCAATCCCAATGGAAGAGACCAAACACATCCAGATTAAAGACTTCAACTACGAACTGCCCGAGGAGCGTATAGCAAAATTCCCCCTAACCGAACGGGATCAATCCAAACTGTTGGTGTACCGTCACGGAACGGTGGGCGAGGACACGTTCACTTCGTTGCCGGACTATTTGCCCAAAGGTGCCCTGATGGTGTTCAACAACACGAAAGTCATACAGGCGCGGTTGCATTTCCACAAGGACACCGGCGCGCTCATCGAGGTGTTCTGCCTGGAACCGGTCCGTCCGCACGACTACGCGCTGATGTTCCAACAAACCGGTCGTTGCAGTTGGCTTTGCCTTGTGGGCAATCTGAAAAAATGGAAAAGCGGTAGCTTATCCCGCCCCGTGGAAATCAGCGGACGCAGCATCACCCTGAAGGCAACCCGGGGCGAGAATCGTGGCACCAGCCACTGGATTGACTTTGAATGGGACGACGAACAAACGACTTGGGCTGAAATTTTGGAAGCCGTGGGCGAACTGCCCATCCCGCCCTACCTGAACCGCGAGACACAGGAAAGCGACAAGACGACCTACCAGACGGTGTACTCTAAAATCAAAGGCAGCGTGGCTGCCCCCACGGCCGGGCTCCATTTCACCGAACGCGTGTTGGCCGATTTGGATGCCCACGGCATCGACCGCGAGGAAGTGACGCTCCACGTCGGGGCGGGCACGTTCAAACCGGTGAAAAGCGAAGAAATAGCCGGGCACGAGATGCACACGGAATACATCTGCGTGCATCGCAGCACGATAGAGAAACTGTTGGCGCACGGCGGCGCATGCATTGCCGTGGGCACGACTTCGGTGCGCACCCTCGAAAGCCTGTATTATATAGGTGTGGCATTGGACGGAAATCCCGACGCATCGGAGGAGGAACTCCACGTGCCGCAGTGGATGCCTTACGAGTATGCCGCCCGGACACGCCCCTCCAGAAGCCCCGACGACGGACGTCCGGAAGCACTCACCACAATGCAAGCCCTGCAAAACGTATGGGATTATCTGAACCGCCACGAGCTGACAGCCCTGCACACCAGTACGCAAATCATCATAGCTCCCGGATACGAATACCATATCGTGCGGATGATGGTCACCAACTTCCACCAGCCGCAAAGTACACTGTTGTTACTCGTCTCGGCTTTCGTGCACGGCGACTGGCGCACGATTTACGACTATGCCCTCGCCCACGATTTCCGTTTCCTCAGCTACGGTGACAGCTCATTGCTCATCCCTTAAACCTCGCAAAGCCTCATGATAGCTACACAAAAAGATAACCGGGAAGAGATGTTTCCCCTCGTGGATGAAGAGGGGAACATCATCGGAGCCGCCACACGCGGCGAATGCCACAATGGCAGCAAACGCCTTCACCCCGTGGTGCACTTGCATGTGTTCAACAGCCGGGGCGAACTTTACCTGCAAAAGCGTCCGCAATGGAAAGACATCCAACCGGGAAGATGGGACACGGCCGTAGGAGGACACGTGGACTTGGGCGAAAGCGTAGAGATGGCCCTGCGCCGCGAAGCGGAAGAAGAACTCTGCCTCACCGGCTTCACTCCCGAACGTCTCCCCCACTATGTATTTGAATCCGACCGCGAACGTGAATTAGTCTTCCCCCACCGTTGTACTTACGACGGGGAAATACGTCCCAGTGCGGAAACAGATGGCGGACGTTTCTGGAACACAACGGAAATCCATGAAGCGATGGGAAAAGGATTCTTCACGCCCAATTTTGAAAGCGAATACAAGAGACTTTTCGGGAATGAACCGGACACGCTTTTATGAATGAAAGCGAGAATGAATGACAAACATGCTTGTTTCCATACGGAATGCGATTCGGAAAGAAGAACATGTTTCTTATGAGAAGATGATTTAGACAAAAGAACATAAGGACATGTTTCCTTTGGGAAAATGATTCGGACAGAAGAACATAAGGACATAAGATTCCTTACGGAAAGCATTTTTCAGGCTTCTGTTCTTTTGTTCTTCTGTCTTCTAAATATCTACATACGGGAAACGTTCTCCTTCTGTCATTCTGTTGCTCAGCCTTCCCACTTTCTTTTTATTACATTCTTTAACATCATCCGATGAAACAAAAGAGCGGCTTCTGCGTATTCTTTATAAAAAGGGAAAGAACGGCCACGTCCTAATTGCCGGAAACGGTTCTGCCCCTTGTAACATTAACCTCATGGAAAAGACAGAATTTGAAATAGCGGCATCCATGCTACGAGGCAAACTCGTAGACATCGCACGTTTCTATCTGTCTGATGAGGACGAGGCGGAAGACATCGTACAAGAAGCCATGCTCAAACTTTGGCTTGTCCGAGACCGGATCGACCGGGAAAAGAACATTGCTCCCATGGGTATGACCGTCACCCGTAATCTTTGCATCGACCGCCTGCGGCGACTCAAAACCCATCCGCACGAAAGCCTGACGGGGCATGACGCGCCCGACGGACAGCGAAGCGCACAGGCGATGATGGAAGACCGTGAAAATGCGGAATGGATGCGCGGTGCCGTTCGGAACCTGCCGGACAAATACCGGGCCGTGCTCCGCATGCGTCAGGTGGAACATCTGGAAATGGGCGAGATAGCCCGTATCATCGGAGCAACGGAAGGCGTAGTCCGCACCATATTGTCACGGGCAAGGAAACAAATGATGGAACAACTAAAGGCAAGGAGAGATTAAACATGACGACAAACAAAGAAGAAATCAGACGATGGCTTGACCTCTACATGGAGGGAAAGACCTCGTTGGAAGAAGAAGCCCTGTTGGCGGAGTATTTCCGTTCACCGGATGCCGACAAGGATTTTGCCGACTTCAAAACCATGTTCAACCGGTTCGACGAAGGCGAACCTTCTTTCACGGAAGAAGAACAGGAGAGGTGGATGCAGTCATGCCCATTGGAAGAAATTCCCGGCTCCTCCGCCCTACAGACCGTTCCTCCGACGCAACCGAAGCGTATACGTCGCACAGGACACATCGCCGTACGTTGGATAGCGGCAGCTTCCGTCGCAGCCGCATGTTTTTTCTTAGGTACCACCGTCTCGCGAAAGGAAGCCGCACAGCCTACAAATTCCATCCCCATACCCCCTACCGTCCTCACGGAAGTAAAGTGGAAAACCGATACGGTATTCATCGAAAAGCCAGTACCCACTGCGTTGACCGCCAAAATAATCACAGTCCGGGACACGATTGTCCTCCCCGCAAGCCACCCAAAAGGACAAATGTGGGCAGCCCTCTCTACAGGGCAGGACACGTCCTCCACCGAAACGGCCTCAATCCCCCTGTCCGACACCGCCCTACAAGACGCGGACACGGCAGCCCGACAGCAGACCATGCCACACTTGGCCGACATTCAGGCCGAGTTCCAAAAGCAGAAAAGAAGAATGGACGAATTTTCCAAACAATATGAAATAAACATCCCGCCTTATGAAAACGTGTATTAAACCTTTGCTATGGATGACGATAGCCATCATAGCTTCCACGACCTCGAGCCATGCACAAATATTCTATCAGGAAAACCCTACGGTCATGAACTTGTACCACCAATTGGACAGTATGTTCCCCAAACGCTACCAAACCAACCGTTGGCTAACGGGTGCCCAATATTGGGTAAACCATTGGTATGAGAGTGAAGAAGAATACCGAAGATTCAAACCCGAAATTGATGCCATGTTCCAACAACTGGACGGCATGCGCACGTTCCACAAGTACACGGAAACGACCGACAGTCAACACGTGCAACAGAAAAAATATATCATGACCTTGCCCTCTGACATCAACGGACAAATGGAATACTTGTCGTTCGAAGCCGACACAAAGGGAGTGTATTTTTATTATCAAACCATGAACCAACTGATAGATGAGAAAAGCGACCCTGTCCCCGACCAAAGCATCGTGACCGAATTCGATTCTCTTTTCAACGCCTATGCAAGACGTAAAGGCACAAAAGAAGAAGATGTACACTATCAGGGCAACCTCGTACGCATCATCTGCCTTATACAAGGACCCAATAGAGGAGGACGGAGAACCGACGGGGTCAAGTACGTCGTCCCCCGTTGTAATGAGCGCGATTATTCCCGCTTCTATGATTTATTCCATAAATACCTGAAAAAGGTGCCTTTGCTCGTATCCACCAACGATGTATATTGGCAATACCATGAAGTGGCCGTCCGTGTCCGCCTAAGCAACGGTCGCCCCATGTACATGGGAGCCGCACTAAAAGGCAATAATCTTTACCTCGTCAGGGTGGAAGGTTCAACCAACGGTACGGGCGTGCTCCCACGTGCTTGGGCGGAAGAAGACCCTGTATGGAAATTCGACTACATGAAAAAAATAAATACGTGTACGTGTGCACAAGCAAACCAGAAATAAGTTAATCCGTCCCGGCCGCCTTGTGAAAGGCGACCGGGACTTTCTATTGATTAGGAAACAAGGGGTTATCAGGCTTTCTCTATTTCTTCCGCCGACAACCCCGTGGCACCGATAATGGCATCCACGGACAATCCCATGGCCTTTAACCTGTGGGCTATCTCCAAAGCCTTGGCATGCTCTCCTTCGGCACGCCCTTCCATGCGGCCCTCCGCACGCCCTTCCATGCGACCTTCCGCGCGCCCCTCGGCACGTTCCGTATAAATATTGTTGCGCAAAATGACGATGTTATCCAGATGACGGTAATAAGCCTCGCGCTCGCCTTTTGTCATCCCGTCCACCTTCAGGCGTTCGCGCACCTCCGCCAAACCGGGGGCGTGGGCTGTTTCGGGAATCTCACCCGTATTCAAATAGTAGATCCATTCCTCCAACGGGGTCTTGGCCACTTTGTTGAAGTCGTTCACCTTCAGGATATAATACTCCGGATAAAGTTGGCTCACGGCATCCACCTTAAAGGTCTGCCGCTGGAAAGGAGTCAGCTCCAGTATGTCGTTCTCATGGATGCCGCGAAATTCCGTCTTGCCATGGTACACGATATCCTTCCCATGCCCCAAGGAGAAATAAACAATGTTCACGCTGTATACCTTGCGCACGTTCTCATACCCCTCGCCACGGTTGATGTATTCCGTCACCAACTTCGACACGCCAAACAACATGCGCTGAAAATAAGCGTACTCATTGTTGTTCTGCACCTCGATGAGTATCAGTTCCCCCTTGGAATCCAAGGCCAACAAATCCACACGGTTGTACTTGTCGAACTCGTCTTCCTGATTGCTTTCGCTCTCCAACAACTGGCTGATGGTGATTTTCTCATCCAGAAGCGTGGTCAACAAGCCTTCCAACACCCCGAAGTTAGCCTTGTTGCGCAACAGGCGTTTCATCGCCCAATCAAAACGGATATAGTTTGCCATAAGCGTAGACTTTATTGCCATATATTTTTGCAAATGTAACGTTTTTCCCTTTCCTGCCCTTCAAAGCTGACATAAAGAGTGTTAACGGCAAAGCCATAAGACATTATCAAAAAAAAATGGTTTTGGAGTATCACAAAACAAGCACTTCTGCGTAATATAAACAGAAGAACATGACGAAAACCATGATTGACAAACCTAAAATCATCCATAACAATGAGAAAATTTTTCTTCAACCTCCTTCCGCCCTTGCAGCCCTCCTCTCGTCCCTTGCCAGCTTCGATGCCATGGGGCAGGTCATCTATGGCGGCGTGTTCAATTCCGTCACGCGCCAACGCCTCCACGACGTGAAAGTGGAACTTATGGACAAGCAATACGTCACCCTCGACTCCATGCGCAATCCCAAAAACAACCGGATTGCCGACCGCCAAGGAGCATGGTTCTTCGATATGGAGAAACGTCCGGCACAGCCTTACATCCTGCGCTTCAAGGCCGAAGGGTATGAGACGCAGGACGTGCCCGTGGACTCTTTCACGTTCCGCCGCAGGGAAGTGGCACGCTTCATCGCGGATGTCTACTTGGAGAAAGCCATAAAGCATAAGGCGTTAGGGGAAGTGACCGTGAAGGCCACGAAGGTAAAGATATACACGCGCGGCGACACGGTGGTCTACAATGCCGACGCTTTCCAACTGGCCGAAGGCTCCATGCTCGACGCGCTTATCCGCCAGTTGCCGGGCGTGGAACTGAAAGACGACGGGCGCATCCTCGTCAACGGGCGTTACGTGGAAAACCTGCTGCTCAACGGCGAGGATTTCTTCAAGGGCGAACCTTCCGTCATGCTCGAGAACCTGCCTGCCTACGCGGTCAAGGATGTGAAAGTGTACGACAAAGACGGAAAGCTCAGCGAATTTCTCGGACGGAAAACCGGTGACGAGGAACTGGTCATGGACGTACGCCTGAAACGGGAATACTCCGTGGGATGGCTAGCCAACGCCGAAGGGGCATACGGCACGGAGGAACGCTACCGCGCCCGACTTTTCGGCCTGCGGTTCACGCCCCACACGCGTTTCTCGGCTTTTGCCAACTTCAACAACATGAACGAGAACCGCCAACCGGGCTACAACGGCGAATGGTCTCCCGCGCAACTGACCGGAGGACTGCGCTCGAACAAGAACTTCGGAGTGAACTACATGGTGAACGAGAAGGACGGGAAGTACAAACTCAACGGAAGCGCATCTTACATGCACTACGACACGGACGTGCGCTCGCAGACCACCGGCGTGAACTTCCTGCCCGACGGCGACACTTACTCCAAGGAGGCACACGAACAGTTCTACTGCCAAACATGGTTCAACACTTCGCACACGTTCCAGTTCACTTGGGACAAGGTGTTCCTGAACTTGCAACCGTCGTTCAACTGGGGCAAATGGGACGACCGCAACACTTACCTTTCCGGTACGTTCAACACCGACCCCGAACCGTACGCCTCCGGCAACCTGCTGGACAGCCTGGCCTCGCCCGAAGCCGGCGACCTCATGCGCCGCATCGCCATCAACCGCTCCAAGACCGACCAGAGCAACAAGGGCAACAAGACGAACGCCGCCTTCAGCGCATACTCCGCCATCAAGACCGGACTCGGCAATGACAACCTGAACCTTTACACCAATGTGCGGTACAACGATTACGAACAAAGGTGGTACGAACACTACCGGCTGGACTATCCGGCAGGCGGCGGACAGACGGACTACCGCAACAAATATACCAACGACGATGGCCCCATACGCGACCTGAACCTCAACGCCGGAGGAGAATACTGGCTATGGTTCCCGCACAACTTGGCCGTAGCACCGGGCTACAACTACCATTGGCATGACAATACCAAACGTTACGAACTCTACCGGCTCGACGAACTGGCCGGTTGGGGAGAAGACGGCGACCATCCCTTAGGCATGCTGCCCTCCGAGGCGGAACTCCTGCAACAGACGTTGGATGCCCCCAACAGCTACTGGTCTTACCTGACCGATTACTCCCACCGGGGAAGCCTCTATGCCAAATGGGAAGGCAAGCCCCGGACATCGGGCGAAGGCACCTGGTGGTACGTGGAAGCCCGTCTGCCGCTCATGTACGTATGGCAGACGCTGGACTACCAACGCGAACGGTTGGATACCACCGTCAGCTGCCGCCATGTCATGTTCGAGCCGAGTTTCAGGGTCTACGGCCGGTGGCACAACTTCCAACGGGGCATCGACATCCGCTACAACAAAAGCGTCTCCTTCCCGTCCATGACCTCGTTCATCGACATCCGTTCCACGGATGACCCGCTGAACATCCGCCTGAGCAACACGGGACTGAAAAACTCGCACCAACACAACGTCTCCGTGTACTACTACCTGAACAGCAACCGCAAGCAACGCTACTTCAACACCTACTGGAGCTACTCCATCACGCAGGATGCCGTGGCACAGGGATACGTGTACGACAAGGCGACGGGCGTGCGCACCTACCGCCCCGAGAACGTGAACGGAAATTACAACATCGGCGGCAACGTGAACTACTCCATGCCGCTCGACAAAGCCCGCCGCCTCACGCTGAACAGCGGACTTTGGTCGCGGCTCTACAACTCGGTGGACCTCGTCGGCGTGACGGACGGCATGGCACCGCGCCGCAGCACCGTGCAGACTTACAACTCGGGCGGAAGCCTCAACATGGAATATGCCTTCCCCAAGGACGTGAAAGTGGGCGTGAAAGCCCGCTGCACGTGGAACTACCTGACCGGCAGCCGGGAAGACTTCACGCCCCTCAACACTTACGACTACAATTACGGCCTGATAGCACAGGCCGAACTGCCATGGGACCTGCAATTCAACACCGACCTGACCCTGTACAGCCGCAGGGGCTACGGCGAAAGCAGCATGAACACGGACGACATCGTATGGAACGCCACCCTGTCGAAGAAACTTTTCAAAAACCGCGTGACGCTCTCCCTCGACGGTTTCGACATCCTCGGGCAGCTTTCCAACGTCACCCAGACACTGAACGGACAGGGACGCTACGAGACGTGGCGCAACGTCATCCCCAGTTATGCCATGCTGCGCCTTGCCTACAATCTGGACATCAAACCGGCCAAACGGAGAGGAGAATAAACAGAAACTTATATACAAAAATCATTCGGCGCAGAAACGTTTTCCGTTCTGCTGCGAATGATTTTCCAATCTGCGGCAAACGATTTTCCGTTTGCCGCAGATTTTTTTCAAAGGCTTAAACAACTGAAATTCAGCTCCGTGATAAACCTGCATTTTCTTTACAAGCATCCATCCACGGACGGAAGCCCGTACCGCACGCTGTCGGAAGAGTCCGGAAGCCTCCCATGCTCCCGTCGTCAGAAGGCGAGTTTCAACGTGGCCATGCCGTAGGGTCTCATCGTCAGCGTCCCCTCCACGGCTTGCCCGGGCTGCTCCTCGAGCGGGCAGAGCGACACGGACGACGGACGGCGGGCCGGGAAGTCCAAAGCCACAGTCTCTTCCTTGTCCGACACGGAACGCAAACGGACAATCATCTCGTCGTCTTTCCCCGTGGATTTCAGCACGGTGACGTACACGGCACGGTTGTCTACCGCCACAACGGGCTTCACGTCCGGGTTCTTGTCCGCAGTGACATGCACCAACGGTTGCGCCTGCTCCAAACCGAAACGGTTGGCGGCTACGGCATCATATCCGCCATGCGGATGGATACGGTAGCGGAAAGCCACCGGCCCGTCCTGCGTCAGGGGGAAATTCGTGTGCCAATGGTTGTTCATCGCCCAGGAATACACCGTGGAAGACGATTCCAACTGGGTCAGCCAAGGCCCTTGTCCGCCCCATCCCAACGAAATGTTGGCCGTGCGGTCGCCATACTCGAACAAGGGGGCATCCAAGGCACACCAAGTCACGCCATGCGTGTCGTTAGAAACGTCCAACCAACGTTGCAGGGCTATCCAGTTGCGGTTGGCCTGCGCCCATTGGTCTTTCTCCATTTCCATCACGCCCCAAGGGATGTCCACCTTCGTCACGCCCTGCGGCACGTTGAAACCGAAACCGAAATGTATGCCGTCTTTGTCCAACAACGGCAGCTTGTCTACCACGTTGGTGGTCTCCACCCACGGTTGTCCGGCCACCAGACGGACGGTACGCGTCACCGAACGGCAGCCTTTCATCGTGGATTCCACTTTCAATTCCACCACCAAGCCGCCTTGCTCGGTCACCGTGACGGCCTGCACCTTGTCGGCCTCGGGCTTGTTTTCGTTGGCCGGCAGCCAACTGCACGAATTGGCACCCCCGTCCACCGACACGTCGATATAATTGTAATCTTCTCCGGCACGGGTCAAGGCCGAGATATTTCCCGTCTTGCCGTCTATCGTGACACGTACGCAACCGTTGTCCAACGTGTAGCCTTCCACCTTGCAGGCATCGCTCGGCATGGCATCGCCTTCCACCACACGATAATGGCGCGAGCCCAGAGCGGGCACGTCCGAAGCCCAGAACACCAGTTCGCCGGTAGACAAACGTTGCGAAGGCACGGCGTTCCCCTCATCGTCCACCACCTTGTTGCCTTTCTGGCTCTCGGAGGCCGTCAGCGTCACCAACCCGCCGTGCGGCCACGACTGCGTGTTGAGCACGGCGATACCGCCGTTCGACGGCCCTTCGCGCGGCCCCAACGCTCCGTTGGACTTGTCCGTGGCCAATCCCAACGCCTCGTCCAACAAGGCCATCGAACGGGCTTCCGCTTCCTGGAAATAAGATTGTTTCACCTTTCCGATGGCTTCATGGAAATAAGGTTCCCACGGATTCTCGAAATCCCAAGTATGTTCCGAACCCATCATGATATAACGCCAACCTTCATCGAAATCGTCACGCGGGGCACAAGCTCCCCCTGCCAACATCGACCACACGGTCTCCGCCTGCGTGATTCTCTCCTTGTTACGGCGGTTAATGGCCGTCAGCCTGGCAGCCGTACCCAACCCGTCGGTCCAGTATTCCGTATAGTCTCCCGTCACGGTCGGCAGGCGGTCGCCATAATCTTTTTCCAACCGCGCCATGATTTCATGCCCGCCGCTGATGACAATCTTCGGATAAGCATATTTCTTGTTCCATTCGTTCACGGCGTAGGGGACATCGGCATCCACCGGACTGTTGTCCCACAATGTCCAAGAGAGTACGATGAAATCGAGGGGGTAATGGTCACGTTCCAACTCCACGAGCTTGCCCGTAAAGTCTACATTGGCACTCCCCATCCGGATGCGTGCCGGAACCTTACGCGGGTCTCGTTGGCCGAACCAAGGCCGCCCGGTCGTGTTCCCCTTGTCCATGCTGCCGCTGTTGGAATACTTGCCCGGTTGCAGGAACAACACCTTGGAATGGCCGTCGGGGCCTACCCACCAGAAAGGCATGCCGTCTATATTCCGAGAGTGTGCGTTGCCGCCCCGGTCGGTGTTCGGCCACGAGATGACGTACTTGATGCCCTCCTGTGCCATGACCGGAACCAGTCCCCAGGAAATGCCGGGGATGTCGAACTGCTGGAACACATCAGCAGGCACGCCGGACAGCCGTTGCAACTCGCGCGAGAACTTGAATACATGAAACAACTCCTCATCCGAACAAATGCTCGTATTCAGGTTCACATAACTGGCGTCCACACAAAGGTCGCCTCGCCTGATAGCCGCAATGACCTCATCCCGTTTCTCCGGTTCTGAAATCCACAAGCGTTCAATCGGCCAAGTCACCTCGGGATTCCACACGAAGCGTGCACCGTCCACATGTCCGGCTGTTTCCCGGGCCAGTTTCATGCCTTCCCACACGTTCGTCTTGTGCAACATCTCCACGTTTTTGTGCGTGTTCGTGTAACCGATGTCCACGTGCGAATGGTTGTAAAGGTACACCGTCCAATGCCGCATCGGTTCCACGGTGACTTTCGTCTTCACTTTCTTTTCCGTCCCGCACACCGTCAGCGAAACGCTCGCGGCCTTGTCCATAGGCAAGGCGGAAGGCAACATGATTTCCACTTCCGCCGAGTCCTTCGCATCGACACGGAAGGTAGAAGTCTCCTTCAGTTTCTTGTACGCCACATCCACACGGACTTCGCCTTTCAATTCGGGGCCTTTCAACCGCACGGCAACGATACGTCCCGGCGAACGGTCTTGTCTATACCCATACAAAGGCTTCACCACACAACTGACTTGTTCCGGCACGACATCGGCACTTGCCTGTCCGGCCGCCAGAACCGCCAGCATCCCACAAAAAAAAATTCTTTTCATCACATTGATTAGTTTTCATTGTATCGGTCACAAAGTGACAAAAAAAAGACGAGACGGGCAATCAGGCATAACGCAAAAAATGCCACATTCTCGCCACACCGTGCGAAAAGCCCCTGTAAAAACTTCCTTTATCGGCCGATTCTGCCTATCTTTGCCCGCACATATACAACATAACTCAAACATTACCTAATCATGAAACTCAAAAAACGAATGATGACCGGCATGTTGGCCGCCACCCTCGGGGCCATGACACCAGTGTTGGCACAAACGGCCAAGCCTTCTCCTTACAGCAGTTACCTCTTCGCCTTCTTCTCCAACAATTCCCCATACGGCGAACAAGTACGTTATGCCTTGAGCGACGACGGATATAACTACACGTCCCTCAACCAAGGGCGTCCGGTCGTGGCCTCGAACACCATCGCCCTGAAGAAAAGCATACGGGACCCGTACATCACAAGAGGACGGGACGGGAAAACATTTTATATGGTCATGACGGACATGCGCTCGGACGAGGGTTGGCAAAGCAACGACGGACTCATCCTGATGAAGAGCACCGACCTCATCCATTGGCAACACACGGCCATCGACTTCCCCACCCGTTTCCCCGACCTGACGGGATTCGACCGCGAGAACCTGCATGCCGTTTGGGCACCTCAAATCATCTGGGACGACGAGGCCGGGAAATATATGATTTATTACTCCATCGGGCGGCACGACTGGGAGTATCCTACGGAAGACCCGAACTTCAAGCAGCCTTACTTCAAGCTGTTCTACTCTTACGTGAACGAAGACTTCACGGACATCACGGAGCCGAAACTGCTGTTCGACTTCGGTACGGCCGCCATAGACGGGGACATCGTATATAACCCGAAAGCGAAAGAATACGTGCTGTTCTTCAAAGACGAGGGCCGCTCGGTCATGAACAAAGGATTCCGCACGCGGCAGGGCGTGATGCGTGCCACTGCACCCCGACCCACCGGCCCCTACACCATCGAATGGCGGCACCTGCAAAAAGAGGGGCAATATCCGGTGGAAGGTTCCAGCGTGTTCCCCCTCATCGGTTCGGACGAGTATGTCCTGATGTACGATTGCTACGCACAGGGTTTCTACCAATTCTGCAAGAGCACGAACCTGAAAGACTTCACATTCGTGCAAAACACGAAGACCCACGGCGACTTCACCCCGCGCCACGGCTCTGTCATGCACATCACGCAGGCCGAACGGGAACGGTTGGAAGCATGGTCCGAGTTGAGCATTGCGGTGAATGACATTCGCCAGATTCCGGTTCCGGCACTCACTTTAAAGCAGTTGGAGCAACGCCGTAAACTGCTACAAAAAGCACAAACGACATTGGACACGACCTGCGACCCCCAAATACTGAAAAAAGCCACCAAGGAATTGATGAAGTTAAAAAAATAGTCGGAATACCTTTGGTTAAGACAACAGGTTGGAAGAATACGACCAGCCGTTTTTCAACCATTATAATGAAAAAATCCATATCATTACTCCCTAAAAGTATGATATGGATTTTTATATTCCGTTGATAACGTATCAGGTATATCAATCCTCCACTCCTATTTCACATGTTGTTTTTCATTGGGATTGTACACCGTAGCCGGTTCAAACCCGATAAACATTCCATCGTATGCTTTCTTGGTTTCTTCGATTGAAGCCAATGAATCCATTTCAAGCTCTTCTCCCAACTGGTAAATATAGCACGGTTGATAAGTCATGGAATCAGCCCAATACTCCGTCCAGTGTTTCCCGCCGACTTCCATCCAACCGTCATTGTCTATGTCACCGTAAATCACCGAATCGTGGAAATAACTTCCTCCTTCTATGTAATCGTTGCCTGCCAACACTGAATCCACCAAATGTATGTGCTCTCCGTTCATGTACAAGATGTACCAGATATTGGGTGAAGGACGGTCATTAATCATCAACAACACATACGTGACTTCCGACTTCGGGACGGAATACACATGGCATGTCTGCCAATCGTTATCAATCTCCAAGTCCGTGGCATAAATCAAAGAGTCACCCCAATAAACTTTAGCCCCGCCGTATGTGTTCTCGTCATAAAACTCACCTAACTCCAGATACAATGTCCGTCCGCAGTGCCTGCCAATCCTTACTTTTTTCCCCGTGGGATAATGATACACCGTATCGGTGCCCTGCCCGTCGTTGCAAGGCAATTTTAACAGTCCGGCATGCAACTCGTCAAACTCATCTTCAACTTCCGTTCCGTCCACAGAATCCATTTCGACATCGGTCTTATTCGATTCCGGTTTCAACGGCTTCTCCTCATGACTGGTTTGCATAGTCCTCCGGTTTTCTTTCGACTGCCCGGCACGTTGAAAACAGGAAACACAGCAGCACATAAGAAAGAACCAAGCCAAAGTCCTCATCATATTCATCATTTTAAATCTTTCAGCGACCAACTGTCCACCCAACGGATGACCGGCGTACCGTCGGCTTCAAAGTCTATCGGCAACCATATATGACGGGAATTTTTCAGGCTCTGCGGATTCCAACGGTCGGCCATGAACACGAAACCGTCCTCCGTGCCTTCTACCTTAAA
Organism: Paraprevotella clara YIT 11840; assembly: GCF_000233955.1. Taxonomy (GTDB): domain Bacteria; phylum Bacteroidota; class Bacteroidia; order Bacteroidales; family Bacteroidaceae; genus Paraprevotella; species Paraprevotella clara. The sequence goes on from NZ_JH376661.1 coordinate 25,871, forward strand.
AATATACGTACCTTGTGTATGGAAAGACTTCTTGGCATCTTTCCCTACAAAAGGAGAAGGAAGCTGCTCCCATGGCCCCCACAAAGAAGCGGCCTTGAACATGCGGGCTTCATTCGGTGCCCAACCCGTACAGCCACTCGTAATCATCCAATACACGCCGTCATGCTTAAAAATGGTCGGAGCCTCGTTCTGCCCGCCCGGCGCGATACGTACATACCGTCCGGTGTAGTCTAAATAATCGTCCGTCAGTTCAGCCAAGTTCAACGTCAGGTTCTCCTCTGCCGAATAAATATGATAGGCTTTACCGTCATCGTCCACGTACACGGTCATGTCCCGACTCATCTGTCCGCCCGGTACGTCGCGCGCCAAAAGCAACCCCTCACGAATCGCTTCACGCCACTCCGGCGTCCACCATTCCTTATAGTCCGCTTCCTTCAGTTTCTTGGCTTTTCGGATGTCACGGCGCGAAAAGTCCGTCGGCCATTTGCCTGCATTCGGGCGCAAAGAACGGATAAACCGGAACGGCCCCACCGGAGAATCGCTCTCGGCAAAGCCCACACGGGCGGCCGCATAGCCCTTCCCTTTCAGTTCCAGATGGAACAACATCACAAACTTCCCTGTTTTAGGATTGCGTATCACCTTGGGACGCTCCATGATACAGCCCCGTTCTATGTCGTGCCCGGCCTCCTCGGAAACAGCCAAAGCCACTCCTTCGTCTTCCCAATTCATCAGGTCGGAAGAAGAATAGACCTCTACGCCCACTTCGGTGGTAAACCCGCGTGCAGGCCGGTTCTCGCCATACCAATAATACTTACCTTCATGGAACAACAGGCCGCCCCCGTGGGCATTGATGTGTTCCCCCTTCCGGTCCGGCCATTCCTGACCCGGAGTAATACGTTCCAAAGACTGGGCACCTACCGATGCCACCATCACAAGTCCCCATACACAAAAAATCAAAATTCGCTTTAGTTTCATCCTATATTGCTTATCAGGTTAATCATTTCATACCTCTCGCTTTGTAAATACGTTCTTTCGCATTGTTGATTTGCTGGAATTTCTCTTCCGCAGCCCGCCGCACATCTTCTCCTAACGTCGCCACGCGGTCGGGATGATGTTTCAGAGCCAATTTGCGGAAAGCCTTGCGCACCTCTTCGTCCGTGGCCGACGGCTCTATTTCCAGTACTTTATAGGCATCTGCCAAAGATTCGCCTTTCAAATTGAGCATGGAATCCACCTCTCCGGCTGACAACTCCATGGCCAAAGCCACTTCACGCAACGCCGTTATCTCTTCCGCACATACGTTCCCGTCGCTTTGCGCAATCCTTACCAAGAAATTCAGCAACTGCAATCGCTCGCCGTAGTTCAGATGTGCAGCAATCTGTCTGCCGCAATCGAAAATCATATCCCGAAACGCCACTGGAGACACACCGTCCAACCGTTTGGCCTCATCGAAGAGTTTCAGCAAAATTTGTTCCCCCTCCTCTACCGCGCTCTCCCCGAAATTCGCACGGAGAAAACGACGGACGAATTCCATTTCGCTGTGCATGATTTTCCGGTCTGCCCGTATCACGTAAGAGGCCATCACCAACATCGAAAACAAAAAGCTGTTTCGCTGCCCCTGTTCATAGCGGGCTCGCCCCGCCTCATCCGCTTGCAAATCCTCTTGCATGCCTACAGCTTGCTTGTCAAACCACGAACCGATAAAATAACCGGCCAGTGCACCCAACGGGCCCATCGTCATGAATCCCATCGCACTGCCTATCCATTTTCCCAATCCCATATTATATTCATTTTTATTTGGAAAACCCTAACCATGGAAGACGAGTACAAAGACGCATGAAAATATCGTTTCCCGATTGGCCATGCCTACCCGTCCCCTGCCTTCGTACGGGCAAAGATATAAAGTTTTTTGCAGAAGACCGGAAAAACGGGTCCTTTTTCTTTCCACGCCCTCGGCGACACACCGTTCCTACCGTTGCTATAGATGAAATATAAAAAAGGGAGAATACCCCATCGTGAGCATTCTCCCTTTCACATTATAATAGGTTTCCGTAAACTGTCCGGCTTACATCATGCCGCCCATGCCACCCATTCCGGGAGCACCCATCGGCATATCGGCTTTTTCTTCCTTCTTGTCGCAGATGACACATTCGGTAGTCAAGAACATACCGGCAATAGAAGCGGCATTCTCCAAAGCCACACGAGTCACCTTGGCCGGGTCGATGATACCGCTGGCTTTCATGTTCTCGTATTTGTCCTCACGGGCATTGTAACCGAAGTCGCCTTCAGCCTGGCGTACTTTCTCTACAACCACCGAACCTTCCAAACCTGCATTCTCCACAATCTGACGAAGAGGCTCTTCGATGGCACGTTTTACGATATTGATACCTGTGGTTTCGTCTGCATTGGCACCCTCCAAGCCTTCCAAAGCCTTGATGGCGCGGATGTATGCCACACCGCCACCCGGGATGATACCTTCCTCGATAGCTGCACGCGTTGCGCACAAAGCGTCGTCCACACGGTCTTTCTTCTCTTTCATTTCCACCTCACTCGGCGCACCGACATAGAGCACAGCCACACCACCGCTCAACTTAGCCAGACGCTCCTGCAACTTCTCTTTGTCGTAGTCGCTGGTAGAGTTGGCAATCTCATTCTTAATCTGATTGACACGATCCTTGATGAGTTCGCTCTGCCCGTGACCGTTGACGATGGTCGTGTTATCCTTAGAGATAGTCACCTTGTCGCAAGTACCCAACATTTCGATGGTAGCCTGCTCCAACTTCAAGCCCTTCTCTTCGCTGATGACCACACCGCCCGTCAGCACGGCAATATCTTCCAACATAGCTTTGCGACGGTCGCCGAAGCCCGGAGCTTTCACGGCACAAATCTTCAACTGGCTACGCAGACGGTTCACCACCAAAGTAGTCAACGCCTCGCTGTCTACGTCTTCGGCAATCACCAACAACGGGCGACCGCTCTGCACTGCCGGTTCGAGGATAGGCAGGAAATCCTTCAAGTTGGAAATCTTCTTGTCGTAAATCAAGATGTAAGGATTCTCCATCACGCACTCCATCTTCTCCGTATCGGTCACGAAATAAGCCGACAAGTAGCCACGGTCGAACTGCATGCCTTCCACCACACCGATAGTAGTGTCGCGTCCCTTGGCTTCTTCGATGGTAATCACACCGTCCTTGCTGACTTTCTTCATGGCTTCGGCCAAAAGTTTCCCGATTTCCGGGTCATTATTGGCACTGACGGTAGCCACTTGTTCTATCTTGTTGTAATCATCGCCCACCTGTTCAGCCTGGCCTTTGATGTGCTCTACGACTTTGGCCACGGCCTTGTCGATACCGCGTTTCAAGTCCATCGGGTTCGCACCGGCAGCCACGTTCTTCAAGCCCACGCTCACAATACTTTGCGCCAATACGGTAGCCGTGGTCGTTCCGTCACCGGCATCGTCACCCGTTTTGCTGGCCACGCTCTTGACCAACTGCGCACCTGCGTTTTCAAACGCATCGGCCAACTCTATCTCCTTGGCTACGGTCACACCGTCTTTCGTAATATGCGGCGCACCGAATTTCTTTTCGATAATGACGTTACGTCCTTTCGGGCCGAGAGTAACCTTTACCGCATTGGCCAACTGGTCCACGCCGTTCTTCATCAGTTCACGGGCTTCTATGTTGAATTTAATATCTTTTGCCATGATTCTATTCCTTTCTTTTGTCTATTATATATTAATGTATAAAACGAAAAATTATGCCAACACAGCCACCACGTCGCTCTGTCGCATAATCAAATATTTCTTGCCTTCGAATTCCAGTTCCGTACCGGCATACTTACCGTACAGTACGGTATCGCCTTCCTTCAAGACCATCTCTTCGTCTTTCGTACCTTTACCCACTGCAACGATAGTACCTTGCAACGGTTTTTCCTTGGCGGTGTCGGGAATGATAATACCACCTACTGTCTTCGTCTCTGCCGGAGCCGGTTCAATCAGCACACGGTCTGCTAATGGTTTAATGCTCATAATGGATAAATTTTATAGTTGTACATTTTAAAAATTCTACTCCAATCCATACGAAAAACATGCCAAAGCTTCAGGACTGACACTTTGGCACACTTTCACTGCGCGCACCCCCGAAAAACGGCAGACTTTCTGCCAACCTTACTTCTGTGGCTTTATGTCACACAAGTGTGTTCAATAACCAAATACTTAACAGTTGAAAGTCCCGTCTCGTTCAACGATTATCACCAGGCATTAGCATGTATCCTGTCTTCGATACGGATTTCCTTTTGTTTAGGAAGGAAAGCACCCTTTGCAGGATATCCGATAGCCAGCAAACAAATGAACTCGTAACCTTCCGGAGCTTTCACTATTTCCTTTATCTTGTCTGCCTCGTCGCCCACGGGAATATGGAATACAGCCCCAAGCCCTTCGCTGGTAGCAGCAAGCAACATGTTCTCCAACGCGCACCAAGCCGAGGCAAAGTAATTAAGCGAACTCTGTTCCACGGGCTTCAACAGTGGATGTGTCTGCTGACGGAAGAAAGGGATAATAAGCAGCCCGCTCTCCATCAACATTTTCTGTTGTTTGGGCAGTGCGTCGGCAAACATCGCCATCTTATCCTTGTCGCCCGACTCATCCACCTCGAACACAAGCTCCTTAAACGCGGCCATATTCTTGGCAAGCGGGGCAATCACCTTGGCAATGTTCTCACGGCCGCGCACAACGACAAACTCAAGCTGGCGCAAATGATCGTTGGTTGGAGCTTTGAATGCCGAACCGATAACTCTTTTGAGAACCTCGTCGCTCACTTCCCGGTCAGAGAAATCGCGATACGTGCGACGTCTTTCCAATACTTCGTAAAAATCCATAGTGTCATTCGTTTATAGGTTGAACTTATTTGTCATTAACAATGGCAAAGATAGCGTTCTTTATTGTGGAGATTTTGCCTTATCGTATCAAATAATTGTCGTACATTTGCATATACAAAAATCTCAGATATGGAAGATGTGGTAATCCCGTATGAATTACCGGAAACGGAAAATCATTCTTTCTTTTTCATAGACCAATATATAGATACGAGACTCGAGGCAAAGTTGCACCGGCATGACGCTTGGGAATTGTACTATGTGGTGCAAGGGCGCGGAGCAAGAATGGCCGGCGACACTTTACTGCCTTTTACTGAAGGAAATGTAACTTTAATACCTCCTTCCATGCACCACCATTGGAACTATTCCCCGTCGTCCGCCGACGAGAAAGGGCACGTCCACTACCGGATGGTGGCCTTCAAACATTCCTTTGTATTGAATTGTATGGAAACTTTCCCGGAATTACGGAACCGGCTTACCGGAATGACCTTCCCGACCGAAGCATTGACATTCGGAACGGCAAGCTCACGTCTTATCCGACACTCACTGACCAAAATGGATGGATTGGACGAATTAGGAAGGTTATGCGAAATGTTCCGGTTGCTTCCCATCCTCTTCACGGCATCAGACTACACATTCGTCGGCAAACCCATGCGGATAGAACGTGACGTGCGGCGCATGCAGCAAATCTGCGCCTACGTCATGGCTCACTATATCCATCCGATTTCATTAGACGACATCGCAACCGAAATAGGAATGAACCGCTCCGCGTTCTGTTCCTACTTCAAACGTCACAAAGGCATGACCTTTTCACAGTTCGTCACACGATACCGGTTGGACACCGCATGCAACCTGCTGACGCATTCACAAAACTCCGTATCCGAGATTTGCTATTTGGTGGGATTTCAGGATGTCCCCCATTTCGTGAGAGTATTTACAAAAGAGAAAGGAATGTCTCCGGGAAGATACAGGAAAAAGCATTAATCCGCCCGTTTTATTCGCTAAATCCGACAATATTCCGTAATTTTGCAGAAAGCAACAAACGATGAAGCTACGACTGACCTATCTTGCCGTATTCCTCATAATCCTTTCCGTACTGGCTTTCCTCCCCTAAACGGGAGGCTATATCTGGCAGCCGGAAATTATCAATCCGTTGTCTGCGTTGCTGTTTACGCTATTGGTCTATCTGACCGGTCACATCGCCCGCTCCGCCCAAAGTGCCACCGGAATCCTTTGCACGGCCATGTTTGTCCTGCTGTTCTGTCCGGATTCGCACGAATTTTTCAACCGAGACGAAACAGCCGTCATGACTCTCTCGTCCACTTGCATCGTCCCGTTCTTCATTTCGCAATATACCCGTATTTCCAATAAAAATTTCAAATACGGCTACTTCCTGATGTTGTTGATGGGTATCTTTTGCAGCTATACGCACGACAGCATCACGATTCCGCTCTGCGCCAGTTTCCTCACACTGTCCTATTTGCAGCGCGACCGGCTGTTTCGCCTGGCCTGCTGGCCAATGGTCATAGGGTTTGCCATCGGCACCACACTCTGCCTTTTACAGTCCACCTTCTGGAAACAGTCATCATGGAGCGACCTGACCGCCTTGTCTTCCCAAACGGCAGACGGTTTCACCCAACTGTGGGAGACCAAAGTGTTCATGTTCGCCACCCTGCTCACCATTTATTTCTTGTCTTCACGGAAAAAACGGAAACGGCTATGGCGCATCTCCCGCGAGCACAAACTTCTGACTTATTGCTTGTTGTATTCTTTCTGCGCCATTCCTTTTGCTCCGTTGGGAATAGACAGTGCCATCTCCGGCGTATGTTTCTTTTGCATGTTCTGGGCGTTGTTCCTGTTCCAACAGCTTTTAGTCCTGTTTCGCGAACACCGCCGCAAGAAACTCAAACCACGAACCTGAACGGTCAACGTTCCGGCATCTGCCACTCTTCGAGGTCGTAAACAGCTTCCACGGCCTCTTCCACACTGTCCGGCAAAGACGGGAAAAAATCTATCCCCGTGATGCGCTCCACTTCGTCCACCGAATTGACATATGCATCAAGCGGACGGTTACCCGACTTATTCTTATAGATAAAGCCGATGGCCTTCAGCGGCTCCGGACAAAACACAACCTTATAGAAAGCCTCGGGCACCGTAACCCGGCTTTGGCCGATATGCCGATGCTGTCCACGGTAGAGAACAGGCCCAGCCACCACATACAGTCTCCCGTTTTCCATCGTCCAGTCGCGGCAAGCTTCTTCCAATTCTTTCCAGTCGCCCCGGTTCAGGTTATGGTCTTGCGGACAAACGTTCGTCATGTAAAAGCTTTCGCGCATGGCTTGTTCATCCCATTTATTGTCTGCTGCCGGACAAAGATGTCCGCGGTCATAGCCCGAGCGTTTGTAGTCTTCCGTCGTCACGGGATGAGCCACTTCGGGGTCGGGCAGGAACTTGTCGTAACGGCTCACCGTCTCCTCGAAACGTTCGGGTGTCAATGTCCAGGCCACCCAGTTCGGTATTTTAGTTTCCGCATTATAAGAAACCGTATAACCCGTATGGCGAATCACTTGGCTGTTTCGTTCCCGGACCAATTCCGGCAATCCCGGTTCCATATCCTCCGTGCCGGACGAAGGACTGCTACCGAAAACCTGTCCGTTCGTTGCCTCCGGTAAGAAGCGGTCTCCCGTCCACTGTTCCACATAATCACGCAGACGGTCGTAACCACCCGTCAAGACCACTACGGCAGCCGCCAAGCCGCCGATTATCATTTTCAGTTTCATTTTTTCGATTTCAGTTTGCTTATTTTCCGTTTAAGATTTCCGTTCTTTGGGACGACGGAGCGTACGCACCCAAGATTTATCCCACTCCGCCACGCGGAAGGAATCCACGATTTTCTGTATGGCCTTGTTTTGCGTCTCGTCGTCCAACCGCCCTCCAGCCAACAACGGACGCGTCTTCTCCGGATATTTGGCAAAGCAAACAGACACGGCCCATGCTACAGCCATGGACGCGTAATATCCGCTTGGACGCACTGCCGCGCAGGCCTCCAGCACGCGGTCGATAAAATCGTCCGTGACAAAATGTGCCAAAAGCATCACTACGGCAAAACGTTGGGAAAAAACTTCTCCGCTATATAAATAAGGCTGCAAGAATGCCCACACCTCCTCACGGTGTTTTCGTACGAATTTGAATCCCGAACAAGGGGAATCGCACAAAGCCCAATCGTTGATTTTACGCACATAGGCTGTCATGCGGTCTATCTGCTCCTCAAACGGCATCCGAGCTGCCCCCGTCACGTAACCCTGCAACATGACTTCTTCGAACGTGTCGTCCACAGCCTCCTCCAAATAAGTACGCCAATCTCCCTTGGCAATCTCTTTGGCCAACGCCCGCAGCACGGGCAGACGCACACCTACCACGGGGCGGGCACCAGGCATCAACGAAGTCACAAAAGCAGCATACCGGGCATCGGCATGCGCCGCCAAAAAGTCCTTGATTTCTTGACAAACCATATTATTGCATCAAAAAGTTCCTTTATGGGCAAAAGTACGGAATTATCATGAGACAGCCAACAAAACATTTTCTTATATCCATAGTTTAAACCAAAAAGAGGGGTGCAGCGAGACTCTCCCTGCACCCCTTACATTCAGACCGTACGCTTACCAGATCTTCCAATCGTCATCCAGACTCATAAATTCCCCTTCATAGGGATTATCATCCGGATCTACGCTTCCACCTTCTCCGGACACCAATCCGGAAGTACACAACATGGCATTCCCACCTATCCACACTTCTTGCATGCGTGGTGACATATACTTTTTCTTCATATCAATACACAATTATTTTTTCATTATCAATAATATAAATCCCTTTCGCAAGCCCGTCAAGTGCGGTTTCACGTTCTACACAGGAACGCACGCAAGTTCCGGATAACGTGTACACGTCGACACGTCCTGAAACCCGTACCGCCTCCGGATGATCCACCGTCGTCGTAACGCCGTTAATCCACAAACGCGACGCGACAGTTGCCACAGAGCCTGCCAAATCGAAATAAGCCCGGAATCCCGGAAGTACGGCCTGTCCGCCTCCCAAGGCAATACGGGCATCAGGAGTCACTCCATAAAAACCGGAGGCCGACATACGTCCCGAATAATTCCCCACAAAGCGCACCCCGCCATCTGACGTTTCCGGTTGTGCGGAAACGGGCAGCAGCGAAACGTCCGAAAACAAGACTTCGCCGGAAGCCTCCCTTTGCGTTGTATATAATAAATAAGGTGTATGAGCCTCCCCACCTTCCACCGGAGAGAAACAGAGTTTCCCGTCCTGCAAGCCATCGAAGCCGTATAATCCGGCCTCATCGCCGAGAACTTCCCGCACGGCTTGGCAGGACAGGGCGAACGGCAAGCAAACGGTGTTCCAATCGGCTGCAAACGGGGCACGGCGCAAGGTAACGCTCCCCGCATCGACCGGACAAGAGAGCGCGAAAGGATATTCCTCATCCAATATGACCTCCGCACAAGTCCCCGACTCACCATCCATCCGGACGATATTTGTCCCGACCGTACCGGAAGTTAGTTCCAGCAGTTTGCACTCCTTTTTCACGTAACAGAATGCATTGGGATTGGCACACGACGGGGCCAGTCCCAAGCTATCCGCACCGGTAAGGCTGATACCCGTCAGCCGGTTGTTTCCGGCCATCTGGGCGTTCATCTCTTCCACCACCCACGAAGGCAAATAGCCAGTCAACGATGAAAGGTCGGGATTCTCGTCCGTCTTCAACGGAGAATCGCCCACCGTCACGTAGGAGGACGAAGGCCCCGGCTGCACGTCCGAAGTCCCGGTAATGGTCAGTACCGTGCCTTTCACATATATCGGGTACAGCCCCGGTTTCATATCTGAATCGGTCAGATAGTACACCTTCATGATTTCCCCTTCATAACCGTTGATGCGTGTGGCATCATTGGGGCTGACCACAACCCTGTACCATCCGTTGGACAAATGGTTCCAAGCCACTCCATGCTTGAACGTCACTATGCCACCGCGTGAAGAATGCGGGAAACGGTCAAGGTTCAGCTCAAAAGGGTTCAGCCCGTCGGTATTGTCCAACGCCATGCCTTCCGGCAATAAAATATCTAACTGGAAGGCCCAATAAATGTGGCTGTTGTTCATTTTCACACTGAAACAGGCCATATCGTCCGTTGTCATCCCTGGCTTTGCCTCGAAGGGCACCACCTGAATCACGTCCTCCGCACGTCCTGCCACCACGGAAAAAGCCAGCAGCCACAACATTACAATCTTTTTCATTTCTGTCATCTTGCTCATTTGTTTATGTTTTCATCTTCCAATACGACTTCTATCACGCCCATGGCATCGGACACGTCATACGCCCCGTCGCCGTTCATGTCCGCCACTTCCGGTATGAACGTTTCCGTTTCCTCCTCTATCACATGGGTAATCAGGTTCATCTTGTCCGACACGTTCACCACTCCGTCGCCATTGGTGTCCCCTTGGTCGAACACATATATCCGGCCGTTGCGGGTTGAAGCCGTCAAATGGTTGCCGTCGGGTTCCGTCACCGACACTTGGTTGATTTTCACTTGCCGCGACTGTCCGGCAGGGAAGGTCTCCGGCACGCGTACTTTAAACTGGAACATCCTCGCGTTGCCCGGAGAAAGCCTGCCTCCCGTCAGCGTGAACACATAAGACGTGTCCGAGGTCGCCACAGCCGAGACGGTATATCCTTCCGCTTTCGGTGACATCTCCACCGACTCCATGTCCGGCACCAAATCCACCGGGAAAGTCAGTTGGAATGTCATGTCACGCAATTCGTCCAACGTACTCATGTAAACCGGATAATCCACGGTCGTACCGGGCATGCCCACCACCGACATCAGGTAAAACGCATATTTCAGGTCTTCCGGCGTGGAAGGCTCGGACGGGCTGTCCGGACAGTAGACGAATTCCGCCCGGAAATGCACGTCGGCCTTTCCCATGGTGTAGGAAAAAGACGGTAACTCCGTATAAGGCTCGCCATCTTTCCACCAACGCACGAACTTGTAACCCGTATTCGGGTATGCACTGATATACGTACTTTCCCCTTCACGGCAACGGCTTGCCCCCGACACCGTGCCTCCTTCCGTGGCTTCATAATACAAATTATGAGACAGCACCGGATCGGACGGTTCCGACGGAGCCGACGGGTTGAAACGGAATTGTGCCGTCAGTGTCTCGGATTCCGCCTTGGTCGTATAAGTGAAATCCTTTTGGGTGGACACGACCGTCCCCTTGGCATCTGTCCACTGCACAAACTCGAAATTCGTTTGGCAGTTGGCCGAAAGGCGTACGGACTGACCGGCTTGGTAGCGTCCGCCGCCGCTTACAGTCCCTCCCGTACCGGCCACGACGCTCAATGTGAAATATTGCACAATGGAAGGGTCGGACGGTTCCGAGGGCGAACCGGGAGAGTAGGTGAAACGAGCCACCAACGTATCGGGCTTCGTCCCCTTCACGAAATTAAAGGAAGAAGAGGAAGACAAAAGCTTGCCTTCCGTGTCCGTCCAACACTCGAATACGAAACCGCTGTTCGCGGAGGCACTGACCCGAACGGACTCGCCGGGCACATGGCGGCCTCCTCCCGAAAGCCGCCCACCGTCCGACGGCACGGCCTGCAACACCAACGGCACGGGAGGCACGCCGGGTTCCGACGGGCTGTCGGGATTAAAACCGCTTTGCCCGTAGGCCGCCAGGCCACACAACAGCCCGGCTAAGCCCAAAGACATACATTTAAAACTACACATAAGCCTACATTTTTCAGTCTACGACTATTTTCACCACTTGTCCTGCCGCATGCACGAGGTAAATGCCACGGGACAGGCTCACCCTGTAGCTTCCACCGTCGGCCGTTCCTTCATGTGCCAAACGCCCGTCCGGCGTATAAACCTTCACGCTGCCGGTTGCGTTCTCAAGGCACAGTCCCCCGTCCACGGCCTTCACCGACATTTTCGCGCTGGCAGCAGTACCGATGCCGGTCTCGCCGCCAACCTCAACCTTCAGTTCAAACCGTGCGTCATCCTGTCCTGCTTCTGCCGTAAAGTGGTATTCCCCGGTGGAGAGGTCGGTCTCAGAACCCGTCTGATGGTCTATCAGCCAAACCTTATCCCCGTCTCCACGGGAAAGAGCGAAAGTGTAAGCCCCGTCCTGAGGCGCATAGAAGCCCAACATCACCCGTCCGTCCGACACGGGACGCTCATTGATGGCATACGTTGTCCCGTCCGCATCCAATGAATACACTTGCGGCACAGACTGGTCCATGCTCATGAACTTGGAAGCGTCGCAAGCCATGTCATACCCCTCCGTACGTTCCGCGTTGAACACCACACGGGTATGGTCGGACTTGTCTCCGGCCTGCAATTCCAGATCTATCAGTCGACGTGGGAGCGGCATGCCGCGCAAAGCCGGACGAACATTGACTTGTTGTGTACCGATTTCCGATGTCACCTGCCGCCCTTCGAGCGGGAAAGAAAGTGAAGACACTTCCTCAGGACACTGCACGAAAAACGCCTGGTTGGGCATCAAGGCATATTCGTCGTCGATGATGGAATAAGCGTCATAACGCTGTGCGCTGACGTTCCACACCGTGATGGGGGCGGTGAAGTTGATATGGTTGATGTTATAGAACGTCTGGTAGGGATTGCCTACGAGGTTCCAACCTTGGTCGGAAGCCGTTTCTGAAGGATGGGCTTCAAGAGCCTTGGCAAATTCCTTGTAGGCCACGACGTACTGTTTGGTTTCGTTGTCCAAGGCATGGAAGTTCAACCAAGCGTCCTTGTTAGCTTGCAGGATAAAGCCCGTGCCGGCCGTAATCACGGTATCTGCGTCATAGTCCTTCCAACTGTTTCCGGCACCGTCGGCTGCACGCAAGCTTCCATCGTAGTAACGCACTGCCATTTGCACGTCCGAAGCATGCTCTATCTCAGACACTTTGAAATCGAAAGGCAGACTGATGAAGTACCACTTGTTACCGGAAACATAATATCCGTGCACATAGTCCCCTTGTATCTCCATGTCGCCGCAGTTACTCAATAAGGTTGCAGTATTGTTATTGTCATTCCCGTTGGTTTCAGTGTAAAGGTCGTGGAATGCCATCGGAGTGTCGCCATTCACTTTCAGGCTACCGCTTCCCCGGACAGACATGTCGGGGCATCCTTCGAAACGGTCACGCGCATTCAAGACCAAAGGTTGGTAGATTTCCCAAGCCTTCACTTCGGCCGTGCCGAACCCTTCTATGTTCCCGTAAGTGTACCAATATTCATCCAGTTTGTAGGAGTTGACCAAATAGGAAGGCACTTTCAGGGTGACTTGCTTTTTCAACGATTCCGCCACCAGATTAGAACAATCCACCATGGTGGGCGAACGCAGGACGACCGTCTCCAACTTATTGCAATTATCGAACATCCCTTGGTCTACGTGGTACCAAGATACCGGCAACTCCGCATACACCAGATTGGGACAGTTGGAGAACGGGGATCTGCTGAGGAAAACCAACTCCTTTGAATGCAAAATCACCGTATCGTTCTTTATCCCGGAGAAAGCCCAAGGCCCGATGCTTTTCAAACTTTCAGGAAAATAAGTTATCGTCAAATTAGGAGAACTGAAAGCACCTTCTCCCACGGTTTCCAACTTTTCCGGCAGGCGCAGGCTGTCATCCAACACCGCACAGTCGCTAAATACCCTACTTGGTATTTCCTTAATATCTTCAGGCAGGGATATGGATTCCAAGAACGGACAATGCCAAAAAGCACCTTGTCCTATCTTCGTAACCGTAGAAGGCAAAAAGGCCTCCTTTACAACAGAATATTGAAATGCATATCTTCCTATCTCTTGTAATCCTTCCGGAAAAACGATATCTGTTACATTGGTAAATCTAAAGGCTCCTTCCTCAATCACTTCCAACGTCGGAGGAAGCTTGATTTCATGGAAAAACGGCCAGTCTCCGTTACCATCTCCATAAGTGTCTGTACAACGGAATTGTTCAAACGGGATCTTCGAAGTCTCCGCTTCGCTTAAGTCTAACGAATAAAGATTGCCCATCATGGAAATCTTGGCCCAGTCGTCATCGTTCATCTTTCCGCTTACCTTCAAGCGGCGCACATCATTCAGGTGATTGACATGGTAAAGTACCTCCGTACCCAAACTTCCGGGTTCCAACAGGCTTACGGCAATGGACGGGGTACGTTCCACACCGATATACTCAAGTCTTACAGAATGCCCACGTCCCTCAGCTATCCACTGCCATTCTATGGTATGTTTACCCGGAGAAAGCTTTTCAAAATAACGATGCCCATCATGACCTGAAGATATTTGCTCATCATTCCAAAATTCACGTACAGGAACGCCATCCACCAAAACAACCAAACGTTCATTTGCATTCAATATTTGTCCACCCACCACATAAGAAAAAGTAGACTCTTCATCCACTGTGACTTTCGCCGTTAGTTTTCCACCTTCTCCTGATATATATCCATTGGACTCCTCCCACGGATTCTCCAAGTCATTCTCAAAGAAGATAGGATAGTCCGACCATTCGGGAACTTCCACCTCCTGTGTCAGCTCAAAGGAAGATGTTAAGACATTCGTGGCCTCAACCAATTCCTCCACCGTACTTTCCGCATCCGCATAAACGGCTTCAAACTTCTCCACGTCGTAGCCGTAACCATCTGTGGCCTGCAAGGCGCTATACAGATTCAGTTTGGCGCAATAATAATCCCCCGCATCGCCGTCTACCAGTTTCCAAGACACGTGCGCAGTGGAAGGCAAGTTGGGATACACCATGGTGTTCTCGCCTCCGTCCCATCCTAAGAACTGGTCGGCATTATAATACGAAGAGGATTCATCCGTCTGGATGGTATAGGTATCCCCGGAAAGCGTGATGTCCCAGTTACACGCGCTGTAAGACGCAGAAGAATAATTTCCTCTTACGTCCGTCTGCGAACTACGGTACAAATAGTCTTGCGTGGAAACAAACTGCACATTGTAACCGTTCTCCCCGGCCTGCGTCACGATGACTTTTGCACCGGTGTCGCCAAAGGCCACATTATAATTGTCCGCCGACAAAGTAAGGAATTTCCCCGCCCCCGTATTATAGAAGTAATATTCTTGGCCGGGTGTCAGGGTTGTAAAATCCGGAAAGACGGGAGCTTCCCGGTCGGCGGCTTCAGCGTACACCGCCCCCACGCTTGCCACGACGGCAAGCACTACATGTTTGATTGTTCTCATTTGTTTCTTTTTTAGATGTGATTAAATTTTACTTGGCTTTTTGAATGGATAAAAAGAAAGGCGAGAACTGTCTTTCCGCTTACTAACCACTCTGGGAACCGCCAAGTCACCCTCACATCCTAATAAGCACAGACAGTCCACGCCTTGCGGCGTGAACTCCGTTTTACTTATCCCCGGATATTGAAATTGGCGGTTTCAGAGTGATGAGAATAAGAAACTACGTTCTATTTATGGTTCTTGTTCCGTTTCAGACAGCCTCCCTTCTTCACGGCATGCTACGGCTTGGCCGCAAACATCCCCAAAGGAAATACGTCTTTTTCTGGTTCTTGTTATTTCTATTTTTAAGTTAGACATCGGAAGCCCCTCATCCGGCCTGCTTCCCTTTCCACTCACCCGCAGAAGTTTCCCCCTGCTTCACGCCCGGGCATCTGGCACCCGGACGAAATACATTGCAAAGAAATGTATTTTTCGTGAGAACTCATAATTTTTCGCACTCTTTCTCACTGAAAGGCCTAAAAAACCACACTTTAAAATGCCCCTATTCTTTTTCAGCACCAGCTTTCCCGTTCAGCCTTTTCTTCACTATGGCCGGACAGCCTGCCGCAAGGGAATCGTCGGGAATATCTTTCACCACCACGCTACCGGCAGCAATGACGCAGCGATTCCCGATGGTCACTCCCGGACAAACCACCACGCCACCGCCCAACCAACAGTCTTCACCGATGGTAATGGGATAGGCAGTTTCTTTCGGTTCGCGACGTTCCATGTAATCAATAGGATGTTGGGGCGTGTAAAACTGGCAACAAGGCCCCACCTTCGTATTCCTCCCGATGCGGACGTAACCGGCATCGAGCATCACGCAATTATAATTCACAAACACATTTTCGCCCAACACGATGCCCGTGCCATGGTCGCATTGAAAAGGAGGGTTAACCACAGAAGTGGACGGTATGCCGGGTATCAGGTCTTCTATCGTCTTCCGGTAATTCCCGTCGTACACGGTCATCGTCCGCATTCGGGCACACAGCGTGGCAGCACGCTCGAAACTCTCTTGCAACTCCGGCGCGGCGAAGCAATAAAGTTCCCCGCTGCGCATCTTTTCCATTTCCGTCTTCATATTTTTCCCTTTTGTCTTGTTCTTCAAACGCAAAGTTAAGAAGAATCCGGTTGAGATAGTAGAAAACAATACAATAACTTTCAAGCAGGACCTAAAACAACAGACTGACCGTCTCCCACCTGCCACCAACCTGAATCACGCAATTCAACCTCATCCCGAAAACAGCCGCAAAAAACCGTCCAACACCCCGGCAGACACCTTGTTTTCAATCTGCGCCAAACGATTTTTCAATCTCAGCCGAACGAAAAATCGTTTGGCTGAGATTGAAAATCGCTCTTGCCGAGCCCGAATTCAAGGTCAAATGTCCTCGTTCCAATAGCCACTATACGAAATACTCTGCGCATTACTCGGAATTAAGATAATATCCGCCCTTCCGCTCTCGTATCCCGTCACGGTAAACTTATACACTACCGGCACCTTGCGCACGCTGAACTCCACACGCTTCCCCTTGTCGCCCACATCACGGGTCTTGACGTCCTTCGCCGGAAGGGCGAAACGCAGGCCGTCGTCGTTCATTGCCGGTTGGTACACCCTTCCCATATAAGGCAAATACACAAAAGCGGAATCATTACGCAATGCCACTCCGTAACCGTATGAAAGCGTACGTGCCGGATAAGATACCGGCATCATATACGTCACAGCCACATTAAAGCTGTCGGCATCGAAAACTTTGGCGTCCTGTGAGAAAACCGACATCAGACTCCCCCATAAACAAACCGCCGACAATACCAATCGCTTGCCCATCATTTTATTCTGTCTTTAAGTTGCACTTCTATCTAACCAATAATTTGCCGGCTACAGCCTCTTCCGTATCTTCCAATTCCAAACGGTAATAATATATTCCGGGTTTCAGTCCACGTATTTCGACTGTCCCTCCATCCATGCGGATATCTGCCACCTTACCGCCGTCAGCCGCATACACGTAAAGCCTGTCTGCCCGTCTGCTGCCCGTCCAATAGAAGGCAGCCGTACCATCCGACACACGGACATCCAACAGGCCACTCTTGGCTGAGCGCACGCTTTCTCCTTTCAGAGTGGTACAGTCCAAATAATCGGGATGGAGATATAGGCCGTCCCCGTCCTCATAACAACAGATAAGCCTATGACGGGCATATAAAGTCCAAGTCCTGACATCATAAATCGGCGACTCACATGCCATGAATCCCCGAAGAGAACCAATTCCTTCCACCCATACCTCATTTGAATCCTTTCCTAAGTACAAACGCCTACGAGCTATACCATTATAGTCAGCCGTGTCCACGCCTGTTACATAAGTCGTATCATATTCTATTATTTTAGGTTCATAATTCGTCACCCGGTCGTTCACTGTACTCACACGCACCACTACGTCCCCTTTTTCCAACGAAAAGTCATAACAACAGGCCAAGACACGCGGATAAGCGTCCTCTCCCCACGTTTCCTCACCCAACGTTTCCATCCAATAAATTTTCCGGTTCGCCTCTTGAAGGAAACCTACAAACTCACCATTCCTATACAACGAGAAACGCCCAGAAGAACCCTGAGCTGCCAAAGTGTACTGTACATGCTTTTTCCCCTCATAATCCTCATAATCCTCCTGATGCCATGACATCCTTTCGGAAAGCATCGGCGGCAGCTCATTCTTCACAAGTTCACCATTGAAATACAACGTTTTTCCATCGGCAACCACAGACAGCAATCGAGTGTTAATGATAGAACCGTCTGTTGCGAACTCACGCCACCTTTCAAAGAAACCACATTCGCTTCCGATTCCCTCGATCCATCGTTCTTCATTTACCAAACAATTGGTCTGCGCCACGTAAAGCACCCGGCGTCCTTCCACCGTATCTGCCCGCGTCACCGTCATCTCCTGCAAGACAGACAAATCCAGCCCCAACTCCTCTGCCTCCTCTTCATTACGGAAGATTCCAGGAACGCCATATTCCGCATAATAGAATTTGTCACCTACCTGCATAGAGAAGTCATAAAGCACACGGGGCACGGCTCTCCCCGTACCATCAGGCAACGGCTTATACCACACTTCCTTCCCAACTTCGCGAAAAACACCCTGAAGCCTCTCATTATAATACAACTTCTTCCAACTTTCACCCGCCAACAAAGTGTCCTCCCCTAAACGATAAAGGTCCATTCTTGTATGGTATCCTTTATGGGCAAAAATATTATCATGTTCATACGGCATATACCAACATGTCCCCGTCTTGGAAAACTCTGTCTGAGCCGTCAGCGAAGCGCACCAAACCATGGCCAGACAACACAAAAAAGTAAACTTTGTTTTCATAGGCATCTCCTTTCTTTAAAGGTTATAAAAAACGGCCTTTGCTGTTTGACTATAAAGTAACAACAAAGGCCGTTAAGTTGTACCCCGAAGGATTATTTTTTAATGATATTTATCATCTCGTCCGGTGTCAGGAGCGACTGTTCTCCCGTCGCCATATTTTTCAGTGTGACCTTCCCCTCGTTCATTTCATTCTCACCGACTATCGCCACGAAAGGCACCGCCTTGGCATTGGCATAGCTCATCTGTTTTTTCATCTTGGCACTGTCGGGATAAATCTCGCAACGCACTCCGGCCTGACGCGCCTGCGCCATGACGGGCAAACAATAAGCCGCCTCGGCCGCGCCGAAATTCACAAAAAGCAACTCCGTGCCCGTGACAGTCTCCTTCGGATAAAGGTCGAGTTGGTTCAGCACGTCGAAGATGCGGTCTGCCCCGAACGAGATGCCCACGCCGCTCACTCCCGGCATACCGAATATACCTGTCAGGTTATCATAACGGCCTCCTCCGGTGATGCTGCCGATTTCCACATCCAAAGCTTTCACCTCGAAAATGCAACCGGTGTAATAGTTCAGCCCTCGGGCCAAAGTCAAATCCAGTTCCATCGCGTTCCGCAGTCCTAAAGCCGATAACGTGTCGAGCACGAACTCACATTCCGCAATGCCCTTCAAACCGGTCTCACTCTCGGCCAGGACGTCTTTCATCACGGCCAGCTTCTCCTTGTTCGTTCCGCTCAGACTGATGATGGGCTGCAAACGGGCCACGGCCTCGTCACTGAGACCGCCGGCCTTCAGTTCGGCATTCACATTGTCAAGTCCTATCTTATCCAATTTGTCGATGGCCACGGTGATGTCCACAATCTTGTCCGCCGCTCCGATCATCTCGGCAATACCCGTCAGAATCTTGCGGTTGTTCAATTTGATGCACACCCGTATACCAAATTGGGTGAATACCGTATCCACAATCTGCATCAGTTCCACTTCGTTCAGCAAAGAATCGCTGCCCACCACGTCGGCATCGCATTGGTAAAACTCCCGGTAACGCCCCTTTTGCGGCCGGTCGGCACGCCACACAGGCTGTATCTGGTAACGCTTGAAAGGCATGGTCAGTTCGTCACGGTGCTGTACCACATAACGGGCAAAAGGTACGGTCAGGTCGTAACGCAGTCCTTTCTCACACAGACGGGCCGCCAGTTTGTTCGTGTTCGCCTCGCCCAGTTCTTCCGGCGCTATTCCGGAAAGAAAATTGCCGGAGTTCAGTATTTTGAAAAGCAGTTTATCTCCCTCCTCGCCGTATTTGCCCATCAACGTGGAGAGGTTCTCCATGGCAGGCGTCTCGATTTGCTGGAAACCATACAAAGCGTAAACGCCTCGGATGGTGTCGAATATATAATTGCGTTTCGCCATCTCCACGGGCGAAAAATCACGTGTACCTTTAGGTATTCCGGGTTTCGTAGCCATATTCTATATCCTTTTTATGATTCCTGCGCAAAATTACACTTTTTTTTCATACAACTTGTCATACGACTCGGAGATAATATGCCGGAATATAGTTTGCATCCGTTTTTATTTCTAACTTTGCACGAGATTAAAAGCATTCAAGCGTATGAAGTTTTTTCGAAAATCCGCCCCGGAAAAAATAGAGCAACCTGACTCGCCCGTACCGACTGTCTCCACGGACATTACGTCCACTATAACCCCGAACCTCACCCCTGAAGAAACCGCCCGACAGTGGTTTGCCGAAAAGTTCGGTACAGACATGCCCGAAGAGGTGACGCGGATGTTCCGCCAAATCGCACAGGCTGAAGCCAAACGGCAAAAGGCCGGCGAACAGGTGCTCGATCCCAACGAACTGAAACGCATACAAGACAGCATAAGGCTCTACAAGACCAAGCTGACCAACATTACGCAAACACTGAACGGCTTGCAAGCACAGAAAGAATGGCTGCACAAGTTCAAGGAACTGAACGCCACGTTGGAAAAGTACAGGCAAGCCTTTTTCGAAAGCAATAAGAACTACAGCGCTCATCTGAAGGAAATCAAGGAACTGGAACGCTTTGAAACCTTTGAAGCGGTACAAGGCAACTACCAGCATATCAAGGCGAAAGAAAACGTTCTCCAGTTCATACGCAAAGGCAGTGCATGGCATGCCGAGAAACTGACGGAAGCCCTATCGGCAGACAAGGAAAACCAAAAAATGGCGGAAATCGAAAACAAGAAATACCAGGAAGCATGGCACAACCTGCAACAGATACAGAAAACGCTGGCCGAAGGCTACCGTCTGCAAGCCGCCTTACGGTTCCACGAAGCTGACCTGAAAGAACTATCCGACTACAAAGAACGAATCGAACAAGCACTCTCCACTGTACAAAAACAAGGCAAGGAAACAGTGGAAGAACTTAAAAAGAACAAAGAACAAGCGGCACAGCAACAACAGCAGTTGCAGAACTTGGAATCGCAACAATACATGTTGGAAAGGGGGGAGGCCATACAGACGCGCCTAAATTTCCTGCAATCCCGTAAAAAACGCAAAGAACAGTTGCAAGCGGTGCTCGAAAGGACACTCAGGAAACAGCACGAACAAGACGAAAAGCTGAACAAGCTGTTTCTCTCCTCACAAGGCATCGACGCACAAATCAACACGTTGCAAAGCGAACTGCAAGTACACCAGAAAAGTATCGTGGGCATGAACAGCTATAACCTACAGCAACGGGCCATGGACCTGAAAAGCAAAAAGGAAATGCTGACGAACGCCACGCGGCTGTGGAAACAGATTGCGGAAGGATACAACCGCGTAGACGAGAAAAGCCAGGAAATCATGCGCATGCGCCATCATAATGATGCCCTGAAAGCGCAAATAGCCAAACTGGAACCGGAAACGGCCGGACTTCAAAGGCAATGCGAGGAACTGAAATACGCCTATACCCTCAGCAAAAGCCAAGATGTCATGCAACTGCGGAAGGATTTGCAGGAGGGGGTCAGTTGCAGTGTATGCGGCGCGACTCACCATCCCTACCATTCCGACACGCTCCTGGAACAAAGCAAACTCATCGGAGAAATCAAAATCGAATTCGAACAAGCTGCCACGGAACTGAAACACAAACAATCCCTCTTGGACGAGCTGAGAAGAGAGCAAGCCGTAGAGGAAGGGCGCATCGAAATGTGCCATCAGGCTTTGGAGACTTACAAACAGATATTACAGGATCACGTGGCGCACTGGGAAGACTTCGTTGCCCTGGACCGTTCCTTCAAAGACTGTTCCGCCAGTACGAACTTCGAGGGGCGACGCATCATGTTGCAACAGCTCATGGAAAAGACGGGAGTGGATGCCGAGGACGCCCAGAAAGAACTGGACACGTTCAATTACCACCAGTCCAACATCAACGCCCTCAACGAAAAAATCGCCCTGAAAGAACAGGAAAAGGACGAAATCGCCGTACGGCTGAATGAAGTGAACACGGGCTGCCAAGTCGTGGCCTACCGGGTGGAACAACTGCAACAATCCCTGTCGCGCACCAACGGCCAGTACAGCGAGCTGTTCGAGGAAATCGACAAGATGATGGCCATCTCCAACTGGTATAAAGTATGGACGGAAAACCCCGAGAACCTGAGAATTTATATCCAACAGCAGATGGAACGCTGGTTCAGCCTGAAAAAAGACATGGCCGAAACCAAAAACGAGACCATCCGCCTGCAAACCTTGCAGGAAACGACGGACCGGTACATACAGGCTTTGTGCAAACAACGGGACTTCATCAACGGAAAAATAGAACGGATGTCGGAATACCGGAACCAAATACACGAACAATTATACAAGATGTTCCGGGAAGGCGACGTAGAAGACTACAACAAAACGGTATTCGACACTTTATGTTCCTTGGAAGAACAAAAGGAAGAGGCCCGGCACAAAGCGGACGAAACACATGCCCAGGCAGCCCGACACCAAGGTTACAACCAACGTATGAACGACACAGCTCAGGAACTCGAAACGCAAATCGCCCAAGAGCGTTCGGAACTGGATATTTGGATCAGGAAATACAATGCCCTGCATTCTCCCGTGCAGTTCTCCGAACTGGAACAGACATTCAACTGCACGACCGACTGGAATGCCCTGAGGCAGGAAATCAGAACCCTCACGCTGCAAAACATGCTGGCCGAAGCACGGGCCGACGAAGCCCGTCTGGCTCTGGCCGCCCATCAAGTGAACGCCCTTTCGCAAGGACAGGACAAGGAAGACCGCACAGCGGCGCTGAACACTGAAATAGCACGGTTGGAAAGCGAACAAGACAATATTCTGGTACAAATAGCCGGATGCCAGGCCAAACTGGAAGCCCATGAAACCGGATTGCGGAAGCTGGCGGCCGGACAGGATTCCTCTATCATCTCATAAAGCGCATGTCACACTTATCCTTTCTTAAATTATGGCCGCTCCTGCTCATCGTCCTGCTCGTCGCGACAGGGTGCCGCTCCTCTCGTTCGCTGCGTGGGGAACGCTTCGTTTTGGTCGTCGATGCCGGACATGGCGGAAACGACCAAGGGGCCTCCGGGCGACGCTCGCTCGAAAAGGAAGTCAATTTAAAAGTAGCCCGACGCGTCTGCAAACTGATTCGCAAACAATGTCGCGACGTGGAAGTCATACAAACCCGCCCCGACGACGAGTTCATCAGTCTCAACGACCGGGCAGGCATGGCCAACTTCTACCGGGCGGATTTGTTTATCTCCATTCATTCCAATTCGGCCCGGGGATGGGCAGAAGGGACGGAAACGTTCATTCATCCTTCGGCACGCGGAAGTCGTAGCGAACGGATGGCTCGCCTTATCGAACAAGAGTATGTGAAAGCAGGACGGGAGAGCCGAGGCGTGAAAACGGCCAACTTCGCCGTATTGCGCAATACGCGCATGCCGGCCGTATTGACAGAAATAGGATTCATATCCAACCGCAGCGAAGAACGGTTCATGAACTCCCGTAAAGGCCAGAAACGTCTGGCACGCAGCATCAGCAACGCTTTCATCCGTTATCGGCGAAGCGTTCCATAATCTTCCGGCTACAAGCTATACATTATATAATAAGGTAAAAAGATTCTATTAAGATGAAGAAAAGTTTAATCGCCCTGGCGTTCGGTACGTTCGCCCTGGGCATGGCAGAATTCGTCATGATGAGCATTCTGCCCTACGTGGCCCAGTCCATGCAATGCAGCATCCCCGAAGCCGGACATCTCATCTCGGCCTACGCCATCGGTGTTTGCGTGGGTGCCCCCTCTGTGGTATTAGTAGCCCGTAAACGCCCGCTCCATCAAATCCTGCTGGGCCTCATCGTGATTTATCTGACGGGCAACCTTCTGATGGCTTCTTGCTCAGACCTCCATCTTGGCGTGCTCTTCCGGTTCATCTCCGGTTTGCCGCATGGGGCATATTTCGGTGTAGGCTCCATCGTAGCCGACCGGCTGGCTCCTCGCGGCAAGAGTACTTCGGCCATCGCCATCATGTGCTCGGGCATGACCGTAGCCAACCTCATCGGCATCCCGGCAGGAACGTGGTTGAGCGACATGGTTTCCTGGCGCGTGATTTTCCTGTTCAACGGAGCATGGGGCATCCTCACCTTCATCCTGCTCTACCGTCTGGTTCCGCGAATGGAACCTCTTCCGAACACAGGACTGAAAGGGCAGTTCCGCTTCCTGAAAAGTGCGGCACCCTGGCTCATCATGGCTACGACCACTTTCGGGAATGGAGGTATCTTCTGCTGGTACAGCTATATCAGCCCGCTCATGAACCGGATTGCGGGATTCGCCCCTTCCGAGATCACCATGCTTATGGTATTGGCCGGAGGCAGCATGTGCGTGGGAAACCTGTTGGGCGGCAAGCTGGCCGACCGCTATACGCCGGGCAAAACCATATTGGGCGTACAGGCAGTCATGATTTTCGGACTGCTCACCACTTTTTTCCTCGCGTCCTATCCGGGCATTGCCGTACTGATGCTGTGCGTCTGCACGGCTTGCCTGTTCGGAGTGTCTGCACCGCAGCAACTGCTGCTGTTGCGTTTTTCCAAAGGCGGGGAAATGATGGGGGCGGCCTTGGTACAGGTAGCCTTCAATTTAGGTAACGCCGTAGGGGCGTACTGTGGCGGACTTCCCATCACATACGGCCTGCCTTACAATTACCCAGCCCTGGTCGGCGCCGGTTTTGTAGTTATCGGCGTGGTTTCCACCGCCACGTTCTGCAAGAAATATCAAACGGCAAACGCTGGTATCTAATTATACCAGCCTATCGAACAGTACGGGAATCACTTGAAACGGCGAATCACTTCCACAAAGTCTTTCCCGTACTTTTCTTTTTTAAACTCACCGATGCCGCTGACCGTACCGAATGCCTCCACCGTTTGCGGACGAGCCTCACAAAGATTCTGCAACACCTTGTCGGACATGACGATATAGGGCGGAAAACCTTGTGCATCGGCCAAACGTTTGCGTAAAGCCCGCAAAGCCTCGAACAGTTCTTGGCTGTCTGCCGCCAACGGAGCCGCTGCCGGACGACCGCCCGTAAACAAAACGGGAGCCGCAACCGGACGAAGGGATTTGCGTCCGCGCTTCTGTGGCTTCTCCTCCCTGCGGATAACGGCCAATTCCACTTTCCTACCTTTATATAAGACCTGCCTGCCGCTTTCGGTCAACTTCAGGTGGTTACCTTCTTCGTAAGCTATCTCGAACAGACCGTTCTGCAACATCTGCATCAGGTAGTCCTGCCAATCGCGCGGCGGCACATCGCGCCCCACCCCGAAAGTCTTCAGCGTTTCAAAATGGCCCTTCGTCACCTCCGGACTGAAATTGCCGCGCAGGATGTCCGTAAGCGTCCGGGCACTGACCTGCTCATCCGCCCGCACGATGGCACTCAAGGCTTTCTGGGCCAATATCGTACCGTCGAACCGTTGCGGAGGGTTCTTACACACATCGCAATTTCCGCAATCCCCGTCGGTATGTTCCCCGAAATAATTCAGCAAGATGCGACGACGGCACACGTCGGATTCCGCATATTCCTGCATCCGGCGCAGCTTCTCCATGTTGATTTCCCGCTGTCCGCTCTCTTGGGCAAACTTGGACAACTGCACCAAATCGCCCAATGAATAAAACAATACCGTTTCCGCCGGAAGACCGTCGCGACCGGCACGTCCGATTTCCTGGTAAAATCCTTCGATGCTTTTCGGCAAATTATAATGAATCACAAAACGGACATTGGATTTGTCTATGCCCATACCGAACGCCACCGTAGCACACACCACCTGCACACGGTCGTGGATAAAATCATCCTGTGCCCTCTCGCGCTCCTCAGTCGGAAGCCCGGCATGGTAGGCCACGGCTGCTATATCATGCCCACGAAGCATCTCCGCCACGCTTTCGGTGGTCTTCTTGCTCAGGCAATATATGATTCCGCAATCGTCGGGATGCCGGGCGATAAGTTCCAATATGGCACGGTCCTTGTCTTTCTTTTGATACCCGCGTTTCACGTCAAGACTGAGGTTCGGACGGTCGAAAGAAGAAATGAACACGACCGGATCGGACAAAGCCAACTGCTTCTGTATATCCTCCCGAGTCAAACGGTCGGCCGTAGCGGTCAATGCCACGATCGGCACATCGGGAAACGTCTGCCTCAACAATCCCAGTTGGGCATACTCCGGCCGGAAATCATGCCCCCATTGCGAGATACAGTGCGCTTCGTCCACTGCAAACAAGGATACTTTCATGTCCCTTATCAGATAAGGAAGCTCCAACATCAGGCGTTCGGGCGAAATATACAACAGTTTCAACTCCCCTCTCAGACAGGCCGCACGCACCCTGGCACTCTCTGCCTCGTCATTCATGCTGTTCAGTGCCGCCGCCGGCACTCCATTGGCCCGCAGTCCCTCCACTTGGTCTTTCATCAAGGATATCAAAGGAGATATCACGACTGTCGTCCCTTCCCTCATCAACGCAGGAACCTGATAACACAAGCTCTTCCCGCCACCGGTAGGCATGAGCACCACGACATCATGTCCGGCCAGAATATTCCCGATGATGTCCTCCTGTAAAGGACGGAAGGAGTCAAAGCCAAAATACCGTTTTAATATATTCTGCATAATTATTCACTACCTATTTTGTGAAAAACACCACAAAGATACGTCTTTTTTGCATCTTTTAATTGAATAGGCTTGTACAAGAAATAAAAAAACGCGATTTTTGCATACAAATGTACAATCAATAAAGAATAATCATATCCGACGAAGGGGCAAAAGAAGGGCTGATTATTTTTAATAAAAACAATCCGAAGTATGGGAAAGTATAATTTAACAGAAAAGAAAGAGAAGAATGCTGCCTATCGTTCGCTGGTAAGAGCCGAACTGGTAGACGAGTTGTATGAGAAAATCCTGAAAGTGTTCGTGGTGGACAAGAAGTATCGCGACCCAAGTTATTCTGCCAAGAAACTGGCCGAAGAGTTGAATACCAACACACGTTACATCAGTGCCGTGGTCAATATCCGCTTCCATCAGAATTACTCCAGCCTGGTCAATGAGTACCGCATCAAAGATGCCCAGTATCTCCTGACGGACAAAAGATACATGGACAAGACGATGGAGGAAATTTCAGCTATGGTGGGATTTGCCAACCGTCAGTCTTTCTACGCAGCATTTTATAAAATCTTAGGTGTCACTCCGCGCGGTTACCGCATGGAACATCTCGCCAAAGAAAAGGAAACGGCCAAGGCTTGACCAAACATGAACCAAATATGAAGGGATACATCTATCGGATATATCCCTTTTTTTCATTCATATACTCACATGCAAACAGAAACTTTTTCCTATAATGACGAGCAATTTGCAGATTTGCAGATGCTCCGTTACCGGGTGGACGGGTTCGACCGGCTGTCCATCACCCGGAAAAAACTGATATATTATCTGTCCGAAGCGGCACTGACTGGCCGTGACATCCTTTGGGACCAGAACGGGAAATACAACCTGCGGATACGGAAAACGTTGGAGACCCTCTACACCGACTATCCCGGCGACCGGGACAGCAAGGACTTCCGGGCACTCGCCGTCTACCTGAAACGCGTATGGTTCGCCAACGGCATACACCACCATTACGGCTGCGAGAAGTTCAAACCGGAATTCAGCGAGGCCTTCTTCCGGGAAGCCGTGCGGAACGTCCCTGCGGACAAGCTTCCGCTCGAAGAAGGACAGACGGCCGAGGAACTTTGCGAACTGCTCGCGCCCGTCATCTTCGACCCGGAAGTCATGCCCAAGCGTGTCAACCAGGCAAACGGGGACGACTTGGTCCGGACTTCCGCCTGTAACTATTACGGCGACGGGGTGACCCAGACGGAAGCGGAAACCTTCTACAACGCGATGAAGCAGGAGGGCGACCCGCACCCTGTCATGTACGGCATGAACAGCCGGCTGGTAAAGGCCGACGGGAATTTGCAGGAAAAAGTGTGGAAGTCGGGAGGCTTATACGGTGCGGCCATCGACCGCATCATCTATTGGCTGGAAAAAGCCACCGGCGTGGCAGAAAACGGGAAACAGGCCGAGGTGCTCCGCAAACTCATCGAATTTTACCGCACCGGCGACCTGAAAACATTCGACGAATACACCATCCTGTGGGTACAGGAGACCGAGGCGATGGTGGACTTCACCAACGGTTTCACGGAAACCTACGGCGACCCGTTGGGACTGAAAGCCAGTTGGGAAGGATACGCCAACTTCAAGGACTTGGAAGCCACGGCGCGTACGGAAAAGCTGAGCGCCAACGCCCAATGGTTTGAAGACCACTCTCCCGTGGACGACCGTTTCAAGAAAGCGGAATGCCGGGGGGTGTCGGCCAAGGTCATCAAGGCGGCCATCCTCGGAGGCGACCTCTATCCGGCCTCGGCCATCGGCATCAACCTGCCCAACTCCAACTGGGTGCGGGCGGAATACGGCAGCAAAAGCGTGACCATCGGTAACCTGACAGACGCTTACAACAAGGCGGCGCACGGTAACGGTTTCTTGCAGGAGTTCGTCATCGACGACGAAACGCTCCGGCTGCTCGACCGTTACCAGGATACCTGCGACGACCTGCATACCGACCTGCACGAATGTCTCGGACATGGAAGCGGCAAACTCCTGCCGGGCGTGGATCCGGATGCCCTGAAAGCCTACGGGGCGACCATCGAAGAAGCACGGGCCGACTTGTTCGGACTATATTACCTGGCCGACGCCAAACTGGTCGAATTAGGACTGACACCCGATGCCGAAGCCTACAAGGCACAATATTACGGCTACATGATGAACGGGCTGCTGACCCAAATGGTACGCATCGAACCGGGACGGGACATCGAAGAAGCCCACATGCGCAACCGCGCCCTCATCGCCCGGTGGGCCTACGGGCATGGCCGGGAAGAAGGGGTGACCGAACTTGTAAAACGTGACGGGAAAACATACGTCCGCATCCGCGACTATGAGAGGCTTCGCGAGTTGTTCGGCCTTTTGCTCCGCGAGATACAGCGCATCAAAAGCGAAGGCGACTACGAAGCGGCACGCGACTTGGTGGAACGGTACGGCGTGAAAACCGACCCGGCCCTGCACGCGGAAATCCTGCAACGCTACCGGGCATTGCACCTCTCGCCCTACAAAGGCTTTATCAATCCGGTCTACACGCCGGTCTACGACGAACAAAAGGAAATCACCGACATCAGGGTGGAATACGGCGAAGCCTACGACGCACAAATGTTGCGCTACAGCCGGGACTATGCCACCCTGCCTTACTGTAACGAATAATGGACATACCCGCAACCATCCGAAAGATAAAAACAGAGCTGCGCCTCGCCATGAACGGCGTGGCTTCTGCCTACATGCGTGAAAACGGCATGAACTACAAACTGAACTTCGGGGTGGAACTTCCCCGGCTCCGCGCCATCGCCGCCGAGTTCCCCGCAGACCACGACCTGGCCCAGGCCTTGTGGAAAGAAGACATCCGGGAATGCAAGCTGCTGGCCGCCATGCTCCAGCCCACCGGCACGTTCTATCCCGAAATCGCCGACATCTGGGTGGAATCTATGCCCAATGCGGAAATCGCACAACATACCGTGCAGAACCTCTTCTGCCGCCTGCCCTACGCCTCGCAGAAAGCGTACGAATGGATAGCCTCGGAAGACGAGATGTTCCAGCAATGCGGCTACCTGATTCTGGCACGCCTGTTCATGCAGGGACTCCGTCCCAACGAACGCTCGGCCGACGAGTTTCTCGACCAAGCCCGCACGGCCCTGCACGCTTCCCTCCCCGTGCGCCGCGCCGCCGTCTCGGCCTTACAGAAATACCAGACACTGGACGAAACGGCACGAGAGGCCGGGGAAAAGATTCTCCGGGAAACCGGAATCTGAACTTTCCACAAAAATAGAAGGCGCATCGTTCTGATTTTAAAGAAAAAAAGATTAACTTTGCGCGGTTTGGTAAAACAAAAGCTTTTATAGGAATATGAAAAAAGGAAAAGTTGACGCCCTGTTAGGCATCGTTTTCGGAGACGAAGGCAAAGGAAAAGTGGTAGACGTGTTTACCCCGGAATATGACGTGGTGGCCCGCTTCGCAGGCGGCCCGAATGCCGGACACACCATCATTTTCGAAGGCCAGAAGTTCGTACTCCGCTCCATCCCCTCGGGCATCTTCGCAAAAGACAAAGTGAACATCATCGGTAACGGTTGCGTCATCGCTCCGGACTTGTTCATGGCCGAAGCCAAGGAACTGGAGGCCGCAGGATACGACCTGAAAGAACGTCTGCACATCAGCAAGCGCGCCCACCTGATCCTGCCTACTCACCGTGTCCTGGACCGTGCTTACGAAGCCGCCAAAGGCAAGGCCAAAGTAGGCACCACCGGCAAAGGAATCGGCCCCACTTACAGCGACAAAGCCGCACGCATCGGCTTGCGCGTGGGTGACATCCTCGACCGCTTTGAAGAAAAATATGCGGCTCTGAAAGCCCGCCACGAGCAGATACTGAAAGACTTACACTATACGGACTACGACATCACGGACGAAGAAAAACTTTGGTTGGAGGGCGTGGAATACTTGCGCGGCTTCCACCTGACAGACACGGAAATCGAAATCAACCGTTACCTGAAAGAAGGCAAGAACGTGTTGGCCGAAGGCGCTCAAGGCACCATGCTCGACATCGACCATGGCACCTATCCTTTCGTCAGCTCTTCCAATACCACCAGCGGAGGCGTATGCACGGGATTGGGCATAGGCCCGACGGACATCCGCGAAGTGTTCGGCATCTTCAAGGCATACAGCACACGCGTAGGCTCGGGACCGTTCCCCGTAGAGCTGTTCGACGAGACGGGCGACACGCTCCGCGAAGTAGGACACGAATACGGTGCCGTGACGGGACGCAACCGCCGTTGCGGTTGGGTGGATTTGGTGGCATTGAAATATGCCATCATGATCAACGGCGTGACGCAGCTCATCATGATGAAAAGCGACGTGCTCGACGGGTTCGACACCATCAAGGCGTGCGTGGCCTATAAGAAAGACGGCGTGGTGATGGAAGACATGCCTTTCGAGACGGAAGGCTGCGAAGCCGTCTACAAGGAACTTCCGGGTTGGAAGGAGGACTTGTCGCACATGACGGACGAGAGCCAGTTCCCGCAAGCTTTCAAGGACTATATCCGTTTCCTCGAAACGGAACTGGAGACTCCGATTACGATCCTGTCCGTAGGTCCCGACCGCGCACAGACCATCGTACGCAAAAAATAAAATCTGTTTCATAAGCAAATGCCTGAGCCAGCCCCTTAAGGCTCGGGCACAGCCCCGTCCTTTCGGCCTTTCCCGCCTATAGGACGGGGCTTCTTTCTGTACCCGGTGCGCTCTTTCCACCCGCACCCCGCAAAAGTTCGGACAAAAGAACAGAATGTTTTTGTTGGCACAGACATCTTTTTGTCCATACGTTCTTCTGCCTAAGAAAACCGGCTTTCAAACCCGCCCCGGCCCTTGCTCGTTCGCTTCCAACACCGTGCTCCTCCTGACAAAATGTAAGCAATGCTTCCGTTTCAAGGGTAACAAAATTAGAAATCCACGCGCACTCCATGTATTTTTCGCCTCCATTTATTTACATAAAAACACATTTGAGGCTTAGTTTTAATGGTTTTTCACGCCAAAGGCGTTCCAATCTCAAGAGAATGATTTTTCGTTCGGCTGAAAAAACATTTTTTTTCTCCGGTTGTCGTGGCAAAGTTCTCCGCACAATGGCGAAACAGCCATCTGAAAACGAAATGAAAATATGCTGAAACGGGCGGTTTTTCCTCTATTTGAAGGACTGACACTGTCAAAATCCGAAAAGCCGTATGTCAGGCAAACAGCCCCTTATGCTTACACACGTTCCGGACATCTGCGCCGAACCGGCTTTCCGTCCGTTCAGAAAGGCAGCCGCATACGTGGAACAAGCGGTCAAAACGTCACGGGGTATCTTTCGCAAGATTCGCGTATTTCCATCAGTGTCCGCCCACGGGCAGAAATAACGCATTCTCGCAAGGGGTACTTTGACATTCTGACAAAAATGGGATCTTAGCCTGGATTTAAGAACCGTTTGCTTCTTGCATCGGAAAAATCCATTAAATTTGCAATATTCAAAAAATACATTCAACCCATGAAAAAACAGAACAGCATTATTTTTTGCCTGCTCATGGCCTTTCTTACGGCCTGCACCCCAAGTAAAAAAGAACCGGAATTGGACTTCGCACAGACCTTGCACTTCTCGGAAAACAAGTGCCACTTCATAGCCGAAGAGGTGGACTCAGTAAGCTACCTCCCCCTGCAATCCACCGCAAAATCGGTATTAAGCTCCATAGACAAAATGTATTTCAGGAACGGCCTGATTTATATCGCTGACATACGGAACCGTAAAATCGTGGTTTTCAAGACGGACGGAACGGTGGCTTTCGTCATCGACCGCTTCGGGCATGGCGAAGGGGAATATCAGGACTTCGGGTGTTTCACGGTGGATAAAGACTACATTTACGTGATAGACAATACCCGCCGCGCGGTTCTCCTTTACGAAAGCCGTACCGGGGCTTACAAAGACCGGAAGCCCTTGACCGTCACGGCATGGGACGTCGAGGCGACGGCCAACGGAGAGTTCCTGTTGGCATTCGTCCCGATGAAGGGAGGCCGGTTGAAAGAGGAGCAGCAGCCTTACCACATCTTTATCGCCGACAAGGATTTCCGCATCCGGAAAGGACTGTTGGAATACGACGAAACGTACAGTGCCCCACTGGGACAGCCGACATTTTTCACCACAGACGAAAACCACATTTATTTCTCTTCACTGTGGTTCGACGGCGTGACCGTTTTCGACATAGACAATCCCGAGAAATACACCCATATAGCCATAGAGTTTGAAAACAAGTTGA
The DNA here is from genome assembly GCF_000233955.1 of Paraprevotella clara YIT 11840. Taxonomy (GTDB): domain Bacteria; phylum Bacteroidota; class Bacteroidia; order Bacteroidales; family Bacteroidaceae; genus Paraprevotella; species Paraprevotella clara. Next base: position 58,815 of record NZ_JH376661.1, read on the forward strand.
CGGCAGAAGAACGTGCCGACCACGACCGCTTCATCCTCAGCACGGCCAATTATCTGGTAGCCACACCGGTGTTCGTCCAAGGGTACATCGCTTTCCTCATCACTGGCCCGGAATATTCCGAACCTTACTTGTACGACTGCCGGAAAAACGTATTCTGCCGCAACAACCCGGACGACTGCCACAACGCTTTCTTAGGAGCCATTGCCAGCCACGACGGGATGTTCGTAAGCTCCATTTCCGATTACGACTCTTATGCGGAATTGGTGGAATGCGGCTTCCGGAAAGCTGGACAAGCCATAGAGGAAGCCTTAAAAGAGGGCGATACGGTGCTTATCCTTTACCACATGAGACCTTGACGGGCATGGTGTGCTATGCAATTACGCAACACAGACAAGCTTTTTATCCAACTTTCAAGATATAAATGCTGGGGTAAACCAAATTCTCTTGCAATCTGCTTCTTAAGGTTGTTATCTGCCAAATTGCAATATAGCTTTGAGAGCGTTCCGAAAGATGACACTTCCAAAGTTTTCCACGCAGGTGGATAGGGTGGGTTATCGTACTTGGCAAAATGTTCAATCAAAAAATCTTCTTTTGAGCGTTGCAGTTCTTCCTCTATATTGGAGAGGCATTTAGAAAAGATTGTTGTGTTGGAGAACAATGATTTATCAGCAAACCAAAATGCACCACAGTTTGATGATACTATTTGGATAACTTTAGTGCGGAGAGCTATCTCAATGCTTTGTATCGCTGAAAAAATGAGGGTACGCAATTCTTTGTCAAAATTATACAAGGTTACTACGTTCTCAAACTTACTTTTAGGCTTAAATACATGGTTCACTTTATCGCTTTCCATAGGTTTCCAATAATTAGCCAAACGAAAATAACTAATGATTTTCAAGCATTCAACTGCCGCTTGCTCATCATCAAACAGAAGTCCCCTGTTTTTCAACATTTCCATTTGGTCGACAATACTTATGGGCTGCTTAGTATATGTTTCCATAGGTGTATAAAAAATAAGTTCCGCCCTGGTACGCATTGTAAAGAGGCGTGGCGGAAATTGTTATTGCAAAGATAATGTTTTTTCTGCCGTACTGCAAACATTTCGATGTTTTTCTATAAAAACAAAAAATTAGTACCTTTGCGATGAAACGAAATAAAGCAAAACTCATCGCAGTTCGTGCCGCATGGAAGCCACATCTTCGGGATTAGCCCCTAACTCCATGGCTTTGTCCAAATCGGCACGGGCTTCTTTCTTCCGCTTCGTCTCGATATAGAGCGCGGCACGGTTGAGCAAATAATCGATATTCTTCGGTTCCAAAGAAATCGCTTTCGTGAAATCCGCCTCGGCCGCTTCGTATTGCTTGCGCGTCTGTTCCAAACCGGCACGGACAGCATACAGGATGGCATGGTCCGGCGCGGCGGCCACCATGGCATTGATCTGCTCCATGGCCTCCCGCGGACGGTTGTCTTTCTCATTCAACAGTACCAGACCGATACGAGCCTCTTCGTGTGCCGGATTCAGTTTGAGCAAAGCCTCGTAATCCGTACGCGCTTTCTTGTAGAGCCGTTGCTCGGTATAGATATACGCACGCATGAAAAGCGCTTCCTGCTCGTCAGCCTTCCAGTCCAGCACGTCGCTATAATCCACCAAAGCCTTCTCCTTGTTGCCCAACTGCATGTAGAGCTTGGCCCGGGCCATGCGCAACGGCAGGACATGGGGAGCCACGTTCAGTCCCATGGTGTAACTCTCCAAGGCTTTTTCCAACTTGCCGCGATGCTCCTGCATACGGCCTATCTGGTAGTATATCATTGCATTGGAACGTTGGGCAGGCTCCACACGCATCGCATCACGGAAAAGCTTTTCCGCCATCTCCGTACTGTCCATGGACATCGCATCCAAGGCTTTCCGTACATATTCCTTATATGACTGCGCCTGTGCAGCTACCGCCACCAGCCATAAACTCGCTATGAATATCCATTTTTTCATCTTGCCCTCCTTTTTTGGTCCATAAAGAATCGTTACGTGCAATCAAGGTGCATTCCTTACGCAAATATAGGTATTAAAAAAGATTCCGCCTCATATTTGCCGAGAAATAGACCAAAAAACAGTCACTTCTCATAAGAAAAAGGACTGCCGACATGCCATTTTCCGGCATATCGACAGTCCTTCTTTGTTCGTAACATTCAGAGAATCCGGCCTATCGTGGCCGAAACCTCCGGTATCAGGCTTTCTTGATGTAATCCACAATCCACTGCCCGACTTCCGTCGTTCCGTAACGCTCCCCGCCTTCTACCTGAATTTCCGGCGTACGTACATTGGCATCCAAAGAAGCATTCACAGCCTTGCGTATCAATGCGCCTTCGTCCTTCAAATCAAAGTACTCGAACAGCATGGCCACGGAAAGAATCTGGGCCAAAGGATTGGCTATGTTCTGCCCCTTGGCTTGCGGCCAAGAACCATGAATAGGTTCAAACACAGGCGTATGCTCACCCGTAGAAGCCGACGGCAACAAGCCCATGGAACCGGTGATACAAGAGCCTTCGTCGGTCAGGATGTCGCCGAAAGTATTCTCCGTCACCATTACATCAAAGAAACGCGGGTCTTGAATCATACGCATGGCGGCATTGTCCACAAACATATAATCGGTCTCCACTTCAGGATACTGCGGAGCCATCTCCTTGGCTACCTGACGCCACAATCGGCTCGATGCCAACACATTGGCTTTGTCTACCACCGTCAGGTGCTTGCGGCGGCGCATCGCATATTCGTAAGCCACGCGGAGGATACGTTCGATTTCCGGACGTGTATAAGCGTTCGTATCGTATGCCTTGTCATCATCTTGGTACTTCTCTCCGAAATACATGCCGCCGGTCAGTTCGCGGATACAAATGAAGTCTGCACCGCGCACTAACTCGTCCTTCAATGGCGACTTGTGAATCAAACAATCAAAAGTCTCCACCGGACGGATATTGGCAAACAAACCTAACTTCTTGCGCATGGCCAGAAGTCCTTGTTCGGGGCGTACCTTGGCCGTGGGGTCATTGTCAAACTTAGGGTCTCCCACGGCTGAAAACAACACGGCATCGGCATCCATGCAGACTTTAAACGTTTCTTCGGGGAACGGGTCGCCCACTTTGTCGATGGCTTCCGCGCCGCAAAGTGCATATTGATAACTTGCATGATGGCCGAACTTCTCGCATACGGCATTCATCACTGCGACTCCTTGTTCCGAAATCTCGGGGCCTATGCCGTCGCCCGGCAATACGGCAATCTTTAAATCCATAATATTCAGTTTATATTCGTTATTTCAATCATCAAACATGACTCTCCAAGTCCTTATAATCTTCCTCGATGAGGTTCAGCAACTTCACCGTGGCCTTGATGGCGGCTTCCGTCTGGTCGGCATCCAAGCCGCGCGTACGATATACCTTCCCGTTCCAGTTCCACGTAATGACGGCCTGCACCAAAGCATCCGTCCGACCACCCGGCGGAATACTCACACTGTAATTGGCCAGCCACGGGAACTTCCGCGAAAGGCGGTTCTTATAAATATGGCGGGCAGCCCGCATGAATGCGTCGAACTGGCCGTCACCGGAAGCATTCTCTTCGTACGCCTCCCCGTTGATTTCCAACTTTACTTGTGCCATCGGTTTCAGGCCGTACGCCGTGGTGACCATATAACTCAACAGACGGACATGCTCCTCCACGGTATCATGCTTCAGCACATCGGACACGATATAAGGCAAGTCCTCCTGCGTCACCAACTCTTTCTTATCGCCCAACTCAATGATACGTTCCGTCACTTTGCGGGTCTGCTCGGGCGACAATTCCAAACCCAATTCCTCCAAGTTCTTGAGGATATTGGCCTTCCCGCTGTTTTTGCCCAAGGCATACTCCCGCTTACGGCCGAAACGCTCGGGCAAAAGGTCGTTGCAATAAAGGTTGGCCTTGTTGTCTCCGTCGGCATGCACGCCGGCCACCTGCGTAAACACACTCTCGCCCGTAATCGGACGGTTGGGCGGAATAGGGATGCCGGAATAGCTTTCCACCATCCGGCTCACTTCGTTCAACCGGCTTTCGTCGATATCTGTCTGTGCATTGAACTGGTCTTTCAATATCGCCTGCACACTGGCCAACGGGGCATTCCCTGCCCGTTCGCCCAAGCCGTTGACCGAGGTATGGATACCCCGGCAACCGCCCAACACGGCAGCCAGCACGTTGGAAATGGCCAAGTCGTAATCGTTATGGGCATGGAAGTCGAAGTGCAAGCCCGGATAGCGTTTCACCATCTTGCGGATGTAACCCAACAAATCCAAAGGATTCAGGATGCCCAACGTATCCGGCAACATGAAACGCCGGATTTTCGTATCTTTCAAGGCATCCATCAATGCAAAGACATAGTCCGGCGAATGCTTCATGCCATTGCTCCAGTCTTCCAGATAGACGTTTACGGCAATGCCCAGTTCTTCGGCATAATCCAAAGAACGACGGATGTCGGCCACGTGCTGCTCCAACGTTTTCTTCAACTGGTTCGTACAATGGTTTTCCGAACCCTTACACAACAAATTGATGTTTTTACACCCGCAAGCATGAATCCAATCCAAAGAAGCGTGTCCGTCTACAAACCCCAAAACTTCCACCCGGTGGAGCCGCCCGGTCTGGCGCGCCCACTGGCAAATGCTACGCACCGCATCCACTTCCCCTTCGGAAACCCGGGCCGAAGCCACCTCTATGCGGTCCACGTTCAGGTCTTGCAACAGCGCACGGGCTATCATCAACTTTTCATGTGGCACAAAACTTACGCCACTGGTTTGTTCCCCGTCGCGCAAGGTCGTGTCCATGATTTCTATCTTCACAGGATTCGCTTTCATCCTTATCAGGCGTTACGACGCTCCCAATCCTCTATCTTTCCTTTGTTTTCCAACAGGAAGTCGATGTCGTCGAGCGCATTCATCAAACAATATTTCTTGTATCCGTTGATTTCGAACTTCTCACTGCGCCCCGTGGCTTTATTGGTCACCGTCTGGTTCGGCAAATCCACCTCTACCTGCATCTTCGGGTCGGCTTCGATGGAAGCAAACAATTCGGCCAGAAAATCCTCGCTGACCACCACAGGCAACACAAAGTTGTTCAATTCGTTGTTCTTGTGGATGTCGGCAAAGAAACTGCTGATAACGACCCGGAAACCGTAACCGGCTATCGCCCAAGCCGCATGTTCGCGACTGGAACCGCTACCGAAGTTCTTCCCGGCCACAAGAATCTCTCCCCCGTAAGTAGGGTTATTCAATACAAAATCCTTGTTCACCGTCCCATCGGCATTGTAACGCCAGTCGCGGAACAGGTTTTCGCCGAAAAAGCTCTCTTCTCTTGTCGTGGCTTTCAAGAAGCGTGCCGGAATAATCTGGTCGGTATCCACATTCTCCAAAGGAAGAGGCACACATGTACTTGTTATGATATTGAATTTCTGTTTCATAGCTCTATTACATTAATGTTCGCGGATCGGTTATCACTCCTGTCACGGCTGCGGCTGCGGCCACCAACGGACTGGCCAACACCGTACGCGCACCGGGACCTTGACGTCCTTCAAAATTACGGTTGGAAGTAGACACGGACAATTTCCCTGCCGGAATCTTGTCATCGTTCATAGCCAAACAGGCTGAACAGCCGGGCTGACGGAGCGCAAAGCCTGCTTCCTCAAACACCTTGTCCAAACCTTCGGCCTTAATCTGGTCGGCCACCATCCATGAACCGGGCACCAACCACGCTACCACATGGTCTGCCTTCTTACGTCCTTTCACAATGGAAGCAAAAGCGCGGAAATCCTCGATGCGCCCGTTGGTACATGCCCCGAGGAATACATAATCCACCGGTTTGCCCAACAGCTTCTCGCCCGGTTGGAAACCCATATAGTCCAAGGACTTCAGGTATGACACCCGCCCGGCTTCAGGCACCGTGTCTATCGCCGGTACACTTTCCGTAATGCCGATGCCCATACCCGGATTCGTCCCGTATGTGATACGGGGTTCAATGTCCGCCGCATTGAAGGTCAGTTCTTTGTCAAACACGGCATCTTCCCCACTCTTCAAGGTCTTCCAGTAGGCCACGGCTTTGTCCCAAGCTTCGCCCTTCGGAGCATATTCGCGCCCTTTGATGTACTCGAAAGTCACCTCGTCCGGAGCAATGAAGCCGCCACGGGCACCCATTTCAATAGAAAGGTTACACAGCGTCAAACGTCCTTCCATGGACAAATTACGCACTACGGAACCAGCATATTCCACAAAATAACCGGTAGCCCCCGAAGTCGTCAACTGCGACATCAGATAAAGCGCCACGTCTTTGGCTGTCACTCCCTTCCCCAATTCGCCTTCCACATTAATGCGCATGGATTTGGGCTTTTGCTGCAAGATGCACTGGGATGCCATCACCATCTCCACTTCAGACGTTCCGATGCCGAAAGCCACGGCTCCCATGGCTCCATGTGTAGACGTGTGGGAATCGCCGCACACAATCGTCATGCCGGGCAACGAGAGGCCGCGCTCCGGCCCCACCACATGGATGATACCGTTCTTCGGGTTCATCATGCCGAAGTGGGTCAAACCGAAATCGGCCGCATTCTTGGCCAACGTGTCCACCTGTGTCTTGCTGACAGGATCCTCTATCGGCTTATCTTGGTCGTGCGTCGGAGTATTATGGTCCGGCATACAATAAATATGGTCGGGACGGAAACATTTCAAGCCTCGGGCACGCATGCCGGCGAAAGCCTGCGGACTGGTCACCTCATGACAGTAAAGCCTGTCGATGTACAGTTGTTGCGGCCCGTCTTCCACGTACTGTACGACGTGTTTATCCCAAATTTTGTCAAACAGAGTATTTGCCATTGTCGTCTTGGATATTTATTTTTTAAATTTGTTGATACAATCAATATAAGCTTCCACGGAAGCCGTCACGATATCGGTATTGGCTCCGAATCCGTAATACACATGTCCATCGTATTCCACTTGCATGTGCACCTTGCCCACATCGTCCGACCCTTTGCTGATGGCCTGTATGGTGAATTCTTTCAGCACCATCTGACGTTTGATGATGTTCTTCAATGCCGATATGGCGGCATCCACAGGACCATTTCCGCTGGCCGAGGCTTCGAACTTCTCACCGGCGATGTCCAATCCGATACAAGCCACAGACTTGACACCCATTCCCGTAGTGACTTGCAAATAGTCGAGTTTCACGGCATGGGCGGCAGCACGGTCGGCACCGGCCAACATCAGGATATCGTCGTCGTTCACTTCTTTCTTCTTGTCGGCCAACTTCAGGAATTCCTGATAAGTCACGTCGAGACGTTCGCCCTCCATTTCCACGCCCAACACGCTCAAACGGTGTTTCAAAGCCGCCCGTCCGCTACGTGCGGTCAAAACGATGGCATTGTCATCAATACCCACATCCTTGGGATCCATGATTTCGTAGGTCTGCACATTCTTCAGTACACCGTCCTGATGGATTCCGCTGGAATGGGCGAAGGCATTACGTCCCACGATGGCCTTGTTGGGCTGTACCGGCATGTTCATCAAGCTGGACACCAAACGGCTCGTAGGATATATCTTTTGCGTATTGATATTGGTATCGATGCCGATTCCTTTATGGCATTTAAGAATCATGGCCACTTCTTCGAGAGAGGTATTCCCCGCACGCTCACCGATACCGTTAATGGTGACTTCCGCCTGGCGGGCACCGTTCATGATTCCCGCAATCGTATTGGCAGTAGCCATGCCCAGGTCATTATGGCAATGTGTGGACAAGATAGCCTTGCCGGCCGAAAGACCGTCCACATGTTCCATCAGATATTTGATTTTGGCCCCGAACTCCTGAGGCAAGCAATATCCCGTCGTGTCGGGAATGTTCACCACCGTCGCACCGGCCTTTACCACGGCATCCACCACACGGGCCAGATATTCATTGTCCGTACGCCCTGCATCCTCGGCATAGAACTCCACGTCCTCCACATAACGTTTGGCATACTTCACGGCAGCCACGGCACGCTCGATGATTTCCTCACGGTTGGAATTGAACTTATATTTAATATGGGAATCCGAAGTCCCTATGCCGGTATGTATCCGCTTGTGTTTGGCAGCCTGCAGAGCCTCGGCTGCCACATCGATATCTTTCTGCACCGCACGGGTCAACGCGCAAATCGTAGGCCATGTCACTGCCTTTGAAATTTCTATCACCGAATTGAAATCACCGGGACTGGATACCGGGAAACCGGCCTCTATCACGTCCACTCCAAGTGCCTCCAACTGGCGTGCCACCTGAATTTTCTCCACCGTGTTCAACTGGCAGCCGGGAACTTGTTCCCCGTCGCGTAAGGTCGTATCAAAAATAAATAATCTGTCGCTCATATCTTTTCGTTTTATAATCTACTAAAAAAGAAGCCTTTCTCACCGGGAAGTGGGAAAGGCCTTGTATATTTTGCACACTACAACTACGCACAGACCACACTTCCCACTACAAAACGCAGTCGAATATCCAACATGGCCAATAATGTAATCGTCGTGCTCATCGCTTCTTCCTTTTTTATTATTCGACTGCAAAGATAAAAGGATTTATCGACCCAAACAAATAAATTAAAAGAAAAATCGACATTAAACTGTGATATTATCATTTCGCGAAGAGCTAAAACCAATAGTCTTCACCCATAACCCATCAATATTACCGGACTTGTTCCGGTTTATTTTGCAAAAAATACATTTTTGCCCCAAAAGAATACCTGAAACGAACGTCCTTAAAATAAAGAAACTTCAAACAGACTCGATAATAACATATACGGAAGGATACCCCCAAACGGTAATCCTTCCGTATATGCCATGCCTTTACCGGTGTAAAACCCTCTTGCACGGCGATTCATCCATAAAGAGGTAACTCTTCTGATATCCGCCGCAATCCACTACGATCTTTTCAAACACGATTCCCGGATCTAAAGGTTTAAGGGTAAGCAACTGCATCCCGTCCGTAGATGGAGGCACGGTAAGCTTCACGGTCTTCTCTACCACGCGGCGGGCCACCGTCGGATAAAACACGCTGTATACGTTCTCCGACTCTTCATTCAAATCGGCATTGAAATTGACCACCGTCTCTTTTCCCCCATCAAAACCGACGGTATATTCGTGGCCTTTCACATCATGAAAAGCCAGCGTGGACTTGACTACTACATGTACGTTGACTTCCGACACATTTTCCGGAAGAGCCATCTTGTAAGTCAGCGACGCGCCTTCCACGCCCCCAGTGTAAGGCATCAATGCCACACCGCTCAACGTACGTCCCAAATAAGGAATGACCTTCCAATCGGCTGATGCCGAAGGATTTGCCTCGAAATAATGCTCGGCCTCCATAGACACCACGCCATACTTGCCCGTAAAGACATAGCCTCCCTTTTGTCGTTCGGGATTCTCTATCCGGAATACTTCCGGCATGATATTGGCACGGAAGTTATCATTCCATGAGGTATATCCGATATGTTTCTGCGCCATCATGTTTTTCCATTTTCCCCCGGACATCACATTATTGTAGTCATCGCATAACAAAGAGTCAAACTTAAATGTCTGCACCACCTTATCCGCCCAAAAGTTAGCTTGCGGATTGTTCTCCTTATATAACTTATGGTTCATAGCCTGCGCATAATACATCTCATAAAGATTAGCCATGGCTTGCACCGGGAAAAGAATCAACTGCTTGTAAGCATCATGATACTCCTGCGGCAAAGACAGATATTGGCGAAGCGCATCGGCCTCCAACTTACGGTATTCATCGGCCACCTGTTTCCACTCGCCGGTTTCTATATTATAAGTATGGCGGTCCAACATTTCCGGAGTCACACGCCCATTGTATTTGCTATAAAGGTTGAGAATACGCGCAGCTTCATCAGCCTGTTCTTCTCCAAACTGTCGGGCACAAAAACCACGCGGATGCTCCAGCAGGTTATCTGCCGTATACCGTTTCGGATTCCAAGCCATATCCAAAAACAAAGTAACGGGATACTCCATGGGTTTCAAATCACCCACATTAAGAATCCATAATTTATCCACACCGTAATCATACGTCAACTGCAACTGCTCCCACATGTTCTGTATGGGAGTCACATTCAACCATTTTGAATTTCTCGGCGCACCGACATAATCCACATGATAATACATGCCCCAGCCTCCGGAACGTTTGCGTTCTTCCGCATTGGGCAGACGACGTACATTTCCCCAATTATCATCACAAAGCAACATGATTACATCATCCGGTACGCGCAACCCCATATCATAAAAGCGTTGTACCTCTTTATATATGGCCCACACCTGAGGCCGCTCATCGGCGGGCTTGCCAGTCACGTCCTTTATGATTCTACGCTGGTTCTTGATTACTTTCTTGAGCAAATTCATATTGTATTCGTCACGGTTGACATACTCATGGTCTGCACCTTCTTTTCCGCCCATCGGTGCATCACCGTCGCCACGCATGCCGATGGTAATCAAGTCTTCGGTATCTTTCACTCGTTCTATTCCTTCACGGAAAAAACGATCGAGCACTTTTTGATTGGTCGCATAATCCCATACTCCGTACTGTTTCCGTTTGCGCGCCCACTCCTGATGGTTACGCGCCATCGGTTCATGATGGGAAGTTCCCATTATAATTCCCATAGCATGAGCCGTCTTGCTGTTTTCGGGATCATCCGCATAAAAGCTCCAAGCCCACATGGCCGGCCACATGAAGTTTCCTCGCAAGCGAAGAATCAACTCGAAAACGCGGGCATAAAAACGGTGGTCTCCATAATTGGTTCCATAGGTATGCTTTACCCATCCCGTAAGACAAGGAGCTTCATCGTTCAGAAATATACCCCGGTATTTTACGGCCGGTTCACCGGCAGTGTATTCACCACGCCGAATATACAAGTCCTTACGTTGAACCACGGGCACATCCGCCCAATCATACCAGGGGGACACCCCTATCTGTTCTGAAAGCTCATATATGCCATAAATCGTTCCCCGCTTATCACTACCGATAACGACCCATGCCTCGTCTACTCCATCAAAAGGACGAGAAACTGCTTTCATCAAGTATTTCTCACGTTTACCTTTCAATGAGGTGATATCTATTTTCTTTGCCTTTACGAGTTCCTTGATAAATCGGCTCTCCAAAGAACCGGCCACGATCAAACGCGGCCCCCTCACGGAGTGGAGAAGTTCGGCTTGCCTTCCCGTCACTTTACGAAAATCATCTTGTAAGTTTTTCGCAGCAATGACAATCCCGACGTCATCTTTTTCATCCAACAATATTGGAGTAGCCTTACCGCCCTCAATCAACGTAAAACAATCAGCGGCAGGCTGCTCAAAAGTAATCCCTTTGTTGTCGATAGCCCAAGCTGAACCTATCAGCCCACTCACCACCAATAATACCATTAACATTCTTCTTTTCCGCATAACCATAAAATCTTATTTGTTTTCAATCATATTGCAATCTTTCCCGCAAAAAATTCATTGCAAAGAAACAAACAAAAAACAGAAACCTCATAAAATAAGTATTGCGAATATTTTAGCGTATGTAACATCCATCACTTTTTCCTTCAAAAAACAATTCCATATACTAAGGTTACAATGAATATACATTCTTCACTTACATAGAACCGGATAATGGAATAAATGTCTGAATATAAGACAAGAACAGGATATATCGGTAGCTCTGGAAAAAAGGAAGGAATGTAACATCAGGTTACAAATTCAAAAACAAAATCAGATTATACTAAAAAAACAATACAGTATTCATTCAAACCATCATATAACCATTCTCTTTAAACAGAGATAGTAAATGCTTATCATCTCATTCCGTTCAGTAAAATCCCCGAATCATGTTTCCTCTTTCATCTATCCCGAGAACGTACTAATATACAAAAAGCCCCTGAAGGATGGAGAAAGTTCACCTTTCAGCAACCCTTCAGCCGTCTTTCAGCCAGACTGCAAGCATACTCCTGAACGATATTCTCCACTCCCCGTAATACGCACTCTATCCCGTCAAACAACGGGCCAACAGCCCAGATAGTGGAAAAATACGAAGAAAAAATAAAAAAGAGTCATGGTTCCTCAAAACCGAGGTTAACATGACTCTTCTATATCTTCAGTTATAACATATAACCTTCTCCGGTTTTCATTTCAGTTTGGACATAACCGATTCTTATTCAAATCAAGAAAGAGTCCCCCAAAAAAACGAAAAACTTTCACTTCACACACTTCTTACCGTCCACGACATACACTCCGGAAGGCAACCCCTGTAAGGCAGCATTCTGCTTCACCGCAGACCTGACAAGCTTTCCGTCTGTAGTGTAGACATTGACCTTTGCATCCTCATCTGCTCCTTTCACCAGCCGTACCCCCGTCTGTTCACCATCTATATAAAGATTCAAACGCTTCGGAAAAACTCCCTCCAGATCCAAATAGCCCCGGAAAGCTTTAATTTCCGTTCCCGTTTCGGCTTTTAAAAATACGTTCGGTTCATAAGCATATACATTATCTCCGTAGGGTACCACCTTCTGGAAAGTTCCCTGTAAACGAGCCGTAACAGCTCCATCTGAAACAACTGTTGCACCAGACGAAACGGCATCTGCATCTATTGTCACTTTCTCATAAGTTTGCACAGAGACCGTCTGAGCCACCTTTACCAGATAAGGCACTCCCGCTACCATGTCGCGCACATTCCCAAAATTCAAGTTACAATCCTCTCCGGCCAATTCCACGCTTTCCAATGCCTTCACCTCTTCAAAATACTTTCGAACCTGAGCCGAAGACAAATCGAACGGTAAGCAAACCATATTCCACAGCCCTGGCAACAAGTTCTGCCGTACTGTCACCGTGCCATACGTCCCATCCCGCACGTCAAAACGGCTATCGTCCTCACTCAACTCCGATACGTCACTGCCATAATACATCAGCTTCACATCTGCCAAACCAACCCAATTTGCCGTATTGCCGACACCGCCCACCAGGCCTATTTCAGCCGTACGAGAAGAGACCGCACCTTTCACCGAGAAATAATCCAGCACCGCAGATGTCACGTCAGTCTGCTGCCCGTTCAAATACAGAGCCACATTCATGTCTGCCACATCGGCACTGCTCAATTCCACCTTTCGGAATGCCGCAGCCGTCAATTCATAGTTTCCATTCGGGAGCGAACCCACCGTCTGGTAAATGGGGCGTTTCCCATCCTTCAGTTCATTACCCGGACCAATCCAGTTTTCATAGAACACACCACCTCCGTATTCCCCGTTCTGTGCAGTATTGACCAAGGAACGGAAGTTCACCGTCCCGTCGTTCAACCAGCCGCCGTCCGCATTGCAAGCGGCATTATTCACCTTGAACGTCATGTCAAAAGCGATGCCGTTCAGCGGTTCCGCATCTATCACGTACCTCTGGCGTGCGGACTCTAAATTCTCGCACGCTTTCTGCACAGCCGACACATCTACGGCTTTCTCAGCCTCTGTTGCGGCAGACACAATATTGTTCTTGAAAATCGTAAGCGAAGAACTCAATTTAGGAACAGAATTCCCGGCAATCTCCTCTGCCACCATTTTCCGGTTCCGATATACTTCATAAGCCACCATGACACTGCGGGCATTCTCTATTTCCTTCATCAAGCCAGACAACGCCCGCCCCAGAGAATCCACTGTAATGGAAGATACGTCTACTGCCACAGCCTCATCCAACAACGTTTCTACAACTTGCGGCAAAAGTTCGCGGTCGAGTGAGCGAGCCACAGCCACCTGTGCCTCCCACGTTTGTCGCAAGTCATCATCTCCTACGCCCAGATATTCCAATACGAAATCATTCATCACACACCACATTCCGGCATTATCGCATACTGCGCCCACGGTCAACTGCCCATCACCCACAAAAACATCTGTGTAAATACGCGAAACGGTTGCACCGGCATTCAAGTCCTCTGCATTCTGCCCCAGATGCAATGACGTATTCGCCCCATCGGCCCGCGTCTTATCCACACTATACACCGAAACCGGTAAACCACCGGTAGTCTTCACATACAACCGGAAGTGCTTATTGGATGTGCCCAAATCGCTTCGCGCCTGCATACTCACCCGGTAGTTTCCTAACGGGAGCCCTGTCAACAATTGATGACAATCAAAAGTGGTATGCCAGAACTCCATCACTCCCTGACTGAACTTAGGATAGTTCGCATCCGATACCGTAAGCGTCCACCCGGTCGTATTTCCAATGTCAAAACCAGCATTTTGTATCCGCGCCGTCAAATCGACCGGATGTGCAACAGACGCATTATCCAAACGGTATTGCTCCATCGCATCCAGCAAGGCATGATAAGCCGCCATACGTTCACGTGCCTCAGCGGACACCAATAATACACGCGCCTCATCGACCGCCTTTTTCAGAGCACCGCCCTTGTCTTCACCATACGTCAACGTATCTGAAGCCGCCACCGCTTCTTCAAGCAACATGTACGGACTTTGATACTCCAAAGCCACGTCGGCAAACGACACCCACTGACATGCATTATTCAAACCGGACTCCACTCCCACCGTCAAATCTTGGTCGAGTACATCCGTCGCCACTTCCGTCTCACGTAAAACCTTAACCGACGTCACCGGAGACCTGTCGTCATTGGCAAACAATTCTATTACCCCTCCGTCGGCTCCTTTCTGTGCAACCGCCTTGAAGACATAGCGCCCAACAGGTAATCCGGATGCAGACGCATAAATCAAACGCTGTCCGGCCAAGAAATTGCCCGTACAATAACGTTCTATCATGTTCTCTCCCGTAGCATCCCCACGCTGCGCATCCGACCCTTCTATGGCAAACACACGATAATTACCACCTTCAGCATCGGTCATCCAATGCGTACGGCTATCAAACATCACGTCGGTTCCCGAAGGCAACAGACGCCCTCCGTCCGGCAAAACCGAACTGACATCCACAGCTTTGCCCGCATGGGGTAAATAGGCCTTCCAAGCCTTATCCAAATTCTCATAAGCCCTGAAAACCTCATCGGCCGAACCCGCTACAGCAAAAAGTTCCAATGCTTCTTTCAACGAGGCATCGTCCACTCCCTCCGTCTCTACAAACTTCTTATACCTCTCGTACGCATCCTTGTAGTCCTCATAATGTACCTGCAACAGGTGTATCTCTCCCAACACGCGTTGATAACGCACGGCCGTCTCTATCCCATCCGAAGCCGATTCTTTCAATCCGACCAACTGCTGCCAAAGCTCAGATGTCACCTCATCCTCCCGAATGGCATCCGCCTCTTTTCGCATGGCAGACAAATCAACTGACAAATCCGTCTCCCCAAGGTAAAGCAAACTAAAGTTATCCATGGCAAACCAATTCATGCCATTCGCCGAATAAGCATAATTCTGATCGGTCATATTCTTGGCTCCGAAAGTTACCTTGCCCTCTTCGCCGACATAGAACTCTACCGTAAAACGTCCGGCCTCCCCATCCAGTGAAGCCACCGGCGTATTTACCCCGCCGGCATACAAATACACGTCTTTTACATAATTACGGGCAGCCTCTCCGCTCTTGCCTTGTTGCGTGGCAATGACAGATGCCCCCAATTCATATTTACCCGGCTTCAAACCTTCAAGGGTCTGAAATATGTTAAAACGTTCCTGTCCCCAACAAGTCCGACCATCCTCCGAAGCCGTACGTTTACGTTCGATATAAGGCTGGCTTAACCCCGAAACTGACGACACACCCTTTTGAAAACCTTCCACGTCCGTCATCCACAGTTCAGGTTTCTCACAATCAGGGTCCGGCAAAGAATGAGTCAACTCATTTGCATTGGGAATAATATGGAAGGATTTCTCTATTACGACTCCCGACTGGTTAGTCAAACGGAATATCAACTCATGTTCCTGGTCGTCCTCTAAAGTATATGTATAGGAACCTCCCGTGGCCAACTGCCTGCCGTTCTCATCATACCATATTTCACTTTCTATGTAGTTCCAGTTCGCATAAGAAGTGCTCACGGTCAGCGAACGCCCTTTTCCCATCAAGACTTCACTGCCTTCCACCACCTGACCGTTATATACGGCCGTTGAGGACAACGTTCCTTTAATCCCCTCACCGCGTACGGACACGGAAAACATTTGTGTACTCTCTATTCCATGGGTATTCGTGTACGTAAGACGATATATTCCGGAATGTTCAGCCGTGACCTGCCGTTGCTGTCCGGCCGCTCCGTCATCCCATGTCCATTTTCCCGTATTGCTCTCCCCCTCGGGTAAAGTAGCCGACAAGGTCAATACAGCTCCCGGTTCCACATCTCGGATTTCCGCATATTTTCGGGTTTCCGTCTTTCCGGCTATCACAGGAAAAAGAATTGTAGGCGTTTGTTCCGCAGTAACCGGCCGGTCACTGTACATCAAGTCGCCAAATCCCGTATGGTCATACCCTCCGCTATTGTTCCCATACGAACCACCGCCACGCTCCATTCCGATAATCCCTTTCATCGTCCGGCAAAAGTTCATCGGGATTCCCATCCGGTTCTCGTAATGATTGATAAACAACTGCCAAATAGGACGCCATTGCCCGCGTCCGGTAGCATTCAATCCCCCCATCCACCAATTCTGTTTATAAGGCAGGTCGTCCGTGCCACTATTGTATGCAGCCACGTATTCCGCTGCACCGGCTACCATCGCCGCACCGGCCTGGCCTGGTATCAGCGTATTCGTCAAATTGCAAAAAGCATTGTCTCCCTGATTGTAAGCCGACTCAAAAGCGTACGACAACAAGCCCAACGCCGCCATGGCATGCCCTTGATCGCGCCCGCTCTCTTGCATTTGGTTCAAATAACCTAACGGTCCACGCTCGTCTTTATGGAACCAAGGTATCAGTCCCCAACCATAGCCGCACAAACCCTGTCCGAACGCATCGGGATGAAGGGCCGTCACGCAAAGCGACTCATTGCCCGGTCCTTCTTTCAACCAATACATACCGTAATTATATATGTCCGGTAAGTCGCATAATACCCCCAAAGAAACACAGAAAAGCGCATTTCCCAATCCCCAGTTACTATGGTAATGATACCAGTTTTGTTCGCGCTCTACCGTATCATGCCGACGTTCCAAAAAATCTTGTGCCGTAGTAAACCATACATCTATCATGTATTGCTTAAACAATTCAAAATCTTCTTCCGGCCATTTCTTATAATCGCGCATGATTTCGGCAGCATTGATAAACTGGTAACCGATAAATCCGGGAATCAACGAAATATTCGTATTGCCGGCAAGTCCTTTGTTATAGATACGGTAAGCATTCAATACGTCTATGGCCACGTCGCCATAGCCCTCATCTCCCGTAATCTTCCATAACAATGCACATTGATAAGCCCGCGCCGCATTACGGTAAGCATTCATATAATTCTCCTGACCGGATATTCCACGTGAAATATACTCGTTCACGCCCCAGTTATGTCCGTGGTCTCCATTTACGGGAGGAGCCGTACGCAAGGCTTCCAAAGCCTCCAAAGCATGCTCATCTCCTGCGGCCAAGCGGGCACGCACGGCCTCAAAGTCCTCCTCCGAGTGTAGCAGGCCAGGGTGGCGGAAAGCCGCCTCTTGGGCATATAACGTGCCTGCCACGAGAGCTACACTAAATAAACACAATAATAATCTTCGTTTCATGACAATAAAACTTTTCTATCCATATATTTAAAAAAAAAGAATGCCGCCCTTTCCCCAAAAAGGATACGGCATCCCCTCTATTTCATAAAGGACTTACCAAATATCCCATCCTCCGTTTTTATTCGAATACGCCTCGATGATATCATGATCAGAAGCGTTACCGCCATAACCGATATTCACGTCACCACCTGCATTCACACTGCAAGCCATCATATCCGAGACTTCCATCTTTACCATCTCCATACGAGGAGACTCATACATTTTCTTTTCCATTGTTTATTGTTTTTATAAGTTTATACCTTTTATTTGATTACTTTCTTTCCGCCTATGATGTAGATGCCGCATTCCAAGCCACTGAGAGCTTCAGCCTTCTTCACACCGGCCTTCACCTTCACGCCACTCAGAGTAAACACATCAACCATCTTTCCGCCATCTTCCGCCGTATTGTCCAACACTTCACCGACACTAGTCACCGCTCCGTCTATATCGATGAGCAAGCGGTTGACACCGGCAACCGGAGATTCCGAATCCACATTGATATAGGCACGGAAGCCTTTCAGGCTTACCTTATCTGTTTGGTCGGCCAGATAGAACATATCATCCTTGATAAAGTATGCTCCTTGCGGTACTGTGGTGGCATCGTAGTTTCCGGTCATCGAAACAAGATTCATCGGAAAAGCTTCCGGCTGCTTTGCACTGACCATCACACCATCAGCTTTGATTTCCGTCACGGCTTCTTCCGGCTTCACCAAATAAGGCACACCGGCTTCCACGGCATCCACTTTGTCGAAATCCAACGTAATGCCCTCTCCCGAGGCTTGCATTCCACTCAACCGCCTTACCTCGCCCAGTTTATTGGCCTCAACCTGTTCAGCAGTCAGGGCAAAAGGCACACAGAAAGTGTTCCACTTTTCGGCCACCAACTTGCGCTGAAGGGTCACATCAGCATACATGTCAGCTTTCACGTCATAAGCCCCAGTCTCATCCAGAGCCAAAGCCTCGGCCCTGGGAGCTACTTTATAGAGTTTCATGTCGTTACAGCCTATCCAGTTGGCCAGATTGCCCTCTTCCGTCTTCACGCCCAAACGCACTTCCCCTTCCGTACTCTGACAGAAAGAGACCTCATGATAAGCCAATGTTGTAGACTTCATCTCATCTCCTCGTTTCTCCCCAGCATATAAAGCCGCCTTGGCTTCACCCGTACCCGGCACATTATTCACCGGCCCCGCAAAGGTAGCCAGACGCATGGTATAAAATCCTGAAGACAAGTTTACCGTTTGATATATAGCCCATAAGCCATCCGGTAATACGCCATCGGCATAACACTCAAAGAAAGCATCACTACTCGTTTCACCGGTTTGAGCTATATTATGCTGTGCACGAATCCCCCAACCTGCTACATGCGCATCATCACCACTCCATCCTTCTACTGCGCTCCAACTATTGAAACCTGAAACATCCGGATTCTTCAACATAAACGTCATATCGAACTGCTGTTCCCCCATAGGGGTAGCCGATTGCACAAAAGCCCGCCGGACATTCTCCAAAGCATCATAAGCCGTCCTTAGTTCCTCCTCCGTGTCACATGACGCTTTCTCTGCGTCCGCAATAGCGGCTGCAAATGCACTCTCGATTTCATCCGAAGCCTCTGAATTCTGTTTATACTCCTTACAAATCTCAACCAATGCAGCAATAGGACAGTCCGTCATATAACAATGACATACCTCATAAACCTGTTTCAAAGCCAGATATGCTTCTGCCCAACCGTCCACAGTCTGTTCCGGCTCTTTCGCCAAAGCCTCCGCCCTACGTTCTTTAAACGTTTCTGGCAAACCGGACACATCCATAGCCTGAACTTTTTCTTTCATATCATCGTACAACTCTTTCACCTCAATCATTCCGCTTCCGACTTTTTCCAACCGGAAATTATCAAAGAACAAATAGCAATTTTTATAAGGAGAAAAAAGATTTACACCAACCTTTAATTTCCCATCAAGAACCAAAACATTGTTAATATAAGTTCGCCCATTTTCTTTGTCCTCATCCCAAATTTTAGCAACCTCTTCGTACTTTGCATTTCCATTGTCTGTCCATCCCATGACCTCACGCAATCCTGCCTCTTTTCTTCCTGTTACACCGTTAACATAAAAATTCACACGGCCACCAATTCCGGCTTGTCCTTGAACGGAAACATTATACACCCCATTAGGCAATTCTACTTCTTGCCAAAAATCCACTACAGAACCATTAGCTTCCCAATATGGCATTCCCTTATCTATACGATTCGGTTCAGCATTTCTCTCCCATCCTTTTAACGCATCGTCAGTATCGTTGAAATCCGGATTTACCATTTTTGAAGTCAAATCTTCTATTTCAGATACCAAACCAGCTTTTTGGCTATTATAGATGTTTTCAACTTCTTCTGCCGTCAACGCCTTGTCATACAGCCCAAGCTTATCAGCCTTGCCCTCAAACGTTCCCGTAAACGTACCTTTTCCCACATAGAAATGAGTGAAATGGTTGGAAATGTTCTCCAATATGCCCTGATATAAAGTAGAAGGGTCAGCACTCGAATTAGAAGGACCATATTCTACCTTCTT
The DNA here is from genome assembly GCF_000233955.1 of Paraprevotella clara YIT 11840. Classification (GTDB taxonomy): domain Bacteria; phylum Bacteroidota; class Bacteroidia; order Bacteroidales; family Bacteroidaceae; genus Paraprevotella; species Paraprevotella clara. The sequence continues at coordinate 79,099 of NZ_JH376661.1, forward strand.
CCCATCCACATAGAACGTACAACCGTCCTTTGCAAACACCATTGTGATCATGGCAAACCGACCCGCAGGAATGGCATTGGACAAAGAGCCACCAGGACTACCATTAAAGTCAATCCACGGCCCACCAATCTTAGCCATGTTATACACCATATAAGTATTGGCCTGAAAGCCTAACATTCCACTCTTATTTTGATCCTCATAACCGTCTGCTCCCAATCCAAATCCCCAAATGGAATTGTCTGCGGTTCCGGTACGATACACCCACAAAGAAATTGTGGCACCGTTGGCAAGTGTCTTACCTTTAAAAGGATTTGCGATTTGCACATACCCCATATTTTGAGTATCGGATGCCGTAAAGTCCAAACATTGCTCCGTTGCACTGGCCATTGAGAATTCCGGCTTTGTCCCATTGCCAAAGTTTTTCAGTTCATAACTGTCTTCCGTTCCAGACTGAAAATCATAAAAGACCAAAGGTTCGGGTAGTTCAGTCCCTTCGTCCATAGACATAGCCCTAGAATCCTCTACTCCATTGACACCCCGCACATCAACCCATGTTACCTGTGCGGTACCAGCCATGGCACTCATCAGTGCCGCCGTAAATAGTAATTTACTTTTCATTTTTTGTTTTTTAATGATTTACATTTAGGTTAATATCACATTTTTCATTTATATAGGATTACGAACAAGCCTCCCTAAAAGCACAAAGAACACATCCATTTATACTTTCTTTACACTATAGTTCAATACACCTCCGTATTCAAATCTATTAAAAGCAAAAAACCGTTCATAAAACACAATAAAACAAAGATTTATTTGGGAAAACGGACAAAAAGCCTTATTTTGCAGAAATTTTCAGTCTGTAGCCTATGGGGGAAAATAGGCAGACTCACGAAAACGAGGAAGCGTATGGCATTAAAAAATATCTTTGCGTGCTGTTTTTGCTTGGTATGTGGAGTAACGACTGTTCCGGCTCAAAAGCAACTAACCGGAAAAGCCACTTATTATTCCGACAAGTTACATGGAAGAAAAATGAGCAACGGCGAGAGATACCACCGTGACAGTATGACTTGTGCACACAAGAAGTACCCTTTCGGTACCCTGCTGAAAGTACGCAACCCGCTAAATGGAAAAGAAGTGGTGGTGAGAGTAACCGACCGTGGGCCTTTCTCAAAACGTTATGTCATCGACCTGTCCAAGGCGGCAGCACGTGAGTTAGGATTCATCCGGAAAGGTTTTTGCCAAGTGGAAATCACGCGGATACATCCCAACCGTATCCCATTCAGACCGGAAGATGCCGAGGAAATTCCGGAGCTACACTTAGAATATCAGGATATAGTGACCTACCCTATACCGATATGGCAACAGGATACGCTACAGAATAAGAAGCCGCAACCGACAAGAATCAAGAAACTTAAAATCGACAAGAAATAGAATTCAATTTGTAGACACAAAATGGAAAAGAAACTCAGAAGAGAGTCTGTTTGCGTACAGGCCGGATGGACGCCCAAGAAAGGCGAACCGCGCGTTTTACCTATTTATCAAAGTACTACTTTTAAATATGACAACAGCGAACAAATGGCTCGTTTGTTCGACTTGGAAGACACGGGATATTTCTATACCCGATTGCAAAACCCCACAAACGATGCCGTAGCAGCCAAGATTGCCGAACTGGAAGGAGGCGTAGGCGCCATGCTGACGTCTTCAGGACAAGCGGCCAATTTCTATGCCGTATTCAATATCTGTCAGGCAGGCGACCACTTCGTCACCTCTAACACTATTTATGGAGGCACATACAACCTGTTCGGAGTCACCATGAAAAAGTTAGGCATCGAATGCACGTTTGTAGATCCGGAATGGGACGACAAACGTATCGAAGCCGCTTTCCGTCCGAACACGAAATGTTTTTTCGGCGAAACCATTTCGAATCCGGGCGGCCACGTGTTCGACATAGAACGCTTCGCCCGGATGGCCCACAAACACGGTGTGCCCTTGATTGTGGACAACACTTTTGCCACACCAATCAACTGCCGCCCGTTTGAATGGGGAGCAGACATCGTCACCCACTCCACCACTAAATATATGGACGGACACGCCACATCGGTAGGCGGTGCCATAGTGGACAGCGGCAACTTCGATTGGAACGCCCATGCCGACAAGTTCCCGGGACTTTGCCAACCGGACGAAAGCTACCACGGGTTGACTTATGCCGACGCTTTCGGCAAGATGGCTTACATCACCAAAGCCACGGCGCAACTCATGCGAGACTTAGGTTCCATCCAAAGCCCCCAAAACGCATTCTTGCTCAATCTCGGCCTTGAAACCTTGCATCTGCGTATGCGGCAGCACTGCGCCAACGCACAAGCCGTAGCAGAGTACCTGGAGCAAAACGAACGTGTGGCTTGGGTGAACTACTGCGGACTGAAAAGCAACAAATATTATGAGTTAGGACAAAAATACTTGCCGAACGGGTCTTGCGGTGTCATCGCATTCGGCCTGAAAGGCACAAAAGAAGATGCCATCCGGTTCATGGACAGCTTGAAGATGATTTGCATCGTGACGCATGTGGCCGACGCCCGCACATGCGTATTGCATCCGGCCAGCCATACGCACCGCCAGCTCTCCGACGAACAGTTGCGCGAAGCCGGAGTGGCACCTGACCTGATTCGCCTGTCAGTCGGTATAGAAAATGTAGAAGACATCATTGAAGACATCCAACAGGCGTTGGACGCATCGAAATAAGTGCCGGTAGCCATGGCTTCGGTTTCCACCACGCCCCACGGCCATCCCCTATTATGCCCAACCTCCCCCGGAAAACGCTGACAAATACGTTTCCGGGGGAGGCTGTTTTCAACGGACACGGTTTCTCAATGCCCCGATTTACCATCCAACTTCTTCCGCAAGATTTCGCGCACCTCGTCAGCCGAAGCCCCGACGGTCAACAGGGTACCGTCGCTGTCGACAAGGAAAGTGCCTCCACCGGAGTTTCCTATACCGTGTAAAGCCCATACATTGTTGGCATCTTCCACCTCGGCATAGCAAGCCCAAGGGTAGCCGTCCTTACGCACCGCCTGCTCCATGTCGCTCCGGCGCTTCTCGCGGGCTATGCCCACCACCATGAAGCCTTTATCCTTGAACTCCTCATAAACGGGAATCATGGATTTGGAATTCGCGCGGCACGGCCCGCACCACGAAGCCCATAAGTCTACAAGGGCAATCTTGCCGCGTATCAGGCCGGACATACGCAAAGGACGGCCGTCGCTACCCGTAATCTCATAATCGGGATAAGGCTGCCCTTCGGCCAATGTCCGGCATTGGCGCAAAGCGTTCACGACGGCATGGTAAGGATGTTCCGGCAAATAACCGGCATAGACGGAATCATAAACCGCCCACAATGCCTGCTTCAGGCTGTCCGGATGATCGGTATCATCCAACTCGAAACGCAAAAAAGACAAGCCGGATACCGAAGGCTTGCGCGCCGCCTCGCGGAGCCGCCACGACTTTTCTTCGGCACGGCAGGCGGCAAGGCTGTCCTGCAAAGCCATCATCCGAGGCGAATAAAGTCTGCGGGACTTTTCCAGACTGTCCCGTTGCTTATAAATTTTGTTCGCCTCTTCCTGCGTCTCCGCCGTCCTCAGGCGTTCATACAAATCCTTGCCTGCCGGAGTGAAATAATCATCCTCACTTTCAAGGGTATCCACACGGGCGTTGTACAGTTCGTACTTGGGACTGAATATGCTTTCGGCGCGTTGGTCCACATCCTGCATCAGCCGGTTCTCCGTCCCGTCGGTCTCCACTTTCGGCCTTCCCTCCTCCGGAATGGTAATATGCAGGGTGGCATTCTCACTCAAGAACTTTGCCCAGTAAAAAAGCCCTTCCATCCAGTCGTGCCACAAATAAAGTTGCCAAGCCTCTATACAGTCAGTATACAAATCATATTCAAACTTCCCGTTATGCACCGGGATGGAAATGAAAGGCTTTACCCGCGCATCAACCCGTAACAGTGCAACACGAGGCGGCTCGCCTCTGTCGTTTTTTCCACCGTCCCCGTCAGGCGGCAATGCAGCTTGCCCTCACGCTCCTCCTTCAGGTTCACGCCCTTGATGAACCAACCGTCTTTCCCTCCTTCCATGAAGTCGAACGAAGTATCACGGCCATCCAACGGCGGAAAGACCAAACGGAAACTCACATTACCGGAATCGGGCATATACACGCGCTGCCCCAACGCCAACCCCTCGCAACGCCGCAAGGGATAGTCTCGCCCCGTCACAGCACCGTGCAAATGCAGGACGGAATCCAGTTGTATCCAATACTGCTTACGGTTGTAAGCCTCCATATATCTTTCCATCAATGTTCCAACTGTTGCTTCAAGTTCTCCAAATGCAAACGGAACTGCTCTTCCGACGCATAGCGCAAACCGCTCCGCACCACATTCCCCATGCGGTCGAGCGTCTCGTAATGCGGAATCCCCAAGAAATTGAACAGCTCCATCAGGCGGTTGAAATCGTCGCGGCTCACCTGCACCACATCTTCTCCGGACAGGTGTTCGTCCACATACTTCCGGTAGTTCTCTTCCGGTCCTTCCCCTTCGGTGCTGATAAACAGGAAATCCACATCGGAATGGTTGCGCAATGCCTCGCGCATCGGCTTGGAACGCTCGATGCCCGAACGGCAAGGCCCACAAAACATCCCCCAAAAGTCTATCAGGACATATTTGCCCCGGTACTTCTCCGTGAGGCGGCGCAACAGGTTCCCGCCTTCCGTATCGGGCAGGGCGTAAGTAAGCGTGTTGCGGCGACGTGCCTGTTCGAGCAACCGCTCGGCCTGGACACGCAACACCTCACGGTTCATATATGCCAAGCGGTTTTGGTAAATGCTGTCGTACATGGACGGTGCTTCACTATAATGGCGTCCTAAATCGGAAGACAAGGCACGCAGCACCACCAAACGTCCGAGTAGCGACGGCTCGTCCGCCCCCAATATCGCAGTGTCCACGGCCATCATGGCTGCATCCTCTTTGGCCACGCTGTCCGGTTCCATGGAACCAACCAATACAGCAGGGTTGCGCATGACCGAAGAAAACTCATAACGGTTCAGGAATATATCCAAGTCACGAAGCACCCAAACGGACACATCGTTGCAAGGCATCTCGCGCAGGAAACGATAGTTGGCAGGGTCACGATACGGTGCCATTTTCTTATTTATTTCCTCTTGAGTCATCTTCCAATCGATGGAAAAATGTTGGTTCATCTCGTAATCGAACACTGCCATACCATGCGCCAACCGCGTCTGGCACTCCGCCAAGTGACACTCCCACGGCGTATAACCGAAACGCCAAGCCACGTAGTCCACCGCCCGTAACCGCTCGCGCATCCGCCTCATGGCGTTTTCCGTGAAATCTTTAAAACCGAGCGAATCCGAAACAGCGGAAAACTCGTCATACGGGTAAGCACAAAGCTCCGAAACCCCGTGCTCCAAAGAACGCTTCCACCCAAACGGGCCGGAAGGCGCAGAAGCGCAGGACACCGAACCATTCGCCTGAATGACCATCTCCGTGGTCTGCCCCGGCACGGCATAGAAGTTCAACCACTCGCGGAAATCCTTGCCTTCTATCGACAGTGCGCCCTCCACGGGATACCAAGCCCAAAAACGGAACTCGAACGTGCCGTCCTCACGGATATCCACCACGAGGGGAACGCGCTCGCCGGTGGTCGGCTCACAACGGTCATACAACATGGTGGAATAGCCTTGGCTGCGCGAATACCCCTCGATGCGGCCACGGACACAGGCCGTGTCCGCCGTGAAAAACTGCCGCTCCAACTCGGGTGTCATCACGAACGGATCCCGTTCCTCGGGCACCTGCGGGGCCTTCCCCTCTTCGTGCACGCCGTAGATATTAAACGCCCCTCGCATATTCCCCTCGATAAAATCAAAGAAACGGGTTTTCCGGGGCATAGGCTCAAACAACACCTTGAACTCGCCTTCACCGCTTGGAGGAGTCACAAAATGTTCCCCCAGCACAATGCCCTCGCCCCGCAAGGCTTTATACTTCCGATTGTCATCACCCAGAAGCCAAGCATCCTTGGACACTTGAATCCACCAGCCCGGCTTGTATCGCTCATGGAAACTGATAATCGTAGCAGTATCGGTAAACTCGACTTTCGTAATACGGATAGTGGAAGTGGTACTGCCCACCCAAGCCGGACGGGAGAACGTCCGCGCTTTCCGAGCCGCCGCCTCCGGGGAGGCGCAGCACAGCACGGCCAAAAGCAGCCATGCCCATAACGTTGTCTTGTACGTTGTTTTCATTTCGGTATTCATCGTTTAAGTATTTCCTTTTTACGTCTTTATCTTACCACGACTTTCTTCGTCACCAAGTTGCGCCCGTCGGCCGACAACACTTGGACGATATAGAAACCGGGAGACAAGGGAGTCTCTACCACCGACGCCCCACACGGAAAGTCTGCCACGCAGACACCGGAGAGCGCAGCGACACGTACCTCTGCCGCCACAGGCGACGGCTCCACGCGCAACGTGCGTCCGGACACCGACACAATAGGCACGGACGCGTCCGTCGCCACTTCGCCTATCCCCGTCTCGTCCGGAAGGTTGGCCGACCCGTAACGGTTCGTATTGCCAAACTTTACCTGATAGGGCCACTGTTCGTCGTTCGCGTCGTTGTCGTCCCACACTTGCCGCCAATATTTCTTCGGGCCTCCGCTCACCACAAAGTAAAGCCGTTTGCAGTCCACCGGACAATCGAAGAATATCGTATCCTTCGGGGTGCCGTACACAGACTTTCCCATGTCGCCATACACCCGGCTGCCATCTTTAAGCAACGCTACAAAGCCATAACGCCACTCTGCGTAGGTCGCATTCTTCACGCGATAGCCCTCCTGACGGTTCAGGCCTTCAAAACAAGCGGAAACCGTGGAACCGACCCTTTTGGGCAAATTCAGCCAGATGATGTTGTGCCCCGTATTCTCAGGAGCCGCAGAAGGACTGATGCGCCAATAATTGTCGGCCACCTTGAGCATGGCAGGCAAGGGACGGCTGTCCACTTTGGCTGCACCGTACTCTTCCAAGGCCGGAATGTCCCAAGTGGCGAAACGGGCTGCACAGTCGTACATTTCGTCATTGAACTCGCTGTCCGTGATTCCCGTGAGGCGCATATAGGCCTCGACGGCATCCTCCGGGTTCCGGCTCTGGTTCCAAAGCCGCCCCATGAAGTCCATCCCGTGCTTGTAACACCAGTAATCTTGTATGAAATAATTGTTGTAACGCGGCGATTCGTGCAGGATATGCTTGTGTACGTTTTGCAGGTAGCCGTCGAACCATTCGTTGTTGAACTGGTCGGCCGGCATGATTTTATAGGCCTGCCATTGTGCGCACTGCTCCCAAAATGCACATCCCTTACCCCCTCCGGGTTCATACATCCAGCCGTTCCGGTTGCCGTTGTCGCAATGCACTTGGTATTGGAAACAGTGGCCTATCTCGTGGTAAAGCGTCTGCCAGTTGCGCGACGGGGCAGCCCAAGGCGTAAGGGTGAGCAAACCGATCAGGTCGTCCACGCCTGAACCGGAAGCTTCCCATCCTTCAGGTTCATAACGCAAGCGGATGACCATCTTATAGGTATCGGTCTTCGACCTGCCACGACGGATGAACTTCAGCGAATCGGTATAAAAATCGAAAGCGATTTCGGCATTCCTCAGCACCTCGTCTATGTCTATCGTATGGTTGCCGCACGTAAACACGGAAGGGTTCTCACCGTAACCTTTTTCCCAAAACAGAATCCAATTCTTCGATTGGCGCGTACGCCCGATATAATAAGCATTGTCCGGGTCATTGACATCTCCCATCAACCACTGAGCCGTATAGACTTTCTTGTCTACCGTCTGCGTGACATCCTGCAAAGCCTGTGCGGCCGAGCGGATTTGCTCCTCGGTCTGTTCAGTATTCTCCCAAACCTCCTGTGCAGCTTGAATGGCCGTCTCCATCTTTCCCCGCTTTTCCTCGTCTTCTTCATACCAGTCCTTCACTTGTCCGGCATAGCGGAGCGCGTCGGCCAAAACATCATAGACGGCCGCCGAGGCCTCGATAGCCGTCACGGCTTCGTCCAAGGCGGCTTTCGCTTCCGCCATGGCTTTTTCATCCGGATTCTCCGCCGCCGAGGCTTTTTCGGCTGCTTCTATGGCTGCTTCCACCGCCTGGCGGACCGCAGACTGGATATGTTTCGCCTGCAATTCCTCACGGACATCATCGGCATAACGCGACAAATAAGCCGCATAATCATCCGGGGTGTTCGCGCCGAGATAATACAGGCGGATGTTGTCGAGACAAATCCAGTTGCCTGTGGCGTTTTCAGCCTTGAACCCGATGGTGACTTGCCCGTCCACCACCGTAAAATAGAGGTCTTTGTGGGCCTTCATCGTATCCACCGGCATGTCATAAATCCCGGCATATAAGGTAACGCCCGTTTGCTTCTCTCCGGCATTCACCGTACTGTTCGCGCCGTTCTGCTGGATATTGCCCACGGCGGCACGCAGGCGGTACTTCCCGTCGGGAATGCCTTCCAACGTCTGCCGGATACCGACATCCGGCACTCTGGACCCGATGTTCACCCAACGCTCCAAATAAGTAGTACCGGATTTGCCCGGAAAACTCGTATTGGTCTGCGTGAGCATCCCATCGTTTTCCCAACCGGTCGTACCGTCCTCGAAATTGGGATTCACGATGCGCGAAGTCATGGTCAGCGGATGCTCCGGCGATGCGTTTTTATATTGGTAAGTCTGCGTAGCCTCCGTCAACCGTTGTGTCAAGGCCAAAATATCCGTAACTGCGACATGCTCGTCTTCATAGACCGTCTGCGCTTCGTCTATCGCAGCTTTCAATTCTTCGGCATACACACCCGAACCGTCGCCGTAAGCTGCCCGCGCCGCCGAAAGGGCAGTTTCCAAACCGCCCTTGTCCATGTCGTCGCAGAGCAATTTCACGTAGTCCACCAAAATCTTGGCATGGTTGGCCGACCCTACCCCCTCGTTGGCCGCAAAACCGATGCGTATCTTTCCGGTGGTTTGCGCCGTAAGCGTAAAAATGAGCTCGTCCGTTTTCCACGACTTCACGGGGAAATTTTTCACGTCGGAAACCGTAGCGGTTCCGTTATCCGGCAGCCAGGCCAACAGGCTGTTTCCGGCACCGGACGTGCCCACGTTATAATAGGCCGAAGACAAACGGTAAGTTCCCTTTGGAAGGGTCACACTTTGGGAATACACAAGCTGCATGCCCCAACCCGTCGTCAATCCGAGCGCACCGCCTTCCGAGCCTTCGTACCCTGAAGCCGGCAGCGCGGAACTGTTGTTGAACGTCACCTCCGGATTATAAGCAAACGTGCCGGCCACGGTATAAGTGGCCATGGTTTCATTCGTCCAACCGTAAACTTCGTTTATGACATCCCCGGAAACATTGCCCGTTTGCCGGGCATCGTAGTTGAATTTCGTATCAAAACCGTGGTTTTCCAAGAAGTAAGCGGATATATCCACTTGTGCCCAACCGTGCAGACTCGACGCAAGACACAAACACATGAATAAGTTTCTTTTCATATTATTAGGTATAATGTTTAGTGCCGTAAAGGTACATATTTTAAGCTAATAGCACAAAATCTCAAAAGAAAAAGTTATATCCTAAACGACTCTCAGGCAAATGAAAAATCGTTCTCAGGCAATTGATTTTTCGTTCGCCTGAGAATGATTTTCCGTTCTCAGGCGAATGATTTCAGACACGTAAGAAGCTGATAAACAGAAATATCAAGAAATACAATTTCTTTACAACAACACATTTCCTCTTACGCCCTTTCCTATCTGCAAGAAAAACGGACGACAAAATATCCCTCACGTACAGATTAAAAGAGCAGGCATGAAAAAAGCCGCCCGGAGTTCCGGACGGCTTTTTCTCTTATAGCAAATTAAATTATTCGGCGCTTGCAGGTGTTTCTGTTGCAGTTTCTGCTGCCGGTGCTTCGGCCGCAGGAGCCTCTTCAGCCTTGGCCGCAGACTTCTTGGAACGACGCGTACGAGTCTTCTTCGTAGCTTGCTTAGCCATGTTCTCATCATAGTCCACCAATTCGATGAAACACATCGCTGCGTTGTCACCCTGACGGAAACCGGTCTTGATGATACGGGTATAACCACCCGGACGGTCAGCCACTTTCACAGAGATTTCCTTGAACAACTCTGTTACGGCATACTTGTTCTGCAAATAGCTGAAAACGACACGACGAGAATTAGTAGTATCGTCCTTAGACTTTGTAATCAACGGCTCCACGTATTTCTTCAAAGCCTTGGCCTTTGCAAGAGTCGTAGTGATTCTTTTGTGCATGATCAGAGAGATGGCCATATTGGCTAACATCGCTTGTCTGTGGGATGCAGTACGACTCAAATGATTGAATTTTTTATTATGTCTCATTGTTTATTAATCTTTATCTAATTTATACTTAGAAATATCAGTTCCAAACGACAGATTCAGACTCTCTAGCAAATCATCAAGCTCAGTGAGCGATTTCTTACCGAAGTTTCTGAACTTCAACAAGTCGGTCTTGTTAAACTGTACCAAGTCGCCCAACGTTTCCACATCTGCGGCTTTCAGACAGTTCAAGGCACGGACAGAAAGATCCATGTCTACCAACTTGGTCTTCAGAAGTTGACGCATGTGCAACACCTCTTCATCAAACTCTTCATTGCCCTCACCATCGGAATTCTCCAATGTAATCTTCTCGTCAGAGAACAACATGAAGTGATAAATCAGAATTTTTGCAGCCTCTTTCAGGGCGTCCTTCGGGTGAATGGAACCATCAGTAGAAATTTCAAGAACGAGTTTCTCGTAGTCAGTCTTCTGCTCTACACGATAGTTTTCAACAGCGTACTTAACATTTCTAATCGGAGTGTAAATTGAATCGATTGGAATCACATTCACATCAGTACAGAAGATACGGTTCTCATCGGCTGGAACGTACCCCCGACCTTTGTTAATGGACAACTCAATCTGCATCGTTGCTTTGGCATCTAAATGGCAAATAACTAATTCAGGGTTTAACACTTCAAATCCAGTCAGATACTTGTTAATATCTCCGGCCTTGAATTCAGTCGTATTCTCTACCGTGATACTCACTTTCTCATTCTCGAATTCTTCTACTATCTTCTTGAACCGTACTTGCTTGAGGTTCAAGATAATGTTGGTAACATCTTCTTTTACTCCGGGAACTGAAGCAAACTCGTGCTCTACCCCCGCAATACGCATGGTATTGATAGCATATCCCTCAAGGGATGAAAGAAGAATACGGCGCAAAGCATTACCAACAGTAATACCGAAACCGGGTTCCAACGGACGAAATTCGAACTTGCCGTATTTGTCATCCGCCTCCAACATTAATACTTTATCAGGTTTTTGAAATGCTAATATCGCCATTATCTTAATTATTATTTAGAGTACAACTCAACGATCAACTGCTCCTTAATGTTCTCTGGAATGTCTGCACGTTCCGGCTTGTGGAGTAACTTGCCGGACTTGGTATTCTCATCCCACTCTATCCAAGGATATTTGCTATGGTTGAAACCAGCCAAAGCGTTGGCAATAACTTCCAAAGACTTAGATTTCTCGCGAACACCGATAATCTGACCAGGCTTAACAGCGTATGAAGGGATATTCACCACTTCACCGTCTACGATGATGTGCTTATGTCCCACCAACTGACGGGCTGCCGCACGAGTAGGAGCAATTCCCAAACGATAAACGACATTGTCCAAACGACACTCTAAGTTCTGCAAAAGAATCTCACCGGTAATACCGCTTGTACGGGCAGCCTTCTCAAACATATTACGGAACTGTTTCTCCAAAACACCGTAAGTATATTTAGCCTTCTGCTTTTCAGCTAACATGACACCATACTCAGAAGTTTTCTTTCTTCTGTTGTTTCCATGTTGACCGGGAGGGAAGTTTCTTTTTGACAACACCTTGTCCGGTCCGAATATAGCCTCACCGAAACGACGAGCAATTCTTGATTTTGGTCCAGTATATCTAGCCATTTTAAGTTCTAATTTTTAAAGGTTCTTGCAGGAATCCCAAGTCATTGCAGCCGCGACTACAGAAAGGAAATGAAGCCCTTGAAAATCGTTGGAATCCCTACTGTTATTATGGGTTATCTCTTATTAAACTCTTCTTCTCTTAGGAGGACGACAACCGTTGTGTGGCAATGGAGTAACATCAATAATCTCCGTCACCTCAATACCTGCACCATGTATGGTACGAATAGCAGACTCACGTCCGTTACCCGGCCCTTTCACATAAGCCTTTACCTTTCTCAAGCCAAGATCGAATGCAACCTTCGCACAATCCTGGGCAGCCATCTGAGCTGCATAGGGAGTGTTCTTCTTCGAACCGCGGAATCCCATCTTACCGGCAGAGGACCATGAAATCACCTGACCCTCACTGTTTGCTAAAGACACAATGATATTGTTGAATGAGCTATGAACATGCAACTGTCCCATAGCATCAACTTTCACATTTCTTTTCTTAGCTGCGACTGTTTTTTTTGCCATATCTAATTATTATTTAGTAGCTTTTTTCTTGTTTGCAACTGTCTTCTTCTTGCCCTTACGCGTACGAGCATTGTTCTTCGTGCTCTGACCGCGAACCGGCAAACCTAAACGGTGGCGAACACCACGATAACAACCGATATCCATCAGTCGCTTGATGTTCAACTGAATTTCAGAACGAAGATCACCTTCTACTTTGTATTCAGCACCAATCACGGCACGTATATTACCAGCCTGCTCATCAGTCCAGTCTTTTACCTTAATGTCTTTGTCGACACCGGCTTTTGCAAGGATTTTTGCTGAACTACTACGACCTATACCATAAATATAAGTCAAAGCAATTTCACCTCTCTTATTCTGAGGCAAATCTACACCTACAATTCTTATTGCCATATACTTATTTTATTTCTTTTTGCTATAAAATATTAGCCCTGACGCATTTTAAACTTAGGGTTCTTTTTGTTAATAACATACAAACGTCCTTTGCGACGTACAATCTTGCACTCCGGAGTACGTTTTTTTAAAGATGCTCTTGTTTTCATATTTTTGCTTTTTTATTTATATCTAAATACAATGCGACCTTTAGAAAGATCATAAGGACTCATCTCCACCCGAACCTTATCCCCAGGCAGAATCTTTATATAATGCATTCTCATTTTCCCGGAAATATGAGCCGTAATCTCATGCCCATTCTCCAACTCTACTCTAAACATTGCGTTAGAAAGAGCTTCTATAATCACACCATCTTGCTCAATTGCTGACTGTTTCGCCATACTTAATATAATTTTCCTTCTATTCTTTCTATTCCTTCAAACGAAGATAAAATATCAGCCTTCCCGTGATGAATGGCTATCGTATGCTCGAAATGTGCCGCACACTTGCCATCACAAGTTTTGATTGTCCAACGGTCTGGCATCATCCCTATTTTGGGAGATCCTAAAGTGATCATGGGCTCGATAGCAATGCACAAACCATTCTTGATTAACGTGCCATTACCTCTTCTGCCGTAATTGGGAACTGCCGGTTCTTCATGCATCTCTTTCCCGATACCATGCCCGACAAACTCTCTGACCACTCCATAGCCATTGGATTCACAATGATTTTGCACGGCACAACCGATATCACCGATTCTCTTTCCGGCCAAAGCTGCCTCGATTCCCAAATAAAGAGATTCTTTCGTTACTTTCAGAAGTCTCTTGACTTCTTCGGAAACTTCCCCTACACAAAAGGTATAACAAGAATCACCATTATATCCGTCCAACAAAGTACCACAATCGACAGAGACAATGTCTCCCTCTTCAAGCGGCCTGTCATTCGGGACACCATGCACCACCTCGTCATTGACAGATGTGCAAATTGATGCCGGAAACGGTCCTCCATAAGGGTTTGGAAAACCCTTAAAGGTAGGCATCGCCCCATGATCCCTAATGAACTCCTCGGCCAAGGCATCCAACTGTTTTGTTGTTACCCCAGGGCGGATATTCTTAGCAATCTCGGTCAACGTGTCAGCCACTAACAGGTTAGCAGCCCGCATCAACTCTATTTCATCCTCTGTCTTAAGAAATATCATATCAGATAAAACTTAATAAGCAGACATACCTGAACGACCGTGAATTCGCCCCGAACTCAACAAGCCATCATAGTGTCTCATCAACAAATGGCTTTCTATCTGCTGCAAAGTATCCAAAACCACACCTACCAAAATAAGCAGGGAGGTTCCTCCGAAAAACTGTGCAAACTCCGCCTTCACATTCAACAATCCGGCAAACGCAGGCATACAAGCTATGATTGCCAAGGCCAACGAACCCGGCAAAGTGATACGCGACATAATCTGGTCTATGTATTCGGCCGTAGCCTTACCCGGCTTAATACCAGGAATAAAACCATTATTACGCTTCATATCCTCCGCCATCTGCGTAGGATTCAACGTGATGGCAGTATAGAAATATGTAAATGCAATGATTAGCAAAGCAAAAATCACATTATACAATACACTCGTATGGTCTACCATCATTTGCATAAACGGAGTAGCCTGGTCAACAGACGTGAAACCAATCAGCGTAATAGGGATGAACATCAAAGCCTGAGCAAAGATTATCGGCATCACATTCGCAGCAAAAAGCTTCAAAGGAATGTACTGACGGGCTCCACCGAATTGCTGGCCACCGACTACACGCTTAGCATATTGCACCGGAATCTTTCTCGTACCTTGCACCAACAATATTGCTGCGCAAACGACAAATAGAAGTATCACTACCTCTACGATGAACATCAAAAGACCACCACCACTCAAATTATTCAAACGTGCAACGAACTCCTGACCAAATGCCTCCGGCAGACGGGCAATAATACCAATCATGATGATTAATGACACGCCATTACCAATACCCTTGTCTGTAATACGCTCACCTAACCAGAGAATAAACATACTACCGGCTGCCAGAATAATCGTCGAAGTGATCATGAAAGTAGTCCAACTAATAGCAGGACTCAATGCTCCGGCAGACTGCATCTTCAGGTTTGTCAAATATGCAGGAGCTTGCACTAACAGGATAAGTATGGTCAAATAACGCGTGTACTGGTTCATCTTACGCCGGCCGCTCTCACCTTCACGCTGCATCTTCTGAAAAGCGGGAACCGCAATGCCTAACAACTGTATCACAATGGACGCAGAAATATAAGGCATGATTCCCAACGCAAAAATAGATGCGTTAGAAAATGCACCTCCAGAGAACATATTCAGCAAAGACATCAATCCAGCTTCCGTCTGCGTACGCAACGCTGTCAGTTGAGATGGGTCAATTCCCGGCAGGACCACAAACGACCCCAAACGATAGATTGCAATAAACAGAATGGTGATGAGGATCCTTTGTCTAAGATCCTCAATCATCCATATGTTCTTAAAGGTTTCTATTAACTTCTTCATCGAATCAAAGTTTTGTAGCGTTACCACCGGCAGCCTTGATAGCTGCTTCTGCACTCTTAGAGAATGCGTTCGCTTCTACATCAACTTTAGAAGTAAGCTGACCATTACCCAAAATCTTAACCAACTGCTTGGCAGAAGCCAAACCGGCAGCTACGATATCAGCCAAAGTGATTTTCTCCAAATTCTTAGCAGTAGCCAAAGCCTGGATAGCATCAAGGTTTACAGCCTTATACTCCACTCTATTGATGTTCTTGAAACCGAATTTCGGCAAGCGACGTTGCAAAGGCATCTGACCACCTTCGAAACCGATCTTCTTCTTATAACCAGATCTAGCCTTCGCACCCTTGTGACCGCGGGTTGAAGTGCCACCTAAACCGGAACCGGCACCACGCCCTACTCTTTTACGAGTCTTAACCGAACCACAAGCTGGTTTTAAAGTATTTAATTTCATTTCGTATCAGTTTAATAGTAAATAATTAATCTACGACGATTACCAGATGGTGCAATTTCTGAACCATACCGCGAGTTGAGGGAGTGTCTTCTACTTCAACTACCTGATTGATTTTTCTCAATCCCAAAGTATCAAGTGTTCTTTTCTGGTCTTTCGGAGCACCAATTCTACTTTTGATTTGCTTCACTTTTATAGTTGCCATAAAAACCTCCTTATCCTCTAAATACTTTATCCAAATTCACACCACGGTTCTGTGCAATCATCTTGGCATCACGCATTTCAGCCAAGGCCAAAATCGTAGCTTTCACCAAATTGTGAGGATTAGACGACCCCTTAGACTTAGCCAGACAGTCCGTTATACCCACGCTCTCGCACACTGCACGCATGGCACCACCTGCTACCACACCCGTTCCGGTTGATGCAGGCTTGATGAATACTTCAGCACCACCGAACTTTGCTTCCTGCTCGTGAGGCACAGTACCATTCAAAACGGGAACTTTCACCAGATTCTTCTTGGCTGCTTCCACGCCTTTGGCAATAGCTGCTGTTACTTCTCCAGCCTTACCAAGTCCCCAACCAATGATACCATTACCATTACCAACTACAACAATGGCAGCGAAAGTAAACGTTCTACCACCCTTGGTTACCTTGGTAACACGATTGATAGCAACCAATCTGTCTTTTAATTCGATATCACTGCTTATCTTTACTCTATTAATTGCCATAATCCTTTAAAATTTAAGTCCACCGTTACGTGCAGCGTCTGCAACTTCTTTCACTCTACCGTGATACAAGTAACCGTTACGATCGAAAACAACAGTAGTAATACCTGCTTCCAAAGCCTTTTTAGCAATCAACTCCCCTACTTTTGCAGCTTGTTCTTTCTTCGGCATCGTTTCCATACCCAAAGAAGAAGCCGCTACCAAAGTAGTTCCGGTCGTATCGTTAATTATCTGAACATAGATTTGCTTGTTACTTCTAAACACTGACATACGCGGACGTTCAGTAGTACCTGAAATCTTATTGCGTACTCTATACTTGATTTTGATTCGTCTTTCTAATTTCGTTATCATAATCTTACTGTTTTAAAATTACTTAGCACCAGCTGACTTACCAGACTTTCTACGAATCTGCTCGCCAACGAACAAAACACCTTTTCCTTTATATGGTTCAGGCATACGGAAAGAACGAATTTTAGCACAAACTTGTCCCAACAATTGCTTGTCGCAAGACTCCAATATGATAAGAGGATTCTGATTTCTCTCAGATTTTGTCTCTACTTTGATTTCTTTCGGCAACTGAAGGAAGATATTGTGCGTGTACCCCAATGCAAACTCAATCAAGTTGCCCTGATTGCTGGCACGGAAACCCACACCCACAAGTTCCAACTTCTTCACATAACCTTCTGAAACACCTACAACCATATTATGAACCAAAGAACGATACAAACCGTGGAAAGCTTGCTTCTGCTTCATTTCCACAGAATCATTCTGCTCATCAATGGTAAAAACAATCTCAGAATCAACAATCTCAACTTTGATTGAAGGATGTACAGCCTGACTCATCTCTCCTTTCGGTCCCTTTACAGAAACCACATTCTCATCATTCACAGATACTGTAACGCCTGCAGGAATGCTAATCGGTAATTTTCCTATTCTAGACATATTATATCCTCCAATTAATATACATAACAAAGTACTTCACCACCAATCTTCAGGTCAGAAGCTTCCTTGTCAGTCATTACACCTTTAGATGTAGATATGATAGCAATACCCAATCCGTTAATTACTCTCGGCATATCCTTATAACCGGTATACTTACGCATACCCGGTGTAGATACACGGATCAACTTCTTAATTGCGTTGACCTTGTTCACTGAATCATACTTCAGTGCTACCTTGATTGTACCTTGAGGACCATCTTCAACGAACTTATAGTTCAAGATATAGCCCTTCTCAAAAAGGATCTTGGTGATTTCCTTTTTCAAATTCGACGCAGGAACTTCAACCACTCTGTGTTTAGCTTGAATGGCGTTTCTCAAACGCGTCAAATAATCTGCTATTGGATCTGTCATTTTATATAAGAATTAATTAATCGGGACTCTCCCGACAATATTAAATAATAAATTACCAGCTTGACTTTTTTACGCCCGGAATCAAACCACTTGAAGCCATCTCGCGGAATTGGATACGTGATATTCCGAATTGACGCATATAACCTTTCGGACGTCCCGTCAACTTACAACGGTTGTGCAAACGAATAGGATTTGCATTCTTCGGAATCCGCTGCAACTTCTGAGCTGCCTCAAAAGCTTCAACGGGATCACCTGTATTCACGATTTTCTTCAAAGCGGCACGCTTCTCGGCATACTTAGCTACCATCTTGGCTCTCTTAACTTCACGAGCCTTCATTGATTCTTTTGCCATATTGTATTAATCGTTTTTAGCATTTTTAAAAGGCAGACCAAACTCTTTGAGCAAGGCATAACCTTCTTCGTCAGTCTTAGCAGTAGTTACGAACGTAATGTTCATACCAAGAATTCTATCAATCGAATCGATATTGATTTCCGGGAAGATAATCTGTTCCTGAACACCCAAAGTATAGTTTCCACGACCGTCAAACTTGCTTTCGATACCTTTGAAGTCACGGATACGAGGCAAAGCCACACGAATCAACTTCTCCAAGAACTCATACATTCTTTCACGACGCAATGTCACCATTACACCGATTGGCATCTTTTTACGCAATTTGAAGTTTGCAACGTCTTTCTTTGAAACAGTAGCCACTGCTTTCTGGCCTGTGATAGCCGAAATTTCATTAATAGCCACATCAATGATTTTCTTATCGGCAGTAGCCATACCCAATCCCTGATTGATCACAATCTTCTTGAGTACCGGAATCTGCATAGCAGAAGTATAATTGAACTGTTTCATCAAAGCAGGAGCAATACGCTCTGCATATTCTTTTTTAAGGCTCGCAGTATTTCCCATTACTTAATCTCCTCTCCTGATTTTTTAGCATAACGAACCAACTTTCCGTCAGCATTTAATTTTCTACCAATACGCGTCGGTTTGCCAGTCTTCGGGTCCACAACGTTCAAGTTTGAAATATGAATAGGAGCCTCTTGCTTTACAATACCTCCCTGAGGATTCTTTGCGCTCGGCTTCTGGCTCTTAGAAACCATATTCAGACCTTCTACGATGGCACGGCGTTTATCCACAAACACCTTCAACACCTTACCAGTCCGGCCTTTGTCTTCACCGGCATTTACGTAAACTGTATCGCCTTTTTTAATATGTAACTTACTCATTACTTTATTTCTTAAAATTAAAGTACTTCAGGTGCCAAAGAAACGACTTTCATGTTTGCAGCACGCAACTCACGGGCAACCGGGCCGAAAATACGACTTCCTCTCAATTCACCAGCGTTATTCAGAAGAACGCAGGCATTATCATCAAAACGGATATACGAACCGTCAGCACGACGGATCTCCTTTTTAGTACGTACAATCAAAGCCTTTGATACTGCACCTTTTTTAATATCACTTGACGGAATGACGCTCTTGACAGAGACAACAATCACATCACCTACAGAAGCATAACGTCTTCTCGTTCCGCCTAAAACGCGGATACAAAGAGCTTCACGAGCACCGCTATTATCTGCAACAACTAATCTAGATTCTGCTTGTATCATAATTACTTAGCTCTTTCTACGATTTCTACAACTCTCCAAGTCTTCGTCTTGCTCAAAGGACGAGTCTCCATAATCAACACAGTATCACCAACGTGACAGTCATTCTTCTCGTCATGAGCATGGTATTTCTTCGTCTTGGAAACGAACTTACCATAAATCGGGTGTTTCTCTTTAAACTTAGCAGCTACAACAATGGTCTTATCCATTTTGTCGCTGATTACAACACCTGTTCTTGTCTTTCTTAAATTTCTAGCTTCCATGTGGACCATTATTATTTGTTAAGTTCTCTCTGACGCAATACGGTCTTCATACGGGCAATATTACGACGTGCAGCCTTAATCTGTGCAGGATTCTCCAACGGAGAGACAGAATGGTTTAACAGCATCTGAGTGTAATTCGCTTCTTCTGTCTGAATACGCTCAGCCAATTCATTGGTCGCTAATTCTCTAATTTCTGCAATCTTCATAATCAAGCGTTTTTATCGTAATCACGTCTAACAATAAACTTAGTTGTAACCGGAAGTTTCTGCGCAGCAAGACGCAAAGCCTCCTTTGCAATCTCATAAGAGACACCTTCCACCTCAAAAATAATACGTCCCGGAGTAATAGGGAATACATATCCCACGGGGTCACCCTTTCCTTTACCCATACGTACATCAGCCGGCTTCTTCGTTACAGGCTTATCAGGGAAGATACGAATCCAAATCTGACCTTCACGCTGCATGTAACGGGTCACAGCAATACGGGCAGCCTCTATCTGACGACCGGTAATCCAGTGTGTTTCGAGAGACTTAATACCGAACGTTCCGAAAGCCAATTGGTTACCGCGCTGAGCATTACCTTTGCAACGGCCCTTCTGCGGTCTTCTATATTTTGTTCTTTTCGGTTGTAACATAATTCCTAAAATTCAAATTTAACGATTAATGTTCTTCTTCTTACGGAAGTTCTTGCCACCGTTGCCACCACGGCTATTCTCTTTCGTCTGAGCAAAATTCGGAGCCAAATCACGTTTGCCATACACCTCACCGCGGCAGATCCATACCTTAATGCCCAACAAACCGACTTTCGTCAAGGCTTCAGCCTGGCAATAATCTATATCCGCACGGAAGGTGTGCAACGGAGTACGTCCTTCCTTATACATCTCAGAACGCGCCATTTCAGCACCATTCAGACGGCCTGATATCAATATTTTGATACCCTCAGCACCACTTCTCATCGTATTGGCAATAGCCATTTTGATAGCACGACGATAAGCAATCTTACCTTCTACCTGACGGGCGATGTTATTAGCCACAATCACAGCATCAAGTTCGGGCTTCTTAATCTCGAAGATATTGATTTGGATATCCTTATCCGTAATCTTCTTCAACTCCTCCTTCAACTTGTCAACTTCCTGGCCACCTTTACCAATGATCAATCCCGGACGCGCAGTACAAACTGTAATCGTCACGAGTTTCAGCGTACGTTCAATAACGATTCTAGATACGCTAGCCTGAGCCAAACGAGCGTTCAAGTACTTACGAATCTTGCTGTCCTCCAACAAAGAATCACCAAAGTCCTTGCCACCGTACCAGTTAGAATCCCAACCTCTAATAATACCTAATCGGTTGCTTATCGGATTTACTTTCTGTCCCATACCACTTTTAATTAATCATTAGTTTTAGTGCCTACGAACAAAGTCACGTGATTTGAACGTTTGCGAATTCTATAACCTCTACCTTGTGGAGCCGGTCTCATTCTCTTTAACGTAGCGCCACCGTCAACATAAATCTTTGTCACGAACAATTCACCGTCTTCGGCCTTACGTTCGTTCTTTTGTTCCCAGTTTGCAATAGCAGAGCGCAATAACTTCTCTACATCGGCAGAAGCAGCCTTTGAAGAGAACTTCAAAGTACCAAGTGCTCTGTTCACCTCCATGCCGCGAATCATATCCACCACATATCTCATCTTGCGCGGAGAGGAAGGCACATTCTGCAACTTAGCAAAATACTGGGTTTTGAGGGCTTCTTTTCTTTTTTCAGCCGCAATTTTCTTTCTTGCTCCCATTTATATAATTACTTTATTATTTCAAATAATCAACCTGCTTACTTCTTCTTGTTACCAGCATGGCCACCGAACTTACGCGTAGGGGCAAACTCACCCAACTTGTGTCCAACCATATTCTCAGTAACGTAAACAGGAATAAACTTATTTCCGTTGTGAACTGCAATTGTATGACCTACAAAATCAGGAGATATCATTGAAGCTCTGGCCCAAGTCTTTACCACGCTCTTCTTACCGCTCTCATTCATTGCGAGAACTTTCTTTTCGAGCTTTACTTCGATGTATGGACCTTTTTTTAATGAACGACTCATAATTTACTCAGATTTACTTGTTACTTCTTATTACATCTTTCGATAATATACTTGTTGGACTGCTTTTTCGGAGCTCTTGTCTTCAAGCCCTTAGCATACAATCCCTTGCGTGAACGCGGGTGTCCTCCGGACTGACGGCCTTCACCACCACCCATCGGGTGATCAACCGGGTTCATAACCACACCACGGTTATGAGGACGGCGACCCAACCAACGAGAGCGTCCGGCTTTACCAGAACTTTCCAACGCATGATCTGAGTTACCTACGCTACCGACAGTAGCCTTACAAGCACTAAGAATCTGACGAGTCTCACCTGAAGGCAACTTGATGACACAATAACGTCCCTCACGAGAAGTCAACTGTGCAAAATTACCGGCAGAGCGAACGAGCAAGGCACCTTGACCGGGACGCAATTCGATATTGTGAATTACGGTACCGACCGGGATGTTCTCCAAAGGAAGTGCATTACCAATCTCAGGCGCTGCATCCTTTCCAGACATCAACGTGCTGCCTACTTGCAAGCCGTTAGGAGCAATAATATAACGTTTTTCACCATCTGCGTAAAACAACAAAGCAATACGAGCCGAACGGTTCGGATCGTATTCAATCGTCTTCACTACAGCTGGAACACCATCTTTCTCTCTCTTGAAATCAATCAAACGGAACTTTCTCTTGTGACCGCCGCCCAAATAGCGCATTGTCATCTTACCGACATTGTTACGACCACCTGTTGAACGTTTGCCATATACAAGAGACTTTTCTGGTACCGATGCAGTAATCTCTTCAAAAGTACCAATAATCTTGTGTCTCTGCCCTGGTGTTGTGGGCTTAAATTTACGTACTGCCATCTTTTATTTAAATATTGCTGTAAAAATCAATAGTTTCGCCTTCCTTCAAAGTCACAATTGCCTTTTTGTAAGCATTCGTACGACCCTGAATAAGACCAGACTTGGTGTAACGGCTCTTGGATTTACCTGCATATCTACAAGTATTCACCGCTACTACAGTAACATTGTACAAAGCTTCGACTTCTTTCCTAATTTCTAATTTATTAGCCTCAGGACGAACAATGAAGCCGAATTTATTCTGCTTCTCTGTAATTGCGGTCATCTTCTCAGTGACCAACGGTTTAATAATATATCCCATAATGGTTCTCTATTCCTTATTTGGTTAAGATTTCGTCGACAACTTTAAGCGAGTTTTCAGTCACAACCATAACGTCTGCGTTCAATACCTTATAAGTATTCAGCGCAGCCGCAGTCATAACATTAACACGTTCGATGTTACGAGCTGACAAATATACGTTTTTATTTGCACCCGGTAAAACGAACAAGGCTTTCTTGCCATCAACTTTAAGATTATTTATAATTTCTACAAATTGCTTAGTCTTCGGAGCTTCCATAGTAAAGTCCTCAACCACCACAATTGCATTCTCTTTCGCCTTGTAAGACAGAGCCGACTTACGAGCCAAAACCTTAACCTTCTTATTCAATTTGAAACCGTAATCACGAGGCTTAGGACCGAATACACGACCACCACCTACCAATACGGGAGAGTTGATATCACCGCGACGGGCACCGCCACCACCTTTCTGGCGACCTAACTTACGGGTAGAACCGCTCACTTCACTTCTTTCCTTCGACTTAGCCGTACCCTGACGCTGGTTAGCCAAATACTGCTTTACGTCAAGATAAATCACATGGTCATTAGGCTCGATATTGAAGATAGAATCATTCAGAAGAACTTTTCTTCCGGTATCTTCACCCTTGATATTTAATACACTAACTTCCATTACTTTTCAATTATTACGATTGAACCTTTGTAACCGGGCACCGAACCTTTAATAAGGAGCAGATTGTGTTCCGGAATTACTTTTAATACTTGCAAATTTTGTGCAGTTACACGCTCGTTACCCATTTGACCGCCCATACGCAAGCCTTTGAAAACTTTAGCGGGATAAGAACAAGCACCGATAGAACCGGGCTTACGGGCACGGTTGTGCTGACCATGAGTAGTCTGACCTACACCACCGAAACCATGACGCTTAACTACACCCTGGAAGCCTTTACCTTTTGAAGTTCCGATTACATCTACGTAAACGGTTCCTTCAAACATGTCTACCGTAACGGTGTCACCTAAATTCAACTCTTGTTCGAAACCTGTGAACTCGGCCAAGTGTCTCTTGGGAGTAGTACCTGCCTTCTTGAAGTGTCCCATAAGAGGAGCTGTCGTATTCTTCTCCTTAGCTTCCTGGAAACCAAGCTGAACAGCAGCATAACCGTCTTTTTCCACACTCTTAATCTGAGTTACTACACAAGGACCAGCTTCGATAACAGTGCATGGAACATTCTTACCATCGGCACTGAATACGGATGTCATTCCGATTTTCTTTCCTAATAATCCTGGCATTTCAGTTAATTTTTAATAGTACTAAACTTTAATTTCTACTTCTACACCGCTTGGCAATTCAAGCTTCATCAACGCATCCACAGTCTTAGCAGTAGAACTGTAGATATCAATCAATCTCTTGTAAGAAGACAACTCGAACTGTTCACGAGACTTCTTATTAACGAAAGTCGAACGGTTCACCGTAAAAATACGCTTGTGCGTAGGGAGAGGTATCGGACCGCTCACAATCGCACCTGTCACTTTCACTGTCTTCACAATCTTCTCAGCCGACTTGTCTACCAAGTTGTGGTCGTAAGATTTCAGTTTAATTCTGATTTTCTGACTCATTGTTTTATTAATTTGATGATTAATGAAAAGGAAAGAAGGTATACCGATTAAGAGTCATTCGCTAACCGGCACCTTCCATCCAGTTTATTGTTTTTTATACCAAATCGGTACGTCCTTTGATTTCCTCAAGTACTGCCTTAGCGATAGAACTTGACACAGGAGCATGGTGGTCATACGTCATAGAAGACGTAGCCCGGCCGGAAGTGATCGTACGCAAAGCAGTCACGTAACCGAACATTTCTGCCAACGGTACCATTGCCTTCACGATACGGGCACCACTACGGCTGGTATCCATACCTTCAACCTGACCACGACGCTTGTTCAAGTCACCAATCACATCACCCATATTTTCTTCCGGAGTCACAACCTCCAGTTTCATAATAGGCTCCATCAATACGGGCTTAGCCTGAGCACAAGCACTCTTATAAGCCTGTAATGCACAGATTTCGAAAGACAACTGGTCTGAGTCAACCGGGTGGAACGAACCATCGAGCAATTCTACTTTCAAGCTGTCCATCGGGAAACCACCCAAAATACCATTCTTCATCGCACTCTCGAAACCTTTCTGTACGGAAGGAATGAATTCCTTAGGAATATTACCGCCAGTCACCTTGTTCTCGAACTGCAAGCCGCCTTCTTTGTAGTCCTCATCTACCGGACCTACGTTTACGATAATATCGGCAAACTTACCACGACCTCCGGACTGTTTCTTGTACACCTCACGCAAGTTGACTGTCTTAGTGATAGCCTCCTTGTAATTCACCTGAGGTTTACCTTGGTTACACTCTACCTTAAACTCACGTTTCAAACGGTCGATAATAATATCCAAATGCAACTCACCCATACCGGAAATTACCGTCTGGCCAGTCTGCTCGTCAGTCTTCACAGTGAATGTAGGATCTTCTTCGGCCAACTTTGCCAAACCGTTAGACAGCTTGTCCAAGTCTTTCTGCGTTTTCGGCTCTACCGCAATACCGATAACCGGATCCGGGAAGTCCATAGACTCCAATACGATAGGAGCATCCTCATCGCACAAAGTATCACCCGTACGGATATCCTTGAAACCGACACCGGCACCGATATCACCGGCACCGATAACTTCAACCGGATTCTGATGATTTGAATGCATCTGGAACAAACGTGAAACACGCTCTTTCTTACCGGAACGAGAATTATAAATATATGAACCGGCCTCTACCTTACCCGAATAAACACGGATAAATGTCAGACGGCCTACATACGGGTCGGTGGCAATCTTAAACGCCAAAGCCGAAGTCTTTTCCTCGTCCGACGGCTTGCGATCTTCTTCAGCACCTGTATCCGGATTTGTACCTACAACATTCGGCGTATCCAACGGGGAAGGCAAGAAAGCACAAACATAATCCAACAACGTCTGTACGCCCTTGTTCTTGAACGAAGAACCGCAAAGCATAGGAGTCACTTCCATCGCTACGGTTGCGGCACGCAAAGCCCGGAGAATTTCCTCTTCGGTAATTGTGGAAGGATCGTCGAAGTACTTGTTCATCAGCTCATCGTCGAACTCAGCCACTTTCTCCAACATCTTATCTCTCCACTCTTCTGCTTCAGCCTGCAAGTCTGCGGGGATTTCCTCTACGGAGTAATCCGCTCCCATCGTCTCGTCGTGCCACAAGATAGCCTTCATCTTAATCAAATCGACTACCCCTTTGAAGTTTTCCTCCGCACCGATAGGAATCACAACCGGACAAGGATTAGCACCCAAAACGTCCTTCATCTGGCGTACAACCTCAAAGAAGTCAGCACCAGAACGGTCCATCTTGTTGACATACCCCATACGCGGTACATTATACTTGTCAGCCTGACGCCATACCGTTTCAGACTGCGGTTCAACACCACCTACAGCACAGTATGCAGCCACGGCACCATCCAACACACGCAACGAACGTTCTACCTCTGCAGTAAAGTCCACGTGTCCCGGAGTATCGATCAAGTTAATTTTATAGGTTTGACCATTCCATTTCCAACGAGTTGTCGTAGCAGCCGAAGTAATAGTAATACCGCGCTCCTGCTCCTGAGCCATCCAGTCCATCGTAGCAGCACCATCGTGCACCTCTCCGATCTTATGCGTAAGACCGGTATAGAAAAGAATACGCTCTGAAGTCGTTGTCTTACCGGCATCAATATGAGCCATGATACCGATATTACGGGTCAAATGTAAATCTTGCTTTGCCATTGTTAGCTACTTTAATAAAAATTAGAATCTAAAGTGTGCGAATGCACGGTTAGCCTCGGCCATACGGTGCATATCTTCCTTACGCTTGAAAGCACCACCCTGTTCATTGTAAGCATCCATGATTTCTGCGGCCAATTTGTCTGCCATGGTCTTTCCGCCACGCTTACGGGCAAAAAGAATCAAATTCTTCATTGAAACAGACTCCTTACGCTCAGGACGGATTTCCGTCGGCACCTGGAATGTAGCACCACCGACACGGCGAGACTTCACCTCCACCTGCGGAGTCACATTATCCAAAGCGGCTTTCCAAATCTCCAATGCACTTTTCTCTTCGTTGGCCATTTTAGCCTTCACGGTTTCAAGTGCTGCATAGAAAATCTCATACGAGAGATTCTTCTTGCCATCATACATCAAATGGTTTACAAACTTAGAAACTTTAACATCGTTAAAGACAGGATCCGGAAGGATCACACGTTTTTTTGGTTTTGCTTTTCTCATTTCAAAAAGTTTTTTCAGTTTGGCTGTACTTCGATAATCTTCAACCCTCCCTCCGGAGCATTTACTCAACCTTTAGCTCAACAAACCAAAACTAATAAATAATAGATTCTTTACAATCAAATGATTTACTTCTTACCAGCTTTAGGACGCTTTGCACCATACTTGGAACGACGCTGCGTGCGGTTAGCCACACCGGCCGTATCCAAAGTACCACGTACGATGTGGTAACGAACACCCGGGAGGTCTCTCACACGACCGCCACGTACCAATACGATAGAGTGTTCCTGCAAGTTATGACCTTCACCCGGAATGTAAGAGTTCACTTCCTTCATGTTAGTCAAACGCACACGAGCGACCTTACGCATCGCTGAATTAGGTTTCTTCGGTGTGGTAGTGTACACACGGACACAAACACCGCGACGCTGAGGACAGTTGTCCAACGCCGGTGATTTGCTCTTTTCTACCAACACTGTTCTACCTTTTCTTACCAATTGTTGAATAGTAGGCATTGTCTTTGTTTTTTAAATTATATATATTGTTATTTATATGATGCAAATTCGTAAAAGTCCACATTAAGGGCTTTCAGGCCGCAAAGTTACGAATTTTATTCCAATACACAATGTGTTTTCCTCTTATTTAAAGGTTAGCCCCCATACAAAGCCTCCTACGGCATAGTATTTTAACTTATTTTTCACCGAAAAAGTGTTTTTTACGGATTCAAGGCAAAAAAAGAAGGAGGACTAAGCCTCCCCTTTATTGATTTTGAACGGAGCCACCGTACGAGGTCCGCCCTGATGCATATCTATTTCTCCGAAGTTGTGTTCGTACTTATTAATATTGTCCTGCAAGGCATAAAGCAAACGTTTGGCATGCTCCGGAGCCATGACGATACGGGATTTCACATTAGCTTTAGGCAATCCCGGCATCATGCACACGAAGTCTATAATCACCTCGGACGTGGAGTGCGCAATCATGGCCAAGTTTGCGTATGTTCCCTGAGCTACTTCCGGACTAATCTCTATTTGCAGCATACCTTCCTGCTGCGGTTTTTCTTCATTACTCATAATCGTTAGAATTTATATTTCATATACCTATTTATATATAGGCACAAATATAGGCATTTTCTCCCGTAACGACAATATGCGGACTAAAAAAGCCATGCCAATTCTCCAACTGCCATATCAAGGCCATCGTGTTTTGCCCCATATATCCCATTGTACAGAAAGCCCGTAATACTATCACTTCCCCCAAAGCATTCTCGGGAGCCTTTTCACCTGACAAAATAAAAGCTAAAAGTACGTTTTCTTATGCTACAAGCAAGTAAAAGGGAACAATACGACAAATATTAAAAAACCAGTAGCAATCATTTAGAGAGGTTTTCATGAATAAATATCCAAAAATACACTGAACAAACGAATATTTCACGCATATATGCAAATCGTTCACAGCCAAACGAAAAATCATTCGGCTGAAAGCGAAAAATCATCTGGCGCAGAATGAGGAAAAGCAGTGTGGGAAAAAGCCCAAAAACGTCCCAAAAATGGGAAAAGATGGACTGAGAACGGCCTGCCAAGAGCCAGAACGGACGTTTCGACATACATTTGGCAACTATCAAAAAGCTCCCGGAAACGCCCTTGCGCTTTACCGGAACGATACACCATGCGCCCAAGCCGACCGGCCTTCCGGCAAAAAGGCAACCTAAGCCCCCATTCCCTTGCAAACAGGAAACCGCAAAACCGATGAGAATCGTTTATTTTCCTCCATGGCCCCACTCGTCCCCAAATGGACGATTCTCACGGGGAGAAACTTACTTTTTGACATTCTGGCGTATCTCTCCCCCGGTGGCTCCCTACACTCATTCATAAGAAATACATCGCCTTTCCGGCATGATACCTTTCATCGACACATAAAACTCGCAGCATGTAGAATTGTTGTAATACTCAACGACATCACTGCCTGAATGTCATACTTCGAAAAAAACATCTGAAAAAGGAGTTATAAAACTGCTTACCCTTCGGTGCACTCCCTCTCATCCCGAATACAATAATATCTTATATAGGCAATCGGAGCAAATCATAACCAAAACATATCTGCAACAAGAGCTGTAATCTGAAAAAATACAGCTCTCGTTGTTATAATATGAAATTCATACGAGCTTCACTAAATGGCGGACAAATACAATTATTTATTGCCTCTGGAATTTTGCAGAATATTTCTGTCCTCTAATATCATAATAGTTCAAGACGTATGTACCCTTCCTCAAAGAACCGATTTGTATAATGGGAGACGGACTCTCTACTTTTCCTTTCAATAAGGGACGAAGCATGTAACCGTCTAAAGGCAGTATCTCATACGAAACTAACAAATGCTTGGACTTACTGCGACTACGTGTATCCTTAATCTGGATTTCATCTCGGAACATCTGCACCTCAAAATTCGATTCTGTAGGTTCCAACGGAGCTATCTCTAATGTCTCACTTCTTACACTACCGTTCTTGTTATAAGCTATGATGGTAAATTTCGAATAAAATTCCTTATCTACCGTTGCCACAAAATATCCTTTTTTGAAGTCATTGACCTCAAATACGCTCGGTACACGGTCGCCTTCATCCAATTGTTCCACAAGGATACGCTCTGTACCTTCCAAGTTCTTTATTCCTATTTTGATGTCTCTCATGTATTCATTGGCTGATACATGGGTGGACACAGCAGGCATAATGCCAGAAAACTTCAGTTCCGTACGTTGTGGCAGGTAGTCCAACACATAATAACGTGTTTTCATTAAGCGAAGCTCCTTATAGCCGTTCCCAACATGAATAATATTTAAATTGCATCGGTTAATTCTACACCGTAAATACCCGTCACAAGTACGTGCATAGTCATTGGCGTCATCATTTATATTTAATTTGTCTAATTCTATTTTTAGATCTGTGGGTATAGGAGGTATAATCTGACTTATTATATCCCACGTACCGTCTTTTTTCAGCAGAGCAACACTAACCCCTTCGCGTGTCAAAAATCCTCCCGGACGATAATTATGGTCGTATGGCTCGCAATAATCATTTATACTAAATGATGTCATATTATACGGGATGTTCACACTTTCCGCAATAGTAGAAGTTCCATTTTGTTCTTGTAATGTATTTATAGCATCAGTCAAATCCAACACCCCATTGTATTCAATTAGATTGCTTGTAGAAGCAGGCACCGAACTATTTTGGTTTACCCCATCTCCTGTTGGATAGTCGGACATGTTCCAATCCAAAAAATTTTCTAATAGATCAGAATAATCGTCCGAGATATCACGTATTACACTACCCTTTCCAAAGTTGTAAGACAATAGCTCTGTTATTTTATAATTAGATTTTGCCACAAACGTATTTAATGAAATTCCGTTTTGCCACACCGGAGGAGCATATAACAACATGTTATTTCCTAAATGAATTTGTCCTTGAGTCGCATCCTTATACGCATCAAATGGGTCAGATGATAAATGCCTATTTACCGCTTGCTCAAAAGGAGTACATCTACTTTCATCCACTGTAAGCGTCTTGTTCACGACGTTGGCCGGAAACTTCCAATAAAAGCCTAACCCTCTGGCAATATCCCGTAGAGCTACAGTTACAAAATCATATTTATTTACCGGAGTAGAATACAATGAAAACGAGAACTCATCTAACATGTCCTCATTATAAGTGATTTCAAAATCAGGTTTGGTGAAAAATGCACTATCCACGTCATAAATGAAACGCTCCTGATATCCTCTCATGTACTCAGAAAACACTACATATTTCACCTGTGTGGGAAGGCAAGTGTACAAATGTCCATATTGGTCTTCCCATTGATACGAGCCTATTTCCATTTTAGATAATGGTTTCTGCCCTCCAGAAGCTCGGATATTTCCAATTTTTGCCGTTATGTCAAAGGGCAATGAAGTAGGTAGTTGTTCTTCCCATATTTTACAGGCGTACTCAAAAGCACCTTTCATCTCATTCGTCCAGTTGCCTTCATACTTTACCCGGAACACGGTTCCACCGGATATTTCACGTACCACTGGTAAGTCTAAACACTTCTCTATGTACTCATCAAAACCATAGGAATACACTTCGTCCAAGTTTTGGC
The DNA here is from genome assembly GCF_000233955.1 of Paraprevotella clara YIT 11840. Lineage (GTDB taxonomy): Bacteria > Bacteroidota > Bacteroidia > Bacteroidales > Bacteroidaceae > Paraprevotella > Paraprevotella clara. The sequence goes on from NZ_JH376661.1 coordinate 110,674, forward strand.
CGTACGCCATCCATCCTGCTGACAGGCAGGAACACAAAACAATAAATCTTTTCATTGCTTCTGAATTTTAGTTGTTATTACTTTGTTTTCCGTGGTTCGGCAAGATACTACATAACATCCTTTGACCAAATCGGATAGTTCCATGTCTTCGCCTCCACTTTGTTTTTTTACTAATATTCCTCCATGTGTATAGACAGAAAGTTCTTGCACCTGCGAACGGTCACCTTCTATTCCCACACAATGGTTTCTAAACACGATACGGATTTGCCTTGTATCATGTGAGATGGTAAAAATAGCGGATGCTTCTTTTTCCAACTCTGCCAAGCGAGATAAAATGCCTAGGTCTTGGATATAATTGGTGGAGCAAAGGGTATCGCAGGCTACTACGCCATACTTGTTAAATACGTTAATGCAATAAAACTGCCCCCAATCAACCAAATTTGTTTTCACACTCCATTCACCGTCACTGACTTTAACTGCGGCCTCCCACATACTATGAAAATATGATTGGGTTGATGGAAATTCAAAATAAAAGGGATCTCCCGTTATAATATAGCACCCGTCACTTCTTTCTGGACGGAAAGAGATGCTAAATTCGGCATTGGGAAAGAAATCATCATATTCCCAATCATATTTGGTATACGTGAATGTTGCTCCAATGATCTTAGCACGTGAGGGCAACAAATTAAAATGAACATTCATACTGTCCACTTTCTCTTGTTCATTCCATAAATAAACCATACCCTTAAAATAAACAGAAGAATCCCCGTCCTCCCCGTAAAAATTATAAGCATAACGCCAATTGATTAACTCAGGATATATGCTAAACGTTTTTGCGCTTTCTTCAGAATGTAAAGCCTCTACTAAAACTGGAGACTCATCCGGAAATATAAGATGTTCTTCCCGGTGCACCTTATAAAGTGCGAAACTCCAATCATACTTTTGTTCATTGCCATCAACATGGAAAGTACATGTATCCCCATCCAAAAAAGCATATCCGTCCGTAACCTTACGTCCGTCTTGCAAGGTAATAATAGAAGAAATTTTCTGAGGCATGTTTTGCTGCAAAAGGCAACAAAGCATGATTATTAATATCATGGTACGTTTCATGGTTTCAAATATTTGGTGGTTTTAACACATCCTTTCTCTGTATAGAACTTAAGAATGTACAATCCCCTTTCTTGCATCCGAAGTTCATTCAGTTGGAGAATATTTCTTATATACCTTCCATGGTCATCGTATACTTCTATATAAGCATATTTGTTTTGTATCTCAGGTTGATTTAATGAAGTCCTCGTCCTTGCGTATTCCACAAATGGAGGCAATTCTATTGTGTATAACTCTTTCCCGTATTTATTTTCAGCCTCAATATCAATCCAAGCATAATTAAACGATATGATATTGGGGATAAAGACATGTGCCATAAATGGCTCATACACAAATCTTCGTCGCACCTCTGGATTATACTCTTCTTCTGTACAAACATATAACATCTCTGCCCCCGAATACTCCACATTAAAAACTAAATTATAATAGTCTAACAAGGTACTACTTTCTTTTTTAATGATGTTCACAGCTCTGATCTGAGGTTTTAATCCCAACGACAAGTAAAATACATCTTCCACCTTTTTCCCATCAAGCAAACCTGTGAACATGATTTTTCCGGGAATATCCCCATCCACATTGACCAAATATTTACTTTCATCGTCCACAGCCCCGATTTGAAAAGACAGTGTATTTACAGCCTGGGAGATGATTGTATCTTTCCCGTTAGGCAGAGACAAGGTATAACACCATTGCGCTTCCGAGATTATTCCTCCAGACGTTTTTTTGAGAGAAAAACTGTGCCCCTCATAGGCAGAAGCCATACCCGTATCGTCTATTCCCTGCCCCACAATTTCTACAGTTTTGGGAGTATCCAATCCCCATCCTATAGCATTTAAAAGTTCCACTGTGGTAGCATCAACAGTAAATGGCTTGGTTCCCGTTTTCAAATCATAGTGCATTAGTGATTCCGAATTATCCAAGTAAATCAATGATTTGTAGATTTCAAACTTTTCCGGAGCATACAATTTGTGCCTGTCATCCTGCTTTAATGCATACAAGTACGTTCCTTGTTCTGGCTGGACAAATGCTGTCAATTCTGGATTCTCCCGATTTCCTATATTAGAGATATCTTTCAGGTACTTCCCTTGGGATGAAAAGATGAATTCATCAAAGATAGAACAGCCTTCATTTTCGCTAAACGCAATTATATCTTTTCCGCGTATGGTTTTCTGGGTCACACTTGACCCGAATCCTAATGAGACAGCGATAGCACGCATCAATGCGTAGGTCATGCTTCGTGTGGATGCATTGATACTTGTATTGTAACTGCAATCCCAAGGTTTACGTTTGTTGATATAAATCAAAGCATCTACAGGAGTGTTTTCATCATTCATTTCCTTATCGTACAGTTGAGCATACAAACTTTTCGGGTAGTATACATTTTCTTCCGGATAATAAATCACTTCTACCCGCATATCATCATCTGTATCCAAATCTTCATAAAACACCTTGATTTTAATTGGAAACTTGTTGTTCAAGTAAGGTTGCCAAAGTGTAGCCGCAACATTAGCGCAGATTTTTACAGAATCCGGTATACTGGCATCCTTTATATCTATGTCTATCACACCTCTTTGACTGCTACTCAAACGTTTTTCCTTGGACGGTATGGTTTGAGCAATCGAAGCAGATTCGTTTGCCCTGAATTTTTCAGCAAAAATTAAAGTTTCAAAATCCTGTGGCCATGCCTCCGTTGAAAAAAGGAGCATTAAACAACCAAACATCATTTTTAAGACATTGTTCATAACACTATAATTTAGTTTAATATTCGACATGGTAAAGATATGTATTTTTCAGTATACTGCAAAATATTTTCAAAAATATACAATATTACTCGCTTTTTATTAAAACAGACATTTGGGATAATATAGATGATTCCGACTTACTACCTTATACCTTAAAGAACTATTTGGTTTCGAATCCACCTTATCGAAAACAAGAAAAAGCCGCTCCGGAAATTCCGGAACGGCTTTTTCTTACTACTGGCTAAAAGCAGTCTATTTTACTCATCCAAATCAAGGATAGACTTACGATTGGCCATCAGGCGGTCGTACTCCTCCTTGCAGCCTACGACAATCTTGCCGAACTCACGAAGTCCCGTACCTGCCGGTATCAGATGACCACAGATGACGTTCTCCTTCATACCTTCGAGTTTATCGGTCTTTCCATTGATGGCCGCGTCATTCAGCACCTTCGTCGTTTCCTGGAAGGAAGCTGCCGACATGAAGCTCGAAGTCTGTAATGCCGCACGGGTAATACCTTGCAGAATCTGGATTGAGGTGGCCGGCATGGCGTCACGTACCTGCACCAACTTCAAATCCTTACGTTTCAACGTAGAATTCTCGTCACGCAACTTACGGGCCGTCACAATCATACCTTTTTGCATCGTTTCCGAGTCACCGGCATCCACCACGACTTTCTTGCCCCAAATGCGGTCGTTCTCTTCCGCGAAATCGAGCTTGTCCACAATCTGCTGCTCCAAGAATCGAGTGTCGCCCGGTTCGTCAATCTGCACCTTACGCATCATCTGACGGACAATCACCTCAAAGTGCTTGTCGTTAATCTTCACACCTTGCAAACGGTACACGTCCTGTATCTCGTTCACGATATATTCCTGCACCGCCGTAGGACCTTTAATGGCCAAAATGTCGGCTGGCGTAGTGGCACCGTCTGATAGTGGAGTTCCGGCACGTACGTAGTCGTTCTCTTGTACCAGAATCTGCTTGGACAACGGTACGAGATACTTCTTCACTTCACCCAACTTGGAAGTGACGATAATCTCACGGTTACCGCGTTTCAGTTTACCCATCGTGATCTCACCGTCGATTTCCGAAACGACAGCGGGATTAGACGGATTACGCGCTTCGAACAACTCGGTCACACGCGGAAGACCTCCCGTGATGTCGCCGGCTTTACCTACGGCACGCGGAATCTTCACCAATACGTCTCCGGCTTTGACAATCTGCTTATCCTCAATAGCCAAGTGTCCGCCGATGGGGAAGTTATACGTACGAATCAGCTCTCCGTTCTCGTCCAAGATATGAGCCGAAGGAACCTTCGTCCTGTCTTTTGACTCTATGATGATCATCTCGCGCAGACCCGTCGTCTCATCGGCTTCCACACGATAAGTCACACCTTCTATCACGTCTTCAAACTGAATCTTACCCGGAGTTTCCGTCACGATAACCGCGTTAAACGGATCCCACTTGGCTATCAGCTTGCCTTTCTCTACTTTATCTCCTTCGTTCACATACAAAGTAGAACCGTAAGGCACATTTTGCGTGAAGAGGACAATATCGGTATTCACGTCGACGAAGCGGACCTCGGCCAAACGTCCTACCACCATCTTGGCTGCATTTCCGGTCTCATCGGTAATATCTACCGTACGCAACTCTTCGAACTCTACCTTCGAATCGTACTTCGCGACGATAGATGCATTGGCTGCCGCATTCGAAGCCACACCACCGGCATGGAACGTACGCAACGTCAACTGTGTACCCGGCTCACCGATGGACTGGGCGGCAATCACGCCGACCGCCTCGCCTTTCTGTACCATCCGGCTCGTAGCCAAGTTGCGGCCATAGCACTTCATGCAGACTCCCTTACGGCTCTCGCAAGTCAATACGGAACGGATTTCCACACTCTCGATCGGAGAGTCTTCGATTTCCTGTGCCTTGTCTTCCGTGATTTCCTCCCCGGCGGAAACAATCAACTTACCCGTCGTAGGATTGATAATATCATGCACGGACACACGTCCTAGAATACGTTCGTAAAGTGAAGAAATGACTTCATCGCCGTTCTTCAAAGCCGTACATACCAGACCGCGCAACGTACCGCAATCCTCTTCCGTGATAATCACGTCGTGGGATACGTCTACAAGACGACGCGTCAAGTAACCGGCATCGGCTGTCTTCAAGGCCGTATCGGCCAAACCCTTACGGGCACCGTGGGTAGAAATGAAGTACTCCAACACGCTCATGCCTTCCTTGAAGTTGGAAAGAATCGGGTTTTCGATAATCTGGGCACCTTCGGCTCCGGCTTTCTGGGGCTTGGCCATCAAACCACGCATACCGGAAAGCTGGCTGATCTGTCCGGCAGAACCACGGGCTCCGGAATCCAACATCATATATACGGCATTGAAACCCTGGTCGGCTTCTTTCATGGTCTTCATCAAGACCTTGGAAAGGTCATTGTTGACGTGTGTCCAAGTATCGATGACCTGGTTATAACGTTCGTTGTCCGTGATGAAACCCATACCATAATCATTGGCAATGCGTTCCACTTCTTCGTTTCCGCGACGAACCAGTTCCTCTTTTTCTTCCGGAATGATAATATCACCCAAGTTGAACGACAAACCGCCCACGTATGCCATACGATAACCCAGATTCTTGATACCGTCCAGGAATTCGCAGGCACGAGCCACACCTACCGTCTTGATCACGTCGGTGATGATGCCGCGCAAAGTCTTTTTGGAAATGATGTCATTGAAATAACCGACTTCTTCCGGTATGATTTCGTTGACAATCACACGGCCTACGGACGTTTCCACCATCTTCTTTTCCAGCTCGCCATTCGCATTCAGGTCCTTTACCACAACTTTAATAGGCGCATGAATGTCTACACGCTTCTCATTGTAAGCAATGATAGCCTCTTCGGGACCATAGAATGTCAAACCTTCGCCCTTAGAACCGGGACGGAGCTTGGTAATATAGTACAAGCCCAACACCATATCCTGAGAAGGCACCGTAATCGGCGCACCGTTTGCCGGATTCAGGATATTATGAGACTGCAACATCAGAATCTGAGCTTCCAGAATCGCTTCGTTGCTCAAAGGCAAATGCACAGCCATCTGGTCACCGTCGAAGTCGGCATTGAACGCCGTACAAGCCAACGGATGCAACTGGATAGCCTTACCTTCTATCATCTTGGGTTGGAAAGCCTGGATACCCAAGCGGTGCAATGTCGGAGCACGGTTCAACAACACCGGGTGTCCTTTCATCACGTATTCCAAAATATCCCAAATCACAGGCTCCTTGCGGTCTACAATCTTCTTGGCAGACTTCACGGTCTTCACGATACCGCGTTCTATAAGCTTACGGATGATGAACGGCTTATAAAGTTCTGCGGCCATCAATTTAGGCAGACCACATTCTCCCATCTTCAACTCCGGTCCTACAACGATAACCGAACGGGCTGAATAGTCCACACGCTTACCCAACAGGTTCTGACGGAAACGGCCTTGCTTACCTTTCAACGAATCGGAAAGGGACTTCAAAGGACGGTTGGCATCCGTCTTTACCGCACTGGACTTGCGGGAGTTGTCGAACAAGCTGTCCACGGCCTCTTGCAACATACGTTTCTCATTACGCAAAATCACCTCGGGAGCTTTGATTTCAATCAGTCGCTTCAGACGGTTGTTACGGATAATGACACGACGATACAAGTCGTTCAAGTCGGAAGTGGCAAAACGGCCGCCATCCAACGGAACCAACGGACGCAGTTCGGGCGGAATCACCGGAAGGATTTTCATAATCATCCATTCGGGCTTATTGCGTCCCCGACTGGCACGGAAAGACTCAACCACCTGCAACCGCTTCAGGGCTTCGGTCTTACGCTGCTGGGCCGTATCGGCATTGGCACTGTCACGCAATTCGTATGACAATTTATCCAAATCCAAACGGAGCAAAAGGTCATAAATGGCCTCTGCACCCATCTTGGCTATGAACTTATTAGGATCCGAATCATCCAAATACTGGTTCTCTTTGGGAAGTTTCTCCAGATAATCCAAATATTCATCTTCGGTCAACAAGTCATTGGCTGCGATTCCTTCTTCGGCCAGCACGCCCGGCTGAATGACTATATAACGTTCGTAGTAAATGACTGCATCCAGCTTCTTTGTCGGTATTCCCAACAGATAACCGATTTTGTTCGGTAACGAACGAAAATACCAGATATGAGCCACAGGCACCACCAATGCAATGTGTCCTGAACGTTCGCGACGTACCTTCTTTTCTGTTACTTCCACGCCACAACGGTCGCAGACAATACCCTTATAACGAATCCGTTTATACTTTCCGCAATGGCATTCATAATCCTTCGTCGGACCAAAAATACGCTCGCAGAACAAACCGTCACGTTCGGGTTTATAGGTACGATAGTTAATGGTTTCGGGTTTCAAAACCTCACCATACGAATTTTCCAGGATTTCTTCGGGCGAAGCCAATCCGATGGTTATCTTCGTAAAGTTACTCTTTATTTTAGATTCTTTTCTAAAAGCCATATTCTGTTATTAATAAAAGAGTTCAACTGTTATTCAAGCGTAATGCTCAACCCCAAGCCTCTCAGCTCGTGGAGCAACACATTCAGTGATTCCGGAATACCCGGAGTTGGCATCGGCTCGCCCTTGACAATCGCTTCGTATGCTTTCGAACGGCCTACCACATCGTCCGACTTGATAGTCAAAATTTCCTGTAGCACATGAGATGCACCGAACGCCTCGATGGCCCAGACTTCCATTTCTCCGAAACGCTGCCCACCGAACTGCGCCTTACCTCCGAGCGGCTGTTGGGTAATCAATGAATACGGACCGATGGAACGGGCGTGCATCTTGTCTTCTACCATATGACCTAACTTCAGCATATAAGCAATACCGACAGTGGCCAACTGGTCGAACTTCTCACCGGTCTCACCGTCATACAACTGCGTAGAGCAATAGCGCGGTAAACCGGCCTTATCGGTCCATTCACACAAGTCATCCAACGTAGCACCATCGAAAATCGGAGTGGCAAACTTCACTCCAAGTTCTTTTCCGGCAGCCCCTAAAACAGTCTCGAAAATCTGACCGATGTTCATACGAGAAGGCACACCCAACGGATTCAAAACGATATCGACCGGCGTTCCGTCAGCCAAGAACGGCATGTCTTCCTGACGTACGATTTTTGATACGATACCCTTGTTTCCGTGACGTCCGGCCATCTTGTCGCCGACACCGATCTTACGTTTCTTGGCGATATAAACCTTAGCCATCTGAATGATACCCGAAGGCAATTCATCACCAATCGTAATCGCAAACTTCTTACGTTTCAGTTCGGCATCAAGCAACTTGTATTTCTTCAGGAAGTTTATAATCAGTTGAGATATCAAACCGTTCAGATGCTCGTCGTCCGTCCAGCCACTTAACTGTATCGTCGTAAAATCGAGTCCTTCCAAAGCGGAAGCCGCAAACTTACGTCCCGAAGCAATCACGTCGCTACCCATATAATCTTTCACGCCTTGTGAAACCTTGTCTTTCGTCAGCTCCAACAATTTGTCTATCAAAATGGCCTTCAAATCTTCAACCTTGCTGTTGAATTCCTCGTCTATTTTCGGAAGAATCAGTTTGTCCGCAGCCTTGGCAGCACGTGTCTTGATGGCACGGGAGAACAACTTCTTATCTATCACCACACCATTCAATGACGGAGAAGCTTTCAAAGAAGCATCCTTCACATCACCGGCTTTATCACCGAAAATGGCACGCAGCAGCTTCTCTTCGGGCGAAGGATCGCTCTCACCCTTCGGAGTAATCTTACCGATCATAATATCACCCGGCTGAATGCGGGCACCGACGCGGACAATACCATTCTCATCCAAATCTTTAGTAGCTTCTTCGCTTACATTCGGAATATCAGCCGTCAACTCTTCCACTCCACGTTTCGTTTCACGAACTTCCAACGAGAATTCTTCCACATGGATTGAAGTCAAAATATCTTCGCGTACCACGCGCTCGTTCAGCACAATGGCATCCTCATAGTTATAGCCTTTCCATGGCATGTAAGCCACCAAAAGGTTCTTACCCAAAGCCAGTTCTCCTTGCTGGGTAGAATAACCTTCCGTCAAAATGTCCCCGGCTTTTACGCGTTGGCCTTTATCGCAGATAGGACGAAGGTCAATCGTCATATTCTGGTTTGTACGACGGAACTTCGGGATGCGGTATTCTTTCAACGCAGGCTCGAAACTTACGAACTCTTCTTCTTCCGTACGGTCGTACAAAATACGAATGGTCGTAGCGTCCACATATTCAATCACGCCATCACCCTCAGCCGTAATCATCGTACGGGAATCCTCACATACCTGTTTTTCTATACCGGTACCTACAATCGGAGATTCGCTACGCAACAAAGGCACGGCCTGGCGCATCATGTTTGAACCCATCAACGCACGGTGCGCGTCGTCATGCTCCAAGAACGGAATCAAAGATGCGGCAATAGAAGCAATCTGCTGCGGAGCCACGTCCATCAGATTCACATCAGAAGGGGGAACAACCGGATAATCGTCATCCTGACGACACTTTACTTTCTTACGGATAAACGTACCGTCATCATTCAACGGTGCATTACCCTGTCCGATAATCTTGCCTTCTTCCTCTTCTGCTGTCAAATATTCAATACCGGTTTCCAATGATAAATCAACCACTCCGTCTTGCACCTTACGGTAAGGGGTTTCAATGAAACCGAGGTCGTTAATCTTGGCATATACACACAAAGAAGAAATCAAACCGATGTTCGGTCCTTCAGGAGATTCGATAGGACACAAACGGCCATAGTGTGTATAGTGTACGTCACGCACTTCGAAACCGGCACGTTCACGAGACAAACCGCCAGGACCGAGGGCAGACAAACGACGTTTGTGCGTTACCTCTGCCAGAGGGTTGGTCTGGTCCATGAATTGCGAAAGGGCATTGGTTCCGAAGAAAGAATTAATCACGGAAGAAATGGTCTTCGCATTAATCAAGTCCGTCGGAGTAAAGACTTCGTTGTCACGTACATTCATACGTTCCCGAATCGTACGACTCATGCGAGCCAAACCAATAGCAAACTGATTGCTTAATTGTTCGCCTACAGTCCTTACACGACGGTTGCTCAAATGGTCGATGTCATCGACAAGTGCCTTTGAGTTTATCAACTCTATCAGATACTTGATAATCTCGATAATATCTTCTTTCGTCAATACGCGGACATCCATATCCGTAGAAAGATTCAGCTTTCTATTGATACGGTAGCGTCCCACTTCACCCAAATCATAACGTTTCTCTGAAAAGAACAAGTTATTGATGACCTCACGTGCACTGGCATCATCTGCGGGGTCGGCGTTACGCAACTGACGGTAAATGTATAATACAGCTTCCTTTTCAGAATTACTCGGGTCCTTCTGAAGTGTATTGAAGATGATAGAATAATCAGACGTATTTATCTCTTCCTTATGCAACAACACACTTTGAACACCGCTATCTAAAATGATACAAATATTGTCTTCGTCCAATATAGCTTCACGGTCTAAGATGACTTCATTACGCTCTATTGAAACCACCTCACCCGTGTCTTCATCCACGAAATCTTCAATCCAGCTCTTCAGCACACGTGCAGCTAACTTCTTACCAATGTATTTCTTTAAATTGGTTTTCGTCGCTTTGACTTCTTCCGCCAAATTGAAAATCTCCAGAATATCCTTGTCGTCCTCGAAACCTATGGCACGCAACAAAGTCGTAACAGGCAATTTCTTCTTACGGTCGATATACGCATACATGACATTATTGATGTCTGTAGCAAATTCAATCCATGAACCTTTAAATGGAATGATACGTGCCGAATATAGTTGCGTCCCATTCGCATGAATACTTGAACCGAAGAAAACACCCGGAGAACGATGTAATTGGGAAACTACAACTCGTTCAGCTCCGTTAATAATAAAAGTTCCATTATCGGTCATATAAGGAATAGGACCTAAGAACACATCCTGAATAACCGTATCAAAGTCTTCGTGATCCGGGTCGGTACAATACAACTTCAATTTGGCCTTGAGCGGCACACTATAGGTGAGCCCACGCTCTAAACACTCTTCAATTGTATAGCGGGGAGGATCAATATAATAATCAAGGAACTCCAAAACGAAGTTATTACGCGTATCGGCAATTGGGAAATTCTCTGAGAAGACTTTATATAAGCCGTCGTTTTTACGTTTCTCAGGAGGAGTATCCAACTGCAGGAAGTCCTTAAACGACTTCAATTGCACATCAAGAAAATCCGGATAAGGCATCGGACTCTTAACTGTTGCAAAGTTAACTCTCTGATTTACAAGATTAGAAGACATCTATATTATTATTAGTTGAACTTGTTGATAGTTTTAGACACAAAAAGGTAAAGAACCCTCTACCAGAGGATTCTTTACCGATAAACCTGCTAATACAGGCTTTTAATTACTTCAACTCGATTTCAGCACCAGCTTCTTCGAGAGTCTTCTTCAAAGCTTCAGCATCAGCTTTCGGCATTCCTTCCTTCAATACGCTGGGAGCACCGTCAACCATTTCTTTGGCTTCTTTCAAGCCAAGGCCGCAAGCTTCTTTCACAGCCTTAACTACCTGCAACTTAGCTGCACCTGCACTCTTCAATACTACATCGAAAGAATCTTTTGCAGCAGCAGCTTCAGCGCCACCAGCAGCAGGACCAGCAGCAACAGCAACAGCTGCAGCAGCAGGTTCAATTCCGTACTCATCCTTCAGGATAGTTGCCAATTCATTAACTTCCTTAACTGTCAAATTTACCAATTCTTCAGCAATAGCTTTCAAATCTGCCATTTTTATTCTATTTTTTATTTGTTTGATACTAATTTAATTTATTCGGGTCTTTCACCGAGAGTTTTGAGAACTCCATGAATAGTGTTTCCACCTGATTGAAGAGCAGAAAGTACGTTCTTCGCCGGTGACTGCAACAAAGCCACAATCTCAGCAATAACTTCATCCTTGCTCTTGATAGCCGTAAGAGCTTCGAGTTGGTCTGCACCTACATAGAAACCTTCTTCAGCATAAGCCGCCTTCAATGCGGGCATTCCATCCTTAGTAAAATCTTTCAACAACTTTGCAGGGGCATTTGCCGTGTTTGCAAACAACACAGCAGTCGTACCCTTTAAGCAATCGTACAAAGGAGTATAATCTGTCTCAGCTGCTTCCAAAGCTTTGTGAAGTAATGTGTTCTTCACAACTACCATTTTAATTTCAGACTGAAAACATTTTCTTCTCATCGCACTGGTTGTCGCAGCATTCAATCCCGTCACATCAACCAGATAGAAATGAGCATACTCATTCAAGACTTCGCCAAGCTGGGCTATAATATTACCTTTATCTTCCTTTCTCATGATTCAATTACTTTTTAAATTTCCTCAACAGCCTTCGGGTCAATCTTGATACCGCGGCTCATCGTACTTGAAAGATAAATACTCTTAATATAGGTACCCTTAGCGGCTGTAGGTTTCAACTTATTGATAGTTGAAATAAACTCTTTCGCATTCTGTGCAATTTGCTCAGCAGTAAAAGAAACCTTACCTATAGAAGTGTGTACAATACCTGATTTATCTACTTTAAAGTCAATCTTACCTTGTTTCACTTCTCTTACAGCCTTGGCCACATCCATAGTTACAGTACCACTCTTCGGGTTAGGCATCAATCCACGAGGACCGAGTACACGACCGAGGGCACCAATTTTTCCCATTATTGAAGGCATAGTGATAATGACATCCACGTCAGTCCAACCGCCTTTTATCTTCTCGATATATTCATCAAGACCTACATAGTCAGCGCCTGCTTCCTTAGCAGCAGCTTCAGCATCCGGAGTACACAAGCAAAGAACCCGCGTAACTTTACCCGTACCATTTGGCAGAGACACAACACCTCTCACCATCTGATTGGCTTTACGGGGATCCACACCTAAACGTACATCAATGTCTACGGAAGCATCAAACTTGGTTGTCGTAATATCCTTAACCAACTGAGAAGCTTCTTTCAAAGAGTATGCTTTCCCTGCTTCAATCTTGTCAGCGACCAACTTCTGATTTTTTGTCAGTTTACTCATTTTAATTGAAGATTTTAATTATTAACCCGGGAAGTCTCCTTTTACAGTGATACCCATACTTCTTGCTGTTCCTGCAACCAATTTCATCGCAGCTTCTATTGTAAAGCAATTCAAATCAGGCATTTTATCCTGAGCGATCGTACGCACTTGCTCCCAAGAGATTTCAGCAACCTTTTTACGATTCGGCTCTGCAGAACCACCTTTTAACTTCGCAATCTCCATCAACTGTACTGCTACGGGAGGAGTCTTTACGATAAAGTCGTATGACTTATCAGTATAATAGGTGATTACCACCGGGAGCACCTTGCCGGCTTTCTCCTGCGTTCTGGCGTTGAATGCTTTACAGAAATCCATGATATTGATACCCTTGGAACCCAAAGCAGGACCTACTGGGGGTGATGGATTTGCAGCGCCTCCTTTAATCTGTAATTTGATTAATCCAGCAACTTCTTTAGCCATTTTTTTGTTATTTATTGAATTTGATATTCAAGAACAATACGCGTAACAAAACGCATCATTCTTTCTCTACTTGCATAAAACCTAATTCCAACGGCGTTTTACGGCCGAAGATCTTGACCATTACTTTCAGCTTCTTCTTTTCGTTATTCACTTCCTCGATTACGGCAGAAAAACCACTAAAAGGTCCTTCTGTTACCTTAACCGTTTCCCCTTCAGTATAAGGTATCAACACTTCTTCTGGTACATCTTGCATTTCGTCAACAGCACCTAAAAGACGATTAACCTCAGACTGACGCAACGGAGTAGGGTTACTATTAGATTCACCCAAAAAGCCCAATACGTTTGGTGTATTACGCAACAATACAGGTATCTCACCCACTAAAGCTGCTTCTACCAACACATAGCCCGGTAAATGATTACGCTCCTTAACAATACGTTTACCATTACGAACCTGAACTACTTTTTCTGTCGGTATCAACACCTGAGAGACGAATTTTCCAAAGTCACCTTTTTTAATTTCGGCATCAATGTACTCCTTCACCTTGCTTTCCTTTCCACTCACGGCACGCATAACGTACCATTTCATTTCAGTATCAGCCATCTCTCTACTTAATTAGGATAAATAACTTCCATTGCGCTTTGGAACACGAAGTCCATAGCGAAAACAACCAGTGCAATGAGTAGGGAAGCAGATAATACTACGACTGCACTGTTAGTAAGTTCTGAACGAGTCGGCCAAGTTGTTTTATGGACAAGCTCATCATAAGATTCCTTACAATATTTAAAGATCTTCTTAAACATATTCTTTATTATTAGCACGGGAGGAGAGGCTCGAACTCCCGACACCCGGTTTTGGAGACCGGTGCTCTACCAACTGAGCTACTCCCGTAAGTGGCTCTCCCCTAAGAGAGAGAGCCTATGATGACCTTAAATTAGTCAAAAACTTCAGTAATCTGACCAGAACCTACTGTACGTCCACCTTCGCGGATAGCGAAACGCAAACCTACGTTCAAGGCTACCGGATAAATCAAGTGTACTGTAATTTCTACATTATCACCCGGCATTACCATTTCAGTTCCTTCCGGCAAGTGAATTTCACCTGTACAGTCCATAGTACGCAGATAGAACTGAGGACGATATTTGTTTCCGAACGGAGTGTGACGTCCACCTTCTTCTTTCTTCAAAACGTAGATAGAAGCCTTGAAACCAGAGTGAGGAGTAATAGAACCCGGATGAGTAATTACCATACCACGCTTGATTTCTGTTTTATCGATACCACGAAGCAACAAACCAACGTTATCACCAGCTTCACCTTCGTCCAACAACTTACGGAACATTTCTACACCGGTAATCACAGACTTCTTGTCTTCGCCCAAACCGAGGATCTGAACTTCATCACCTACTTTCACGACACCAGTCTCAATACGACCAGTTGCTACAGTACCACGACCAGTAATAGAGAATACGTCCTCAACCGGCATCAAGAAAGGCTTTTCAACGTCACGAACCGGCTCCTGAATCCAAGTATCACAAGCGTCCATAAGTTCCATTACCTTATCTTCCCATTCAGGAACACCATTCAAGGCACCCAAAGCAGAACCACGGATAATCGGAGTATCTTCTTCGAAGTCATAAGCTGCCAACAGCTCACGCATTTCCATCTCAACGAGCTCCAACATTTCTTCATCGTCAACCATATCGCACTTGTTCAAGAATACGACCAAACGCGGAACGTTTACCTGACGAGCCAACAAGATGTGCTCACGAGTTTGAGGCATCGGACCATCAGTTGCAGCAACTACAATGATAGCACCATCCATCTGCGCAGCACCAGTTACCATGTTCTTTACATAGTCGGCATGTCCCGGGCAGTCAACGTGTGCATAGTGACGGTTTGCAGTTTCATACTCAACGTGTGAAGTATTGATAGTAATACCACGCTCTTTTTCCTCGGGAGCGTTATCGATCTGATCGAACGATTTTACTTCTGACAAACCTTTCTTTGCCAATACTGTAGTAATAGCAGCAGTCAAAGTAGTCTTTCCGTGGTCTACGTGACCGATAGTACCAATGTTTACATGAGGTTTGGTACGCTCAAACTTCTCTTTAGCCATAGCTTTTTCCTTTTTATTTAATTAATGAATAATCTAATGCTCATCCGAGCTGTTACCGAGACTTGAACTCGGGACCTCTTCCTTACCAAGGAAGTGCTCTACCGCTGAGCTATAACAGCAAAAAATTAGAGCGGAAAACGGGACTCAAACCCGCGACCCCCAGCTTGGAAGGCTAGTGCTCTATCGACTGAGCTATTTCCGCAGTTTCATTATTTAGCCTTTTCAAGACTTTCAATGAGCGTGGGCAAAGATGGATTCGAACCACCGAAGGCGTAAGCCAGCAGATTTACAGTCTGCCCCATTTGGCCACTCTGGTATTTGCCCTTTTTTCGCATTAGCTTTGTTTGAGCCTCTTGTCGGATTCGAACCAACGACCCCGAGATTACAAATCACGTGCTCTGGCCAACTGAGCTAAAGAGGCGTTTGCAGCCTACACATCTAACGACATGCCTTAAACGGCTGCAAAGTTAAGTCTATTTTTTGAAATCACAAATAAAAATCTCTTTTTTTTTAATGATCTCTTTGTTTTTCCTTATATTTGGACAATTGGCGTACCAACGCATCCAAACAAACATCTACTGCTTCTTCAAATGTGTCGCAAACTTTCTCCGCGAAAAACTCTCCTGTCGAGGCCAAAACCTTGATGGATGCCTCTTTATTCATGGAGGTTTCGGGCTTTACGACCTTTAATGACACCTCTACCTTTCTTATTTCTTCGCTAAATTTTCCGAACTTTGCTACTTTCTTCTCGATAAACTCTTGGAGTTTCTCTGTGGCATCAAAATGAATTGCCTGAATTTTTACTTCCATAGTCTTGTCTTTTTAAGCTCTTGGATGAGCCTGGTTATACATTTCTTTTAATTCCTCAAAAGTTGTGTGCGTGTAGATCTCCGTAGTAGAAATACTCTCATGCCCCAACAACTCTTTTAAAGATTCTAAATCTGCATGATGGTTCAGCATCGAGGTTGCAAAAGTATGCCGTAATACGTGCGGACTCCTTTTCTTCTGTGTAGTCACCATTCCTAAATAATGCCGTACAAGATTCCGCACCTTTACATTCGTAAGCCGCTCTCCCTTTTCGTCCACGAACATCGCACCCCCATCTTCCATACCTAAAGATGATTTCTCATCCAGATATGTCCTGAGCAATGCTTCCAGTTCTCTACCGAAAGGAACAATCCTTTGCTTATTCCGTTTCCCTGTCACTTTTATCACGCCTCCCCACAAATCCACATCCTGATTATTCAGGCCTGTCAACTCAGAAAGGCGGACTCCTGTCACATAAAACGTATTCACTATCAGCTTATCTCTTTTGCCTAAGAAATCACTGCCGAAGAATTCACCGTCTAACAGGCGATCCATTTCACTTTCTTTTAGAAACACCGGCAATGGTTTCTTCTTCTTGGGGCCTTGTATATTTCTCACAGGATCTACTTTTATCCAATCCCGTTTCAATAAATACCGATAAAACGTACGCAAGGCACTTAATCTACGGTTAACCGTAGTAGCCGTACGACCTGCCTCCATCATCGAGACCATCCAATCTCTCACGACATCTCCGTCTATCGTTTCCCAAGACAATGTGGAATCCACCTTCTTATAATACGATTCAAACGCATTCAAATCGTCGCGGTATTCTTCGACCGTCCTCAACGAATAATTCCGTTCAAGCGTCAAATATTCCAAAAAAGCTTCTGTCCACATACCTCGTTGCTTTTACGACAACGAATATAGGAAATAAAAATGAAAGTTCAAAGAAAAACAGCTAAATTATTCTTCTACACGTTGCATTTTCTGAACGTAAATCGCACGTTCTTTAGCGAGTCTGTTGACCACTGAAGGTTTGTCAAACTGTTGTCTGCGTCTCAATTCCTTTACGACACCAGTCTTTTCAAATTTTCTTTTGAATTTCTTCAGCGCTCTCTCGATGTTCTCGCCTTCTTTTACAGGTACTACAATCATGTTTTTTTGTTTTTAATAATAATGTATGAATACTATTTTTGCAAAATGCGGTGCAAAATTAAACAATGTTTTTTGAATCGACAAAGAAAACACGTTTTTTCTATGACACAAACCTTAAAAAAGGTGCATATCCCGTCGAGATATGCACCTTCTAAACCTTATTGGCATCAACCGATTACAGATTCGGATTGATTTTGCTCCATTCTGAAATAGCAGGAACAATATTCAATGTCACGAGTTCGTCGCGCATCTTGCAAAGGTGTGCGTAGCTGGCATCCAATTTGGCAATTTCTTCGGCCGTTCCTTCGGGCATCGTATAATGACAGCCGTTTGCGTCCAAGGTCGTATTCATAGCCATCATGATATGATCGTACTTGTCTGTCTTTACGTATGTACCGGCCGGCCAACGGAACTTCTCACCACCCATAGCCGCACGAATCATTTCTACTGAAAGATAAGAAGGGCTCTGGAAAGAAGAACGTCCGCGGAGTTCGATTATCTTAGCGCCTCCCTTGGTCACGTCCACTTTCATGGTTTCCCATTCTTCTGCCGTAAACGCATCTGTTCCGATCAAGTCGTTCAAAGGCTTGCCGTCAACCTTCACGGCCGAACCGAACACAGCCATCTGCTCGCCATGACCGCCGTATGTAGCACAACCTGTCACCTTGCTTTGCAACACGCCGAACTTCTTGGCCAACGCGCTCTGCAAACGAGTAGAATCCAAACCGGCCAAAGTCGTCACCTGAGAAGGCTTCAAACCGGAATAAAGCAAGGTCACCAAACCGGTCAAGTCTGCCGGGTTGAAGATGATGACCACATGCTTCACATCGGGGCAATAGGCTTTGATATCCTTACCGAGCTGTTCTGCGATTTCGCAGTTGCCCTTGAGCAAATCTTCACGGGTCATACCCTGCTTACGAGGAGCACCACCTGAAGAAATGATATACTTGGCATCTTTGAAAGCCTCAGCCACATTGGTCGTAGCCGTGATGTTCACATTGTCGAAACCGCTCTGGCGCATTTCTTCTGCCACGCCTTCAGGAGAGAACACGTCATACAAGCACAAGTTTGAAGTCAAACCCATCATCAGGGCAGTCTGTGCCATGTTCGAACCGATCATACCGGCTGCACCGACAATCACCAATTTGTCATTCGTCAAAAATTCCATACTCTGTTTTTTATATATGATACAATTAGAAGTTCTTTATTACGCACACAAAATTAAAGAAAAAGGTTCAGACTTACTAATTAAAAAGCGGAATATTTTTTTTCTTAAACAAGAATAATATATTTTTGTAATGCACAAATGGCAAAACAGTATCATGAATAAAAACATCAATAAAAGAGTAGCCGAATTAAGGCTCCATTTACGGAAAAACGGATTGGCCGCCTATATTTTCCCCAGCACAGACCCGCACCATAGCGAATACCCTCCCGAGTATTGGAAAACACGGGAATGGATTTCCGGCTTCAACGGTTCTGCCGGAACGGCTGTCGTCACATCGGACGATGCCGCACTGTGGACCGACTCCCGCTACTTTATCGCAGCGGAAGAACAACTGAAGGACACTCCGTTCCGCTTGATGAAAGAACGTTTGGAGGGCACGCCGTCCGTCACGCAATGGCTGGCGGAGGTTCTTCCGCCGGGAAGCACCGTGGGCATGGACGCATGGACCAACTCCGCAGACGAAATCCGCATCATCAGGGAAGAGCTCACCCATTGCGGACTGCACCTTGAAATAGCAGACCAACCGGCTGACACGCTGTGGAAGAACCGTCCGGCTCTACCCGATTCACCGGTCAGAATACAACCGCCCGCCTTCGCAGGCCGTAGCATAACCGAAAAACTCGCACTCATCCGCGAGGCCATGGCCGGGCGGCAAGCCGACGGGCTGATTCTGTCCACCCTCGACGAAATAGCCTGGACGTTGAACCTGCGCGGCACGGACGTACATTGTACGCCCGTATTCGTAGCTTACACATGGATTACCCCCTCCCGCTGTACCTTATATATAAATAAGGTGAAACTCACGGAAGAGGTTTCTGCCCATCTGAAGGAATACGGTGTGGAAACACAGAACTATACCGACATCCTGCCCGACTTGTCACGTTTTGACGGCAAGCGGATATGGACAGACTGCCAAACCACAAACTACGCCCTCTGCCGGAGCCTGCCCGAAACATGCTCCGTAGTAGACGCGGCATCCCCCGTGGGCTTGCTCAAAGCCGTAAAACATCCGGCAGAGGTGGAAGGCTACCGCCGCGCCATGCTGCGCGACGGTGTGGCCATGGTGAAATTCCTGAAATGGCTCATACCGGCGGTACAGGCCGGAGGACAGACAGAGCTTAGCATCAGCCGTAAACTGGAGGAACTGCGCAGTGAACAGGATTTGTTCTGCGGTAACAGTTTCGACACCATTGCCGGATATGCCCACCACGGTGCCGTAGTCCATTACGAACCTACTCCGGAAACCGATTTGGAACTCCTACCGAAGGGACTGTTGCTGCTCGACTCGGGCGCGCAATACGAAGACGGCACGACGGATATCACCCGCACCATCGCCCTCGGCCCGGTGAACGAGGAGGAACGCCACGACTATACCTTAGTATTGAAAGGACACATCCGACTGGCCCGTGCCAAGTTCCCGCAAGGTTGCAGCGGCACGCAACTCGACGCTTGCGCCCGCTATGCCATGTGGCAGGAAGGCATCAATTATCTTCACGGCACAGGACATGGTGTGGGTTCCTGCCTGTGCGTGCACGAAGGTCCTCATCAAATCCGCATGAACTATATGCCGTCCCCGCTCCTCCCCTACATGACCGTGACCAACGAACCGGGCATCTACAAAGAAGGGCGGCATGGCATACGCATCGAAAACACGCAGATCATCTTGCCCTATCGGGAAACCGAGTTCGGCACATTCCTCCAGTTCGACCCACTCACCCTCTGTCCCATCGACATGAAACCGATAGACTGGTCCTTGCTCGACACGGAGGAAATCGAATGGCTCAACCGTTACCACAGCCGGGTGTACGACCAATTGGCTCCGTTGCTCGACCACGAACACCGCACATGGCTCCGCGAAGCGACCCGGCCATACGAATACACAAAACCATCTCAAAAATCATAAAATATGGCATTGATTAAGAAACTCAACAACTTGACTCCCAAGTTCGGCAAGCACTGCTACTTCTCCGAAGGGGCAGCCATCATAGGCGACGTCACCATGGGCGACGACTGTACCGTATGGTTTAACGCCGTCCTGCGCGGCGACGTACATTTCATCAAAATCGGCAACCGCGTGAACATCCAAGACGGCTCTTGCCTGCATACGCTTTACGGCAAAGCCCCCATCGTCATCGGCGACGACGTGACCGTGGGGCATAATGTCACGCTGCACGGTTGCGAAGTGAAAAGCGGTGCCCTCATCGGTATGGGGTCCACCATTCTGGACCACGCTGTCGTCGGTCATGGCGCCATCGTAGCCGCCGGCGCCTTGGTCCTGAAGAATACGGTCATCGGTGACGGCGAGCTGTGGGGAGGCGTACCGGCCAGATTCATCAAGAAGGTAGACCCCGAACAAGCCAAGGAACTCAATGTAGGCTATGCCCAACACTACGTCATGTATTCCGACTGGTACCGCCGTTCGGATGCCCATCCCGAACACACACATTACTGCACCACATCGGAAGAGTATGACGAAGCTACCCAACGGTAATACGTCAACATGTGAAATCATGAGAAAATTCAAATCCTCTTATTCTATCGGACTGCTATGCACCACATGGTTCATGTCTTTCATCTTGCTGACAGCCGCCGCTACGGCCATCTGCCGGCTGATGAAAGGACAAACCGGCATAGGACTTGCAGTGGCTCTGTACGCCTGTATCTGTCTTGTCATCGTAGCATTCATATATTCCTATTTTAACCAAATCAAACAGGTAGAAGTGACAGCAGACAAGGTTGTCATCAGAAAAGTATACGGTGCCATAACCATCCCCCGAAAAGAAATCCTATATGCCCGCCACAGAAAAACGCTCACCCGTGCCATCAAAAGTTGGGGTGTTTATGGGCTTTTCGGACTCACCGGAGAGTTTTGGGAAGATAAGACAGGACAGTTCACCGTAGCAGTCAAAGACACCCAATCACTGATTGAAATTAAAACATCAAACCAATGTTACGTCGTCAGTTGCGACCGCTATGAAGAGGTGTTGAAGCTGCTGGAACAAACCGAATACCCACTTTAGACTGAAACATAAGGTTATATCCCAACACGGAACTGTACCCCAAAAGTTTTTGTCTAACTTTTGGGGTGCAGTTCCGTATTTGTGCCCACTTTTTTACCCTTAGCTCTACGTCCCTTACATCCTATTTTTGCATTTTCGTCACTCCCCAAGCACATTTTCCCCGGTTTTCATTTGAAAATGAAACCATTGTTACATTCCGTGCAACCAAAAGCACATTCAATATCCGGCAAACAGAATAATTTTACCACCGGTTAATCACACATCATAACCTTATATATAAACAAAAAAATTTAGACATGAAAAAAACAAGTTTTTTTGCGATGTTTCTCATGGCGGCATGCTGCGCAAAAGCAAGTCCGAGAAACGTCGCTGCAAGCTTTCCTGTTTCTCCAAACGACAACGGGGAATTTTCCGAAGAGATAATTTTAGAAAACAAGTTCGACAACGGCAACACCGAGGGTTGGAACATTGAAGGAAAGTGTAAAACATCCAACGGAGTAGTGGAATTCTATGAAAACGCGTTCAATTTCCACCAAACTCGGACAGGGCTATCGAACGGATGGTATCAAATCACAGTCAATGCTTTCGGGCGAGACAGAAATTCGGATGGCGGAACGGCCCACCGAGACCGGAACGAAAGCCTGTTATGGGAAATCTATGGAAACGATTACGCACTTCCGGTCAAAAGCCTATATGAAGAAACAGGAAGCACCGGAAGCGACAACGGGCAATATCCGTTCACCACAGCGGAAGCCAACCAAAACTTCGAGAATGGCCGATATGGCAACACGGTCAACGTATTGGTGACTGACGGAACGTTGGATTTCGGAATAAGAGGGAGAGAAGGCGGCCAAGGCAGATGGTGCTGTTTCGACAATTTCAAACTGATATATATAGGTAATGACTTGTCAAGCCTCTATCAGGCCATGGCCGAAGAAGCTTTAAAAAATGCCGGAAAAATAAGCCAACCCTACAAAAGCAAAATAGAAAAAACAGTAGACGAAACGAAACCTTCCGGTGAAACAGAAGAACTCCTGACGGCCATAAGCACGCTCAACCAAACCATGCTTGAATACATCGACATGCACAACGCATTGGCCGAAGCCCGTTCCAAAGAGACCTTCGAAAAGGGGCAACTGCTTTTGTCCACTTCCAAATCTACCGGTGAAGCCCGTACAAACCTGGAATCATCCCTGTCCGCCAGCAGGGAAAGCCTTGAACAGGCGACTAGCCCTGAAGAGGTACGCATGGCACAGCAGCAAATGGAAGAGAGCTTACAAAGATTCCTTCACACTTCGCTCCCACGGAATGTGAAAACAGACGTGACAACCATACTGAAAGACGCCGAATGCCAAGACAACACTGACCGATATTGGAACCGGAGCGGAAAGGCTGGCGGATACGTGGAAGACATCCCAGCCTTCAAAAGTGACCTTTACAACGGGAAAGGTATCTCATATTGGAACTCCGAACCCGAGAACAACCGTATGCTCGTCTGGCAAGAAACGCAACCCATCCGCCCGGGAAAATACCGTTTCACGGCTTATGCAGCCGGAGGCACATGGAGCAACGGGAACGTCAATTCGGGCAACAACGGGGGATTATACCTCTTCATCAACGAACAAAGCGTGGAAATTACCACGGAGACCTTCGGAGTTTACTCCGTGGAAGCAGAAATTCCATCGAATGAAACGAATATAACAGTCGGGCTCAAGGCAGGCGACAACAACACCGTGACATGGGCTATCTTGGCCCAAACCCATTTGGAGTATTTAGGGACATCGGACATCACGTCTACTTTCCTGAAAGACGCAGCCTGCCAAGACGGTACGAACCGATATTGGGAACGCAGCGGCAGTGCTTCCGGATACATCGAAAATATCCCTGCCTTCCACAGCGAAGCATACAACGGAGCCGGTGTCTCCTACTGGACTGGGATCCCGGAAACCGGTAAAAACTTGATTTGGCAGAAAACACAAGCCGTCCTTCCCGGAAAATACAGGTTCTCTGCCTACACCGCCGGATGTGTCTGGGGAAGTGGAAACCGGAACTTAGGATACGATGGCGACCTGTATCTCTTTATCAACGACCAAGAAGTACCTCTCACATCCGGAACCTTCGAGCGTTATGCCGTGGAAATCGAAATCCTCACAGAGGAGACAGAATTGACCGTAGGCCTCAAAGCCGGAGAGAAGAACACCGCCACTTGGGCAATTCTTGCCCAGACCCGACTGGAATACTTAGGCAATGAAGCCATCCTGAAAGAGACCGACACGCAATACGGCATAGCAAAAGACACTTATGCCAACGTCGTGTTAGAACGTTCCTTCGTTCCCGGAAAATGGAACACGTTCTGCATACCTTTCGACATGACAGCCGGGCAAGTCGCTAAAAACGGACTGGGCGAATTGAGACGACTGGTTGAAACCACACAACAAGACGGCAACGTCGTGCTCCGGTTTGACAAGGCAGAAACGGTAGAGGCAGGCCAACCTTACCTCGTACGCCCCACCGGAAACGTGACCGAAATCAAAGCCGACGAAGTGTACCTCCACGCCGGACAACCGAACAGCTCTACAGCGGACGGCGTCTCGATGACCGGAAACTATGCAGCCACCACGGTTCCACAAGGGGCTTACTTCATCAACGACGACAAGTTCTATCTGGCCGACACGGATAAGGTGAAGCTGAAAGGCTTCCGCGCATATATCAATGCAGACCAGACTGCGGCCATGGCAGGTGTCAACCGCCTGCTCATCGACATCGACGGCAAGGTGACCGGCATAGAAGAAATAATATCCGACGGGACAAAAGACAGTAAAGAACTTGTAGACGTGTATACCATAAACGGCATAAAAATAAAAAACGACGTGAAAAGAGCCGATGCCCTCGAAGGGTTGGAACACGGTATCTACATCATAGACGGAGAAAAAATAATCAAATAAAAAAACGTATAATAAACAAACAAAACAATGGAAAAGAAAATATATGAAATGCCCCACGTGAAAGTTGTGAAAATGGAATCAAACGGTATGATGGCTTGTAGCGGAATAAATGGTACCGGTGACGGTTTAGACCTCGATTTCGGAGGCAATGCGTCCGATAGCGGTATCAGCGATGCTTATTCCAACCGAAACAACGGTTGGGAACTCTGGTAATCTGTTTCTTTAAACACAATCACTCTAAAAGGCTGTCCTACGCACTCATGTAGCGGCGGCCTTCTCTTTCTCTCATATTTTTACAGTACAACCTTTAAAACGGCTCCAGAATCGAATATTTTCCCCCTTCGGGAAAGCCAAAGGAAAATACACCAGCCACGCACGGTTGCCCCTCGTACAAAAAGAAAGCCTGCACCGTCTTCCGGTGACATCCGTACCCGTAGGCTCCGCAGAACCGGGCGACAGCACTTTCGCCGTGACACAAGAAACAAGGAAAGGAGGAGCATCATGCTCTTATATTTTGAGCCGTGAAGTTCATGCAAATAGCGAAAAAAAGAGGTAAAAATCCGATTGCAAGCCCCTAAAAATGCCGTTTGGAACACTTTGATTTTTCAATCTCATGAGAATGATTTTTCGTTTGGAGCAGAACGATTTTCCAATTTGCTTCAAACGAAAGACAACAAACCTCGAAAAAGAGGGGAAAACTCCCTCAAAACGCCCCCAAAATACCGCATTTTACTCTCTTTTTCCCGGAATCGGACATACAGACGGGAGCTGTTTTTGCCGATTTTCAGCCTATCAAAACACAAAAAAAGCGGACAAACGCCCGCTTTTTCCAACTTGTATCCTATCTGATTCATCCTTCAGAATTTCACACTATCGAAAATCAAATCCGACGCTCCGGCGTTCCGCTCGATATACTGTCCGGCAATCCGTCCCCGCTCCGCCAAGAACTTCCCGTCGGAAAGCAGACGGTCCATCGTCCGACCGAAGGTGTCTGCATCCGTCACTTCCATACAACCGCCCTCGCGCAACAAATCCTGCGCCTCACGGAACTTACGGTTGTTCGGACCTATAAGCACGGGTACACCATATACCGCCGCCTCGGGCACGTTATGGATGCCTACGCCGAAACCACCGCCCACGTAGGCCATCTCGCCGTAACGATAGATGGACGAAAGCAAACCGTACCCGTCGATAATCAAGCAATCGGCACGGGCGGCACTTTCTTCCGTGACACGGGAATAACGCACAAACGGACGGCGCAACTTTCCCTCTATCTCCTTCAAATGGTCTTCACTGACCACATGGGGCGCCAACACCAGCTTCATTTCCGGATGAGCGTTGAAGTAAGGAATAATCAAATCCTCATCCGGTGCCCATGAGCTTCCGGCCACCAACACCTTGGCATCTTGCTTGAAAGCTTTCACCAACGGCAAATCCTTGGCCTGCCGGCAAATGTCCAGCACACGGTCGAAACGCGTGTCTCCGGCCACGGTGACGTTCGTGATGCCCTTGCGTGCCAACAATTCGCACGAAGTTTCGTTTTGCACGAAGAAATGGGTCACACAACGCAGCACATCGCTGTAACTGCGCCCATACCAACGGAAAAACACTTGGTTCTCACGGAAAATACTGCTCACGCTGTACACCGGAATATGACGACGGCGGCAAGCATGCAGGTAATTGTTCCAAAACTCATATTTGATGAAGAACGCCATGCGCGGACGAGCCAACCGCAAAAAGCTGCGCACATTGCCCGGTGTGTCGAACGGGAGATAGCACACCACGTCCGCCCCCTCGTAGTCCTTGCGCACTTCATAACCCGAAGGAGAGAAAAAGGTCAGCAATATCTTGTACTCCGGATGCTCCCGCCGCAACCGCTCCATCAGCGGACGCCCCTGTTCGAACTCGCCCAAGGAAGCGGCATGAAACCAAACATACATTTCCTCCCGGCGGATGTTTTTCCGCAAGATACGGAAAGTATTCCATTGCCCTTTCACCATCAGCCACGCTTTCTTGCGGAAAGGCGAAACCAACACGACTGCCAGGGCATACAGATAAAGCGCGATCGAATATATCATTTCAGAATCTCTACGGCTTTACGCATTCTACGTAATGTTTCCTCCTTCCCAAGGAAAGCTGAAAGCTCATACATGTCGGGGCCCTTTCCTGTGCCCACCAAAGCCACACGCCAAGGATTCCAAGGTTTCTTGCCTGTCTCTTCCGCCCAACGGTCTACGGCCGCTTTCTGTCCCTCTACCGAGAAATCATCCAGGCCTTCCAGCAATGCGGCCAGTTCGGCCATGTCGGCCGCCGCCGTTTCCGTCCAGTTCTTCCGCACGAACTTGTCCTCGCGGTCGTACGCTTCCGGGGCAATGAAGAAGAAGTCGCAAAGGGGCCACAGTTCTTTGATGAAATTGATTTTCTTCATCTTCATCATGCCCACCACGGCTTCTACGCGTTCCATCGGTACTTCTATCCCATTCTCGCGCAGTATCTTGTCGAAAGCGGGAGCCAATTCCTTGTTGTCCTTCATCAGGATATATTCACGGTTGAACCACAGGCCCTTCACATAATCGAACTTGGCACCGGCCTTGCTGCATTTGGTGATGTCGAAAAGCTCCACCAGTTCGTCCAACGACATGATCTCTTGGTCTGTTCCCGGATTCCAACCCAACAAGGCCAGGAAATTGATGACAGCCTCCGGCAGATAGCCGCTCTCACGATAACCGGAGGACACTTCGCCCGTCTTGGGGTCGTGCCATTCGAGAGGGAAAACCGGAAAGCCGAGACGGTCGCCGTCGCGTTTGCTCAATTTTCCCTTCCCATCGGGCTTGAGCAACAAAGGCAAATGGGCGAACTTCGGCATCGTGTCAGCCCATCCGAACGCACGGTAAAGCAGGACATGCAACGGAGCCGAAGGCAACCATTCTTCACCGCGAATCACGTGGGTCACCTCCATCAGATGGTCGTCTACGATGTTGGCCAGATGGTAGGTCGGCAATTCGTCGGCACTCTTGTAAAGCACCTTATCGTCGAGAATGGAAGAGTTGATGACCACATCGCCGCGAATCATGTCGTCCACATGTACGTCCTCGCCCGGCTCTATCTTGAACCGGACAACGTACTGCCGGCCTTCGGCCAGCAGCCGCTTCACCTCGTCAGCCGACAACGACAGCGAATTGCGCATCATGCCGCGCGTAGAGGCATCGTACTGGAAATTCTGGATTTCCTGCCGCTTGGCCTCCAGTTCTTCCGGCGTGTCGAAGGCGATATAAGCCTTACCGGCATCCAGCAACTCCTGCACGTATTTCTTGTAAATGTCCCGGCGTTCCGACTGACGGTAAGGACCATGATCCCCACCGAAACTTACTCCTTCGTCGAAAGGAATGCCGAGCCAACGGAAAGATTCCAAAATGTATTCCTCCGCTCCCGGGACAAACCGGTTGGAGTCTGTATCCTCGATACGGAAAATGAACTCGCCGCCATGCTGGCGTGCAAAAAGATAATTGTATAAAGCCGTACGTACACCGCCTATATGCAAGGCTCCCGTGGGACTGGGAGCGAAACGAACCCTTACTTTTCTCTGTGTCATAACAACATTTGTGAATATTGTGCAAAAATACTACTTTTTATTTAAACGCCCCGTATTTTTTTCGTATTTTCGCCCTATATAAAATACGGAAAAAGAGATGAACAGACATAACCAACAAAACAGCCTTACCCCGAAGGCTTTGATTTATAGAATCGTCATCACGGTCACAGCCTTGTTTATCGTGTGCCTGTACATGCCGCGTGACGAACGTTCGACCTACCAGTTCGACGTGGGCAAACCTTGGCGTTACAGCCAGCTCATCGCGACCTACGACTTTCCGATATACAAAAGCGCGGAAACCATACAGACGGAACAGGACAGTATCTTACAGCATTACGAACCTTATTTCGCCATCGACGAGACCGTGGGGAAAGAACAGATAGAAAAGTTCAAGGCCACCATAAACGGACAGAAACCGGCCACCATACCGGCCAACTATCTGGCATACGTGGAAAACAAACTGGAACATATTTACGCGCAGGGCGTCATGGACACGGAGAATTTCGACCAAATGCACAGCGATGAAGTGGCGTCTATCCGCATATTCGCACAGAACGTGGCCAAGGAACAACCGATGACTCAGGTCTTCTCGCACAAAACCGCATACGAATACCTTATCGATTTGGGAGAAGACAGCTTGCATTATGACCGCAGAGTATTGCGGAAATGCAACCTGAGCGACTATATCGTACCCAATCTGACCTACGACAAGACAAAATCCGAAGAATCCCGGAAAGACTTGCTGTCTTCTCTTTCCTATTCGTCCGGTATGGTCATGAGCGGGCAGAAAATTATAGACCGAGGGGATATCGTGGACAAGGAAACATACGACATCCTCACTTCTCTGGAAAAAGAATATACCCGCCGAAACACGTCCAAAATGCAGACGCATACGGTATTGCTCGGCCAAATGCTTTACGTGGCTCTCATCATTGCCTGCCTGACGTTGTACTTCAACCTGTTCCGCCGTGACTATCTGGCCAACACGCGCCACATCCTGTTCATCGCCTCCATGCCGGTCATCTACCCGTTGATAACTTCATTCCTCATCAAGCATAACCTGTTCAATGTCTACATCATCCCGTTCGCCATGGCTCCTATTTTCATCCGGGTGTTCATGGATTCCCGGACGGCTTTTGTGACTCACGTGGCTACGGTGCTCATCAGTGCCATATCCCTGAAATACCCCTACGAGTTCATCGCCACACAGCTTGTGGCGGGCATGGTGGCCATCTACAGCCTGAGGGAGCTTTCCCAACGTTCGCAGCTTATCCGTTCGGCATTTTATGTCACATTGGCGTCCATAGCTTTTTACATGAGTATGGAACTTATTCACGAAAAAGACTTCGCACGCCTGGAGTATGGCATGTATATCTATATTATCATCAACGGCATCCTCTTGTTATTTGCCTACCCGTTGCTGTTCTTGTTCGAAAAGGTTTTCGGCTTCACCTCCAACGTGACTCTTGTCGAATTGTCCAACACCAACAACGAACTGCTGAAACGGCTCTCGGAAGTGGCTCCGGGCACATTCCAACACTCCATGCAGGTGGCGAACCTGGCTACGGAAGTGGCGAATAAAATCGGTGCCAAGGCGCTGCTCGTCCGAACCGGAGCCTTATACCACGACATCGGAAAGATGAACAGTCCGGCCTACTTTACGGAAAACCAAAATAACTTCAATCCTCACGATCGTATCAGTTACGAACAAAGTGCGGCGATTGTCATCAGTCATGTCAAGGACGGACTCAAACTGGCCGACAAATATAACCTGCCGCAAGTCATAAAGGATTTCATCTCGACGCACCACGGCAAAGGCAAGACCAAATACTTCCTGATTTCATACAAGAACCAGAATCCGGACCAACCGGTAGACGAATCCCTTTTCACTTACCCCGGTCCGAACCCGTTCACGCTGGAACAGGCCATTTTGATGATGGCGGACTCTGTGGAAGCCGCTTCCAGAAGCCTGAACGAATACACGGAAGAGAGTATCAGCGGACTGGTGGATAAGATCGTGGACAGCCAAGTGCAGGAAGGATTCTTCAAAGACTGCCCCATCACGTTCCACGACATCACCGTGGCTAAAGACGTGTTCAAAGAAAAGCTGAAGACGATTTACCACACGCGTATCAGCTATCCGGAACTGAAAAAGAAATAAGCGTCCTGCCTTACATGGGGTCTACGTCATAATAGATTTGGGCACTGCGGTAATCGGGATGTGCCATCAGGTTTTGGCGGAGATAAAGCAACTGTTCCCGAACCTTGGCCAGAGAAGCTCCGAGTTCTACTTTCACTACGATTTTACGGATGTAGAGCAATTGGATTCGTGCCACGGGCGGCGCGTCAGGCCCTAAAATACGGGAACCGAACACCTGGCGCAGACGGCTCCCCATTTCAGCAGCCAGATGATCGAGCACATCTGCCCGCTTATGTTTCATATAGACATAAATCAAACGGCAAAAAGGAGGATATACAAACATCTGACGCTCTTCCATCTGCCCTACGTACAACCCGAAATAGTCATGTTCCGTCACTTGACGAATGAGAGGCAGATCCGGACTCTTGGTCTGCAGGATGACACGTCCCTGCCTGCTGCGGCGTCCGGCGCGCCCAGCCACTTGTGCCATCAACTGGAAGGCGCGCTCAAAGCTTCGGAAGTCCGGGATATTAAGCATGGCGTCGGCATTCAATATGCCGACCACGCTGACTCGTTCGAAATCCAATCCTTTGGTCACCATCTGCGTTCCGATAAGCACATCAGTCTTTCCGCTTTGGAAATCCTCCAAGATTCCTTCGTAGGCCGAACGTGTACGGGTCGTATCCAAATCCATCCGGGCCACGGCGGCCTCCGGAAAGACTTGATGTACGGCATCTTCCACCTTTTCCGTACCGAACCCTCGCTGCACCAGCTCCGTACCTTCACAGGCCGGACAGCGAGTCGGCACGTTACACGTGTAGCCGCAATAATGGCAAGTCATTTGGTTCAGTCCCTTATGGTACGTCAGGCTGACATCGCAGTTTTTGCACTTGGGCACCCAACCGCACGTGTGGCATTCTATCATCGGAGCGTAACCTCGCCGGTTCTGGAACAGTATGACCTGTTCCTTGTTTTCCAATGCCCGGCGCATCTCCTCCAACAAACGCGGCGAGAACGGACCGGCCATGCGCCTTTTGCGCTGTAGCTCTTTAATATCCACCACCTCGACTTCCGGTAAACGTACTTGTCCGAAACGTTCGGTCAGCTCCACCAAACCGTATTTGCCCATGCGGACGTTATAATAAGTCTCCAACGCCGGAGTCGCCGTACCGAGCAAGGTACGGGCACCGTACATCCGAGCTAACATGATCGCCGCATTCCGGGCATGGTAACGCGGCGCAGGCTCCTGCTGTTTATAAGATTGTTCATGCTCTTCGTCCACTATGACCAACCCCAGATGCCGGAAAGGCAAGAAGACGGACGAACGAACGCCTACAATAATATCGTAAGGCTGTTCGGACAACTGCTTTTGCCAAATCTCGACACGTTCGGCATCGGGAAACTTGGAATGGTACACGCCCATACGGTTACCGAATACGCGATATAACCTGTCCGTCAACTGGGTGGTCAGCACAATCTCCGGCACCAAGTAAAGCACCTGTTTCCCTTCGGCTATCATCTGACGAATCAGATGAATGTAAACCTCGGTCTTCCCGCTCGATGTCACTCCGTGAAGCAGGCATACCGGATGACGAGCAAAAGCTTCTTCCAGTTCCCGGAACGCCCGTGCCTGTGCCTCGCTTAAAGGAGAAACACCTATCGTTTCGGTGACCTCCGTATGCGCCAAACGGCCTATCTCGTATGGATAGGCCTCCAATACGCCCTTCTCTTCCAAAGCACGGCAAATCGCCAGACTGCCACCAACAGCTTCTACCAGGGCTTTCCGCCCCACCTCCGCCAGCATCTTCGGATTACGCAACCGGAAAGCCGTTCCGGCACCTGCCAGCTCTAAATACTTTAATAAAAGGGACTGCTGTTTGGGTGCTCTTCCTAAACCCTCAAGCAATTCATGAAGTTTGTCCTCGTCAAAATAGGTTTCCGATAAGCGCACATGTACTTCCGTACGTGGCTTATAGCTGCGTTTGACTTCCTCTTTCATGGCAAGGACACCCTTGTCCATCAAAGACCTTACCACCCGCAACACCCGAAAATCCTCACATTCTTTTTGAAGTTGCGTCACGGTCGGTTCGGAACGCCTCGAAACCCAAGTAACGACCCGTTGCTCCCGTTCCGACAATACGGCATTTCCCGCATATTCACTGTTTACCACCACCTTGCTCTCGCTTTCCAGTTTCATACCGGACGGCAGGGCAGCCTTATACACATCCCCTACGGCACAAAGGTAATAGTCTGCCAACCATCTCCAAAAATCCAACTGCACCGGAAGTAAAACGGGATCCGAATCAAGTATCTCCCACACGGTCTTCACGGCATAACCTTGCGGCTGCCGCCCGTGAACGTCAACCACAATAGCCGTATAAAACTTTTTGGCTCCAAACGGCACGATAACCCTGCAGCCCGGCCGTACCGCCGCCTGCTGCTCTTCGGGCAAAGCGTATGTATAAGCCGCCGACAAAGGAAGAGGAAGAATGACATCTACAAACTTCATACGCACGGATTTTAATGCGTTACAAAAATACGACAAAAGAAGCTAACAGACAAAAGGAAAGCCGTCCGCTTCATGCAGACGGCTTCCGTTTATTCCATTTTTCTATCGGACTACATTAAAACAGGTAAGCCAAACGAACTTGCCATGTGTTGTTCTTTACGTCAAACTCTTTTATGACATCGCCCACACCGCCTAATTTTCCGGTCTCACCCATGGCGATATTGTAAGTCACACCTACTTGCAAATGGCTAAGCAGCGTCACACCGGCTCCCACATTCCAACTGAATGTAGAGCGTTCCAAACTTCCGATACTTTCACCGGCATACTTTAAATTACGGCTCCCCAGATACCAATTGTATTGCGGACCTGTAGCCAAATAAACGCCGACCAGACTGCTAAAGCCAAAATTATACCTTAAATTAATGGGGATCTCCACGTAAGGCATGGATTTGTTAGGCGTACTCCCGTTGACATTCTCCCCGTCTACTTCACCTGAAAAGTCCATCTTCATGTACTTCTGGGAATAGAGAAGGGAAGCATCGATACCCAAACCGATGACCGGCATGGTCATCTGCACTTTCGGTCCGACGAACCATCCCGTACGATTGGAAGCATCGAACAAGCCTCCGTCACCTTTTATACTTGCCTTACTCAAGTTCACACCGCCTTCAAGTCCCCACTTGAACTGCGCATTGGCAGGTGCCGCCCATAAAAACGCCACCATACACATCAATACTGCACTTAATTTCTTCATAGAAGTTTGCTTTTTATTTCTTATCGAAAAACAAAGATAGCAACTGTTTGCCGTACTTTCAACTTTTTCCGAAAATATATCTCTTTTTTATTATCTACGTTGTCTGCGTACGGTCACTCTGGGCGTGGAGGCTCCTCCCCCTCCGGAACTCCCCCTACGCGTC
Source organism: Paraprevotella clara YIT 11840 (assembly GCF_000233955.1). Taxonomy (GTDB): domain Bacteria; phylum Bacteroidota; class Bacteroidia; order Bacteroidales; family Bacteroidaceae; genus Paraprevotella; species Paraprevotella clara. The sequence continues at coordinate 144,543 of NZ_JH376661.1, forward strand.
TTGGAAACCTTAGTCTTTTCTGCCTTTGCCTTTTTCGAGTCGTCCGACGATGCCGAAGCACGACGCGAATTACGTGTAGTTCGGGAAGCTTTCTCCTTTTTCGTTTCTACAGCCTCCTTGGCTGCCGTTGAATCTACAGCCACCGAGTCGTCATGCCCCCAAACATGTTTTTCAAAGTCGGAAAGTTGTTTCTCTATCCGCTTCTGTTCGTTGGCCATGGCACTGTCCGTCTTACAATAGTTAGCCAGCACCTTCCCCTGCATGTTGTTCGTCTTATAAATCTTTCCGTCATACAGATTCATGGAGAAATAATCCGCCGCCGTCATGTTCGTCACGTTGTTATAATTGCTTGCCATCATCGTGTGACGGGCCAAATACGTACTGATATCATCATATTTGAGCCAGAACAAAGGATATGGGGTAGCCTCTCCGCCAAAATCATCTCCGCGCATAAGCACTGGGCATAAGGCCGTGACTTTCGTACGGAACGTCGAGGTCCTTTGGTCGAAATAAGAGCTCTCCTTTATATAATAACGGGAAACTTCAGCCGAGGGAATATCGCTGGCATTCACACGGGGACGCCCGTTCTGCTCCTCGTAATATATATGGTAACGCTCTAACAATTCTTTCACGTCCACCTTATCGCGCGAAGTAAAAGACTCGTTACCGTCCAGTTTATATTGGTATGCCGTAATCTTTCCCGTCAGCAATAAATCGAACAGATACGTAAACAGGTTTATCTGGCCTGCGGAAGGCTCCACCGGATAATACAGGGGGGCGTTCTTGTCCAGCGTCAGATCCAACTGACGATACACATCGCGACGCCACACCACGTCCTCAGGCACTTCCACCGCCACGGGGAACTGCAAACTGGCACGGTCTACGGTTTTCTCGGCCTTGTCTGCATCATTGGGTTTCACCCTGCGGCGAGCCGGCTGCGCCTCCGCCTGCACGTACAGGGCAACTCCTAACAAAACAAAAAACAGACGTTTCATCCTTATCTTATTTTTACTCATAGTCTTCATTTCCATCCATTCATTAGTTGACAATCACTTCCATAGAGCCGTCGAGCGTCCGCTCCGCCCCGTCGGGGCCTACGGCTCTTATACGGGAAATATAGAACCGTTTTCCACGTCCCAACGAACGGAACATCGAACGTTGCTGTTCAGTGAAAGACGCGCTGTTCGACACCGCCGGTACGGCGTTACCCATATTGTCGAAAAACACCGTCTCGAACCCTTGCACCCGGAACTCTATATTCAAAAGTCCGTCGTCAATAGCTGCGCCGATGCCTTTCGTTCCCATCAACATTTGTTTGGACAAACGCCCGCCACGGAAACGGTTGCTGCCGCCTTCCGCCGCATACTCTATATAAGCCGACGGGTCGGGCAACTTACGCACACGAAAGGCAAACTGTCCCATCTTCTGCATACGTCCCTCCATATTGGCATTGACCGTAATCACGGCATCTTTGCCCACTTCTGCCGGTCGGGCTATATATTTGCCCGCCCCTGTGGGCTGCAACACTCCTCCGCTCATGGAAGCCACCACCTTATTGGCCGGAACCCCGGGAATAGACACGCTCATAGGGTTCTCATATCCGGCATACAACACATTCATCAAGTCTGCCGACACCGTAGCCGAAGGAGCCACCACGGTGTAAGGCTGAGAGAAGTCCCTGCGCACCATCTGGCCACGCCCGTCCATCATCTCGATATAACCTTTCAGCGTATAATCGCCCGTACTACTGCAAACCGTCTCATACAGCCCGCCCGGTGAAGTGATTTGCCGTCCGTTGACATATACCGTCGGACGTTGGGTCGTATCCACGGCAGCCATGATGATCTGGGCACTGAATTTCCCGCCTTGTACCACCGTACGTGAAGCCGGTATCACAAATGCATTCAACTCGTTCACACGCAAGTCTTTCATGTCTATATTGGCCACCAAGGCATGAAGCACCTCTCCTTCGGCATACCGCACATCACTCTGCAATTTGGAAAGCAAAGTAACGGCCGCAGCCACCGGCGTATTCTCAAACATATACTCCTGCCAATTCTTCCCTAAAGTACCGGCCTTGTTCGGAACCTCCGTACTCAGGTTGTCCGCAATGATTTTCTTCTGCGTCTCGTCTGTCAACATGCCGACGATGCTTTCACGAAAACTGTTGATGGCCGCGAACAACCTCTGTCCTTCTCCTCGGCGCGGTGCCAACATCACATGGGAAGCCGCCTCCAGATCCTCCTTGTTCTGCACGTCTTTCACGTCGCCGTCTTCCCCGTCCGCCTGCTTCACGATACTGACCTTCAGGGCTTCCGCATAATTATATAAGGAGTCTGAGATTTTCTTCACATACTGTGCCTTGTCGAACCATTCCTTCACTTTGGCCGGATTGGCCTCCATCTGTCCCTGCAAATCCTTATAAAGGGCTTCGTTGGACGCAGAAGCGTTCGCCGTAGTCCGCAGAAGGCTGTCTTCCACCAATGAAAAACCGTTCAACACGTCGGAAGACACGTTCAGGGCCAACATAGCCATCAGCACCACATACATGAGGTTGATCATCTTCTGACGCGGAGACATTCTATTTTGCTGGGATGCCATTTCGTATTCCTTTCTGATTAATCCGTTTATTCTGTTATCGAACCGCCCGGTGTATGCTTCATGTTCACCGTCAAGGCCTGAATCATACGGTTGTAAATGCCGTTCAATTCTTCTATCTGACGCGCCATCTTGCGGGTCTGTTCATTGATTTGGTCTATCGTGCCCACCTGCGTACTGATACTCTTCAACTGCATCTCGTATATCGTATTGATGCCCGTCAGCGTACGGTTCAGATTATCCATCTCCTTGGCATCACGCGTCATGTGTTCAGCCTGTTCGGACACACGCGCCAAGGTTTCGGTCAACGTCTTCAGCTCTTCCACATAATTTTCAGCCGCCTCCTTCATTTCGGGAGTAGAAGCGTTACGGGCATCTTCAAGCACTTTCGCAAAAAGTTCTGCGTTGGAAGCATTCACCATATCGGCCAAAGCCTTTATATCCAACGCCTGCTGCCCCACGCTACCCTGCACGCCTTGTGTTCCGCCGCCTGCTGCGCCAGACACGTCCGGATTTACAGTAGCCGCTGCCCCGGAAAGAGGGATGCCTCCATTTCCTCCGACTACGACCGGCCCTCCCACGACTATGGGCTGGGATACCCCTCCACCGGACACAACCGGTTGGGGCACTCCACCTTGCGCAACCTCAGGAAGGTTCCCGGCTTCCTTTTCGCCGACAGCCTCTTCGTCCCAATCCTCTTCATCCGAAGCCAGACTCACCCGGTCTTCATCGCGCTTCAGTTCTGCCGGACGGTCGAAACCGGAGATGAAAAACACCAGAACCTCCGTACCCATACCGATGAACAACATCGCATTGGCCCCGGGAATATGAGTCAGTTTGAACAAAGCTCCAAGAATGACCACGGCCGCTCCCCAACTGTACGCATAATTCAGGAATGTCTGCCCGGCTACCGACTCAATCCAATCCTGAATACGGATAACTATATTTTTTCTATTCTTAGCCATATCTTAACTTCTTTTGTCTTTTTATTTACGTTTATTGGTTGTCCCCGACACAGAACGCACGCAACGGAAACCGATGTACGAGCGCGGTTGGTTTTGATATTCGTATGAACGCCATACGGAACGTATCATGGATTCCGGGTCTTTCCACGAACCGCCCCTCACCGACTTCTTCTTCAGGCGATAAGGATCTTCTTTCGCGGCATTGTATTTCAGTTCCGGATTCATGTCGCTCATGCCGTCCACACCCGATTCGGTGTACACCGTACTCGTCCATTCCGCCACATTTCCCGCCATGTCGAACAAACCGTTGGAATTGGCCGAATAGGAACCGCATTTGGACGTTATCAAGCTCCCGTCGTCCGTATAGTCCCCACGGTCGGGTTTGAAGTTGGCATAATAACAGTCTTTCTCGCTTTTCACCCCTTTTGTCTCCCACGGGAACAAGGCTCCTTCGGGACCACGTGCGGCAAATTCCCATTCCACCTCTGTCGGCAAACGGTAAGGCTGTATCTGACTGGCTGCGGCTCCCAAGCCACGTTTCAGGAACTCCGTACGCCAATCGCAGAAAGCATTGGCCTGTTCCCAGGTCACACCGACCACCGGATAATCGTTATAAGCCGGATTGGAGAAGTATTGCAACATGTAGCGTTCGTTTTCCGCATTGGAAAAATCGTTCACCCAACACGTCGTATCCGGATAAATATTCACGATATAAGTATTCAGGAAATCATGCAGTCCCGAAAGCGGGCGGGTGATGGTTTCACGCACGATACGCCCTTCGTCGTCGATGTAAGCTGTATCCTTAGAAATCATGACCACTTCGTCCGCATCCACGGCATGGTCGGTATTCAGGTTGCGTTCATCCGGATTCAGGCGGTGCTTGCGCAAAGCGGCAGCGGTATAATCGAACACCTCATAACGGTAATTCATCTGGCGCGCATCCAACATCCGCTCCCCCGTGGCCGGATTCGTCACGTACACGCTTTCTATCGCCCTCAACTCGTCTTCGTTCGGGCGTTTCCAGGGTATCGGCTTTTTCCAGTTCAGATAAGGAGTCACCGGATTCCCGAACTTGTCCTCCTCTATCTTGTAGGTCTCGTCGCCCGCGTATGCCGGATCGGCCAGGCGTTCGCGGATAATAGAGTCGCGCACCCAAAAGACAAACTGGCGATATTTGGCATTCGACACTTCGTTAGCGTCCATCCAGAAGCCGTCGACCGAAATTTCCCGGGTAGGAATGGTCATTCCCCACAACGAATCGGTTTCTTCCGTACCGATTTTCAATGAACCTTTCTTCACGAAAACCATCCCGTAAGGAGTTGGTTCACTGTAGGCCGTTCCCCCGACACCGGTCACTTCTCCACCCGTGGCGGTGGATGCCGAACGGGGACCCAGACAAGCACTGAACGCCAGACCTGCCATTATGCCCCATATCAACCCACAACACTTCATATTCATTATTATAATATTCTTACGCTTTTATGTTTATTCTTTCCTTTCTTGAACAGATTCAACTCCGTCTTATAGCCGATGATGATCTCATGACTGCCGTTCAATGCCCCGATGCCGGCCGTGTACATTTCGTACGCATAACCGAGATTGATGCCATGAAAGTCTCCGCCGAAGAGGAAACTGACCGAATTCATCGGACTGTACGACACTCCGCCGTACAACTCATGCTTGCTGCCATGATAAGCGATGCGTCCCGTCATATCCGCCCGGAAACCTACGGCATCGGAACGCAGCATGGCGGTCGTATGTATGGTATATAACGGACTTTTAAGCCGGATATTGTACCCGCCCGTCAAATAATAAGAAGGAGAGACCTTAAATTCGTTCACTTTTTCCTCTCCCAACGTGACGGTGGGCGAGGTACAGTGCATCATGGCAAAACCGGCGTACCACGACTTACGGGCATACTGGATGCCGAAATTCATATCGAAACCGGCCCCGTTGGCCTCAGCCGTAGGAAAAGCAGGGTCGCCGGACTCTCCCAAATCCAACTCTCCCCCGTCGAACGTCTCACTGAGCATGGACAAATGGATGCCTCCGCTCAGTTTGCCTCCCCACAAAGGCTGATGGTAAGCATATTGCAGAAAAAACTTCTGGTGCTTGAACAGACCGATCTGGTCGTTGGTGAACCCCACTCCGGCACCGTGCCTCGCGCTGATGAAGAACAACGGCAGGTCCACGTAAGCAAACATCACGGCGGGGGCGTTTTCAAAGCCGGTCATCTGCATGCTGTAAGCTCCTTGAAAGTTCAGCATGGGAGACTGCCCCGTCGCTGCGGGGTTATAAAAGGGCGTCATGGCCCAATAATTGACAAAAGACGGGTCATACTGAGCCTTGGCCCACCGGGGCAACAAGCTCAATATCAAGATGAACCCTATCAGTTTTCCCTTTGTCTTCACTGTCTCTACAACCGTTGTACCTTAAGAAAACAGAATCTTTTTCTTTTTATTGTCCGGCATCGCACGAAAATCGCGGTTTCAGGTAAAACAATGGAGCGGATGCACACTTACACCCGCTCCAGTAATCATTTCAGGTTTTCCGTATTTCCAAGTCCGACGCGCATCAATATTCGTCCTCGTTGAAAAGAAAATCCTCCTTCGTCGGATAGTCCGGCCAAACATCTTCTATCGTCTCATATATTTCGCCTTCATCCTCTATTTCTTGCAGATTCTCGATCACTTCCAAGGGAGCGCCAGAACGCATCGCATAATCAATCAGTTCATCCTTGGTGGCAGGCCATGGCGCATCTTCTAACTTTGAAGCCAATTCCAGTGTCCAATACATAGTCCTTAATATTTATAACAACTTCGTTTTTCTATTTTGTGCGCAAAAATAATAATATTTTCGATACCATCAACGTTTCTTCCACACAATTTCATCTTTCCCCTCAATAAATAGCATTTTACGGGACAGCACAAACAGATAATCGGACAAGCGGTTGACATACGCACAAACCTCCGGCATCACCGGCGCACTTCCGGACAGTTCCAGGATACGCCGCTCCGCCCTGCGGCACACGGTGCGGCAGACATGGCACACGGCCGCCCCCCGGGAGCCGCCGGGAAGCACGAACCCCCGCCACCCGGGAAGCCCGTCTTCCGCCTCATCTATGGCCTGTTCCAGACGCGTCACGTCTTCTTCCGTCACCACCTCCCGGCCAAGCTTTTCCGCACGTGAGGGCGCCGTAGCCAGATAGGCTCCTATCGCGAACAAGTCACATTGGATGCCTGTCAGGAACTCGCGGTCTTCCTCACGTTCCAAATAAGTAATCAATTCGCCGATGTGGGCATTCAGCTCATCCACCGTCCCATACGCTTCCACTCGGACATCCGTCTTGGACACCCGCACGCCCCCGCTCAGGCTGGTCATTCCCCCGTCGCCCGTACGAGTATATACTCTACTTTTCTTCATCCTTCCGTATATTTAAAAATTCACAATATAATCTTGCCGTTGCTTGGAACGGTCATAAAACACAAGACCGTAGTCGTAGAGGTCGAAAGTTACCACGGCTTCCGGCAAGCGTTTCACGTCGTTCCACGCCTGCAAAGCCGCTTTTGAAGCCCGTATGCCGAAAAGGAGGCACACCGAACACCTTGTCGACGGACGCGAGACCACAGCCGTCCAATGCCGGGGCGCAATCCCCCTGCCCACGACCATCAGTTCCTTCTGCCGCACGAAACCTCCGTTCTCCCGCACCCTCACCTTCCAAAACAAGTCTTGACATACCGCGGCCGAACGGCATCCCGCTGCCAAGTAAGCCGTTTCCGCCTCGCTCACGTGCCCATATATCCGGATCAGGGAGGGATGCACGTAATTGGACAGACGGAAAAGAAACTTGCGGCATTTCAACCGATGCAAGCCCCCGCACAGGCAAACCACGGGATAACGTTTCTTCAACTCCCGGTAGGCGTAATATTCCCCACGCTCATACACCACATACGTCAGGAAGTCGAACGCAAAGGGAGAATGCACACCGTATCCGCGCCGATGCCTGAACCTTTTCAACCAAATCCATTGTCTGTAGAGCATTCTTGTATCTTAATGTTTGTTCTTGCCCAACAAAGTTAGCACAAAAAAGCACTCCGTATTGATATAAATCAAGAAAAAGCCGTTTTTTCGATATTAAAAGCCGGATATTTTGCCGGAAAACCGAAACTCCCTACCTTTGTATCGTGTTTTTCATAGTATTAGATTTAAGGTTAACAAAGGTTGGGTCAGAGCGCTGACCCTTTTTTTATGCCCTACGGTGAAGCCTTAAAAAAACAGGACATTACAGTCTCGCATCTCCGCTCTCTCCGCACATCACGCAACCACCTCACCCACAATAAAATACAAACCTACAGAGAACGGCAAAAAAATCTCCTGCAAACGATTTTCCAATCTCCTGCGAACGATTTTTCGTTTGGCGCAGAACAAAAAATCATTTGCCGCAAGGTAAATCCGCCCACTCCTTGAGGCAGGATTTCATTTGACAAAGCCCTGCTTCCAAAGTCCGGCACGCCCACCCACGGTATGCACTTCGCAGCCCTCCCCGTCCGGGGTATCTTGCAAAAAAATAAGGCAAACCTCACTGACTTTCAAAAAAAAAACGTTTCTTTATACCTCCAAACAGGAACTTGAACAAACCAGCATAGAAAAAGACATGGAACTACAGACGCATACCGACACTGCATACCGACAACTGCTTCCCACCGAAATCCGACAACTGGAACAGCAAGGCTGCACGGCCGAGAACTGGCAACTGATTGAAGTCCATCCGGATATCGACCTTCGCCATCTGGCGTACGTGCATTTTTCCGGCTCCAACCGTATCGGGAATTTCCAAAAGACCGTCACGCTGCCGGGCGGAATCACGTTCCATACGGGTATCCGCCATGCCACGCTGCACTGTACCACCGTGGGCGACGACTGCCTGATAGCCCACGTCCACGGGTATATCGCCCATTACGACATCGCCCCGGGCTGCATCATCCTCCATACGGACACCATTGCCATGACCGGCCCGTCTGCCTTCGGAAACGGCACGGAACTCCATGTCATGAGCGAAAGCGGAGGACGGGACATCCTCATTCACGACCGCCTGTCGGCACAGGAAGCGTACATGCAAGCCATGTACCGCCACGATGCCTTGTTTACGCAAAACCTCCGCCGGTTGGTTTCGGACTACGCCGCACGGCAAACCGGCAACCGCGGCAAGATAAGCGAGGGCACACGGATACTCCGCTGCGGCCTGATCCGCAACGTGAAAATCGGGCCTTGCAGCCGTCTGGAAGGTGCCGTCCGGTTGGAAAACGGCACGATATGCAGCCATCCGGACGCCCCTACCTTCGTGGGTGACTTGGTCATCGCCCGTGATTTCATCCTGCAAACCGGTTGCCATGTCACCGACGGCGCGACGCTCACCCGTTGCCATGTAGGACAAGCTTCTTCCATCGGGCACGGATTTTCCGCCACAGACTCCTATTTCGGTTGCAACTGCCAGGCGGAGCAGGGTGAGGCATGCGCCATCCTGGCCGGTCCCTATACGGTGACGCACCACAAGTCCACGCTGTTGATAGGCGGCATGTTCTCGTTCATGAACGCCGGTTCGGGCACCAACCAGAGCAACCACGCCTACAAGCTCGGCCCCCGACACCACGGTGTGCTGGAACGGGGATGCAAAACCGCTTCGGGCAGCCACATCTCGTGGCCCGCGCATATCGGAGCGTTTTCGCTGGTCATGGGACATTGCGCCCCCGGTACCGACAGCAGCGAATGGCCATTCTCTTATCTCGTGGAGCAAGGCTCGTCCCATTACGTGATTCCCGGCATTACCCTGAGGGGCGTGGGAACGCTGCGCGACATCGGGAAATGGCCTGCACGCGACGGCCGCCTGCCCCAAGTGCCTCAAACGGACCGGGTCTCTTTCGAAGCATTCTCCCCTTATACGATGGGGCGGGTGTTCCGGGCACGGATTACCTTGGAAGAACTAAGCGGACGCTTCGACGCGGATACCCAAGAAATCACATGGAACGGCCTGCGGCTCAAAGAGAAATCGGTGAAGCAAGGCATAGAATGGTACCGGCTGGCTTTAGACCGTTACTTGGGCGAACAACTGATCCGGCAATTAGAGGCGCATGAGGGCATGCCCTCGGACGGGCTATGCGAAGCCCTGCATCCCCGTGCGGCATGCAGCGACCGTTGGGGAGACATCGGCGGCATGCTGGCCCCCATAAGCGAAATCAACGACATTACCAGAATCATCGCCACAGGACAACTCGACCGCATAGAGAAATTGGGAGAACGGCTCCGGCTTATCCATGACCGGTATGACGACTTCGCCTGGGCTTGGACGTGGAACCTCTTGCACGAGATATACCCCGATGCCTATGGCAAGGACTTTATCCCGTCGCTCTGCCTGCCCGTCATCCGGAAATGGGAAACCGCCGCCACGACACTCAACCGGCAGATCATAGCCGATGCCACAAAGGACATCTCGACAGGTTCCCTTGCCGGTTTCGGTATCGACGGCGGCGAGGAAACCGCCGTGGACGACGCGTTGGCTGTCCGGGGCACCGTACAACAATGCGGTATCATCCAAGAGTTGGAAAAACAACAAACGGAAATCAAAGAAAAGGCCGGATACTGGCTGCATAAATTAACTCTTTAACCCCATACGACTATGAACAGACAGCAAAACCCTTCACCGGAAAACCGTACTTCACGTGTAATGACAGCGTGGCCGGACGCCCTGAAACTGTTCTTTTTCGGCTTCTGGATGTTTTTCGGCATTTATTACGGCGACGTGCTTTACATCGCCCAACAGTACAGTTTCTTCAGCACAGCCCAAGGAGCCATGCGCCCGCTATGGGAAACCTCTTACGGTTCGTTGTGGATTATCGGGCGTGCCTTGCTCCAAGCGTTCCATTCGCCTTTTTGGGGCGGTGCCCTTCTCTCGGGCATGCTTACCCTCATCTCTTGGCTGTCCGGTTACGTCTTCAGGTTGCGCGGCCGGTTCGGATACCTGAAATACATCCCGGCATTCGTTTTTATTTATGTGGTCGTCTACCACGGTTTCGATGTTTACTATCAGGCGGAAACGGGCAAACTGCTCGGCATTCCTTTCTGCATCCTCCTCATTCTGGCCTGCCAAGCCGCCTTCGTACGTTCTTTCAGCCGGAAAAAACTCTTGGGGTTGTTCACCCCACCGGCTTACAACCGTCCGCTCGACGAATGGAAAGCCATGGGATTCATCCTCATTTTGGGAGCCGGTGCCGTGGGTATGAACGAATGGTACCGCCCCTACGTACGCCCTACCGCCAAGATGCAGCGCGAACTGGAACGGCAGGACTGGAAGGGCATGCAAGCCACCGCTTCCCGCTCCGACCTGACCTACAGCACGGTGGCGGCTTACTACGCCATTTCGCGAATGGAAGACGAAAACGACGTGCCCAAGGTACCCATAGACATGTTACCGCCGACAAGCCGCCCCATTTACCTGCATAACCGCGACGGTAACCTCGAAAACGCCCGGAATTACTTCCTGATGGACTACTGCATCGCTTCGGAACAATACCCCATCGCTTACGAACTGGGCAAAGCGGACTTGAATACCAACGGCCCGTCTCCGCTCCTGCTCAAACAGATGGTACGGATTTGTCTGGCCTTACATAAAAAAGAAGAAGCACGTTCTCACCTGAACGTGCTCCGTACGCTTCCTTTCGAGAAGGATTTCATCGAGACCTACGCCCCGGAGGCACAGGAATAGAAAAAAGAGAGTTCCTCCTCCCCTCCGGGCTTATTCCGTCCGCTTGACAGACAAGACCAGTTCGGCGGACTTCAGTCCTTTGGCTTCCGCTTTCAGGCGGATAGTTCCGGCTTGTCCCTTTTCCGCCACGATGGCGGTCATCTGTCCGTTGAACACCGGCATTTGCGGCCGGCCGAACGGTTCAAGACACACGGGGTTGCCGTTGGCTCCGGCCTTGTAATACCCGGCTCCACGGACAGAAAACTTCACCGTATGCTGTGCGTCGGGACAGAGGTTGCCCTCGCGGTCCACCACGCTGACCGTGACAAAAGCCAAGTCCTCATCCCGCAAATCCGCGTCCAACGTGTCCTTGTCGGCCTTCAATACGATGCGGTAAGGCTTACCTGCCGTACGGACGATCTGCTCCGCACGCTTCCGTCCGTTTTCGTCGTAGGCCACAGCCTTCACCTCGCCCGGCTCGTAGCGCGTGCCCATCCACATCAGCCGGTAACGTTTCTGGCGGGCCAAAGCACGGCGTGCCTCATCGTTTTCCGTCTCGTCGAGCTTGACGGTGGTGTCTTTCGTACGTTTCCCTTGGCTCTTGCCATTGATGAAAAGTTCCACCGTAGGGTAATTGGTGTACACGAATACCGGGGTCACCTCGCCTTCACGCCCCGGCCAGTTCCAGTGCGGAAGGATGTGCAAGGTTTCCGCTGCCTTGTTCCATTGGCTGCGGTAAAGGTAATAACGATCCTTGGGCAGGTAAGCCAAGTCGATGATACCGAACAGCGAAGAATGGCTGGGCCAATCGTCATAATACGGCGTCGGCTCGCCCAAGTAGTCGAAGCCTGTCCACACGAACTCGCCCATATCGTAGGGCAAATCCTCGGACAAGATAAAGTTGTCCTCCGGCAAGTCGCTCCACGGGCAATGTTCCACATCGTAGGAAGACGACTGGTGGTCGTCGTATTTCGCCCCGGCCTTGCGTTCCACAGGGAACTTATACACGCCGCGCGAGCTTACCGTAGAAGCCGTTTCCGACCCCAACACCACCCGTTGCGGCAATGCCTTATAAGCTTTCTGGTAAAGATTGGAACGGTAATTGAAGCCCGGGATGTCCATGATGGCCGCCACGTGGCTCTTGATGGCGGCATCCACACGGTCCATGCCTTGCGTGCAGGGCCGCGTGGGGTCTTCGCGGTGCACGATGTCCTGCATCATCCGACAAAGCTTTGCTCCCTGCGCCGAACCTTGGTCGGGCACCTCGTTGCCGATGCACCACATCACGACCGCCGGGTCGTTGCGGTAATGACGCACCACATTCACCAAATCGCGTTCCACCCACTCGTCGTAGTACTTGTTATAACCGTTGGCCATTTTCTTGGCTTTCCACTCATCGAAAGTCTCCACCATCAACAGCATCCCCATCTCGTTACAGGCTTGCACCAGTTCCGGCGACGGCATGTTGTGCGACGTACGGTAAGCATTGCTGCCCATATCCTTCAGCATCTTCAGCCGGTAACGGATGGCCTGCATGTTCACCGCCGTGCCCAACGGTCCCAAGTCGTGATGATTGCACGTGCCATGGAAAACCAACTTTTTCCCGTTCAACAGGAAGCCTTTTTCGGGGACGACTTCAATCGTACGGATGCCGAACGTAGTCTGGTAGGTGTCGCTCAAACGTCCCTGATAGTACACCTCCGTGTCCGCCCGGTAGAGGTTCGGATGTTCGCAATCCCACAACAGGGGGCGGTCCACCACGAAATCCTGTTCGAGCACGCCTTCGTCATACAGCGACAAGACGGTTTCGCGCTCCGCCACTTTTTGTCCTCCGGGAGCACGCAGAACGGTTTTCAGACGGATGTCCTTGCAGTCCGTACCGTCGGGATATTCCAATTCCGTACGCACCTTCACTTTCGCAAAATCCTCACGCACCGTCGGCGTAGTGACAGTCGTACCCCATGTACGTACCCCGACTTTGCCCGACACGACCAGATGCACGTTCCGGTACAACCCGGCCCCCGGATACCAGCGAGAGCTTTCGGGTTCATTCTCCAAGCGCACCGCCAACACATTGTCTTTTGCGTTCACGGCATCCGTCACGTCGAAATAAAAGGAATTATAGCCATACGGCCAATTCCCCACCTTCTTTCCGTTGACATAGACTTGCGCGTGGCTCATCGCCCCGTCGAACATCAGCACCACGCGCTTGCCCGTACCGAAACCGGGCACGTCGAAATGCAGCCTGTACCAGCCTACGCCAACGAAAGGCAGTCCTCCCGTACGTCCGGACTGGTTCTGGGCTTCTTTCTGTCCGTCCTGCTCGATGGCCATGAACTGCCGGTCGTTGTTCGCATCGAACGGCCCGCTTATCGCCCAATCGTGGGGCACGGACACGCGTTCCCACTTTCCGTCGTCCACCTGCACTCCGCCGAACGACTCATTGTCCGCACGGGTAAACCGCCATCCGTCCCGCAACAGCACCGTTTCCCGTTCTCCACCGGCCTGCATCCCCAAGCAGAAGAGCAAGCCCCACACATACAATAACAGTTTTTTCATATTTCTCAGGTTAATGATGAACAGGTTCGTCAAGCCAGCGAATAGACCACGTCCATGACTTTCCGCCCGATTTCCTCCGCCTCGGCCTGCGTGGCTGCCTCGGAATACACACGGATAATCGGCTCTGTATTGCTTTTACGCAAATGCACCCATTTGTCGGGGAAATCAATCTTCACTCCGTCGATGTCGTTCACCTCTTCATCCTTATACATGTCTTTTACTTTCTCCAGAATGGCATCCACATCCGTCTCCGGCGTCAGGTCGATACGGTTCTTGGCCATGAAGTATGACGGATAGGTGGCACGCAGTTCGGACATTTTCTTTCCCGTCCGGGCCAGATAGGTCAGCACGAGGGCGATGCCGACCAATGCATCACGCCCGTAATGCGCCTCCGGATAAATCACCCCGCCGTTACCTTCCCCGCCGATCACAGCACGGGTCTCTTTCATCTTGGCCACCACGTTCACCTCGCCGACCGCAGCCGCGCTGTATTCCCCTCCGCGCATACGGGTCACATCGCGCAAGGCACGGGTGGAACTCAAGTTAGACACCGTGTTCCCCGGCGTATGCTGCAACACATAGTCCGCCACCGTCACCAAGGTGTATTCCTCGCCGTACATCGTCCCGTCCTCGCAGAACATGGCCAGACGGTCTACGTCCGGGTCTACCACGAATGCCAGGTCGTGGCCGCCTTTTTGCATCAAAGCCTTGATGTCGCCCAAGTTCTTTTCCAAAGGTTCGGGGTTATGGCCGAAGTTCCCCGTCGGCTCCGTAAACAGCCCCGTGACCTGCTCCACTCCTAATTGTTCCAACAACCGGGGCAGGATGATGCCGCCCACGGAATTGACGGTGTCTATGGCCATGCGGAAATGCGCCTTGCGAATCGCCTCCACGTCCACTAATTTCAGGTTCTTGACCAAGTCGATGTGCTTTTGGTCGTACGTCTGGTCTTCCCGATAGTGCCCCAGATGGTCCACGTCGGCATATTCAAACGCCTCTTCCTCGGCCAGACGCAATACTTCGTTTCCCTCCTCTTGATTGAGGAATTCCCCTTTTTCATTCAACAGTTTCAAAGCATTCCACATCCGGGGGTTATGCGAGGCCGTGATGATGATGCCGCCGCAGGCTCCTTCCATCGTCACCGCAAGTTCGGTGGTCGGCGTGGAAGCCAGTCCGATGTTGACCACATCGAACCCCATGCCCATCAGTGTGCCACACACCACGTTCTTGACCATCTCGCCGGAAATGCGTGCATCCCGTCCCACCACGATGGTATTGCTCTTCACCGTAGTCGTCCGGCGAATCCATGCGGCGTATGCAGATGTAAACTTCACAATGTCCAATGGATTCAGCGTGTCGCCCACGTGGCCGCCGATAGTTCCGCGTATACCTGAAATAGATTTAATAAGTGTCATAATAAGAGTCTTTATGTGTATAATTGAGTTTCATAATAATTTTACTTGGGGCAAAGATAGATATAAAAACAATAAACGGCGGACATCACCTAAGAAATTCTTGGTAGAAATTTATTGATGGGAGATTTTATTACTATCTTTGTACTTATCAAACCTAAACGAAATATCATGAAACGTAACATTGCACTCGGTATTGCATTTTGCTCTTCTCTCTTCGTATGGGGACAAGGGGAAAACGCAGCGCAAACCTCTGCCACCCCAGAGGCTTTAAGCCAGAAAGTAGAAAAATTCGGCACGGCCATTCCCCAAGAAAAAGTCTTTCTCCACATCGACAACACCTGCTATTTCGTAGGCGACACGATATGGTATAAAGCCTACGTCACGCGCTCAGACCGGCAGACCCTGACCGACCTCAGTAAAATATTATATGTAGAACTGCTCACACCCGACGGTTACTTGGTAGAACGTCAACAGGTGGAAATGCCGGACGGAACGGGACACGGGGCTTTTACGCTTACCGACTCCCTGTACGCCGGATATTATGAATTAAGGGCATACACCCGTTGGATGCTGAACTTCGGGCAGTATGAACACCCGCATTCAAAATGGTCGGAACTGATGTTCTACTTTAAATCAATGGCCAAAGACTTTTTCCGGGATTATGATAAGATTTATTCACGCGTATTCCCGGTATTCGACCAACCGCAAACTCCCGGAGATTACGTCAAAGACATGACGCTCAGGCCGATGCGAAGATACTTCAAATCCGACAAAGGCAAGCCGAAACTCGATCTCCGCTTCTATCCCGAAGGAGGAGACATCGTGGAAGGCACTACCGGAAGAGTAGCGTTCGAAGCCAACACCGAGGAGGGAAAACATATCGACATCGAGTTATCCATACAGGATAAAAACGGGAAGGAAATTGCCCGGACCAAAAGTACGAACCGGGGACGCGGCATATTCACTTTACCGGACATACCGGCTGGAGAGAAATATAAAGCCGTATTCCGATACGAAGGATATGATTATACATACGCATTGCCCGAACCGGAAAAGGAGGGCTGCGCCATGGCTGTCGTACAAAAAGGGAAGGTCGTCAACGCCTCTATCCAATCCTCCGGCCTTCCGGACCCGAAACCGATTCTCGGCCTGCAGGTCATGCACAACGGCGTATCGAAAGCCTATTATGACATCAAGCTCGACGACGGCGGCAAAGCGACCGTCGAAATTCCGTCCGACCAGCTTCCTACGGGAGTAAACCAGTTTACGCTGTTCGACGGGAAAGGACGTGTGTACGCCGACCGCCTGATATTCGTCAACCACCACGAATATGACACACCGCAATTAACCGTCGACGGGGTAAAAGCACAATACGAACCTTTCGAGCCCATTTCCCTGCAACTCCAACTGACGAACCCGACCACCGGCACGCCCAATGTGTCATTGGCGATACGGGACCATGCCACGGACGAACTGACATACGACAACGGCAACATCCTTACGGAAATGCTGTTGGGAAGCGAACTGAAAGGTTTCGTCGAGAATCCGGGTTACTACTTCGAAGCGGACGACAGTATTCGTCGTCAGGCACTTGATCTCCTCATGATGGTACAGGGATGGCGACGTTATTCGTGGAAAACCATGTCGGGCGTCGAACCCATGACCGTCCAGCACATGCCGGAACAACTGCAAACCATTTCCGGTTGCGTGAACAGGATAGAAGACTTCCGGTTGGCCTACGGAACGTATGTCAAAGAAGAAAACTGGTTACCCGGAACAGGAACCATGCGCGCTCCGGACACTTCCGTAGAACGGGACGCCACCATAGAAGACATCATGGAAGCCGCAGACCACCCGAACCAAGAAAACAATGGACTTGAATCCGGCAACACCACAGACAATAACCCGCTGACCCAAATGCTTCAGGACAACCAACGTGATCCGTTCACCACGGGCTCTATCATGAGCAACCTGAAAGAAGAAGTCAATGTATGGCCCACATTCATACAAGGCAACCAGACCATGGACCTCATGCAAACGACGGAGAATGGAATGTTTTATATGAAGACGCCTTTACTTTATGACAAATACATCCTGTTCCTTCCGGCTGCGGACAAAGATAAAGGAGAAGACTACATCAAGGACAAAATGAAGAAAGACTTCACCAACGAGGAGGCTTATCCGGACTATTTTGTCAAATTAAACCGGTTCAATCCCTTATTCCCCAAACCGTACAGCTATTACCAAGATGCGCCGCGCTATGACGCAGACGAACGGTTCGACAGCCAAGGCGGCCAAACATCTTTCACAGACCGCCAGCTTGCCACGATAACCGTACGCACCAAACGGGGAGGACTGCGCAAGCTCGACCTTAGCAAACCGGCCTTGGTAGTCGACGCTTACGAGGCATTCAACCTCACGGCCGACTATGGCATGAGCACCGGCACGCACAACTGGGTCACCTTTCCGCAGCAAGTCGCCCTGACCTATATCGGAGATATGGGCATGGACAGGGACTATTTCCTACAAGTCCGGTATGACGGCAAACCGATAAACCTGAAGAGTACCCGCAAGAACGTTGCCCCACAGCGCATGCTCAACGGCACGCAGATTGAGATTCCCCCCGTCATCACGGCCGGAGAAGGCAAAATGGAGGCTTACAGACACCTCCGAAACTTGGACAAGCTTTATATTTACACGGATTACGCTCCCCGCGAACAAGGCAGCTCCAGGTACAAAGGCGACAACCAACCGGATGTCATCATCGACTACCGTCTATTTCCCAACGACGGCTACCAGCCGACATACCGTGACCGACGTTACGTGTTGGACGGATACGCCGTATGCGAAGACTTCTACAGTCCCGACTACAGCCAAAAGCCCCTGCCGGATACGAAAGACTACCGTCGTACCTTATATTGGGTCCCGAACGTGAAATTCGATGCCGCAGGAAAGGCCACCGTCAATTTGTATAACAACAGCAAACCCACGGTACTCAGCATCCAAGCCGAGGGCATTACGACCACGGGCACCCCCATCGTATGGAATAGCAAAAATTAAAACCAGAACTTACCCCCAATCCCTAAAGCCATGAGGAATTACACTTTTCTTAGCATGTTCAGGAAATACGTGAACTCCAGTCTGATTCTGATTATCGTCACGATTGTGGCCATGATAGTGGCCAATTCCGGTTGGGGAGACGCCTACCGTTCCTTGTGGGAGAAGCCGGTCAGTTTCTCTATCGGTAACTTCAATCTGTTCAGCCACGGTAAAGAAAGCCTCAGCCTGATGGACTTTATCAACGATTTCCTCATGGCTTTGTTTTTCTTTTCCGTGGGGCTGGAAATCAAAAGGGAAATCCTGGTGGGAGAGCTGTCTACACTGAAGAAAGCCTTGCTCCCCATCATCGGAGCCTGCGGCGGCATGGCCATCCCCGTACTGATTTTTTTTCTCACCTGCCCTGACGATGCCCTTATGCTACGGGGGACGGCCATCCCCATGGCTACCGACATCGCGTTCTCATTGGGGGTACTCTCCATGTTCGGCAAACGGGTTCCCATCGGCCTGAAGATATTCTTGGCGACGTTGGCCGTGGCCGACGATTTGGGCGGCATTCTAGTCATTGCAGTTTTCTATTCATCCGAACTACATTTGCAATACCTGGCTTATGCCGGTATCCTACTTGTGATTTTAGCCATCGGCAACCGACGCCACGTCATATCCAAGATGTTCTACATCGTCATCGGAACATTTGTCTGGTACTCCCTGCTGAATTCCGGCATTCATGCCACCATAGCCGGAGTGGTCGTAGCATTCTTCGTTCCGGCACGCCCCGGAGTCTCCGCCCTTCACTTTGTCAAACATCTGCGAAACAAAATCAACCGTTTCCCCATAGACCAGGCAACCACCAACCACAAGGGGACTACTATCCTGTCCAATGAGCAAATCATGTTGCTCAAAAACATAGAACATGCCTCGGACCGTACGATTAGCCCCTTACAGGATTTGGAAGACGCTTTACAGAACCCCATCAACTATTTCGTGATTCCGGTCTTCGCATTCGCCAATGCAGGAGTGAACTTGGAAGGCATCAGTATGGACAGTCTGCTCAACGGCGTAGGCCTGGCAGTCTTTTTAGGATTGGCCGTCGGGAAGTTCGTAGGCGTATTCTCGTTCTCCTGGCTGGCAGTCAAGTTGGGATTCGTCCAACTGCCCCAAGGCTGCAACTGGAAAAACTTTTTCAGCGTCTGCATGCTGACGGGCATCGGTTTCACCGTTTCCATGTTCATTGCCGACCTCTCCTATTATAATATAGGTATAGAGGGCGGCACGCTCCTCAATGATGCGAAACTGGGCATCCTTTGCGGTTCCATCGTAGCCGGTGTTTTAGGCTGGATACTGCTGGCAGTCAATCTTCCCCGGCAAGACCTTGGAGAGCACAATGAAGACCTGCCTTAAACAGAACCCTTATTTTTCCGCGTAAAAACGGCCTTTTTTCTTTTTTTATCCCCGAGATACAAAAAAAGAAGGCAGTTTTTACGTCTTTTACCGTCCTGCTGCGTCATTATTACAGATTGCAGTCTAAAAAACATGAATGAAATATGAAACAAACCCTAAACAGTCATCCGGAAGAGGAACCGAATCGGGAGATAGCCGCATTGATGGAGAGCGAAAGACCTCATTTGCTGCGATACGCCTGTTACCGGCTGGGGAACGTGGACGATGCCGAAGATGCCGTACAAGACATTTTCCTGCAACTGCATACTAAAAGACAAGATGCAGGAGGGCAGCCCTTGGCAGACTTGCGCAGCTACCTCTATCGAAGCCTTTCCAATTTCTGTACCGACCGGCTACGCCGACGGCAGGTACGAGCATTCGTACCGATAGAACAAGTGTCGCACATCTGTGAAGAACAAGTGGAAAACTTCGAACGAGAGTTCCGGCTTATCTCGACCCTGCTGGCGGGAATCCCCGAAGAACAAGCCGAAGTCATCCGGCTCCGCATCCACGGCAACAACAGTTTCTCAGACATTGCCGCCATTTTGGACATTCCGGTCACGACCGCCAAATCCCGATTCCAGTACGGAATCGAAAAAATCAGAAAAGGAATCAAATCCTAAAGTACAAAACCCTAAAAACAGAACATCATGAAATGTGAAGATTTTAAGAAATATATGGCCGACTTATGCGACAAGCAAACCGACCCGGCCATTACAGAAGCTTGCAGACAACACATGAAAGAATGTGCCGCATGCCGTGCTTATTACGAAGACTTCATGCACACGGTAAACTTACTTACACCCAAATACGCCCCCTCGTTCGGGAAAACCCAACCGGCCGTCAGCATCTCTCCTCTTCAGACGACGG
Organism: Paraprevotella clara YIT 11840; assembly: GCF_000233955.1. Taxonomy (GTDB): domain Bacteria; phylum Bacteroidota; class Bacteroidia; order Bacteroidales; family Bacteroidaceae; genus Paraprevotella; species Paraprevotella clara. The sequence continues at coordinate 165,185 of NZ_JH376661.1, forward strand.
CTAAACCGAAGAAGCATCCGTCACACAAATGGATACAAATAGCGGCAGCCGTGGCCATCTTCATGGCAGGATTAGGCACGGGACTCAGCAACTTCTTCTCAACCCAAGCAGAGGCTGTTCCTTCCATCCCCCTCATTTTCGACCAGTCTATCAAGAGTTCACGTAGTGCGGCCAGCTTCTCCATGTCGGTTTACGCCCGTACTACGCCTAACGAAAATTTCGCCTACATCAATCCGAAATCCGGCTTCATGAGAATCAGCCTGGAATCCTTGCGCCAAAACCAAAAGACATTCTGGCGGTTGGAAAAAGAAGGAGGACGCACCATCGTTTCCGACGACGGGAAACAATACATGTGGACCACAGGCGGCCTTGCCGTATGTGGTGACGAAAAGTGCAATTTCGCAGAAGGGTTTTCTTCCTTGCTTCGTCCGGAAACACTCTTGGAGCAACAAAAAGCGGCACTATCCGGCAACCCGCAAGCACACGCGGAAATGACGGAGACCGATTCCACCATCACCATCGTGACCCACACCGATGTGTATGGCAACGCCGTCAGTGCGTCCTTACTTGAGAAAGAAGAAAAAAGCTACCGGTGCACAACGGAAAATGTCTTCTCCAAACGGGACGGTCTGCTGCAACAGGTGCAGATTTGGTGGGAACGTGACGGCCAAAAAACATTGGTGTTGAAAAGCGAACATATTGTCTACAACTTGCCACTCGTCCCCAGCGTGCTCGTGCAACGCCCCGACACCACACAAGTGACCTGGCTGTCGGCCAATACCCCGTCCGTCAAAGACCCGGCACACCTGAGAAAACTAACGAACGAAACCGCACAGGAAGCCGCACAAAGAATCCTGAAGGCCCTTACCGACGGCAAGCCCCAAATGGCCGGCGAAGCACTCTACTATTACACGGCCCAACTTCCTACACTCACCGAAAACATGAAAGGCTGCAAGGTTTCAGCAGTCAGCCAAGCCAAAGAAAAGAAAGACTATAAAGGCGTCATCGTGTTCTACAAACTGACGACTCCGGACGGAAATACTGAAAACCGCCATATCGCTTTGCGTCGCGACAACCCACAGGGAATATGGATGGTAGACGGCGGACTATAAACAGAAAGGAGAGGAACCGGCCACGGTATCCTCTCCTTTTATGAAATACAGTCCATCGTCATTGACGGTCCTGCCAGAGTCAGCAGACCTCAGAACCGGGCTTCACCTCACGGTCTACAGTAATGACACTCAGCGACTCGTCATAGTTCAGCGCCGAAAGTATCATGCCTTGGCTTTCGATGCCTTTCAATTTGCGGGGAGCAAGATTGGCAATGAAGCAAACCTGCTTGCCCACCAGTTCCTCGGGCTTGTAGAATTTGGAGATACCGCTCACAATCGTGCGGTTTTCCAACCCGTCGGCAATCTTGAAGCACAACAGTTTGTCCGCTTTGGGCACTTTGGTGCATTCCAACACCGTACCCACACGGATGTCCAGCTTCTGGAAGTCCTCGAATGCGATATTCTCGCGGATGGGCTTGGCCTTATAGTTGGCTTCCTCGTTGGCTTTTTTCGTGTCCAGCAACTTCTGTACCTGCGCTTCGATTACATCGTCTTCTATCTTCTCGAACAACAATTCCGGTTTGGCCAACCGGTGGCCGGCCTGCAAGAGGTCCGTCCGTCCTAACCGGTTCCACTCGAAACTTTCCATATTCAACATCTTGCGGAGCTTCTCGCTGCTGAAAGGCAGGAACGGCTCGAAAGCGATGGCCAGATTGGCCGTGAGTTGCAAAGAGATGTAGATAATGGTCTTCACCCGCTCAGGATCGGTCTTCACCACTTTCCAAGGCTCGCTGTCGGCGATATACTTGTTACCGATGCGCGCCAGGTTCATCGCCTCCTTTTGCGCGTCGCGGAATTTGAACGCGTCGAGCAATTCTTCCACCTTCGCTTTCACGTCCTTGAACTCATCCAGCGTCTGGCGGTCATACTCCGTCAGCTCGCCGCAGGCGGGCACCACACCGTCGTAATACTTCTGCGTAAGCTGCAAGGCACGGTTCACGAAATTGCCGTACACGGCCACCAGTTCGTTGTTGTTACGCGCCTGGAAGTCCTTCCACGTAAAATCGTTGTCTTTCGTTTCCGGGGCATTGGCCGTCAGCACATAGCGCAACACGTCCTGCTTGCCCGGAAAATCGCGCAAGTACTCATGCAACCACACCGCCCAATTACGCGAGGTGGAAATCTTGTCGCCCTCCAGGTTCAGGAACTCATTGCTCGGCACGTTGTCCGGCAGGATATAGCTTCCCTCGGCCTTCAGCATGGCCGGGAACACGATGCAATGGAACACGATATTGTCCTTCCCGATGAAGTGTACCAGACGGGTTTCGGGATCTTTCCACCACATCTCCCACGAATCGGGCAGCAACTCCTTCGTATTGCTGATATAGCCGATGGGCGCATCGAACCACACATAAAGCACCTTGCCCTCGGCACCTTCCACCGGCACGGGAATGCCCCAGTCCAAGTCACGGCTCACGGCACGGGGCTGCAAACCCATGTCGAGCCAACTCTTGCACTGCCCGTACACGTTGTTACGCCATTCCTTATGGTCTTCCAGAATCCACTGGCGCAACCATGCCTCGTGCTTGTCCAACGGCAGATACCAATGCTTCGTCTCGCGCATCACCGGTTTCGAGCCGCTGATGGCACTCTTGGGGTTGATCAGGTCGGTGGGAGACAGCGACGTACCGCACTTCTCGCATTGGTCGCCGTATGCCCCCTCTGCATGACAATGGGGGCATTCGCCCGTAATGTAACGGTCGGCCAGGAAAGTATGTACCTCCTCGTCGTAATACTGCATGGAGGTTTTCTCCACGAACTCGCCCTTGTCGTACAAGGTACGGAAAAACTCCGAAGCCGTCTCACAATGCACTTTGGACGTCGTGCGCCCGTACACATCGAACGAAATGCCGAATTCCTCGAAAGAGTCCTTGATGATTTTATGGTAACGGTCTACCACGTCCTGCGGCGTGATGCCCTCCTTCTTGGCCCGGATGGTGATGGGCACGCCATGCTCGTCGGAACCGCCGATGAAAAGCACGTCTTCCTTCTTCAAACGGAGGTAACGCACGTAAATGTCTGCCGGAACATACACCCCTGCCAGATGACCGATGTGCACCGGACCGTTGGCGTATGGCAAAGCCGACGTGACGGTTGTTCTCTTGAATTTCTTTTCCATTTTTTATATTTTAAGCAATTATATCCTACACTATCGGGTATTAGATAAACCACTCACGCTCGGCAGAAGCAAGCAAGCTTGCCTCTGCTCTCGCTTAATCGTGGTTTTCATGGCACAAAGTTACGGAATTATTCCTAAATCTCAGGCCAAACCTCCCGACAAATGCCATACGCCGGACACTTGATACCAACGGAAGCCACCTTGCCCTCCTGTTGCACGGAAAAGGCCGACAAGTGACAAAATGTAAGCCATCTGTCTTTTTCATTCAAAAAGAAAATGAGATTTTGTGTGCCAATAAGTTGACTTTTACGACTGACTGAATACATTTATTCACAATTCTCTGCTATTTTTTACTTGTTTTAAGCCAAACAGCGATTCAATCTCAGCCGAACGAAAAACCGTTCGGCTGAAAAAACACTTTTTTTGTCCGCACGTCGCAGCGAAGAGTTCCGCCCAAAGGACGAACAAACACTTGAAAACGGGACGCACACGTGCCTCCACAGCCTCTTTCCACTCTATTTGATGACGCTTCGCTGTCAAAAGCGGCATGTCAAAATGACGCGCAAACGCCGCCCCATACTTGCGCGCCCTTTACTTTTCTACGGATGTCCTGCCCTCCGACAGGACAAAAAGAAACGGAAAATACCCGGTGGCTGACAAGCAGCTTCTCCACTGACGCACGAGAATCGCGTATTTTCAAAAGCCCCCGCGCCCGAGGCCGTACGAAGGATTCTCGCAAGGCGTAAATTAACAAAATGAAAGAAGGACTTTTATTTCATGCTTTGGATTAGCAAATTGTGAACCTTGTCACCTTTAACGAGGCTGTTGCATTTTCATATCCCTGCCTTTATCAGTTTTATTTCCCCATCCTTATTTTCCACAAAAGCCCAAAGCCATCCTTTATCGACAGTCATACAATGTATATTGACAATATCCGACGGAAGGCAATATCTATGCACGCATTCCCCGTCAAAATCAAACTTCAAGATTTCATTGTACCGCTCTTCCGGCCCGGCTAACACGGCGTAAAAACAATCATTTGCCACATGCAGGGCATTAAATCCGACTACTGTCTCCGGACATACGACGACACAAACCGGGACTGCCCCTTGGGCAATGGAATATTTCGGAGCATAGAAGCCTTTCACCAACTTATGGCTTATTTCTTCCCCACTCAAAGACAATATCTCAAAGGCCGCCCCTATCCCGGTGGTTATGACAATATGTTTTTCATCCGGAGAAACACCAAAAGACGCCAAATTACCCCAAAGCGACCTGTTGTTCTCTTCTTTTTCGTCCAAAACCGGGAAATCCGAATATGTGGCAAGCACCTTTGATTGATTAAAGATTTGAATCCTATTCTCAGGATGGTTACCAAATCCAAGGAAACGGTTGTCTGATAAAGCCAAGACCTGATAGAAGCGATGCTCCACGGGGCGTTCGCTTTCCACTTCTTCCATTCTTATCACATCTTGAACAGGATTGCCTACACCCAATGCCTCTTTTACGGAAAAGCAAACAGTATATTGTGTATTGTAATCGTACACGCAACAAGTCTTCTTATCCTTAGACAAGGACAATCCTTGCGGCAAGATAAATTCTCCGTGCGCCCGTCCCCATTCACCAAAACTTTTAACTACATACCCTTTCGTATGAATAAAAT
>NZ_JH376662.1:0-174 GCF_000233955.1 Paraprevotella clara YIT 11840
CAAAGGTTTAGTATTTGGTATGGATATATCAAAATACAAATTAGATAAAGATTAACTCGCTCTTGAATTATTTTAATTAAGGAAAAATGAGACACGGAAATAAAATTAATCATTTAGGAAGAAAAACCGCTCATAGAACATCAATGCTTGCTAATATGGCTTGCTCATTGATTG
>NZ_JH376662.1:261-424 GCF_000233955.1 Paraprevotella clara YIT 11840
ACACTACGTTGGCTAAAGCAAAAGCTCTTAAGATATTTGTAGAGCCTCTTGTGACAAAATCAAAAAATGATACTACTCACAACCGCCGTGTAGCTTTTAGTAAGCTACATAACAAATACGCTGTAACAGAGCTTTTTAAAGAAGTAGCTACTAAAGTAGGCAA
>NZ_JH376663.1 GCF_000233955.1 Paraprevotella clara YIT 11840
TTCTGTATGATTTATTATATGAATTACTACTTCTGTTATACGAACTACTACTACTGCCATACGAGTCGTCCTTTCTGCTTGATTTGCTACTTGTTTGTGAACTAGAACGTACAGCCTTTTTTATGCTCTCCTGATGTATATGCCCACACTTACGACAGATGAAAAAATAGTTTATAACACTTCCTTCATTTTGTCTGCTAACCTGCTGAGAGTTTTTCTCTCCGCACTTCTCGCATACCATAGCAGAGAGTTGTTGCTTTCTGAGCCTTCTCACCATTAGAAAATAGATTATACCTAACGGGAAAGGAGGAAATAAAATAGAAAATAAACAGCCTACACAGCCCCACATTGAGTTGCTTTCTTTTAGCTGTACATATTTTTGATAAACAGAAAGGTTAGGGTCATTTACTATCTTTTTAAGGGGTCTATACCCTAATAAGTAAGTGATAAAACTTATCATTGAGAATAAAAGTAGTATTACTTTTGTTATAAAACTATTTTCTTTCTCCTGTTCTCGGATATA
>NZ_JH376664.1 GCF_000233955.1 Paraprevotella clara YIT 11840
TGGGTATTGAGTTCTTGCCCTTGTGTGGTTTTAAAATTGAGAGCAAAAATAGCATTCTTATCCTTTATAAGGTACACCGGCATCGACTCATACGTCTTAAACTGTTTGAGCAATACCTCTTTTAGGTCTCCACCTTTATTGTTGATAGTCAGCTTTACATCTTTATTCTCAATTACGGTTACCCCGTCTTTAGCGGTTGGCTGAGCGTTGCTATAAGCAAAAGCTCCTAAGTCAGCGGTAGCAGCAGTAGCAGCATTATTTTGTGGGTTATTAGCTTTAGCAGCTTGTTCTTGTTCAGCTTTGCGTTTTGCTAACTCTTCTTGGGTAGGACGGTTGTTATTCATTACCCATAGCAGCAAAATAAATATAAGCACAAAGCCTATGATGCTTTTCAGGTCAAACTTTTTTTCTTCCATATAAATATAATAATTATCGTTTTTTAGTTCTTTTTCAATTTATTGTTTAAAGCAGCTTTTACAAAAGCAATAAAGAGCGGATGCGGATTAGCTACCGTACTCTTATACTCTGGGTGGTACTGTACCCCCACAAACCAAGGGTGAGTAGGCAGTTCTACCACTTCCACTAAGCCCGTATCAGGGTTTACCCCTGTGCATTGTAGTCCCGCTTTTTCTAAGGTCTCGCGGTAGTCGCTGTTAAACTCATAGCGGTGGCGGTGGCGCTCCGAAATCTGTTCTTTGCCGTATGCTTCGTATATCTTGCTACCTTTGGTCAGCTCACAAGCCCAAT
>NZ_JH376665.1 GCF_000233955.1 Paraprevotella clara YIT 11840
TAATGAAAATAGGTATAAAAATACTCCTAAAAAGTATGAAAGAGGAAGTTATTATATAGGAAATAGATTTTTAATCTTGAAAACGTTTGTAAAATACCCACAAGGAGGAATAAGAACGAAGAAAATCCTTACAGCTGTGTGTGATGGAGTTCTCTATTTTAGGTATGAAGATGAGTGCGAAAAGAGTATAAGGTTAACTCCTATCAATGCAAAATACAATCAACAATAGTTTTTATACAAAATTGGAAACCTTTTTATCAGTATAGAACTTATAATCCTTTTACATCATGGTAAGAAAAGTTTTCTATATATTATTTTTCGTCTCAGTATTGGCAAATACTTTTTCTTGCCAAATGATGAATAGAAGTAGATATAAAAATTGTAATGATATAATCATTACGGAAAATATTTTTTCACTAATAGATACTACTCAAATTTATAATATAGAGGATTTAACTTTAAAAAATAGGAATCATCCTTTCTTTTGTAGATTTTCTTGTGATGGAAAAATTATCTTTCTATTTTCAGAAAACAGAAAAGAATATAAACATATTTCTAAACTATCTTATCGAGGCTTTTTCTATGTAAAAAATAAGCATTTATTTATGAAAATATATTTTAGACACCCACAAGGAGGGATAAGAACAAAGAAAATCCTTACAGCTGTGCGTGATGGAATTCTCTATTTTAGATATG
>NZ_JH376666.1:0-129 GCF_000233955.1 Paraprevotella clara YIT 11840
ACAAATTCTTACATTCTGCTACATTTACATTATATTTTACTAGTATAAAATGTAAGTTTAAATGGTTAGTTTATTTTAATAATATTTTCAGATTTTCAATGGAGGTTTTTATCCTTTTATCATTCATTA
>NZ_JH376666.1:218-452 GCF_000233955.1 Paraprevotella clara YIT 11840
TTCATATACTTACCATTAAATTGATTTGTTATATAATCAATTACCTCATTTACTGGAGGAGATGTTATACTTGGTTTTACTATTTCTATAAGTTCTTTGTATTTTTTTTCACATAATTCAAATTGTAATCTACTACTAATTTTTGAATCTGTAAATGATAAAACAGCTATATTTCCTTGATGTGAATTAAGGTTTGTTAATATTTTCTTATAAATATCATTTGCATTAATAGCT
>NZ_JH376667.1:0-559 GCF_000233955.1 Paraprevotella clara YIT 11840
AAAAGTAATTGTAACTGTTGAAGTTGCCGAAGGCAATGTAACAGTTACCGTCAGTGTTCCTGCTTCAAAATTTCTGTTAGCAAAGTGTACTGGGTCTTCAGCTAACGGTTGCGATAGCATAGACTGAGCAGATACCTTGCCCAGAGAAAATAATAATGCAATAAGCATTATCCTAAAAAATACATTTTTCATAGTCTATTTTATTTCTCTTTTATTCGCGTTTATTCATAACAAAGGGCGGCAAAGGTACGAGTTTTATACCTTTGCTGTCCTTCATTAAGATTGCTTTTTATTATGATATCATCAATAAAAAATTATTGTATATACCATAACTTATCCCTTTGTTTTATTGTATCATTTTCAAGGTGCAAAATTACAAAATATTTATCAATTAGCAAATAAAATTTATTAACTCTCAAATTTTATTTTTATCTTATTGGTAGTAGCATACGCTTGGCAGCTTAGTATATAGCCGTCGGCGACCTCTTTTTCGCTTAGGGTTTCATTCTTCGCCATTTTGGCTTACCCCTCCTCTACTTTGGCTACACAGCTGCTGCAC
>NZ_JH376667.1:569-818 GCF_000233955.1 Paraprevotella clara YIT 11840
AATAAGGAGCATCATAACCTCGCATCAGTGCCGAACTGAGCAGCGTCTGGTTTTTAGCACTCTCAAAAGTATGCGTTTGTCCGCCCAATCGCAGTGTGATTTCTACATTACCCTGTAACTGACTGTAGTCGGTATCAGCAGGCGATGCCTCGAAGAGCTCAGTAAAAATACGGTCTTTATCTATACCTCTTAGCAAAAGCATCTCTCGCAGGTCTTTCACTAATTGGGTAGGCCCACAAGCGTAATAGC
>NZ_JH376668.1:0-644 GCF_000233955.1 Paraprevotella clara YIT 11840
ATTTAGAAAGTTGTGCTATGCACGCATCGATTTCGCGTATGAGTGCATTTATTTTCTGTTTTGTTTCAGTTTTATGTTCTTTACTGCCCAATATGCGGTTCGCTACTTTCAGGGCATCATTCTGCTTCTTCAGTTCAGAGAGGTTGTGTTCACACTCTTTTTTTTCTTCAAGGAGACCGTTTATACACTGCTTTAGGCTTTCGTTTTCCTCCTTCAGTGCCTCTATATTCTTCTTTAGCAATACGGTCTTAGCCTCAATTAAGTCCACTAATTGGCTTATATTACTCATCAGTAGCGATACTATAATATTTGGCGCAAAGATAGTGTATTTTTAAAATAAAAACAATTTTTTTAATAGATAATTGAAAAATATACTTTTAATAGTCTCACTATCAGCACCTAATTGTGTTTATTTCTGAGCTTTTTGGGTAGACTTCCAAATATATACTATTTGCACTATTATCAAAAAAGCATTGGGTAGAATCACAGGAATGCTCATTATACAATAGCCGTATATTACAAAGAGGATACACCCCACAAGGTTGGTAAGGCGTATATACAATAAGTTGTCTTTGATGATAAAGCTCAAAACAACAAAAAAGGAGGCTGCATAACCTATAAAATCAATCATTTTCTTGTTTGTT
>NZ_JH376668.1:654-892 GCF_000233955.1 Paraprevotella clara YIT 11840
GTTTGCCTTGTGTAGCATTCCACAGCTGATACGCCTCGTAGGCGCAATAAAGGGCAATTGCCAAATAGGCGTATTCAAAAAAGATACGTGCATTCATATTTTATTCGTCTTTGTCTTCAATAGATAGAATACCAGTAGTTTTATGGGCTTTTACGGTTGAAAATTTCTTGTCGAAGTCCATTCCTATTCCTTTGGTAACAGTACCTTTTTTGGTGTCGGTAAAGGTGAACTCTCTGTC
>NZ_JH376669.1 GCF_000233955.1 Paraprevotella clara YIT 11840
TAGAGTCTTCCCAACCTGGACATATGATAGGCAGATTTCTTTCGGCAGCTGCCAATATCCAAGAGTTTTTAGGGTCTATTTCATAATATTGCTCTAACACCCCTGATTTCACTACTTGATATAGGTATTCGTGTGGGAAGTAGCGTTCGCCCTTGCTTTCGGCAGCATGCCATACATCTTCTAAGTGTTTTTGCAAACGTCTGAAAGCCTCTTCTTCAGGTATACAAGTGTCGGTTACACGATTGTAATGCCCTTCTAACAACTCCCATTCTTGTTGAGGCGTAAGGTCGCGGTAGTGAGGCACACGTTTGTAGTGCGAATGCGCTACAAGGTTCATCACATCTTCCTCGAGGTTAGCCCCTGTACAAGAAATAATATCTACTTTCCCTGCGCGAATCATCTCGGCAAGCGAAATGCCTAATTCGGCTGTACTCATAGCACCCGCAAGGGCTACAAGCATTTTTCCTCCCTCTGTTAGGTGAGTTTCATACCCCTTAGCAGCATCAACAAGAGCTGCTGCATTGAAGTGTAAAAAGTTTTTCTCAATAAACTGAGAAATAGGTCCTTTACTCATTTCTTTTTAAAATCTAAATTTGATATTGCAAAAGTAGTAAATAATCAGCAATTAGCAATCTTATTACTACAAAAAAATCATTTTAATTGATAATA
>NZ_JH376670.1 GCF_000233955.1 Paraprevotella clara YIT 11840
CGGTGCTTTTTCCACGCATAAAGCCTGTTTCTTTATCGAATAGGTGTGTGTAGGCTTCTGAACGCTTCAAGAAGAAATCAGCGTCTTCTGTCTTGCCCAATGCCTTAGCCATTTGTGCTACACACCAATCGTCATAAGCATATTCAAGGGTAATAGTAACTGACTCGTCTACGCCTGCATTATAGGGAATATAACCGTATTTCTTGTAGGCTTTAAGTCCACGGTCATCTTGCATCATAGTGGTCTTCATTGCCTCATATGCCTTTTCAGCATCAAAGCCACGTATGCCCTTTAGATAGGCTTCTGCAATTACCGCAACAGAATGGTAACCTGTCATTGTATTGGTTTCGTTGCCATAAAGCGTCCAAACAGGTAATACTTTATGCACCTGATAGTACGCCAACATCGAGTTGATAATATCAGCTGTAACTTTGGGCTGCAAAAGCGTAAGCAGTGGATGCTCTGCACGGAAAGTATCCCAAAGAGATAAGGTAGAATAGGCAGTGCCCTCTGTACGGACTGTCTCATCATTTTGTAATCTAAACCATCCATTCTTATCAGAGAAAGTAACAGGGGCTACTTGTGCGTGATAAAGAGCCGTATAGAATATCGTTTTGAGCGAATCTACTGGTGTTTCTACTACTATGCTACTAAGGGTCTTCTCCCATTGTTGTTGCGCAGCCTCTTTGGTCTTATCGAAGTTAAGTTCGTCATAGTACTCTAAGTTATCAAGTGCTCCGTCCTCACTCACTGATGATACAGCCACTTTTAGCTCTAACTTCTCATCAGTATTATCAAAGAAGATTTGCCCTGAAGTAACATCTTCTTTATGCTTTTGATAGGTAATATCCTTTATCGGTTTAGAGAACTGAATAGCAAAGAACACTTTTTGGTTTTCAGCCCAGCCAGTACTATAACGATAACCTGTAATAATATTG
>NZ_JH376671.1 GCF_000233955.1 Paraprevotella clara YIT 11840
ACTGCTACAGATGGAGAAAGCTCGCCGCTTGGATATAGTAGAAGAAGTGTATTATGAAGTAATTAGGCAAAAAACAGCTACCCTTATAGCTGCGTGTTGTGCTATGGGAGCTTGCTCAGTAATGCCTAATGCACCAGAGTTAATTGAGAAAATGCGTCTCTTTGGAGAGTATATAGGAATGGCTTTTCAGATAAAAGATGATCTTTTTGATTATACAGAAGATGCTATAGGAAAGCCTACAGGTATAGATATTAAAGAACAAAAAATGACTCTCCCGCTTATTTATGTACTCAATACTTGTACAGAAGAAGAGAAAAAATGGCTTATCAACTCGGTAAAAAAGTATAATAAGGATAAGAAGAGAGTAAAAGAGGTTATAAACTTTGTTAAAACCCATAATGGATTAGAGTATGCTACAGCTAAGATGAAAGATTTTCAACAGAAAGCACTCAGTTTGTTAGATGAATTTCCTGCTTCTGCTTATAAAGAATCATTGATTTTGATGGTGAATTATGTAATCAATAGGAATATTTAGTAGGTGAGGAGTAGGTGTTTTGTCAGTGAATTAAAATATTTCTAAATAAAGTAATCTATTATTTTGTATATTTCTAAATAGTTTGTATCTTTGCAGCGTCAAAAATATTAATACCAAACATATATGAAATTACAATTTTTAGTACCTGCAGTTATGGCAGGAATGATGCTTTTTAGTACATCTTGTAAGAAAGATGATACACCTGATACCCCTCAAGCTTCAAGTGTTAAAGAAGTAAAGGAATTAAAC
>NZ_JH376672.1:0-406 GCF_000233955.1 Paraprevotella clara YIT 11840
CTGATGGATATTCTAAATTATTAGAGTTCAATACATTATCGCGCAATATCTCTATACGATTATTTGCCGTTGCTATCGGTGTTATAAAACTACCGCCCGATACCACTGAAAGCGTATAAGTATACTGACCGCCTCCACCTTGGGTGTTGAGCACTTCTATTACCCCTGCTGTATCGCACGTTACCTTTGAGTTTACAGTTACCGTAGCTGTAATAGGGGCTAATTGTTTTACCTCGGCATCTCTACTGCCCCACTTACAACTGCCTTCGGTTACCTCTACATAATAGGTCTTACCTGCTGGTACTGTAAAGGCTGATACCGTTTGCTCATAAACCCCTATTGCCATATTTACACTTCCCGTATAAACCGTTGGTGTTCCTGCCCTATTAGCTCCCGGAGGATTAGG
>NZ_JH376672.1:492-1255 GCF_000233955.1 Paraprevotella clara YIT 11840
CTTAATAGTAAATGATACTTCTCCGTTAGATATGCCAGCACAAGAAGGTCTTGCCGTTAACCCTACCTGCATCGCAGGCTCAGTAGTACCACTGTAAATATCTCCCTCTGCCTCAGCTATACAGCCTTGTGCATCGCGTACATAGAACTTATAGGTTCTTCCTGGGGTTAGGTTCTTCCACACATACGTTCTTGCTGTGGCTGGCGTTGGGGCCACCCAATGGTTATTATCTATTGAAAACTCTAAATTACCCGTACCTCCTGCTGATGCTGTTACCGTTGCCACCATTCCTTGTGTTAAACCTGTACAACCACTAGCAAAGGCATTCATATTTGTCTGTACCGTTATTACAACGTCTTTTAAACTATTTGGTACTATCTTATCTAATACTTCTGTAGTACAAATAGTTGTTGTACCTCCCTTAGTGGTAGTCTTATACGTAATACTAACAGTCTTACCTGGTAAGAAACTTGGGTGCGCACCCATATTGGTGGTACTTGAGGTTACTTTTGTCCATACTCCTGATCCTATTCTATACCATACATCTGAGTCCGTATTATAAGCGTTAAAGGTCGCCTGATCAAACTTCAATTTTAAAGTCGTAGGATTACCTACTCCTGGACAAGCTACACTCGTATCTACCTCTAAGGTTGCACTCGCTAAACTTGGTTTATCTACTATCGTAAGCGTACGAACACTACTACAGCCGTATACGTCTTTCACTGTTATCGTATATACACCTGCTATCGCATTAGTTACTGTA
>NZ_JH376673.1:0-245 GCF_000233955.1 Paraprevotella clara YIT 11840
CCTCTATCTCTGGATAAGTAGCCGATGCCACTGTTAATACTACTATCGTAGGAGAACAACTTAACTGATTCGTATCTGTTACCGTTACCGTATAAATACCTGGCATATAGCCCAAAGGTATCTGGTGGGTTACCTTAGAGGCTGTACTACCTACTACCGCAGTGAATGGATTACCACTAAGGAGCGCTCCACTAGGTGGTGTTATATCATAAATATAGCTACCTGATCCTTTATCTACTGTAATA
>NZ_JH376673.1:255-598 GCF_000233955.1 Paraprevotella clara YIT 11840
ATCTACTGTAATAGTAATCTCTGCCTCTTGTCCTGCTCCACAACCCAGAGGCTTGCTCACCTGTGCACTCGCCTCTAATGGATTGTGTATCGTTACCGTATAAACGCCCTCACAGCCTGTCGCTCTCTCTTTCAGTACTATAGAATATACCCCTGCTGATAAACCTGTAAATACATTATTACGTTCTTGCCAATGTAAACCACCATCTATTGAGTAGTCATAGTCTGCTATATCTGTCGCTGGTGCCCATACAGTTCGCGCCGTTGGCGTTACCGTAATAGCAAAAGTACCATTGCTACAGCCTGTATATTTTGCTTCATATACTTTAGGCTTAGGGTGTACT
>NZ_JH376674.1 GCF_000233955.1 Paraprevotella clara YIT 11840
AAATTTGTTGCTTCAGTAGCATACATTTCTTTGCCATCTACTATCACCAAAAGGTCAGTATTAGAAGGCACTCCCGTTACTGATAATGATCCTACAGTTTTATCGTTGCTACTAGTATCATTACTTTTTTTTAGAGTGACGACAATAGCACCTCTCTGAGCTTTATTACCATATATAGCCACAGCACTTGCGCCTTTTAGTACATTTATACTCTCAATATCATCTGACTTAAGAGATTTTTGCACTATACTACTCACTTTTTCATCAGTAAGCACTACATCATTTACTACCCACAAAGGTTGTTGGGCATTTCGGGCAGAAGCACACTTAATATTTGGCATTTGCTGTGCCGAAACTATATAAGTAGCCACTAGCAGTACTAATGTAATAATCTTTTTCATATTATTAAAATTTTAAACTATTCAAACACTTTGGCTATTACTTCATTATGGCGTTTGCGATCGCGAGTATGGCTACCAGAAGCAGGAGCTGCATAGGCTGGCGTACCAACATAACGCCATTTTACCAAGTCAAAATTCATTAATATATAGCCATAAGCCCCCATATTCTTAGGTTCTTCTTGCGCCCACACAAAATCAGTAGCATTAATATATTTAGCTACTACTTCTTTGAGTTGCTCTACTGGTAAAGGGAACAATTGCTCTATACGCACCAAAGCTATATCATCACGCCCTAACTTTTCGCGTTCTGCATAAAGATCGTAGTAAAAACGTCCTGAACAGAATACTACTCGTTTCACCTTATTAGCATCAGCTATAGGGTCAGTAATTACTTCTCTGAATTGTCCTTCTGCCAACTCTTCCAAAGAAGAAATCA
>NZ_JH376675.1 GCF_000233955.1 Paraprevotella clara YIT 11840
AGATTAGGAATAGTTACAGCTACTCCTGTACCCGATGCCGTAGCTAAGTACCAATTATCAGTATTTATACCATCAAGGTTATTAGTGGTTACCATATTAGCAGCCGAACTAGCTGGCGGATTTTGTATACCTGGGCGATATATCGCAAAGTACGCTTTAGTAGTCGAGCTAAAGGTACCCGAACTAGTAGCACTAATAATAGCATGGGTACGCGATACACAACCCGAAATAGTAGGGAAAGTGATGCTCATCACATTCGAGTTCGGATTTATCACTAAATTATGTACTTTGTTACAACCATTAGCATCAGTTATTGTTACCTGATAGTTACCATAGTCTAAACTACCAAAAGCTAATGATATATTATTCGAGGTCGCCGTTTGGGTAGCTTCTGCATTGGTACTCGTGTTAAGTACCTTCACTACATAAGGAGCCGTACCACCTGTAGTCAAACCAACGGTTATTTCTGCCAAATCAGCTGCCGTACAACCCATTTGTTTAGTAATAGTCGCTGTTGACACTAATGGGTCTATCTTATCGATAGTGAATGACTTAGTAGCCACACAACCACGAGCATCGGTTAGGTAAGCGGTATAATTACCCGCTGCCATAGCTGTTGTATTAGTTTGTACTACATTAGCCGCATTGCGTATTACTAGCGTATGCGAAGTAGTACCTACATAGTAATCGGCTGGGGTAATAAGTACCGAACCATTATCTTCACCACAAATAGCTTTTGTTGTGGTAAAGGTATCGCTCAAGAAACGTGGTGGGTCATAGCTAATACGCACCAAACGATCGCGTCTACACTCATTACCATCAGGACTGTAGGTTACCATAAACTGTATGGTGCTATCAGTAGCCACCGGTATAGGTATAGTAACTGAAGCATTAGTAGTATTAGTAGCGATATGAGTAAAAGTAACCCCACCATCTATACTATATTTAAAAGCTTTGTCCATAGTAGGTACACCACCTGTTACCGATAGGTCAAAGGTTTGGCTGCTACTATTACAGCTCGCATACAACTGAGTTGTAGGCGATACCTGCAAACTGAGTGGGGCATATATCTCTGCCGATACAGTAGTCT
>NZ_JH376676.1 GCF_000233955.1 Paraprevotella clara YIT 11840
AATTATAGAGATAAAGAAGAAAGGATTGGATTAGTAAACTGTTAAATAACAATGTCTATTTTAGTTTTAATAGATAGGCTATCGTATAAATATCATCGATAATACAAAAAATTGATGTAATTTTGTCTTTGCAAAGCATTGGAGTTGTTTTTATTTTTTTTGCAATTACAAATATACAAATCTTTTGCTTTGCTTTTTTAGTTTTTTAACTTTTCAACTAGCAAGTTGAATTATATAGATTTTGATGATTAACCTAAACTTACAGAAAAAAAGATACTCAAAATTTAATATATAATGCTTAATTAAAAATTATTTCTTACCTTTGCCGTTGGAATGATACAAAAGAAATCTGTACATATACGCTTAATTGCCTCTTTGCTGTTGCTATGTATGCTAAAAGTGGCTTTCCCTGTGGGTGAGTTTTTTCATAACCACCACACAAATAAGGAGTTATGCGCTATTGCTACAGGTAGTGAATGTAAGCACGAAGCACACTTTTCGGCT
>NZ_JH376677.1 GCF_000233955.1 Paraprevotella clara YIT 11840
TCTAACACAATGGCAAGATATTGGAACAGCCAAATACCAAGATAACTTAGCTCTTATTAAAAAATCTACCATTATGGGCACAGGCAAAATGCCCCCTGCCAATGCCCCTATTGAAAGTGGTAAAATAGAGTTCATAGATTCAGGACAAATAAATGTCCCTGAAAACATAGATACTACAGGTATGCCTATGCCAGAATATATCCCAACTCCTAAAGTGATTGATTTTTATTTAACAGATAAACATAATAATCGTTTAGAAAGTGTTGATTATGGTACTTTTGTATATTTACATATAAAAACAGTGGGGTATATAGGAAAAACAATATCTGTAGATATGAACAACGAAAAAGCAGATTACCTACTCAATGGCGAAAGACTTGAAAAAGATGTACTCAAAGACTATTTAGTACAAAACAATGAAGAAATTGTAGAATTAAAAGTAGTTGAACCTTTAAATTAATTCCTATGTGTAAAACAACATTTACTTTAAGAACAAGTACAGGAGAAACTAAGGAAACTTCTGTAAAAAATAATATTTGTAAA
>NZ_JH376678.1:0-361 GCF_000233955.1 Paraprevotella clara YIT 11840
GCTGATAAAAAACTAAATGGTGATGACCCAGACTATTTAGCTAACGGCTATTCGCCTATTGCTGCTAAACGACTTATTTTCACCTTACGTGTAGGTCTCTAATTTTTTAAATACAAAAGAAATGAAAAAGATATATATATTAATAGGTATAACCCTAAGCCTTACCGGTTGTAACTCACTGCTTGATGAGCTACCAGACAATCAGGTGCGTATCGATACCCCTGAAAAAGTAAGAAGAGTAGTTACTAATGCTTACCCTACAGCTAGTACGGCAGTAATAAGTGAACTATCATCAGACAATATAGCTGATATAGGTACTATTATAACCTATGCTAACTATTTAAGTGAAGAAGCCTCTTAT
>NZ_JH376678.1:371-544 GCF_000233955.1 Paraprevotella clara YIT 11840
AAGCCACTACAAGGCTATCAATCACGCTAATACAGCTTTAGAAGCTATTGAAAAAATGGGTAATCCAGAATCTACCAATGCTAGCAAAGGAGAAGCTTTAGTAGCAAGAGCTTATGCGCACTTTTCGTTAGTAAATCTTTTCTGCAAACCTTATAATCCGACTACTAGTGCGA
>NZ_JH376679.1 GCF_000233955.1 Paraprevotella clara YIT 11840
AAATCTACTTTTTTTAGCTTATCTATAAGGTAGTGCACAGTGTTAGTTGTGCTAAAGAATCCCTCATCTAACTGCTGACTGCCACTTAGTTTGTTAGCAATACAATGCCAAGTAACGCGCAAAAGAGTATCTTCCCATCGGTAATAAGGATACGTGTTTTGTGTATGAGGACAATACAAACAAGGTTTTTCGTGCTCTCTACACAAGTGCAGCTTAAGTACTTTATTGAGGTAATACGCTAGCTTATAGTCCTGTAAATGAGTATAAACTGCGATGAGGTGATAATCGCAAAAATCGTCTACCGATAGTTTGAGTACTTTCATAACACTTCATTTCGGGTGCAAAGATACAAAACAATTTTGAATATTGAATGATGATTTTCGAATTATAAATTAAAAAAAGGTGTACAACCTTTTATTGTACACCTTTTAAAATATGTAATATAATAGCGATTTCTCTTTTTTAGCATTAATAGTAATCAGCAAACTGCACTTCTTTATCAGTTTTATTGACCAATAATATCTGAGCAGCTTGAGCGGTATACCCCAAATCTTTACCTTTTTCTACAGTATATTTTACCAAAATACCATTAGTAAGGGTGGTTTCGAGAGCACGAATACGGATAATTGTTTCTTTTTCACTGGCTGGTGCTATGATAGCCAACACACTTTGAGTTTTAAAGTTAATAGCGGTAGGCTTGCTGCCCATCGTTGTTGCCATTCCAAAAATACGGTCAAATTCGTCTTGGCTGTCTATCTTGAGAGTTTCTACTTCTTTATTTTCAAAAGTATTATTCACAAAATAATTCTGAGCCACGCTATAAGCGACCGCATTCTTACTATTACCACAACCTACTACTATGGTAGCTATAAGGGTCATACACCACACTATTCTTTTCATTATCAATTAGTTTTTGTATTCTTTTTAGAAACACTCAAAAAGTATGCC
>NZ_JH376680.1 GCF_000233955.1 Paraprevotella clara YIT 11840
ATATCGCTTACGCTAAGAGCATTATGCTGGAGAAAGTCAGTTATCCAAGAGGGGAGTTCGTCAGGTGTAACTTCATTGCGAAGACTAATATCTACGAGCTCGGCATAAGTATGCTCCGCAGGAATAGCGGAAAGAGCAAAGAAAGCTGCCCCCTCGCCCATCAGGTTGCTTTTTATCAACTGTTGCGTCTGTAGAAAAAAAGGAGCGTGTTCGTCGACCCCTCCTACTAAAGCATTGGCTATCAGCTGTTGTTCTAACTGCATTGTAGCATCTAACAGAGCAGACTCGAATGAGATAGCTCCGTTAACATAAGTCGTATTATAGCTGTGGCACTGCCAATGCAAAGCGAGTTGTCCTGCTATTGTATTGTGGGTGGATTGTATAAAAGCCGTGGGGGTAAGATGTTGTTCGTGATTATCAAGCATCGCCTTGAGAAACTTTTCGGTGTCTTGGACGCAGCCCATACCCGTGCCTACTATTATAGCTTCAGGTGTGGTAATATGGGCTTCTCGGAGGGCTTCAGTAGCGGTAGCAATACTCATTTTCACCCCTTTAGCCATTCGTCTGCTAGCATTAGGGGCTATATAATCCTTATAAGAATGTTCTTGCGCATAAAGCACCTCATCGGGCTGGGCTGGCAAAAAATCGTCGAATGAAGGAGTAGGAAAAGTAGGTTGGGCACTTAGGCAGGAAGCTCCGTTAATATAGATTTTCATAGGTTTCTTGTCTTTTGTATGTGGGCAAAGATAATAAAAAAATTGTTCTTAGCGTTTTTTTGCTTATTTTTGCGGGCTGCTTGTTGATTATTAACATCCCCCTATACACATACTCCGCTGCGCCAGCTCGCGGACTTCCTTCAAAGGGGGAGATGTGA
>NZ_JH376681.1 GCF_000233955.1 Paraprevotella clara YIT 11840
GCACAGGTTCTGTAACTATTACCTATGTAGCACCTAATGGTAGTACCGGTACGGGTAATGTATTTAATTATGGAGACCCAGCAGGAGGAGTGGTAACTATTACAATAACTGATGCATCAGGTTGTGCTACCAGCACAGTAAGAACAATAACCGCTTACGAAGGCTTAGATGCTGCCAATATAACGGTAAGCAGTACGATTACTTGTGGTACAGATACAGTAACCCTTAGTATCACCCAAACAGGAGGAGCGGCCTTTACAGCAGGTACTATTTACTACGCACAGGGAGCTACAGCTCCTACGGCAGCGATAGGTACTGCTCCTTGGCAATCGACAGGTACTTTTGCAGTAACCCCTAATGCAACGCATAAATTCTGGATAGGGCATAAAGATACGGGCTGTATGATAGATTACGATTATACTTCGCCTAATCCGAATACCTTTAGTATAGCCAAAGTAGCGATAAAGAATGTAAGTTGTAAGGGCGATAGCGATGGTACGGTA
>NZ_JH376682.1 GCF_000233955.1 Paraprevotella clara YIT 11840
AACTCGGCTGCCGTTTGTGGGTCTATAAAACCGGTATTGTTCACCCCATCAGTTAATAGGATAATTACCCTACTCTTAGCCTTGCTTTCTTTAAGTCGGTTTACAGCCGTAGCCAAGCCCATACCTATAGCGGTACCGTCTTCTATCTGCCCATAAGTGATTTCAGAAAGGGCATTTAGTATAATCAATTTGTCGGTAGTAACAGGGGTTTTAGTATAGCTTTCGCCTGCGTAAATTACCAAACCTATACGGTCATTAGGACGGTCTTTCACAAACTGCGAGGCTACCTTCTTCAGTGCCTCAAAGCGGTTAGGCTTCAAGTCTTGCGACAACATACTAGCCGATACATCAATCGCCATTACTATATCAATACCATCTGTTATTTTGGTCTTAGCATTCTCTGAATGCGTCTGTGGACGAGCAAGGGCTACTACTATCAGCGCAATAGCTATCATACGCAGCACAAAAAGCAAGTGGTAAAGAGCATCGCTCCAACTCTTCGTCTTCTTGAAGGCTATGGTAGTCGAAAAAGTAACATTAGCTTGTGATTTCTTATTCCAATACCAATACCAAAGTAGCATTAGTGGCAAAAGCAATAGCAGCCAGAAAAACTCAGGATTGGCAAATATGATATTCTTAAACATCTGATTAACGATTTTAGGTGTTATTCTGTTTTAAATGCAATTGAGTTTACTACTCTCTTAGCAATAGCCTTTGCATTTAAATCATTTATATAGGTAATGAGCAACTGCTGTAAGGCACCATTTTCAGTAAAGCTATAAAGCTCATAATTTGCTTTGAAAAGGTTGCCGTTTTTAT
>NZ_JH376683.1:0-333 GCF_000233955.1 Paraprevotella clara YIT 11840
CCTCTGCCTGCCACTTCGTGATGCTCAGCAATACGTTTATTGAGGGTAGAAGAGAGTTGCTGAAGCACTGAGGGAGGAATGAAAAAAGCATCTTGGTCAGGAGAAAGGGATGCTTTAGAGCTTTTTAGCAAGATACCGTCGAGGTCATAGAGAGCAAAGTTTAGGTTTTGGATATTGGCAATAGTATATATATCCTCTCGGAAAATGAGAGGAATATAAGGGGTCTCGACAGGAAAAGTAGTTTGAGAGAATACGTATTGTATCTGCATCTTTATTTGGTTCTCCTTGTCAATCAGACGCTCATCGTGGTACTCAAGCGCTTGCTGACGGTAT
>NZ_JH376683.1:387-967 GCF_000233955.1 Paraprevotella clara YIT 11840
AAAAGAGCAAATGACACCAAGACTAAGAGTGTCATACTCAAGAAAATCTGAAAGCGCAGTGAATTCTTCTTAAACATAATATTCCCCTCTTATAAAGAAGCTTATTTTAACCCTACTACAAAAGCTGCTGGGTAAGTCTTTTTGATTTCAAAAAGGTTTTTTTCTGCTTCCAAACGGGTGCGGAAGCTCCCTATACGTACTTTGTAATTAGGCGATTCAAATGATAGAAGCACGGGGTACTGCTTAAAGGTATTTTTAGCTTCTAAAAGGGTTTTGTTGGCTTCAGTGATATTGCCGTTGTAAATCTGCACCTGAAAAGCACTTTCATTTCGAGCTACTTCTTTTTTTAGTTCCATTGCTTCAGCAATATTTGCTTCTTGATTGATAGTCACTTGTGCATAGCCGCCAGCAGCACATAGTGTAAATAAGGTAGTAGCAATCAAAAGATTTAGTTTCATAGATAATTGAATTTTTTAAAGGTTATTTCGTTTTTTTGATTTTCCAATATAGTTTGTTAAACACAAAGCCTGCCATAAATAACAGAAAGAAAAAGAGAAAAGTATTTCCTAATATTTTAAAG
>NZ_JH376684.1 GCF_000233955.1 Paraprevotella clara YIT 11840
GAGAAACGTGCTGGTTTTTACGCTATACGCCTTTTTTTATCGCCTCGTTATCAGCTTACTAATGTTCGAGAATGCCTCATTACAATAGCTAAACGCTATGAGGCAACTATACAAGCAGGGGTAGCCCAACAAGAGTACTCTGACCTGATCACACAAATAGAGGCACGTGCTATAAAAGAACGTGTCCCCTATACGATAGATGAAACTAGTATTAAGAAAGGAGACTACTATACAGTAGCGACTCCTGATAGTTTAGAAAGTCTTTTTGAAGACGATAGAAATGCCTTTATAGAGAAGTTATATCTTTTTACAGAAGCTATCAATAGTCCGCATTTAGGTCAGTTTCATTTACAACCAGTAGAAAATATCAATACACGCCGATTGCAGATAGAGGATACTCGCCATTATCTGAAGTCGCTTTGGGTGAATGAGGTAGCAGTGCCCGCAACTACTAAGTTGTTATTACTACCTAATGATGCTAAGGTGTATTATCAATTTCCTAACAATGAGCGACAGCTGCTACCCAATGAGGTAACGCACTTTAGT
>NZ_JH376685.1 GCF_000233955.1 Paraprevotella clara YIT 11840
GAGAACGGGTGCGACAAGTGGGACAAGTGGGACAGGTAGGACGAGTGGGACAAGTAGGACGGGGAGAGAATTGTGAATTCTGAATTGGGCACAAGCTGCAAGCTTGCGCCAGCGGGGGAAGCAAAATCCTATTATAGAAATTAATAGACAACAAATTCCTTTTTTATATTTGAAAACGATTGCACTTTTCCTCTTTTTTCAATAAGAGATGGAGTGCCAGGTCTTTTTAAAAATGCCGAAGAAGGTGAAGCTAAAGGTATCCCTACTCACTTAGATGTTTCTTGGCTTTCGTATGTAGAAGAATGTGAGTATCTCTTAGAAGATAAGCCTTTAGATTCTCTGAAGATAGCACAATTCTTAGAGGAGAAGGTCTACAAATCAGATGTCAATGTTCGTCTAAAAGTAGGGGAACGTGAGGAATGGGCGAATTGTTTTAGTATATAGGAGTTAGGTATTAAAACCTAATTCAGAATTCGCAATTCAAAATTATTTAGTATCTTTGCGCTCTGAAAAAAACAATATCTAAATTTTCTTATAATGGAAGTAAGTAAACGCTATGCAC
>NZ_JH376686.1:0-104 GCF_000233955.1 Paraprevotella clara YIT 11840
TGCTACTTTGTCTGCTGGCAAAATTAAGTTCAGAAAGAACAATGACTGGGGTGTAAACCTCGGAGGTTCTAACGGTACACTTTCGTCAGGAGGGGCTGATATAG
>NZ_JH376686.1:228-347 GCF_000233955.1 Paraprevotella clara YIT 11840
AGTACTAACTCTTGGGTGGTGAAGAATATAGCTCTTGATGGCGAAATAAAATTCCGCTTAAATCACTCTTGGGGTACTAACTTTGGGGCAGATAGTACAGATAATCCGGCTGCTGCTCT
>NZ_JH376687.1 GCF_000233955.1 Paraprevotella clara YIT 11840
ACTAAAGCACCTATTTGGGTAAGCGTTAGCGTATCAGTAAATTTGATTACAGGTACTACTAATCCGTCTTCTATAGCTACTGCAACACCTACATTTACGTGTTTGTTATACACGGTTACATCTCCTTTCCAAGAGGTATTTACTTGTGGGTGTTTCTTAAGAGCCATAGCACACGCTTTTACTACCATATCGTTGAATGATATTTTTGTATCTGGCAAACTGTTAATTTGAGCACGCGATGCCATCGCATTGTCCATATCTATTTCTATTGCCAAATAGTAGTGAGGCGCTGTGAATTTAGATTCTGATAGACGTTTAGCAATTGTTTTACGCATTTGTGAGTTCTTCACTTCTTCAGTTACTTCTACACCTACAGGTATTACTGTTGGTATAGCAGCCGATGCAGCTGCAGGGGCAGGAGCCGCTGCTTTAGCACTTGGAGTAAAGTTTTCTACGTCTTTTCTTATGATACGTCCATTTTCACCACTACCTTTTACTTCTGTTAGGTTGATACCTTTATCTTGAGCTATTTTTTTAGCTAAAGGCGAAGCAAATACACGGTCATTAGCATTAGTAGCTGCTGGGGCAGCCGCAGGAGCAGCTT
Organism: Paraprevotella clara YIT 11840; assembly: GCF_000233955.1. GTDB lineage: Bacteria > Bacteroidota > Bacteroidia > Bacteroidales > Bacteroidaceae > Paraprevotella > Paraprevotella clara. The sequence continues at coordinate 605 of NZ_JH376687.1, forward strand.
CTTTACTTTCAGCTTT
>NZ_JH376688.1 GCF_000233955.1 Paraprevotella clara YIT 11840
AAGCGTATGCAACGGGTGGCTAACTGGATGCAGCAGAAGTGGCCTTCAGTGGTTTCTAATATATGGTTTGGGGTATTTATGGGGAGTGCTTGGGTTGTTGGTGATTTTTTTAAGCTACCGATTGACATTCGGCATATTACCTTTGCCAGTGGTAACTTAGCCTATGGACTTTATGGGGTAGATTTTATTATTAGCCTTGAGAATATTATTTGGTGTATATTGGGGATTGGTATTATAGGCTTTGGCAATTTTATAGTGAGCTTTCTGCTCTCGCTTTGGATAGCCTTGCGTTCGCGCGAAGTACCTCTTTCAGAATTGAAGCACTTAGCAGGCTGTGTGTGGCGTGCTTTTAGAGCCCAACCTCGTGCTTTCTTTTTACCAGTGAAAGAGAAAAGTGAATAATAAAAAAGAGAGACGCTACAATATAGCGTCTCTCTCTTTTTGTTTTTTTGATATCTTATTTGTTATGCTCTTGTAAGTAGGCTTTTCGTACTTTTTTGAAGAGCTCAGAAGAATACACAAAATCAGTTACAGCTTCGTTATCTGTTTGGAAGATATTATCCTTAGAGCCTTCCCATTCTTTGTATCCATTTTTAAGAAATACTATTTTAGC
>NZ_JH376689.1:0-318 GCF_000233955.1 Paraprevotella clara YIT 11840
TTTGTAAATGTCTATACCAGCAGATATACCAGTAGATAGGCATATAAAGACATTAATCATCATAGTCCAAAATACTTTGGGTTCAAGATTTGTTACTACAATGTAAGCAATATTAACTCCTGCAGTAAGAAGGGTAACAACAAATATAGCGCTTCTTACATCTCTTTTTAAAAAAGGTTTCATAAAAAACATTTATTTTTTAGGTTAAACAAGAATTTCATTTGTGGGTTCTAAGCCTATTTGCGCTCTTGCTCTTCTCTCTTACACCGCTCCCACCAGTCCCATTCCTCCCAGCCTTCCCATTCCTCCCAGTCTTCC
>NZ_JH376689.1:328-712 GCF_000233955.1 Paraprevotella clara YIT 11840
GTCTTCCTCGTTCGTTGCTTCATTCTTACTTTACTCAATCCATAAAGTATCTTTTAAATGTACATTAAGTATAATAGAATCTCCTTCTCTTACCTTTACGTTATTTATATACAAGTACTTACCAGCACCTACCCCCATTATATAAAAATTATATTTCTTATTAACATCAAGATAATACGAAGGCTCTTCTTTTCCTAAAATATTAATACCATTAATTCTAATTGCTATTTCATTTTTTGAAAGAGGCTCACCATATTCCGTTACATTAATTTTCAAAAAACCTCTACTTCCTATTTTCCTTTTGTAATAATGAAGAGTATAGTCTTCGCCTTCTACACCTACTTTTTCTTGACCAACAACTATTCTTCTTTTTAATGAGTTACA
>NZ_JH376690.1 GCF_000233955.1 Paraprevotella clara YIT 11840
CTTAGCTTAGATTATTACTTCCATAAAAGCCTCAACCCTACTGAAGCTATAATCGGAGCCATTCTCTTTGTAATAGGTATTACTACTGCCTCATACTATTACCACAAAATATATAAATACGCAAAAGAAAAGTATTTTATGAAGGATAAATAAAGCGAATTCTATTGAAAGAAGAATAAAAAAATAAAGCCTACTAATTACTTAGTAGGCTTTATTTTTTTGAGCGGGAGACGAGGTTCGAACTCGCGACATTCAGCTTGGAAGGCTGACGCTCTACCAACTGAGCTACTCCCGCAATAAATATAGATGACAATAAGATTATTCCTTTTCAGCGGTGCAAATATACAGCTATTTTTTCATAACTTCCAAATTTATCACCTATTTTTTTACTAACTAATATCAATTTAACACAAAAGTAACTGATAATCAATTGTTTTTAAATCTTATTTATTGTTAGCTAAATCTTTAAGTAACTTTGTCATTTCCCAAATTACTATTCCAGCACTTACTGAAACATTTAAAGAATGTTTTGTACCATACTGAGGTATCTCTATCACTCCATCACTAAGGCTTACTACCTCTTGTGCTACTCCTTTCACTTCATTACCAAATATAACAGCATATTGCGTATGTGCTTTA
>NZ_JH376691.1:0-191 GCF_000233955.1 Paraprevotella clara YIT 11840
ACCGAGAGAACTATATATACCCCAGCAAGAACAGGTATAATGCCCTACCGGCTACCCAGTTGCGTTACAGCACCTATTTTCAGCAGATGTTGGATATACCCCAAGAGTTAGGCACAGGCAGCCAGCCCACCGAAGCAATTAGCTTGCCCCCAGCCCCACAAACCAATGTATACGAAGTAATTTATTAGAAT
>NZ_JH376691.1:201-678 GCF_000233955.1 Paraprevotella clara YIT 11840
TATACCCCAGCAAGAACAGGTACAATGCCCTACCAGCCACCCAGTTGCGCTACAGCACCTACTATCAGCAGATGCTGGATATACCCAAAGAGTTAGGCACAGGCAGCCGCCCGCCCGAAGCAATTAGCTTGCCCCCAGCCCCACAAAGCAATGTATACGAAGTAATTTATTAGAATATGAGCACCACTGTAATAACAAACGTAGCGTCTTATCAAATAGGCGTAGATATATTAGGCTTCCCAGTGTATCACGAACACTATTTTGCCGAAGAGCACATAAGCGAATGCAGTACCAAAAAGCAAGGCAAAAATATGAGTAAGAACAAAATAACATACAAGGTAATACCCTATATATTCAGCTACCTTGTAAAACAATTTTAATAACCAATAAATATTTCAATTCCAATGGCAACAAAGAAGAAAAACAGCCCCACACGCACTACCCGCAAGGTAACCGTACCAGTAACTATTACTGTAA
>NZ_JH376692.1:0-338 GCF_000233955.1 Paraprevotella clara YIT 11840
ATATGGCGCGTGTTATTGGTTTTATTACAGGTGTTTTCTTTATAATTATAGGAATTTACTTCTCCTATATAGCTTTTACCTATAAAGCATAAACAATATGAAAGATTTTTATAAATGGGTGCAGTCATTAGGTCTTTATTATTCTTTCCATAAGATAGAAGATTTACATACCCTTGCCCAAAATACAACTAATATTTCTTGGGCTTTTCTCAAGAGCTCAGCTATTAATACCGCCAATTTAAATAACGTAAATCCTAAAATAATTGAGTTAAAAGGTGCGTTTCTAAACATAGGTTTCTCTTTTAAAAGTATTAGTAAAAAGATATTGAATGTAAAAA
>NZ_JH376692.1:348-614 GCF_000233955.1 Paraprevotella clara YIT 11840
ATGTAAAAAACGAATCTATTTTCCTCGATTTTACAACTTTATCTATTGGTGAGTTAGAAAGTTTAATGAAGCTGAGAATTTTCAATCAAAATATAGGGGTTATACTTATAGAAAATCAAGACGACTTTTCCTCTAAAATAGAAATATTAGAAAAAATAGTATCAGATTATTATTCTGATAAGAATTTAGATGAAATAAAGACTATATTCTTTAAAACAATAGTTTCAGAACATTGCTTTTTGCCTATTATAGCTACAGACTTATAC
>NZ_JH376693.1 GCF_000233955.1 Paraprevotella clara YIT 11840
AAAAGACGAGAGCATCACGCCCTCGTCTTTTGTCTTTTATATTTCGTTTTATATTAGAATTCTGATGTAAAATGCAGCTTTAAGCTAGGGTATTTTTGCTTTACCATTTCTATAGAGAAAGCCGAATCGGCTAAAAATACCAACTGCTGCTGTTTATCTCTTGCTAAATACTTCTGCTTTACCCTTAAGAAATCTACATATTCAGGGTCTTTAGGGTTATCTGGTGCTTCTACCCAACAAGCCTTATAAATAGGGAAATTCTCATAACTACATTTTGCCCCATATTCGTGTTCTAAACGATACTGAATTACCTCGTACTGCAAGGCTCCTACTGTACCAATTACCTTTCTGCCATTGAAGTCTAAGCGGAAGAGCTGTGCTACCCCCTCGTCCATTAGCTGGTCGATACCTTTTTCTAACTGTTTTGATTTTAGTGGGTCAGCATTGTTAATATACCTAAAATGCTCAGGTGAGAAGCTCGGTATTCCTTTGAAGTGCAATACTTCTCCCTCAGTTAATGTATCGCCTATTTTGAAATTACCAGTATCGTGTAATCCTACTATATCGCCTGCATACGAGATGTCTACCACCTCTTTCTTCTCAGCAAAAAAAGCATTTGGACTTGAGAA
>NZ_JH376694.1:0-232 GCF_000233955.1 Paraprevotella clara YIT 11840
GCAACCTACTATCAAAACAGAGGTATTCTACGGCTGCGATGGTAAGGCTATCCTTAATATAGGTGTAGAAAACCCAGACCCTGCGCTTAAATACCTTTATAGTTTAGATGGAGCAGCTTATACTACTACTTATGTATATACTAATGTAGCAAGTGGTACACACTCAGTAAGTGTACAATATGAGTACAGAAATGCGCCCTCACCAGTGATGCTATTGAAAGAGACTTTTGGT
>NZ_JH376694.1:242-939 GCF_000233955.1 Paraprevotella clara YIT 11840
TTTTGGTAGTGGACCAAGAACAAGTTTACCAGCAACAACAACACCGATGCCTTTTGGATTAGGAGTGGGAGCTTATGAAGTAACTAATCCTACTCAATATAATGCTACTTATACTCCTATGGCAGGTGGTGCTGGGCATGGAAAAAGTATGTTGTCATTAACTTGCGCTCCAAATCACGTGTGGGTACCTGTCCCTGATCATACTTCAGGAGGTACAGATACACAAGGACGCTTCTTCTTAACAAATGCGCAAGCAGTTCTTTCTGATGGTGATGTGTTCTATAAAAAGAAAGTAACAGGAATAGCTCCTAATTCTGAAATAAAATGGGAGTTCTTTATTTTGAACTTATTCCGTGAAGATGAAAAAATGGGAGGTTCTCAAAATGCGATTAAGCCTAATATTCGCGTAGTATTAGTAGCAAATGATAATACTGTGATAGCTTCTAAAAATACGGGAGAGGTTCCTAACTCTATCTGTGGTGCAGGGCTTAATAACTGGCATAAATATGAAGGAACATTTAACTCAGGTACTCACACCGAATTTACTATTGAATTCCGTTCTAACGGTTCATCTTCACATGCTTGGGGAAATGATTTCTGTATAGACGATATCACTGTATATCAAGTACCAAAGGCTTGTGGTCAGGTAGTAAGTACTACGCAAATAGTAACAGCTAATGGGCAAGATATACCTGCC
>NZ_JH376695.1:0-223 GCF_000233955.1 Paraprevotella clara YIT 11840
ACTTCCTCCGAAGGGGGAGCTCATACACGAGCTTTATAATGGAAAAATACACTTTAGAAGTAACTTTAAAAATTGTACAAATCATTATTTTGTTGTAATTTTGCACCCTTAAATATAACGAACGACCAATGAAAAAACTCATTACATTACTACTTATTGCTTTTGTTGCGATAGCAAAGGCACAAATTTATACCCCTGTAAAGTGGTCTACCAGCGTTGAGAA
>NZ_JH376695.1:292-504 GCF_000233955.1 Paraprevotella clara YIT 11840
CAATGATACTGAATATTACTTGGTAGCTAAGGCTACTATAGAGGCTGGTTGGAAGCTGTACGGACAGAACATCCCGCCCAATGGACCTATTCCGACTACTTTTGAATTTGAAAAAAACGCTGACTTTGAGCTTGTAGGGAAGACCGAAGAATCGACCCCTATACTGAAGCACGACAAAGTGTTTAATATGGAGATTTCTTATTTCCACAACC
>NZ_JH376696.1:0-247 GCF_000233955.1 Paraprevotella clara YIT 11840
AAGGTCTAAACCAAAGTTTAGCGTAGTAGCTTTTTCCCATTTCAAATAGTACAAAGGTACAGAGGTATTCACATAACCTTTTTTACCATTATAAGGAGATTGTACACTATATTTACCTAATAACCAATAGTAGTCATTATCTATGGTCAAAGCATCAATATTTCCGTTTACCCCATAGCTTACACGTGGTTTTAGTCTGGTCACCACTTGACTAACTTTTCCTTCTTTGAAGAACTCTTCATTATGA
>NZ_JH376696.1:257-433 GCF_000233955.1 Paraprevotella clara YIT 11840
TTTCCTTCTTTGAAGAACTCTTCATTATGAGCATTCCAACCTATAGAAGCTCCTGGGAAGAAACCAAACTTATTATCACGTAGTTTTGAGGTACCGTCATAGCGGAAAGTAAGTCCTAAAAGGTAACGGTCATCATAATCGTAATTAAGCTGTCCAAAAGTAGACACTATACTATA
>NZ_JH376697.1:0-221 GCF_000233955.1 Paraprevotella clara YIT 11840
AACCGTGTATAATTCTATTGCGAACATCTACTATCTGACGTGCTTGTGTTATCTGAATCTCACTATCTTTCTTCAAAATACGATTCATAGCTTCTCCTATTATCTCAATATTTCTTTCTACTGCTCTTTTGGTTTTCAAATCACTTTTAAACTCTTCAAAAGTAGTATGTTCTTCAAAATAACTTTCTATCTCAACAATAGCATTAAGCACATCATATAAC
>NZ_JH376697.1:231-430 GCF_000233955.1 Paraprevotella clara YIT 11840
AGGATTTTTAACCGCTTTTTCCTCTAATAAATCAATCTCTCGGTTGAAAATAGCTTGCAAAGCAAATTTTAAATTGAAATAGTTAGCCGCGTATTCCGATACATCTTGCTGTTTAAAATCTACTATCAAATCTATATCGCTATTTTCATTAAACTTTGGGGTAAGTACCGAACCAAAAGCATATAAGGTCTTTACCTTG
>NZ_JH376698.1 GCF_000233955.1 Paraprevotella clara YIT 11840
AAAGTAGCTCAAGAAAAACGTTCTCACATCACCGAATGGGACTTAACCGTACTCATCTCTCAAAAAACGAATATTCCTATAGGCAAACTCAAAGAAGAGGAAAAACAGCGTTTGAGTGATATGGATGCTATTCTTTCCGAGCGGGTAGTAGGGCAAGACCACGCTATTGCTATTATCAGTGAGGCTGTACTCGAAAATCGCTCTGGATTGAGCAAAGCAGGACAACCGATAGGTTCTTTCTTCTTTTTGGGACCTACAGGAACAGGGAAGACAGAATTGGCTAAATCTTTAGCCGAATTCCTTTTCCAAGATGAAAACGCTATTATCCGTTTCGATATGTCAGAGTTCAAAGAAGAACACTCAGCAGCCTTACTCTATGGGGCACCTCCAGGGTATGTAGGCTATGAGGAAGGTGGTTTATTAGTGAATAAAATCCGACAAAAGCCCTACTCTATCGTACTTTTTGATGAGATAGAAAAAGCCCATACTTCAGTATTTGATGTATTCCTACAAATAATGGACGAAG
>NZ_JH376699.1 GCF_000233955.1 Paraprevotella clara YIT 11840
ACCCTCACGCCCAAGGGTATGAAAACTTCGTAAAGCAGCTGCTTATTTATTTCCCTGAAGAGAGAAAGGCTTTAGAGCAATATGTCTATACAATACGTACTATTTGCGATAAATTTCCACTTTACCGTTATAATGCTACAGAAGTACATTACGATGTTGCTACTCTTTCTATAAAACTCTCCGATTTTTTAGATAATCTTACTACTAACGAACGACTTAAAGCAGTGCTTTTGGGGGCAAGTTTCCTTTATGCAGGGGTTGCGCCTCAAACGCCTCTCTATGTACACGCGCTTTCAGTTAATTCATATATACAGAGTGCTTACCGACTTACCAAAGGAGGTAGCCAGATAACCGACTTGCTTATTAGGGAGTTACAGCGCTATGGAGCGAATCTTTATCGTCAAACTGAAGTTGTTGCATTCAGCTATGGCAGCGAGCAACAGATTACAGCGGTGCATACTAAGCAAGGACAGACTTTCAGGGCTAGTCATATAATCTCAGCTATTGATGTAAAGCAATTACTACAGATAGCTGGTAAGCAAGCTTTCAAACCTTCTTTCTATAAGCGCGTACAGGGACTGCAAC
>NZ_JH376700.1:0-286 GCF_000233955.1 Paraprevotella clara YIT 11840
CAAATCTCTCAGCATTGTTAACAGTAACAGTAAGGTCTAAAGAAGCATTTTTACCGCATAGGTATACTTGTGGGTATTTTCTACCGGTTGAAGAACATACATATATCTGACCACTTAACCCTTGTTGTATCATCTTCTCTATAGGGTGGTCGGCATCTGCATCATTGCTAAGTACAGTAAACTCCTCTTTCATAGTAGTACAGCCCGCTTTGGTTTTAGTAACCTTATACACCCCTGGTGAAGAGGCTACTATACTGCGCCCATTAGCAGCACCTACTATAGTACC
>NZ_JH376700.1:369-458 GCF_000233955.1 Paraprevotella clara YIT 11840
CGGTTGTCCACACATAAGTATCGAAACCAGCCCCTGCCGTTAGCGTAATGGTAGGCTGACAAAGTTTTTCTGTCTTTTTGTATACACAT
>NZ_JH376701.1 GCF_000233955.1 Paraprevotella clara YIT 11840
ATTACTTATTAAACACAAAAAAAGGCTCTCAAAAAATGAGTAGCCTTTTTTTGTTTTGTGGACTCTACTGGATTCGAACCAGTGACCCTCTGCTTGTAAGGCAGATGCTCTGAACCAGCTGAGCTAAAAACCCTTACGTTTTTAAATCGGGTGCAAAAGTACAACCTTTTTTTATAACCTCCAAATATTTTGCATATTTTTTTAGTAAAAATATACTATTCGCAACATTATCAACTGATTATCAACACAAAATACAGGTGCATACTTTATTAAAGTCTTAACTAATCTGCTAATTAGCTAATGTATTTCCATAGGTTTTTGTGGCGTTGGAGTTGGTCGAGGGTGTAGGCTACGCATTGATGCTCTGGCTGGACTAAGTCGGGGTCAGCTTTGAGGAGGTCGATAGCATAGGCACGGGCTGCTTTTAGTATCTCTTGGTCTTTTACAATATCAGCTATTTTTAGGGCAAGTACCCCACTCTGTTGAGTGCCCATTAGGTCGCCAGGCCCGCGCAGTTTGAGGTCTACTTCCGCTATCTCAAAACCATCATTAGTGCGCACCATTGTCTCCATACGCGTACGGGTATCATTACTCATCTTGTTGCCTGTCAGCAGTATACAATAGCTCTGCTCGCTACCACGCCCTACACGTCCGCGTAGCTGATGCAGTTGCGATAAACCAAAGCGCTCGGCACTCTCTATAACCATCACTGAGGCATTAGGCACATTGACCCCTACCTCTATGACAGTTGTCGCCACCATTATCTGGGTTTCGTTTCGCACAAAACGCTCCATCTCGACATCTTTCTCCGCAGGCTTAAGCTTGCCGTGCACTATTGAGACTTTGTATTTAGGTAGCGGAAAAGAGGCACTGATATACTCGTAACCCTCGGTTAAGTTTTTAAAGTCTAAGGCTTCTGATTCTTCTATCAGCGGATATACTACATACGCTTGTCGCCCTTTGTCTATTTCTTTTTTGACAAACTCATATGTTTCTGCACGTCGATTTTCAAAATGATGTATGGTTTTAATAGGCTTTCTACCAGGGGGTAACTCATCTATTACCGACACATCTAAGTCGCCGTACACGCTCATCGCTAAAGTGCGCGGTATAGGAGTGGCAGTCATTACTAATATATGAGGCGGCAAGGTATTTTTGCGCCAGAGCTTAGCACGCTGTTCTACCCCAAAACGGTGCTGTTCATCAATAATAGCCAAGCCCAAGTTAGCAAACTGTACCTTATCTTCTAACAAGGCGTGAGTGCCAATGAGTATA
>NZ_JH376702.1 GCF_000233955.1 Paraprevotella clara YIT 11840
TTTATAATGGATATTTGCGACTTACTGAAAAAAAGTATAGAGATTGCAGACCAATATAACGAACCTGATATTTTTGAAACTAGTCCTTATACATTTACTCCTCCACAAACTCTCATAGAGTACTATGTAGCAAAGTATCTACGTGGCCGGTTAGATAAAGAACGATGGAATCTTCTTTTTAAGAAACCAATAAATGGGGTTGTTCACGATATTAGATTGGTTGAAAAGGAGCTTCCTCAAACGGGTGAAAAAACTCCTAAAAGGAAACAAAAACTTAGAACCATTATTATTGATCTATTTGCAGAACTATGGTTATTTCCGCTATCTAATTCTGATTTTATTCAGAATAGAAAAGCAGAATTTCCTGCAATCACTCTTGATGAACTTGTGGCAAAAATTAAGGCAAAAATGGAAGCATCGGGAGTTACCCCTGAAAATTATTTTGTTGCTTTAATCGTTTTGCCTGCAACTAATGGTGGGGAAGGGATTGATTTAGATGAGCTTGCTAAAAGATTAGGG
>NZ_JH376703.1:0-701 GCF_000233955.1 Paraprevotella clara YIT 11840
GGTTGTGTAACCAATAGATTTTTGACATCTACGCCCAAACGCTGTGCGTATACAGGGTCAAAAGCGTGCTCAGCATCTATAAAAGCTGCTGTACCTTTAGCTTTTTGTACCTCGGCTATAGCGTGTAGGGTAAGAGTGGTCTTACCTGATGATTCGGGACCGTATATCTCAATTACGCGCCCTTTGGGGTAGCCACCTACACCGAGGGCTGCATCTAAGCCTATAGAACCTGTAGAGTATACTTCTACATCTTCTACAGGGCTGTCGCCTAAAGCGCGTACGGTTCCTTTGCCATAGGCCTTATCTAGCTTGGCTAAGGTTAGCTTGAGGGCTTCTCTTTTTTGTTCTTCTACACTGAGTTCTTTGTTCTTTGCCATTAGTGTTTACTTTAATAAGGTGCAAAAATAGTAATAAAATCAGTAAGCTACAAATATTTACTGATAGGCTTATGGGCTAAAGTGTCTGCCGTTTGCTTTGTTCTACTCTCACTACAAATAGTCCTATACCTAATCCGATGGCGAAAATGCCTAAGTCTTGCAGGTGCAGTGTGTTTGTTTCTTTGTAGAGAGCGCTAACAGTCATCAGACAGATACCTAATAATAAAAGAGCAGGGTAGACTTTAGTAAAGCTGAAATCTTGCTCTAAGCTGTTTAGACGGCGCAGACTAAACTGTCTCTTTCGTCTATAAATTGTATTAAAAT
>NZ_JH376703.1:711-893 GCF_000233955.1 Paraprevotella clara YIT 11840
TCATCAGCGCCCATAAGGTAATGTCTTGTTTCTTTTCGTTCTTGTACCTTTTAAAGAGGTCAGAGAGTGCCCATATAGCAAAAGCGACTTGTAGCACTACAAGGGTAATAATTAGTTCGGTTTGCATAATACATTTAGGTTTTTTTGAGTGGTTATCAAAAAGATGCCACAAAGGTAGCATT
>NZ_JH376704.1:0-206 GCF_000233955.1 Paraprevotella clara YIT 11840
ACGGCACTAATTGCCCACGTGAAAAGCTATTTAGATATACACCAATTGGTAGCTTATATACCTGCCGACAATAAAGTCAGTAACAGCCTTTTTCAGAAAGTAGGTTTTACAGTAGTAGCAACACTCCCCGATTGGTTATACTATAAGGGTGTGTATAAAGAGGTGAGAGTATATAGAATAGTAATTTAAAAATCTTTTAAAATCGT
>NZ_JH376704.1:278-425 GCF_000233955.1 Paraprevotella clara YIT 11840
GGAAAGAGGTATTGAACTGATTGCTTCGGAAAACTTCGTAAGCGACCAAGTGATGGAAGCTGCTGGCTCTATCCTTACTAACAAATATGCCGAGGGGTACCCTGGCAGGCGCTACTACGGAGGTTGCGAGGTGGTAGACGAAATCGA
>NZ_JH376705.1:0-475 GCF_000233955.1 Paraprevotella clara YIT 11840
TTTGGCGAACCAGGCTATGAAGAGAGAGAGACCTTGGCTAATGGTATGCTGACCGCTGAGAAGAGTGGCTTTACACATTTGCTTATTAATCCGCTTACACACCCTGTGACTGACAGTAAGGCGGCCGTAACTTATATAAAAGATAAAACGCGCTATTGTGTAGCTACAGCTTACCCTATAGGAGCACTAACAGTAGAGAGTAAAGGAGAATATTTGGCAGAATTATATGATATGCAAAGCGCTGGAGCAGTGGCTTTTGGCGATTATAAAAAACCTATAAGCAATAGCAACCTGCTGAAAATAGCTCTACAGTACACACAGCCCTTTGATGGTATTGTAATTTCGTTTCCTAACGATACTAAGATAATGGGCAAAGGCGTAGTAAACGAACACATAGAGGGTACGCGCTTAGGGCTAAAAGGTATTCCTGCTTTAGCAGAAGAACTATGTGTAGCAAGAGATTTATCGATATTAG
>NZ_JH376705.1:485-1401 GCF_000233955.1 Paraprevotella clara YIT 11840
CATATCCCTACAATTTCCACTGCTAAGTCAGTAGCCCTTATAGCTGAGGCAAAGGCAAAAGGCTTAGATGTAACTTGCAGTGTAGCAGTGCACCACTTGCACTTCACAGATGAGGTGCTCGATAATTTTGATACTAATTATAAAGTATTACCCCCCTTAAGAGATACAGAGAATGTGCTTGCACTACGAGAAGCCTTAGATAACGGTGTGATAGATTTTGTGACTTCAGACCATAATCCGTTAGATATAGAGCTTAAGTTTAAAGAATTTGATTTAGCTGATTTTGGTACTATAGGATTAGAAAATGTATGGGGTGTTTTGAGCCAATACACTACTGTAGAAAGAGCCGTAACACTGCTAACAGCTGCTCGTAAACGTTTCGGTATAGCTACAACTCCTATAGCAGTAAATACAGTGGCTGACATTACCTTATTTACCCCAGAAGGTACTTCGGTATTCACAAAAGAGGACATACTTTCGGCTTCTAAGAATAGTGCCTTTATAGGAGCTACTATGAAAGGGAAAGTATTAGGGGTAATAGCCAATAATCAATTGATATTGAATGAGTAATAAAAATAGTAGTTATGGACACTAATAAGAAACTTCCGTTAGAATACATCATTCGCGAACCCCAGATAAAGATAAAGCGTTCTCCGGTGATATTTATGTTGCACGGTTATGGCAGTAATGAAGAGGATCTTTTTTCGTTTGCTAATGCACTGCCGCCCGAATATACTATTATTTCGTTTAGAGCTCCGTATCACTTAGCAAGCTTTGGGTATGCTTGGTATATGATAAATTTTGATGCAGACCAGAATAATTGGAGTGATACTAAGCAGGCAATAGAGTCAAGAGATTTGATAATGCAAGCAATAGAAGAGGCCTGCCGTGTGTATGACTTAGATACACGCAATGT
>NZ_JH376706.1 GCF_000233955.1 Paraprevotella clara YIT 11840
CTATAACCTCTTCTTTTGATAATAATTTTGCTCTATGTGATATTGTTGGCATTTTTTATAGTTTTTAGTTGTTAGAAATTAATCGTTAGTACTTAATAGCTAAAGACTAAGTACTAACGACTAATAACTGATTATTTTTTTGCTACTAATTCAGCAATGCGAATAATCACTTCAGTAGCTTTTTCGAGGTTTTCTACAGGTACGAACTCATATTTACCGTGAAAATTATGGCCTCCTGCAAAAATATTAGGACAAGGCAAGCCCATAAAGCTAAGTTGTGAACCATCAGTACCCCCACGGATTGGTTTTGTAATAGGTGTGATACCCAATTCCTTCATTGCGCGCTCAGCTACTTCTACAATATGCATCACTGGTTTAATTTTTTCACCCATATTATAATATTGGTCTTTTATTTCAGCTACAGCTACATTGGGTATTTGTTTGTTAAGATCATCTACTATTTGCTGTACTAGAGCTTTGCGCTTATTGAAAATATCACGATCGTGGTCGCGGATAATAAGTT
>NZ_JH376707.1:0-249 GCF_000233955.1 Paraprevotella clara YIT 11840
ATTTATACTTTGCAGCTGTTAAGTTATAAAAATACCCTGTAGTATTTGAAGAAACAAGTGTTTCTCCTCCTAAATCATCATATTTATATAAGTAAGAAATTACATTCTGTTGGGTGTTATAAGTAATAGATATTTGCCCTGAATTAGCTAATGAGCCGCACACTATATTACGTGTTTTGATAGAATAGCCAAGGAAACTTTCCGGATATATATCTATCTCTGGAGTAAGTGCATACGCATTTTGTGCAT
>NZ_JH376707.1:268-536 GCF_000233955.1 Paraprevotella clara YIT 11840
CGAAGGTTGTATATCAGAATAGTTTTGATAATTATTCTGTACCACACCATCTATACTCCAGATAGCAAAGCTATAAGGCCCTTGACCTCCTTCTGCTTGGAAGTTTATCACACGTAGGTTACAGCCCTTCCACGCTTTAGCCGTAGCTTTAGGCTTAAGCGTTACTTCTTTCGTAATCTTCTGACTGATGGTGAACTTACAGCTTGATGGCAAAGCTGGCGAAGTCACCTCTATAGTATAGGTATCAGGATTATTGATAGTAAACGTT
>NZ_JH376708.1 GCF_000233955.1 Paraprevotella clara YIT 11840
ATTCAGCTATATAAAGCCGCTGTCATAGACGATGGTATACTGCCTCTACCCAAAGAAGAAGCCGCCAAATATGCCGCTATCTACCAACACCGCAAGAAGGGCAATACCATACTCAAGTTCGTACCCGCCTCGGGTGCGGCTACGCGTATGTTTAAATCGTTGTTTGCTTTCCGCGATGCTTTCGAACCCGACCGCGAGTCGTTTACCGCCTATGTCAATCGTACCGGCAATAAAGAAATACGCGCTTTCTTCGATAGCCTCGAGCGCTTTGCTTTCTATGCTCTTCTCAAAGCCTATATCGATAAGCACCACCCCGACTTTGCCTCATTAAACGAAGATATTCAGAAACACATCATCGTCAATAGCCTCCTAAACGAAGAGGGACTTAATTATGGCAATATGCCTAAAGGATTGCTACCTTTCCACCGTCATTCAGAAAAGATAGCAACCCCTTTCGAAGAGCACTTCCGCGAGGCAGTACTCTATGCTTCAGACGATGAGGAGGCCGATTTGCATTT
>NZ_JH376709.1:0-238 GCF_000233955.1 Paraprevotella clara YIT 11840
TACCCTCTTTGCGAGTGGTGAATAGCAGTGCTTGCATTGCTTCGGCATCGGTGATAGGAGCATAAGTAACCCGCCCACTTTCAAACAGATGAGCGTGCTCTGGCCCTACACCTGGGTAGTCAAGCCCTGCTGAAATAGAGTGTACCGGACTTATCTGTCCATACTTATCTTGCAATACGTAGGTTTTCATTCCGTGTATAATACCTTCTTTGCCCAGTGTAAGAGTAGCGGCGTGCTT
>NZ_JH376709.1:277-444 GCF_000233955.1 Paraprevotella clara YIT 11840
TGCCTTCACCGCCGGCTTCAGTACCGTACAGATGTGTGCGAGGGTCAGACAAAAAGGCAGTGAAAATACCTATAGCATTACTTCCTCCGCCTACACAAGCTATTACGTGGTCAGCGTGCTTGCCTAATGCGTCAAGCTGAGCTCTGGTTTCGTTGCCTATCACTTGC
>NZ_JH376710.1:0-168 GCF_000233955.1 Paraprevotella clara YIT 11840
AATCATAAAATCAGTGACTAATGAAAGGTTTTTACCCCACGAAAGTACTAAAGCTATGATAGTTCCGGCTAATAACCAAACTTTTAAACGTCCTTTTACGGTGAAAAGAGCCAATACAAAGAAGAAAAAGATTACTATTCCTATATAAGCAGGAGCAGCTACTATGGG
>NZ_JH376710.1:291-407 GCF_000233955.1 Paraprevotella clara YIT 11840
GGCACTATCAAGTTCATTGATTCTGCTATTCCATAGCTATATTCAGTGATGTAATTTTTTGATAATCCCTCGGCAGCTTTTTTTACATTTCCTTCAGTATCTATTGTCAAGGTTGA
>NZ_JH376711.1:0-237 GCF_000233955.1 Paraprevotella clara YIT 11840
TATCATTTGAAGCCTATTTTAGATTGTTTGTTATCTGCTTTTAGTTCTTTAGAGTCTATATTGGTCAATTCAGCTAACGAATAAGGCCTTTCTACTACTAAATTTCTATCTGTTGATTGCAAATACTTATTGCATTTCTCTACGGTCAGCTCTTTAAACTTATATTCTGCTATAAGCCTACCCTTTCTGAGCAAGGCAGCATCTATTTTCGAAATATCTGAGTTAAAAGTACAGATA
>NZ_JH376711.1:285-585 GCF_000233955.1 Paraprevotella clara YIT 11840
AGCATTCCATCAGCTATATTGAGTATAGACGATACCACATCAGTATTGCTATTAAAGGAGGTACGCTCGGCTATGTAGTTCTCACAATCTTCAAGCACTAATACCGAATTTTTGTTCTCGATAAGCAAGCCTATAAAAGCAGGGTCAGTAAGTGAGGCTATCATCGAGGTAGGCACAAAAATAAATTTCTTATTGGGTATCTGACTCGTAAGCCATTTGATATAGTTGGTTTTGCCCGAACCTGCAATACCGTGAAAGAGTACTACCCCCTTATCTTCATTAGTAAGAGCATTCTTTACG
>NZ_JH376712.1:0-394 GCF_000233955.1 Paraprevotella clara YIT 11840
ATTCTATCAGTACTATTATAGATATATACCCAAGCTGTACCAAGTGTAAGAAAACAGAAATTAGCTCTATGCAATGTATCATAAAGCAATGTCTGTTGCCTGTTAGCTAAAGATATTGACTCTTTGAGTGAAATATGACTCATATCCGAGTGAAAATCAAAACTATGCCATAGTTCATTATGAAGAAAAAAGTCTTCAGCTACATAAGGTATTGACTGTAGAGCTCGAGTTATAATATTCTCAATAGCGAAAGGATGAAAAAGAATACCAAAGGGATTAAGTGTTATCGGAAACTTGTAATAAGCAAACTTTTCACCCATATTCACAGCAAAGCAGGAGCCTAAACTCACAATACTACTATGATAAGTAATAGAAGTACTAACCTTGGAAATAG
>NZ_JH376712.1:404-533 GCF_000233955.1 Paraprevotella clara YIT 11840
CTAACCTTGGAAATAGGAATAACTGTTCTAAAATCCACTGATATAAAAATTTATAAGTTTTGACGCTCAAGGTCTAATAAAAACTTCTTTCTATCAAGACCTCCTGCATAACCTGTAAGCGTTCCATTA
>NZ_JH376713.1 GCF_000233955.1 Paraprevotella clara YIT 11840
GTTAAGTCAGTTCCACCGATAGTATGGGTGTCCCAATAACTATCTTCCTTTCTGAACTGGTTTTTTGATATTTTTACTACTTGTTGGTCGTAAAAGGTAGCAGGTTTGGGCTGGTTGAGGATAATATGCGAGAAAGATATGTTGTTTTTTACATATAATCCTTTTTCTTCGTCTTTTTTAGTCAAAAGAGTAAAATCGCCCTCCTGAATTTCGCGTTCAGGTAGGTAGATACTGTCATTTTGTATGCTAAAATACTTCTCAAAAGAGAGACCGCGTACCAAATTGATGTTTGTTTTAGGGGTGGTACGCATTTGTATTGATTTTACTATATAGGTTTTAGTATCTACTTCAAACTTCCCTTCGAGTGCTAAATCTTGGTCATCTCGGGGGAAGAAGTTGATGCGGTAGAACGAGCGGTTGCCGTCTTGTATGGTGTCGCTTAGCACGTATAGATACACCCCATAACCAAACTCTGCCAATGGGCTAACAAAAGGCTTGTTGAGTATCATATAAGTATTGTCGTAAATGTCGAAATCGTCAAATGATTGGCTT
>NZ_JH376714.1:0-163 GCF_000233955.1 Paraprevotella clara YIT 11840
TGCCGTTGAAGATGCGGTACTTAGCGCCACTGCTCAAATCTACATTAGCGGCAGCTTTGGGCACTGAGGTAGCCCCCTCAGGCAAGCTGAGGGAGGTAGTCATACTATTAAGGGAAGCTGACCAAGGAGCATAGACGGTAATGGTTTGTTTCTGTTCGTCTAT
>NZ_JH376714.1:234-374 GCF_000233955.1 Paraprevotella clara YIT 11840
GCTTCTTTATCGTTGATAAGTTCGCCTTCGTGTTTTTCGTCGCAGCTGAACAAGCCGAATATAGCTGCTATAAGGGCGAATTTGTATACTGTTGTTTTCATATTAGAATCCTGCATTTTGTTTGTAAATACCTTTAACGT
>NZ_JH376715.1:0-291 GCF_000233955.1 Paraprevotella clara YIT 11840
TATTTTTTTTGGAATAACAAGTATTTTGTATTTTTTTTCTCAAAAAAAATGTCATTTGTTATTTATCATTTGTCTTTTTTCTTGTGTAGTACTCTATATTCTTCGTAGCATTGACTGATAGCCTCTAATACTTGTAAGTCGTTGGCTGTCATTATAAAATCATTAGAATAATTGCAAGAACGTATGATTTCTTCTAATTCGCTGCGGTCTACTTGCAATAGTTCTAAGAGGGTTTCGCGGTCGTAACGAGTAGAAAGGGCATCGCTTAGCTTATTGTCTTTCTTTATATCG
>NZ_JH376715.1:301-552 GCF_000233955.1 Paraprevotella clara YIT 11840
TGTCTTTCTTTATATCGCGTAGTTTCCGCAGTTCTTTGCCCTTTTTGCTAAAAGACCTATACAGCAGGTCGGCAGGGTTCATAACACTGCTTAACACTCGCCCTACAGCACTTGCGCTTGCTCTGCTTTCGTAGCCTATCTCTAAACCTGAGATGCTATAACGCGTATTGCTATTGCTGTTTACGGGTGCATTTTTGGCGTCAATATCTAAATAACCTGTTAATTTATAGGGGGTAACGACTACTTCTTCG
>NZ_JH376716.1:0-232 GCF_000233955.1 Paraprevotella clara YIT 11840
AAAATGCCCGTTAGCTAAAGCTAACGGGCATTTTTTTGATATTATTTATCACTTTTAAGGATACCCCCACTCAGGGCGAACTCCATAGCTTTTTGGGCGGTAAAACCCTCAGCAGGTTTAATATTTTCAGCAGAAGTAACGATTACCCACCCCGATATAGCATAAGAGTGCGGCAGATAAACACTTACCATACCTTCCAGATTTGTAAAGTTCATAGTATGCTGGGTAAGGA
>NZ_JH376716.1:242-586 GCF_000233955.1 Paraprevotella clara YIT 11840
GAAGCCTATACGCCATATTTCAGGCGTTTCATTAACACGCACCCACACAGGATTGGTAAACTTGCGTTTATCGCCTACAAACGAAGCCAGCATATCTTTAATAGACGAATAGATAATCTTCACCCCAGGTATGTGCGCCACTATATAATCCATTAGGCTAACGAATAGTTGCCCCAAAATAAGTTTACTACCTACAAAGCCGATAAGTGCCGTACCGAACAGTACAGCCGCAAATACAGCTCCTGGGTATTGGCGAGAGATATTGGGTACTAAGTTATCTACACTCTTAAAGATAGACCATATAATCCAAACGGTGGCACTAAGAGGGCCTATAATAAGAATTC
>NZ_JH376717.1 GCF_000233955.1 Paraprevotella clara YIT 11840
TAACACCATTTACGCTGCAAAGGTACAGTTATTTTTTTAATTATCAAAAAAAAGTTTGTTTTGTAGGGTTTTATCTGTTAAAGTAAATTCATAATTTTCGATTGATTTCACCCTTTAAAAGACAAAAAGAAGCTATACTATTGCAGTTAATAACCCCCTGATAATAAACGACTTTGGTATTTTAACATCAAAAAAAAGCACAATATTTGTTCGAAAACGATTGCTATTCAAAAAAAATGCTTACTTTTGCACTCAGTAATTATAGTTATAAAAAAAGAAAAATTATGTCAGACATTGCATCAAGAGTTAAAGCCATTATCGTTGATAAGTTAGGCGTAGACGAAAATGAAGTGAACGCAGAAGCGAGCTTCACTAACGACTTAGGAGCAGATTCATTAGACACTGTAGAGTTGATTATGGAGTTTGAAAAAGAATTTGATATTCAAATCCCAGATGACCAAGCTGAAAATATCCAAACAGTAGGTCAAGCAATCAAATACATTGA
>NZ_JH376718.1:0-393 GCF_000233955.1 Paraprevotella clara YIT 11840
CACTTACAATCGTTCTTTGACGGCAACAAATGGCTTATCAAACGCCGTCAGAAATCTGATGTGCCCTGTAATGTACGTCTGTTGGATATAGCCGAGAAAATTATTGAAAAATATGAAGGTACGACTCGTACAGAGGCATTGTTTCCTACACCCTCCAATGCTAATTGCAACCTCTTAATCAGAAAGATGATGAAAGATTGTAACATCATTCGTGAAAAACCCATTTCATTTCACTGGGCACGCCATACCTTTGGTACTCTGTTCTTAACAGAAGGGGTTCCCTTGGAAAGTGTTAGCAAGATGATGGGACATAAGAATATCAAAACTACCCAGATTTATGCTAAAATCACCAATGAGAAAATCAGCAAGGATATGGAAATTGCTGCCGAACGA
>NZ_JH376718.1:403-673 GCF_000233955.1 Paraprevotella clara YIT 11840
CGAACGATTAAAGAATTTAAAGATAGGATAGCTTCTCAGTGTCTTTTAAAAATTAGAAATCCATTGATAATATTTCAAAAAGAGATGTGTCAATGGATTTTTTTGTTGCCTTACAAAAAGCTATCTCACAAAGATAAGAGTGTTATTAAGACTTACCTATTTTCCCTGTTTTAAACACTTAAGGCACGTAATGGCGGTTCGTTGTTCGAGTGCAAAGGTATTTCTGTGTTATTAACGCTTCTTGCAAGGTCAAGCCCGATGGGTTTTCAA
>NZ_JH376719.1:0-311 GCF_000233955.1 Paraprevotella clara YIT 11840
GACAATCAGCGTTTTAAATACTATTATAAAAAATAATTAGTAAAAAATTTGGTAGATATACTGAAAAGCTGTACTTTTGCACTCGAAAAACATAGATGGTGGTCTTAGCTCAGTTGGTTAGAGCGTCGGATTGTGGTTCCGAAGGTCGTGGGTTCGAGCCCCATATTCCACCCTGAATAAAAGAATAACGCCTAAAAAGGCGTTATTTTTTTGTTTATACTATAAGCATAATAAAAAGGCTGCCTAATTAATAGGCAGCCTTTATCGTTTATTTTTGTGAATTATCTTCTTCCTTTTTTATCAAAGTTCAC
>NZ_JH376719.1:357-578 GCF_000233955.1 Paraprevotella clara YIT 11840
ATCTACATAGCCTTTTTCATTGGCTATATGGTTAATATCCTCTATAAGCTCGTCAGTAGAGACAAAACGATCATAATAGAAAGTAGTAACTCCCCACAAAAGGTTCAACTGAGTAAGCAAACGTCTATTTGAGGTGAAGATAAGTATGTGCGAATTAGGACGGTATGATGAAATACGGAATGCCGCATAACCACTATTCGTTAGCGAGGTTATTACTTTGG
>NZ_JH376720.1 GCF_000233955.1 Paraprevotella clara YIT 11840
GGAAGCGCTCGAAATATGTGAAGAAGGATTACGATGAGGATTTAGTAGGACTTATTGATTTTTACAAAGAGAAAGGATATAGAGATGCGCGTATAGTGAGTGATACACTTATCAGAAATAAAAACGGAAATATTGACTTGAAGATAGCGTTAGAGGAGGGAAAACGTTACTATTTTGGTGATATACGCTTCTTAGGTAACTCAGTATATAACGACCGAGTACTCAATCAAGTATTAGGGATAAAGAAAGGAGATGTCTATAATGGCGTATTGTTAAAGAAACGTATACAAGACTCTACTAATCCAGATTCTGAAGATATTTCTAACTTGTATCAGAACAGTGGTTATCTTTTTTCGCAAGTGCATCCTGTAGAAACGTCCGTGGTGAATGATACAATTAATTTTGAAGTGCGTATACAAGAAGGTAAACCAGCTTACTTCAATAAGATTTCGGTAGTAGGAAATGAGAAGACTAATGACTATGTGATATATCGAGAGCTTCGTACACGTCCTGGATACCTATATAGTAGAG
>NZ_JH376721.1:0-113 GCF_000233955.1 Paraprevotella clara YIT 11840
TAAACCGATGTTTGATGCTTGCAAAAACGAGCCTAAAGACAGACAGTTTCAGTGCTTCAAAGAAAACTTGGATAAACACGTAAGCAAAAACTTCGTCTATCCACCTGCTGCTC
>NZ_JH376721.1:169-366 GCF_000233955.1 Paraprevotella clara YIT 11840
TTGATGGTACTATCACTGTATTAGGTGTTCGTGGTACTGATAAACTATTGGAAGCTGAAGCAAAACGTATCATCGAAAAATTGCCTAAGCTTATCCCAGGTAAACAACGTGGTAAACCTACCCCAGTAACATTTGCTTACCCTATCAACTTTAAACTACAATCTTAATTTGCTTTAAAAATATAATACAATAAGCGC
>NZ_JH376722.1:0-251 GCF_000233955.1 Paraprevotella clara YIT 11840
CACTCAAGTAACCAACCTTGTAGGTACCATATTAGCCTCATCAGCCGAGATAACAGGCATATTTTTCCCGCCTGCTCTCATCGTTGGGGCAGCTATCGAGGCAGTAACCGCTATTGTATCGCTTGCTTTCCTCACCCTCTCCAACCCGTGCGGAGCTGCCTTTTACAAAGCCGATTATATCAATCAGCACCTAAAAGACGAATTTTACCCACAGTTTAGCCAGCGGATACAATACCTACAAAAACACCTCG
>NZ_JH376722.1:270-1089 GCF_000233955.1 Paraprevotella clara YIT 11840
TACAATACCTACAAAAACACCTCGAACAAGGCAGTTACCCAGCCGCTATCCCCGTGCTCAACCTCGTATTGCGCGAAGTCGATTTAGCTTATGCCCAATACCACGCCGAAATAAACCGCTCACACGAAAACGAATGCTCCAAAAATGCCCTTTTGGCATATCAATTCTTTTTCAATCATATCAAAACCACCGTCAATCAGCTATACAATAACATACGCATATTGCTGAAGATGCACGGCTATAGGCTCAACGAAAAAGAAGTCAAAGGCAGTTCCACAAGCCGAATATGGTATATGATAGTACCAATTACGGGCACCAAAGTAACCGCCCCTTATAGAGTGCTCACCCTCGATAGTGATGCACCAAAAGGTGTGTACCCGCTCAATCACCCAAGCCCCTTTGCTGCGTGGCTAAACGAACAAGCTGCTCATATAGCAAGCCTTTATGGCACCGACAAAGCCAATGCTTACCGTAGCGAAATGCAGCCTTTTGAAGCACAAATAGCTGCCATACGCCGAGACTTTAGCATCAGCACCATTATACAGCTTATCCGCGAACAGCGATTGCAAGACCAAGAGCACACCATTTACCAAAAATACGATACCGAATACCGTCGCGAGTTGCAAGCCGAAGCCGCTAAGCAAAAAGAGACTTTTGCCCGTGCTATTGCAGCCCAAGCTGCCGAACTCAAGCGTATTGCCAGTGTAAACCGTGCCGACAGCCTTACCCACCTGAAGAACGTAGGCAAAATAGCCCAAGACAACGCTAATAAAAAGAAAAAATTAGCCCAAGAAGAACAAAAAAAACTGCTGCTATTAG
>NZ_JH376723.1:0-198 GCF_000233955.1 Paraprevotella clara YIT 11840
TTTGTATACGGATTGTTATCGAGCCTTTTGCTACACTATTTTGTCAGGTTTAAAGAGGAAAAGCCCCATACGGTGATTGATAGTGCGTATTTATCGGTAAAAATACGGCATAAACCTCTGTTTCGCTATCGTATTTTGTTTGCTGTAACCCAAATTTCGGTATTAGGAATGCTTTTTAGCTTTCCTTTTCAGGGATAT
>NZ_JH376723.1:268-427 GCF_000233955.1 Paraprevotella clara YIT 11840
CGTCGGTTTTTGTTATCTGCACTTATTTCTATGCGCATTTCTTTTTGAAGAACAGTGTTAAGCCGTCACCTTTTGTGAAAATGGGGATTTTCTATCTTATACTCTCGAGCATAGGGATATGGATGATGCCTGTGACGATTGTGAAGTTTGGCAAGTTTT
>NZ_JH376724.1:0-324 GCF_000233955.1 Paraprevotella clara YIT 11840
TCTTTCGACATAGAAACCGTGGTTGATATAGTATCGGCACACCGCACTCCTGAAAAACTAATGGATTTTGGCACCAATGCGCATCGCAGAGGCTTCAATGTTATTGTTGCAGGGGCTGGTGGCGCTGCTCACTTACCTGGTATGCTTGCCGCTATGTCGCCTCTACCGGTCATAGGCGTGCCTGTAAAAAGTAGTAATTCTATAGATGGTTGGGACTCTGTTCTCTCTATATTGCAGATGCCCAGCGGGGTGCCTGTAGCTACCGTTGCCCTCAATGGAGCTAAGAATGCTGGTATCTTGGCAGCACAAATATTAGCCAGTCAG
>NZ_JH376724.1:334-627 GCF_000233955.1 Paraprevotella clara YIT 11840
AAATATTAGCCAGTCAGCAGCCTGCTATACTCGATAAAATTATCAATTACAAAGAAAGTTTAAAACAAGCCGTACTAACTGCTGCGGCAACTCTTAACGATGAATAATAACACCTTTCAGGGCGCACGCCTACTGATATTAGACTTCGGCTCTCAATATACCCAGCTAATAGCCAGACGAGTAAGAGAGCTTAATGTGTATTGCGAAATACACCCTTTCAACCACTTGCCTGAGGACATCGATAGCTTTGCCGCTGTCATTCTTTCAGGCTCTCCTTATTCGGTACGCAGTGC
>NZ_JH376725.1:0-204 GCF_000233955.1 Paraprevotella clara YIT 11840
TGTATAGCGGCAGTGGTAGCTTCTTTTAGTGTCTGTAGCCCATCGGTGATGGATACTACCCTTGCCCCTAAAAGTTCCATTCTAAAAACGTTCAGTCTTTGGCGTTCAATATCTACAGCCCCCATATATACATCGCATTCAAGCCCCAGAAGAGCAGCCGCCGTAGCGGTAGCCACGCCGTGTTGTCCCGCACCTGTTTCGGCA
>NZ_JH376725.1:242-609 GCF_000233955.1 Paraprevotella clara YIT 11840
ACCTGTCCCAACGCATTGTTAATCTTGTGAGCCCCTGTATGGTTGAGGTCTTCGCGCTTTAGGTAGATATCCTGCCCATAATGAGCACTAAGATTCTTAGCGTAATACAAAGGAGAGGGTCTCCCTACGTAGTTTTTGAGTAAATCCTGTAGTTCTTCTTCAAAAGCAGGGTCGTTTTTAGCTTTCTGATATTCTTTTTCTAGTTCAGTAAGGGCATACATAGCTGTTTCAGGCACGTATTGCCCGCCAAACTTACCAAAATAGGCTTTAGTATTATGATTTTCTATTTCTGTATTCATTTGCTAATTCTCTAATTTGCTAATTTGCTAATTTTTCTATAAGTCTTTGTATAAGAGAGCGATTTTTG
>NZ_JH376726.1 GCF_000233955.1 Paraprevotella clara YIT 11840
GATACGATGAACAAAGCGCTAATGCCAGCACTGCAAAGTGTATGGTTTATACCGCACGTAATCGTATATATCTTTGCCTATGCGATGTTAGGTATGGCATCGCTTACAGCTTTTTATGGCATCTATAGATATAAAAAAGGACAAGAAACTAGCAGCATATTTGCTGTGATAGACCAGCTTATAAAGGTGGGTTATGTATTCTTAACCTTTGGGTTGCTCTTCGGAGCGCTATGGGCAAAAGAAGCGTGGGGACACTATTGGACGTGGGACCCTAAAGAAACGTGGGCTTTCATCACTTGGTTGGGCTACTTGGTATATTTGCATCACAAGTACAATCATAATGAGCGTAAACCACTACAAAGCTTCGTAATTGTAGGGATAGCATTTATCCTTTTGTTGGTATGTTGGTTTGGCGTGAACTACCTACCTACTGCTCAAATGAGTGTACATACTTACTCAGGATAGGACAAAACGAAATATAAAAACGAGCACCGGGCTAAAAAGACTTACCTTTTTAGACCGGTGCTCAT
>NZ_JH376727.1:0-268 GCF_000233955.1 Paraprevotella clara YIT 11840
ATCTGCTGCTGAACGCGAACGTATTGTGGCACAGTTGCAGAAAAAGACCCGCCCACAAACTCCTATTGTTTTTGCTACTATAGCCTATAGTGAGCAAGTGTATTCGGCAGCAGGCGAAAGTCCCTTAGAATCGTTTATACAACAACCTTTTACCTTAGTAACAGGCATAGCCAATCCGCAGCCGTTATTAGATTTTCTAAAGAGTAAAGGAGTTGACTTTCAGCATATAGCCTTTCCTGACCATCATCATTTTACTGATAAAGAATTG
>NZ_JH376727.1:278-558 GCF_000233955.1 Paraprevotella clara YIT 11840
CCATCATCATTTTACTGATAAAGAATTGCAACAACTGCAAGGCTTGCGTGTACTAACTACCGAGAAAGATTATGTGCGGTTTGAGCAAAGCTGGGAGGGGTTATACTACCTGCCCATCGACATGCAGTTCTGTACTAATGAAGACGCAGTAAAATTTGGCACAGTTTTTGGTGCACTTACGCAAGAATAAATGTTATTAATACAAGTACCTTATGACAAAAAAACTTATCGCTATGGTGGTGCTTTTGTTTGCAGCCACTATTACTCTTGAAGCTCAAGA
>NZ_JH376728.1:0-2070 GCF_000233955.1 Paraprevotella clara YIT 11840
AGGATAACTGCGGTATATATCAGGATCCCAACCGTCATTCTGTCCGTCACCATTAGGCGTAAAGAAATCAGGTGGTACTGACTTCATATACTCTTTCTCTATCGTAAGTGTAGAACTACAATTATTAGCATCTATAGCCTCCACTACTACTAACTTAAAGATACGTCCATTCACCACTCGACTCGTTGGGTCTGTTGGCTTAAGCATATATTCACTCTCTCCATTCTCATAACTGCCATTGAATGTTATAGAATAAGGTGTATCTCCCTCTCGTGGATTACCTCCTACTACTTTCACTCTAACCTTGTTGATTTCGCGTGGATCAGTCTTATCTAATATCTCCAAGCCTGGATAACGCGTTACACTTACCGTTCCTGCCAAGGTACTTGAACATAGAGAGGTCATTCCTAATGGTCGATAGTATAACGTTACCGTATATACCCCATCATTCTCTATCTTTTGGGTTCTCAACACTTGCATATTTCCATTTACATAGCCTACAAATGGTTTTTTCGTTACACCTCCATCTATTGAGTATGACAAGGTATTCGTAGCTAATAAACCATCGCTGTTATCTCTAGCAAGTGTTATCTGTATATATGGATTTGTACTTGTTGTAGATACTGTCGAACATTCAAAACCTACAGTAGCTGTTGCTTGCAGACTAGGTGCTGCTGCTATCGTTATCTCGTGGGTTTGCGAACAGTTGCCATCTCTAAATTCTAAGCTATAAGTTCCTGGTGCCATATTAGTACGCGATACCGTTGTGCCTGTAGCTATACCCGTTCTGGTGTCTATCACATTACCTTGTGAGTCTTTTAGCTCATAGCTATAAGGGGCGCGTCCTCCTTGTATCATAAACTCAAGTTGTCCATCTGATTGCTGATAGCAAGTTTCTGTCACTGTCTTCACTACACCTAATTTCAATACATCTGGCTCTTCTATAGTGATACGCTCACTAACTTCACAACCTATTACAGCATCTTTCACTTGGATAGTATACTGTCCTTTAGGCAAGTTTACAAACATATTAGTACCACTAAATGTACCTGCCTGTGGTGTAATACTATAAGTATAGCTACCCGTTCCTGCTATCACGTTTATCTGTATCTCACCATTAGTTAGTCCATAACAAGTAATATGGGTCACACTTACCGTCTTACTAAGTGGGGCATAGTTCTCTACATTTACAGTCAGTGTTTGTACACAGCCTCCTTGGTGTCTTACCGTAATAGTATGTACTCCCGCTGTTACTGAAGTAAAGTAATTGCTTGCTTGCGCTACCCCGTCTAAAGCAAAGGTAGTTTGCGCTGCTACATCTGTATTTACTCTCACTCTAATAGCATTATTCACACTATTCGATGGACAACTGTATTCTACTGTAGCTGTTGCTTGTAGGTCTACTCCACCTTTTATTGTTATCGGATCACTTTCAGTAGTACAACTCATAGCATCTTTTACTTTTATCGTATAAGTACCCGATGCTAAACCTGTATACAAGGTCTTACCTTGATACCAATTAGCTCCACCATCTATTGAAGTACTGTAGGATTGGGTACCACCAGTAATAGTTACTGATATAGTTCCGTCATTAGCACCATAGCAAACCTCATCAGTATGCTTATCTATTCGTACTCTGATCAAATCTGGCTCTGTAATTTTGAATATCTCATCTCTATGGCAGCCATTAGCATCTTGTATCCTCACTACATATTCTCCTGGTGCTAATTTCTCAAACACACCGCTCTCTACTACCCTATCAAAACGTGGGCTAATAGCATATACTATCGTACCGGTACCACCCTCAGCCGTTACAGTTATCTTACCGTCATTCTTGCCTTTGCAAGTAACGTTGCTCACCGTGCTGGTTACTGATATAGCGTCTGCTTCTCTTATATCTATCTGAGAGCTATTATCCTCGCAGTCTAAACCACTCTTCACTTTCACAAAGTAAGTACCTGTAGCCAAGCCGCTAAACGCCCAGTCAGTCGCATTGATTTGCGTAGCCGAGATAGTCATTGCTGTAGCTGTTAGACTGCCTTGGTGTAAGCTATATTGATAACCTCCTAC
>NZ_JH376728.1:2080-2643 GCF_000233955.1 Paraprevotella clara YIT 11840
CCGCCTGTAGCCGAGAAGGTTATACGTGCTGTAGCTTCTCCATTACATTTCACAAACGCATCAGCTGTATTTACCGTTAAGCTTACAGTTTGTACTGCTACTACCTCTACCTTATTAGATGCTGCTGATTTGCAATAATTAACATCTTGTACGTAGAACTCATAAGTACCTGGTGGCAATGTAAAGAGATTGCTAGTGGTATAGGTTGTTGTACCTCCTAATTGGTACTGATAACCTCCTGAACCACCCGTAGCCGTTACTTGTATAGTTGCCTGTGTTTGTAAGCAGGTAGTTGGACTTACTATCGAAGCCGTTACTTTTATTTCCTGTGGCTCGTCTATAGTTACCGGTATGGTCAAGTCGCAGTTCCAACCGTCCACTATCTTCACATTATACTCTCGTGCATCAAGCCCTGTAAAGGTCGTACTAGTTTGCGCTCCGTAAATTTGCGCTCCTCCTACTTCCCACAGTTCGTACGTGTAGTTACCACTACCGCCTGTAGTACCACTTACCGTAATGCTACCACCTCTTTCACTGAAGCACTTTACATCAGTCTTAGTTAC
>NZ_JH376728.1:2653-3293 GCF_000233955.1 Paraprevotella clara YIT 11840
CTCACAGCCGTTTTGGTCTTTCACCCATACAGTATAGGTTTCTGATATCAAGCCTTCAAACACTGAAGTACTGCTATAATTACCATATACACTATGTGCTGCTGG
The DNA here is from genome assembly GCF_000233955.1 of Paraprevotella clara YIT 11840. Lineage (GTDB taxonomy): Bacteria > Bacteroidota > Bacteroidia > Bacteroidales > Bacteroidaceae > Paraprevotella > Paraprevotella clara. Next base: position 2,759 of record NZ_JH376728.1, read on the forward strand.
CGTTGGCGTACCTACTGTTAAGCGATACTCATAATTGCCCCAGCCACCGGCGGCTGTTACCATAAAGCTACCTGTTTGTCCGCTACCACATTTTATCTGGTTCGTTATCGTTGTACTTGCCGTTAATGCTGATGATGGACCTGATAAAGTAGCTAAGGTAGCGGTTTTTGTACAATATGGGTACTGTGTTTCTGTTACCTCTACATAGTACTTACCTGCACTTAAACCTCCTATAGGTTGGGTTCTCGGGTCACTTGTATCATTTCTACCTGCTGTAGAACTTACTACCTCTACTCCGTATTCATTTACTACTCTAAAGGTGTAGTTGCCTGCATAGCCTCTCATCGATAATGTCAACTCTCCATCATTGCCCGCTGCACAAGTTACCGGTTTGGTTTGTGCCGCACTTATCGATATATTATCGTAATTAGCTATTCCGTAGTTTACACTACGATAACAACCCGTAGCACTGTCAGTTACGGTTACTTCATAATAACCTGGTACAGTAAAGGTTACTGATACAACACTTACCCCT
>NZ_JH376729.1:0-187 GCF_000233955.1 Paraprevotella clara YIT 11840
AAGGTTTAGTTCTTTTGTATTTTACTAATTGTAAAGCTATTGTAATTTTAACAACACATTTGAAACATTACCCCATTTCATTCCAATTGATTATTCTTAAAATCTTCAAATATAAAAGGAGGATGTCCTAATTCTTTATATTTCAATTCAGATGGCTTCCTAAATCGCATACTAATATATAACTCAA
>NZ_JH376729.1:217-535 GCF_000233955.1 Paraprevotella clara YIT 11840
TAGAAAAAAAATGATCTTTTTCAAATAATACTACCTTAATCCACAAAGGATATCTTTCATTAGAAAAAGATAAAAAATCTATAGCTTCTTGAAAATAAAAATATCTATTAATATTTTTTTCTTGTAAAAACCATATTCTAACATAATCGTCAAATGAATTATAAGAAACATTCTTTTCCTTAATAGGTTTTATTATAAACTTATCCTCACTACTAATATTTATATTATTTTCTATTAGTAATGAAATGAGATTATCTCGAAATTCTTTTTTTGTTAATGGCATACCTTACAACTATTTATTTTATCATCAATAACTGT
>NZ_JH376730.1:0-216 GCF_000233955.1 Paraprevotella clara YIT 11840
ACGTTCAGTAACATTATCCATACGTACAAAAAAGCGCACAAACGACTGTTTAGGCGATAGCTCTTCGTCTTTAGAACGCGCCCAAAAACCATCGCGTAGGTGGTTGTGCTCTGGAGTAGAGAGCTGAGCAATATTGCCATAACCACAGTGGTGATTGGTTAGTACCAATCCGTCTTTGGAGATGATACTCGCCGTACAACCCCCATTGAACTGCAC
>NZ_JH376730.1:250-446 GCF_000233955.1 Paraprevotella clara YIT 11840
AACTGCACGATAGCATCTTTTAAGCTATTGTTATTGATGCTGTAGATTTCTTGGGCAGTAAGTTGTAAGCCCAATTTCTGCATATCCCTTTGGTTCAGACGTTCGATAAACATCAAGAACCACATACCTTCATCGGCTCTTGCTATAGGGACAAGTAGCAAGAAAGCCATAAGAGTCATACTTAATCTCTTCATAA
>NZ_JH376731.1:0-222 GCF_000233955.1 Paraprevotella clara YIT 11840
TATACAGTTTATAATGCTAACGGGCAATCGAAACCTCACTCTGGTAGTGACTTGAATGAAGGTGAATATACTATATCTCATAACCTTCTTGTAAATATTTTTAGTAGTGTTTGGCGCACTCCTAATGACCATACAGGTAATACAAATGGTAGGATATTCTTTGTGAATCCATCACCGAGCACTTTGCAAACTATTTATGCTCGTGAGGTAAACGTATTGCCT
>NZ_JH376731.1:236-426 GCF_000233955.1 Paraprevotella clara YIT 11840
ACGTATTGCCTAACCAAGCACTTACTTTTTCTGCTTATTTCTATAACTTGCTTATAACTCCTGGTAATAATCCGAAGGTACAATTAACAGTCTATAAAAATAAAACAGATTATGAAAATAATTCAACACCACTAAAGAATTTTATTTCTAATGAAATTCCTCGTAATGCAAATAATCCCAATGCTTGGAA
>NZ_JH376731.1:436-738 GCF_000233955.1 Paraprevotella clara YIT 11840
CATCGGTATACGTAGTAGTGAGTATGGTGAACCCTGAGTCTGGCGGTCACGATATGGCTATGGACGATATTAAGGTAACCCAAGTTATAGCCCCTTGTACTACTTCAGTAACCGCTACCCTTACTAAGGGTGATGTAGCAACACCAACGCTTACCTTGCCAGCGAACTTAAGCGTGATATGTAGTGCGCCAACGGCTTCGGCTACTATCAGCAGCTGGATAGCTTCGGCTACTGCTACAAGTACTTGTGGTACAGCTACTGTAACCCATAACTATAGTTATCCGTCTAACCTATGTAATGTA
>NZ_JH376732.1:0-163 GCF_000233955.1 Paraprevotella clara YIT 11840
CAAAAATATCAAAACTATCTCTTTGATTATCAGAAGGAGTGTACTCTGTTTCCCATTTATATTCCTTTAAAACAGTTTCTAAATATGACTTTAGTGACTTCTGTAGTTCTAAAACAAGTTCTTTAACTTCTTCTCTTAATTTCTTATTACGATCAAAGGGGAA
>NZ_JH376732.1:222-432 GCF_000233955.1 Paraprevotella clara YIT 11840
TCTTATTACGATCAAAGGGGAATTTGAACTTTTGTAATATAGTAGCAATATCCTTTTTTGTAGGAAAGTTTGTCTCTTCACTTTCTTCTAAAATAAAAGGAATTCCAAAATCCTCTGTTGTAAAAAATAATCTTTTTGTACTATTGCCTCCTTCAACTCCTTCATCTTGCCCTAACTTTTTAATAGCTTTATTTAATTTAGGTAGAAAAG
>NZ_JH376733.1:0-193 GCF_000233955.1 Paraprevotella clara YIT 11840
AAGGAGTCAGTGGCCTATTTAGAAGCTCATTATCTTTACTTTAGGTGGGGGATTAAACACCCCTTCGGAAACAGTAAATAGATAAGTTGCCTCATAGAAGGCTTGTACCAAAACTGATAGTATGCCATAGGTCTTGCTCCCTTCGCGTTCACAAATACGTTCAGCAACTTCTTTCTGAAACATACCGCTAAAT
>NZ_JH376733.1:209-605 GCF_000233955.1 Paraprevotella clara YIT 11840
CTAAGTTCAAGCAACTTAAATACTATTTGAGTAGATATATTATAAGGAAAGTTGCCTATAATAGCAAAAGGTTCTCGCAAAAAGCCTGCTATATCATACTTTAAAAAGTCATCTGCTATTATTTTCCCTCTCAACTCAGGATAATGAGCTTCTAAATAGGCCACTGACTCCTTATCTATCTCTACAACATATACTTCTGTATCTTTTTTGAGTAAGAATTGTGTAAGAACGCCCATACCTGCCCCTATTTCTACTACTTTTTTGTAGTTTGCCAATGATAAGGTATCAGCTATTTTCTGTGCTATATTCAAATCCTTTAGGAAGTGCTGCCCTAAATGTTTTTTTGCTTTTACTAATTCCATAAACTAACTTCTTACTTTTCTGAGTAATAAAATG
>NZ_JH376734.1 GCF_000233955.1 Paraprevotella clara YIT 11840
ACATTACGCCCAAACGTTTTCCTTTTTTCTGAGGCGATGAAGCATCGGGGGTAGCCCCTTGTACCGTTTTGTATTTGGTGATTTTCTGTCCTTCGCGCCTAAGTATCTCCATATCATCTCCTTTTTTCTTTACTATCGTGAAGTCTTCGCCCGAAAAAAAATCTTGCATATTGAGGTTCATCACCATCGAAACCATCAGCGCTACAGCAAACACCATCGCTACATCGAATAGGTTTACCACTACGCTTAGTGGGTCGGCATCATCCTCTTTTAGGTGTGATTGGCGGCGGTTTGTTTTCATTGTTTTAGATTTTTGGTTAATACACTACTTACATAGTCTAATTGGTTGATTTCTTTGCTGTACCAACGTTGTTTAAACTGTAGGGTTACAAGACCTACTAAGCTGATTACCAACCCTACTACTGTGGTAGCAAAGACTACTTGCATATTGCTAGCCATCTTTGATATATCGCCAGTAGATAAGCCTGTAAGCGCCGGACTCATAGCGATAAGGGTACCAATAAGCCCTAATACAGGCCCTACCTTAGCCAATAG
>NZ_JH376735.1:0-126 GCF_000233955.1 Paraprevotella clara YIT 11840
GCCCAATGTCTTTTCATCATTGCTTTGTCTCGCATAGTTCCTTTTTTTTAGTTGTTAATTTTCTAATTATTTTTATTGACGGTGCAAAGTAAAAACAAAAAAAAAAAATGCAAGCATTTTATTAAA
>NZ_JH376735.1:226-396 GCF_000233955.1 Paraprevotella clara YIT 11840
TATAAAATACAGATTATCAGGTAAATATACAAAATAGCTATTTATAAAATATTTCGTACTTTTTCGCATTTCTGATAAAAACGCATTTATTTTCACCCTAAAAAAGGGATAATTACACTAAAAACGAAAATAAAACCCCCAAGTTTTCCAAAGAAAAAGGGGGTAAATAA
>NZ_JH376735.1:439-565 GCF_000233955.1 Paraprevotella clara YIT 11840
TAACTAATTAACTAATTAGCTAATTGGCTAATTGGCAAACTAAGCTCTCCTATATCGAGCATAGCATTTATAAAGCCTATTTGTTCAAAGTGATGAATATCGGTGTAGTGTATAGGGGCTTCCTTT
>NZ_JH376736.1:0-265 GCF_000233955.1 Paraprevotella clara YIT 11840
GCGCTAAAGAAAGCGTAAAAAGCAAAATTGTAGGCACTTTGCCTAACAACACGCTTGTATACACTTTATTTGATACTACAGAAGATGAAACTGGTGAAGAGATATTTTTTAATTGGATTGCTGTAGATAAAGGGTATGTACATAAAAGTCGCCTGAAGAAGATATACGAATTTCCTTCTATTGGCAAAGGTAAAGAGCAAGGCAATAGTATCACTATTGCTGGTAAAGGCATTAGTGTTACTCTTACTAGACAGCCATTTGATAA
>NZ_JH376736.1:275-512 GCF_000233955.1 Paraprevotella clara YIT 11840
TATCCCCAAAAGTGCCTACGATGATTTGTACCAAGTAGCTATGTATACTGATAATAATGCGGTATATTATGACAAAGAGGAAGATACAATTTACATTATTGCCCATAATGGTAGTGGTGCTTTTTCTTACGAAGTGTGCTGGCAAATAGTAAAAGGAGAGTATAAAACCCGTATTATAGGAGAACCTTTCTAGTCTCACAGAATTTGCCAATCTGCTAATTTTCTAATTTGCTAATT
>NZ_JH376737.1:0-170 GCF_000233955.1 Paraprevotella clara YIT 11840
TCTATAATTTGGGTGGGACTGCCATTCACGAAGTACACGGCACTCACCCAGTTGTTATGAGTATCGTAGGTATACTGAAAGGTCTCAACGATTTTCACTTTAGTAGTTTTATTATGCACTTCCCAGCGAATGCAATCGCCTTGGGGGTTATAGGTCTTATCACTCGTTTT
>NZ_JH376737.1:208-420 GCF_000233955.1 Paraprevotella clara YIT 11840
AGTCGGTTGTCTTTGTTGTAAGTGCGTATGCGCACCACCAAGCCTTGGGCGTTGTATTTAAAAAGGCGTTTCTCCACAAAGTTGCCTTCCTTGTCATACTTTATACTCTCAATTACCTGCCCTTTGCGGTTGTACTGATAAGTAGTGCTTTCCGTAGGCGCATTGCTGATATAATGAGTCTCTTTTTCTCTGCGTCCTTGCGCATCTACCTC
>NZ_JH376738.1:0-151 GCF_000233955.1 Paraprevotella clara YIT 11840
TCGTTTGCTTGAACCAATATGAAGTTATTAATCGCTGCCCCTCTTCCTGAAAATGAGATACTCTCATCAAAATTATAAGCATTGGCATATACTACCAAGCTATCATTCGGCTCTATGAATACGTACTGAAATTTTCCTTTCGTTTCAAAAT
>NZ_JH376738.1:240-398 GCF_000233955.1 Paraprevotella clara YIT 11840
TTTATTTTAAGATTAAAGATAAAATTCTTATCTTTATCTAAATAAACTGTGTCAATAGGTGTATCATTAGCATACAAAACGACAGAGGGATCTTTAGAGTTAGGAAAAAATCCTCTGAGCACAGTACATTCAGTATTCTCTTCTTTACAAGAGATTAC
>NZ_JH376739.1 GCF_000233955.1 Paraprevotella clara YIT 11840
AAGAAGTAGAGGTATGGACATTGCAGCGAGAAATAGCACTTGAAGAGTAAAAAATGTGGAATTATTTTTGGTAGTTACAAAAATAGTTGTATTTTTACACCCTTGAAAAAATGAATTAATAACTAAATACTCAGAATATTATGGAAGAAAATATAAGAGTGCGCTATTCTGATAAAGAATTAGAAGAATTTAAAGCGATTATAGAAGAGAAAATAAAAAAGGCTCAGACAGACTTAGAACTTATCCGCAGTTCGTATATGAACAGCGCTACTAATGGTACTGACGATACATCGCCTACCTTTAAGGCTTTTGAAGAAGGCTCGAAGGTAACGAGCAAAGAAGAGAATACGGCATTGGCCATTAGACAAGAGAAGTTTATTCGCGACCTTAAGAATGCGCTTGTCCGCATAGAGAATAAGACTTATGGTATCTGTCGCGTAACAGGTAAACTGATAGACAAACGTCGCTTGATGGCGGTGCCCCACGCTACCCTAAGCATTGA
>NZ_JH376740.1:0-181 GCF_000233955.1 Paraprevotella clara YIT 11840
TCTATAGCTTCGATATTGATATTAAAAGTATCGTCATACACATCTACCAGCACGGGGGTTAGTTTTAGTAGGGCAATCACCTCTGCGGTAGCGGCAAAGGTAAAGTCGGCAGTTATCACCTCATCGCCTTCTTTCAGACCGAGTCCCATCATAGCTATTTGCAGCGCATCGGTACCGTTAG
>NZ_JH376740.1:272-500 GCF_000233955.1 Paraprevotella clara YIT 11840
TTGATAAAGGCAGTAGTACTAAGCACTTCTTCAAAAGAAGCCTGCACCTGATTTCTAATTCTTTCATACTGACCTTGTAGGTCAACCATTTGTATTTTTTTCATATATGTTGAATATTTCACTTGTTCCATATAATATTATTCGAAAACTCTCGAAAAAGAGCGGGATTATTCTTGATTATCCAATACTTAAACCCTAAAAAATCTTGTTTTATAGAGAGTAACTCTC
>NZ_JH376741.1:0-179 GCF_000233955.1 Paraprevotella clara YIT 11840
CCAGCACGGAAGAATGACACATCAGTATCCTTAAGACTATGTGCTATGTTGAGTACCTGCTCTTCTGTTTCGGCACTGCAAGGGCCTGCTATTACTACGGGGTGGTCGAGGGCTAAATCATCTAACCACTGACGGTTCTTTTGTGCTATTTCCATTATATTTAGTCGTTAGTTATTAGG
>NZ_JH376741.1:278-382 GCF_000233955.1 Paraprevotella clara YIT 11840
AAATCTTTTTAGGCGTAGGGCGTTGCCAATAACGCTTACTGAACTGAAGCTCATTGCTAAAGCCCCTAACATAGGCGATAATAGAATGCCAAAAACGGGATAGA
>NZ_JH376742.1:0-227 GCF_000233955.1 Paraprevotella clara YIT 11840
AAATCTCTCATTTAATGAAGTTTTTTATAATTTGTTTTATTACTCCTTATAGCATTTCCTTTTGGTTAGAAAATCTATAAAGATTTCTTTTTCTTATTTCGGTGGCAAATATATACAATTATTTTTACTTGCAAAAGAAAAAAAAGAAAATTTATAGTAATTAGGGTTATTGTTCGTTTATCCTTCGCTTATCGTTCGGTCATCCTTCGCTCATTGTTCGGTCATCC
>NZ_JH376742.1:237-692 GCF_000233955.1 Paraprevotella clara YIT 11840
CATCCTTCGATGAATTAGAGGGGTTGACTGGTAGCTAAAGTGTGATAAATAGAGGGTGGTAATAGTTGTTGTTTTTTTAGCTTTTTTGTGCTACCTTTGCCGCCTCATAATTTCAAAAATATGGCCAATATTTTATTTATAAAAAATCAAACACAACTGACAGAACGGGCTATTGAGCATACTCTAGAACTACTTTCCGAAGGCTGTACTATTCCTTTTATAGCTCGCTATCGCAAAGATAAAACTGGTAATCTGGACGAGGTGGCAATTGAACGTATTGCTAAAGCTCAGAATGAATATGACAATATTTGCAAGCGAAAAGAAACCATTTTATCTTCGATAGAAGAGCAAGGAAAACTTACCGATGAACTCCGCCAACGTATAGAGACTTCTTTTGAACTAAATGAGTTAGAAGACCTTTATTTACCTTATAAAAAAAGGCGCAAAACTAAAGG